>NZ_JBHLTS010000074.1:0-147068 GCF_042434235.1 Mucilaginibacter angelicae | reverse complement strand
GACAGATGCACCAGAGGTGCAAAAGGTTTGTAGCATAAAAAATTATAGAAATACCCTTTGCCCCAGAGGGGCAAAACAAAACGCCTTGCTGATTAAACGACAAAGCAATTTTATGGGTTAACTTAAACTCACAGAGGACCCTGAGGTTAGAAGTTGTTTTTGTATTCAATTTTAGCCGGTTTTATTCAATGTTGTTGAATTCTAATATACTTGTGAAATTGCATGGCGAGGACCTTAGTGTACTCTCTGAGAGACCCTGAAGGGGATAGGAAAATCTGTAGGGATTAATAAATAAATCCGAAATTGAAAATCCGATATCCGAAATAATTCAAAATCCTATCTTTGCTCCCTATGACTGCTACTGAAATACGACAGGCTTTTCTTGATTTTTTTGTTTCAAAGGGACATACCATTGTTCCTTCGGCACCAATTGTGATTAAAAACGATCCAACCCTGATGTTCACTAACGCGGGGATGAACCAGTTTAAAGATATATTTTTAGGCGAGGCGGCGCCCAAGGCCTCCCGCGTAGCGGATACGCAGCGTTGTTTGCGTGTATCGGGCAAGCATAACGATTTGGAAGAGGTGGGTATTGACACCTATCACCACACCATGTTTGAGATGCTGGGCAACTGGAGCTTTGGCGACTATTTTAAAAAAGAAGCCATTGCCTGGAGCTGGGAACTGCTTACCGAAGTGTACAAGCTGCCTAAAGACCGCCTGTACGTTACCTATTTTGAAGGCGACGAAAAGGAAGGCCTTGAAAAGGATACCGAAACCTACGAATTGTGGAAACAGTATGTAGATGAATCCCATATCCTGCGCGGTAACAAAAAAGATAACTTTTGGGAAATGGGCGAAACCGGCCCATGCGGCCCATGCTCGGAGATCCACTTTGACAGCCGCCCGGATAATGAGCGTGCCGAAGTAAGCGGTGCTACACTCGTAAATGCCGATCATGACCAGGTTATCGAGATCTGGAACAACGTGTTCATGCAGTTTAACCGCCTTAAAGGTGGGGCATTACAACCGCTGCCTAATAAACACGTGGATACCGGAATGGGTTTTGAGCGCTTGGTACGTGTACTGCAAGGCAAAACATCAAACTATGATACCGATGTTTTCCAGCCGATGATCCAGTTCATTGCTGAAAAATCAGGCAAGGAATATAATAGCGCCGCCAAACCCGGCGATGCTGATTGGAATGATGCCGTAGCTATGCGTGTACTGGCCGATCATATCCGTGCTATCAGCTTTGCTATATCTGATGGCCAACTGCCGTCTAACAACAAAGCAGGCTATGTGATCCGCAGGATTTTGCGCAGGGCTGTGCGTTACTCATATCAATATTTAGGTTTTAAAGAGCCTTTCCTAAATCAATTAGTGCCTTTGTTGGCTGATCAGTTTAAGGGAGTGTTTGATGAATTGTATTCTCAGAAGGATTTTGTGCAGAAGGTGGTTTTGGAAGAAGAAAATTCTTTCTTAAGGACATTAGCTGCTGGTCTAATAAGGTTTGAAAGATATTTAGAGGGCCGGGTAATTAGTATTGTAGATCGCCCCATGGGAGCAACTGTTGCTATTGACGGAGAAAAATTGAGTTCTCCAATTGATGGCTATTTTGCTTTTGAACTATACGATACTTATGGTTTTCCAATTGATTTAACGGAGCTAATCGCACGTGAAAAAGGTCTAACTGTTGAAATGGATAGCTTTGAGGCTTATCTTGCCGAACAAAAAATCCGCTCCCGTGCAGCCACAGCCATCGATACCGGGGACTGGATCGTACTAAAAGGCGATGAATCAGTTGAGTTTACCGGTTACGATGAAACTGAAACTGTAGCCCATATTGTAAAATACCGTAAGGTAACCGCTAAAGGTAAAGAACAATACCAGTTGGTATTGGATAAAACACCTTTCTATGCCGAAAGCGGTGGCCAGGTAGGGGATAAGGGTGAACTGGTTTTCCCTGATGGCGAGATTATCCTGGTTACCGATACCAAAAAAGAAAACGGCCTGATAGTTCATTTTACCGATAAACTGCCTCAGGATATTGACGATGCTTTAACTGCTATTGTTGATCCGGCCTTACGTAGTCAAACCAACAGTAACCACTCGGCTACGCACTTGCTGCATGCAGCCATGAAACAGGTATTAGGCAGCCACGTAAACCAAAAAGGTTCATTGGTTAATGCTGATTACCTAAGGTTCGATTTTTCGCACTTTGCCAAAGTTACCGATGAGGAACTGGCGCAGATAGAAGCTATCGTAAACCAAAAAGTACGAGAAAACATCCCGCTTAAGGAAGAACGCAGCGTATTATATGCTGAAGCCATCACCAGCGGCGTAACAGCGCTATTCGGTGAAAAATATGGCGAGTATGTGCGTGTAATTACTTTTGATGATAACTTCAGCAAGGAGCTTTGCGGTGGTACGCACGTGAAAGCTACAGGGCAAATTGGTTTCTTTAAAATTATTGCTGAAAGTGCTGTTGCTGCAGGTGTGCGCCGTATTGAGGCTATTACCGGTGTCGCTGCCGAAAAATACATTGTTACCCAAAATGCCTTGGTTAACCAGTTAAAAGAACTGCTCAAAAATCCAAAAGATCTTTCAAAAAGCATTGAGGGATTGCTGGACGAAAATGCCAAACTGAAAAAAGAGATCGAGAAATCGATCCTCGAAAAATCATCAGGCTTAAAAACCGAATTAGCTCAAAAAGCTGAAGCTATTGGTGATATCAATTTCATAGCCCAAAAAGTGGCCCTGCCCAATGCCGATGCGGTTAAAAACCTGGCTTACCAGCTTAAAGATATCGTATCCAACCTTTTCCTGGTGCTGGTAGCTGATTTCGACGGCAAGCCGAGCATTACTGTAATGATTGCCGAAAACCTGGTTAAGGAAAAAGGCCTGCATGCCGGTAACATCGTAAAAGAACTGGCCAAAGAAGTTAAAGGCGGCGGCGGCGGTCAGCCGTTTTTCGCAACTGCCGGTGGCAGCGATGTAAGCGGATTGGATAATGTGCTGGTGAAAGCGAAGAGTTTTGTAGGGTAAGCCCCCAATAAAAGCGCGTCATTGCGAGGTACGAAGCAATCCCCAATTAGCAGAGCGGCTAAGCAAGTCCCCCTGTATAGTTTGGGATTGCTTCGTACCTCGCAATGACGTGAGGTTTAATAGACTTTTAATAAAAAAGACCGCCTCAACAGAAGCGGTCTTTTTAATTATATGTACTTTTTTTTGGGGAAAAGCCTGTGTTGGATAATTAATGGCGATGGCCATTATTGTGGTCACGGTGTTCAACTACGCGGGTACGTTTAACTACCCTTGGTTGCGGCCTTGGATGGCGGTTAACTACTGTTGTACGGTTAACTACACGTGTGCGGTTTACCACCCTGGTACGATAGTTATCACGAACTATCACGTTCCTGGTGCCGCGGTAACGGGCGTAGGTATCACGGTCATGGGCAAAATAGGTATACGGCCTTGGGCGGTTTACAGCTACTTTGTAACCGGTGGCAATATTATATGTAGCGTAACGAGGTGGCAATGCACGTCTCCAAACCCAGTTTCCGCCGTCTAAATAAACATATTGGTGAGTTGGTACATAGTAATAACTTTCTACATCGGGTAAATAATAGTAGTTAACACCGGCGTATTCGGCGGGTGGGTTCCATAAACCAACGTTTACATTTACGCTTACCTGTGCATTTGCTTTTGTAACCGAAGCTGCAAGTAAAAAGCATCCTGCAAGCATTCCTAAAATTAGTTTTTTCATAGTGTCTGTCTAAGTATGCGGCACTTATTCAATATCTGTGCCTGATAAATAGACGGGGATAAGTACAGAAAGTTTAATCTGGTAATGACCGGCAGATTTGAATTGAATATTTCATAACTGATCTCCAATCGCTAACCGCCAATCTCTATAACCTCTACCTTGCAACTATATAATTGTACTTTTAGCGTTGTTTTAAAAGCAAAATGATGCTTATACTCTATTAATCTTTATATATTTGACTTTTATACATCAGTAAAATCATAGCTGAATTTTAATTTTTATGACAGTTCTCGCAGACGGATTAGGTGAAAAGTACGAGGTGGTAATAGGCCTTGAAGTACATGCCCAGCTATCCACTTTTAGTAAGGCATTCTCGTCAGATTCTGCCGCTTTTGGTGCCGAGCCAAACCACCACATTAGTGCAGTATCGCTGGGACATCCTGGTACACTGCCTTTTATCAATAAAAAAGCGGTTGAATACGCGGTTAAAATGGGCTTAGCCTGTAATTGCACTATCAACCTTAATAATAGCTTCGCCCGTAAAAATTATTTTTATGCCGATCTGCCCAAAGGCTACCAGATCAGCCAGGATCAGGCGCCTATCTGCCTGAAAGGTTATGTGCCCGTAAAGCTGGCCGATGGCTCCGAAAAGAACATCGCCCTGCACCATATCCACATGGAAGAGGATGCCGGAAAAAGTATGCACGACCAGCACCATGCCGATTCATTGATCGACCTTAACCGTGCCGGTGTGCCGCTGGTAGAGATCGTATCTGAACCCGATATGCGCAGCGCCGAAGAAGCGGGCCAGTTCCTTACCGAAACGCGTAAACTGCTCCGCTACCTTGATATTTGCGATGGAAATATGGAAGAAGGAAGTATGCGCTGTGATGCCAATATCTCGGTACGGCTTAAAGGCGCAACTGCCTATGGCAACCGCTGTGAGGTGAAAAATCTTAACTCTATCCGTAACGTGCAACGTGCTATTGAGCACGAGTTTGTACGCCAGGTAAATATCATTGAAGCCGGCGGCCATATCGACCAAAATACCCTGAATTTTAACGCCGATACAGGCGAAACCTCGGTACTCCGCTCAAAAGAAATGGCCAACGATTACCGCTATTTCCCGGAGCCGGACCTGCCGCCCTTGAAGCTTAGCAATGAGTACGTAGAAAACATCCGTAAAAGCCTGCCTGCCTTACCTGCACAGTTATATCATAAGTACACCGAACAATTGGGCTTAACGGTCTATGACGCATCGGTTATCACTGCCGATAGGGATACCGCCTTCTATTTTGAATCGCTGATAAAACACACCGATCATTATAAAGCTGCAGCCAACTGGCTGATGGGCGCTGTACGCTCATACCTCAATGATCATAACCAAACCATTGGTAACTTTGCTGTTACGCCGCGAAACCTTGCCGGCCTCATCAAACTAATTGACACCGGGGTGATAAATAATTCTGTAGCTTCGCACAAATTATTCCCTGCCATGATCAAAGATCCGGGTAAAAAACCGGATGATCTGGCTAAAGAACTTAACCTGCTTATCAGTGCCGATGGCGATGATGTAACCCGTTTTATAAAGGATGCCATTGCTAAATATCCTGATAAGGTTAAGGAATACCAAAAAGGGAAAAAGGGCGTTTTAGGCCTGTTTATGGGCGAGATCATGAAAAGCTCAAAAGGCAAGATCGACCCGCAAAAAACTAACCAGCTATTGATAAAGGAATTAGAAGCTAAATAAATGAAAGTTAAAAATATTGCTGCCGGCGCGCTGTTATTGCTTAGCGCGGGCATGTACTCTTGTAAAAACAATTCACAGTTCACCGTTTCAGGAACTATTAAAAACCCGGGTAACCTTAAAGCTGTTTATTTGATTGAGGCCGATAGCTCAGGCTTAAAAGTTGTTGATTCAACTTCATTGGGCGAGGGTGGCAAGTTTGAGTTTAAGCATGTAGCGCTTTATCCTAACCTGTTTAAACTCCGTGTGGGCAATACCGGTCCGCAGGGAAGCGAAACCCAGGGAGAGAACCTTTTTGATTTCATAGCTAAAAATGGCGACGATATTGATTTTGAGACCGACAATAACAGTAAAAACCACGAGTACACCATTAAAGGCTCTGATGATTCGGATAAAATAAAAGAGTTTAACCGCATCAGTAATATCTACGGCGATAAAAACGCCAAGCTTTTTGCCGAGTACCAGGAAAAATCGCATGGTGAGCGTAACGATTCGCTGCTGAAAGTATACATGCCTATATTTTTAAAGAATGTAAGCGAAAGTGGTGAGGCGGTTTTAAAGTTTGTAAACGATAATAAAAAATCGCTTGCAGGTTTTTATGCAGCTACCACGCTTGATCCTACTAAATACGAAGCTCAGCTAATCAAATTTGCCGATGATATCAGGGGCGATTTTAAAGATAACCCTACCGTGCAAAAGTTCATTGCACAAATGGACAAAGCTAAGCCGATCTCAATTGGGCATAAAGCGCCTGAGTTTACGGTTAATGGTATTGATGGTAAGCCTATCAAATTATCCGATTATAAAGGTAAATATGTAATGGTTGATTTTTGGGCTTCATGGTGCCAGCCCTGCCGCCAGGAAAACCCTAACGTGGTAAAACAGTACAATACCTTTAAAGGAAAAGGCTTTAATATTTTAGGTGTATCGTTAGATAAAGGTAAACCGGAGTGGCAAAAAGCTATTAATGATGATAAACTTACCTGGGCGCACGGATCTGACTTAAATGGCTTTGAAGGCGAAACAGAGCGTTTATATCATATTGAAGCAATCCCGTCAAACTTTATTATTGATCCGCAGGGAAATATAGCCGCTAAGAACATTACAGGCGCCGATCTTGAAGCTTTTTTAAATAAAACATTTAAATAGCCTCAACTTACGGTTAATATAAGGTAACGTTTAACAATTTGTTAATATTGACTTAACTATTAGCTGTTGTAAAGCGTATACTTTTATACAAAAAAATTAACGCAACATGAGCAGCACCGCAAAACAGAAAATACTTATTGTTGATGATGAACCGGATATTTTAGAACTGATTGAGTATAACCTCAAAAAGGAGGGTTACCAGGTGTTTTTAGCGCGTAACGGCCAGGAAGCTGTTGCCGAAGCAAAGAAATCACTCCCGGATCTGATTGTACTGGATATCATGATGCCTAAGATGGATGGGATAGAAGCATGCCGCATTATGCGTACCATGCCCGAGTTTAAAAATACCTTTATGGTGTTTTTAACTGCCCGCAGTGAAGAGTATTCAGAAATTGCAGGTTTTAACGTAGGTGCCGATGATTACATTGCAAAACCTATAAAACCCCGCGCACTGGTTAGCCGCATAAACGCTATACTACGCCGAAACGCCCCTGCCGAAGATGTAATTGATAATAAACTGGAAATAGGCGACCTGGTTATCGACCGCGAAGCTTACCTGGTTTACAAAAACGGTGTTAAAGTTGTATTGGCTAAAAAGGAATTTGAACTGCTTTACCTGCTGGCTTCAAAGCCAGGCAAGGTTTACACCCGCGAGGTGATCCTTAAAAACATATGGGAAGATTCGGTAGTAGTTACCAACCGTACCATTGATGTTCACATCCGTAAACTGCGCGAAAAACTTGGCGACGATTGTGTTGCCACTGTTAAAGGGGTAGGTTATAAGTTTGAAGCTTAGCCCCCAGCCTCCTAAAGGGGGAGTTTATAATATTAAAAAAAGCGATTGGGTGACCAATCGCTTTTTTTGTGGGGTGATAACTTCTTCTATTGCATAAAAGCACCTGGTTATAATGATCTAATTAATTTTATTAAATGATTGGATTTTTTGCTTTAAAGGCTATCTTTGGATAAGCCTAAGCCGATGAAAAAATATTTATCCTTATTATTTCTAATGTGCTTTTTTACTTTTGCCTGTAAAAAAAAGCATGACCCCGTACCTGATCCTGTTCAAAAAGTATACAAAGCCAATTTTAATTTAACTGGTTTTACGCAAAGCATTGCAGGTGTTTCCAATGGTAAACAACATGTAAACAGTGTTGGTACCAATGCCGCTCCGGTACCTGTTACTACCGATTATTTTAAAGTTATTAAGTATTTGGTTTATGATGCAAACGGTAATTTATTCCACTCGTTAACTATCGATTCTACCGCCAGTAATTTTGGCAATATTTCGGATAATCTTCCGGCCGGTACTTACACAATCGGGATAGCTGCCGGGCAGGCTGGATTAACCTATAATAAAGACCTCAACAATGTATTTTACTATGCCTCGTCTATGGGCTCTTCATTGCCCTGGGGGGATACTTTTTTTAATAAATCCCAATTAACAGTATCGGGAGATGTTACCCGGGATGTAACCTTGAGCCGGATAGTGGGGCAATTAGAAATCAATATTGAAGATGCCATACCCGCTGTAGCTAAAAGCATAGATATAACAATTAAAAACGAGTACAGCTACTATTCTTTTGCTAATGAATTGCCAAATTCCGGCTCCCCGGAAGCATTTACAACCATTATTCCGGAAGCATCAAAAGGCAAAACCAATTTTAAAATAAATAAAATTATTGCAAATACAGTAGCCCCTTTTGTAGTTACAATTACTTGTTACGATGCTAATCAGAAAAATATTGGCCAGGGGGCTGTTATTAATAATGTAACCTGTCAAAAAAACACAAGGACTATATTGTCGGGTAAATTATTTAACGGTCTTAGTAATAATACATTTATCATTAATTTAAATAACAACTGGGACCCTACACCTATTGTTATTCATTATTAAAATACGCACCTGGTAACAGCTTTGTTAAGCAATAAACTTATTTGAAAATGAAAAAACTTTTTTTAGGGTTAGCATTAATTTGTATGGCTGTATTATCCTGCAAAAAGGAGCAAACCAGTACTAATGGCCAAACACCTCATGATGGAAAATATAAAGTTACTTTTAATGTAGGTTTTTCACAGCAAACAGCCAACTTTCAAACCGGTGCATTGAAAGTTAACCGTATTGGTACAGAAGTAGTTGTGCTGCCGCTTTCGAGCGTGGTTGATGTAATATGTTTTGCCGTGTACAATAGCGATGGAAACAGGCTTCATCTTATTAATCAGTCGTCATCGGATCCAAATTTTGGTGTTTTTACAGATAATTTAAACAGCGGGACTTACACCGTTGTTGTGGCTGCCGGTAAAGATGGCTTAACACTATCAAATGACATTGTATACCAGGGACGTGAAATTTATAATTATGTAGACAATAGCAATTTAAGCACCGACATATTAACCTATGGAGTACTTGCTTCCAAACAGCCTAAAGTGTTTGATAAGGATGCTTTTTATAAAAAAATAACGATAACGGTACCGGGAACCACTTCTCAAAGTGTCAGTTTAGATAGGATCACCTCGCAGGTGCAGGTTGTTGTTGAGGATGCCCTGCCTGCAAACGCAAAAACACTGGAGCTGCATATTGACAAAACAGCTGATAAGTTTTATGTAGGGAGCGCTACCCCGGCCAATATGAATGCGTTTCTGCATTTCAATAGTATTTTACCAACTGCAGCCATCGGGACACTTAATTACACTTTTGCTACAACAGCTTTTTTGGCAATGCCTTCATCAACGCAAACCATTGGTTGTTCAAGTAGTTTACCTGTAAATTCAAACGATATTTTAACTGCCGATATTGCTCAGTCTGTTGTGCCAAATGTGTCGTGCTTGCCAAATAAGAAAACAATTTTAACAGGAAACTTATTTGGCGGTAATGGCAAGCCAACAACTAATGGGTTTCATCTTTTTATTGATACGAGCTGGAATACCAGCCCTGTAAAGTCATTTTAAAAAGGAATATTAAAAATTTAAGATAAACAAAAAGCGGTCCGTGTTTTACGGGCCGCTTTTTTGCATTTTTTATTTAGTGGTAACGGCTTTCTTTTTAACAGCAGTAGCTGCCTTCGCTGTTTTTGCGGCCACGGTCTTTTTTGCTTCAGTGGCCTCAGTTTTTGCTTTTGCAGTGATGGCTTTTGCCTTGGTCCCGGCTTTAGCCTTAACATCGGCAACCGCTTTTTTTGCAGTCGCTGTTTCATCTTTAACCTTGGCTGTAATGGCCTTAGCCTTGGTTTCGGCTTTAGCTTTTACATCAGCGGCGTCTGTTTTGGCTTTTGCAGTTACCTCGTCCGTTTTTTTAGCAACGGTTTTTTTGGTAGCGGCTGCTTTTTTTGTGACGGTTGCCTTTTTAGCGGTTACTTTTTCTTTTATATCTTCAAATTTTTCTTCGGCTACTTCTTTTACGTCTTCGGCTGTATCTTTTGTGCCTTCCCAAAGGCTTTCAATTGTTTCTTTAACCTTCTCGAAAAATCCCTTTTCTTCAGGTTTGGTTGATTGATCACTCATGATGTTTTTTATAGATAGATAAACAGATTGTTATTAATTAACCCTTTAACCTCAAAAAGTTTAGGTTTGTTTTAAATCTGCTTAACAAACACATCATAGTTGGTAATATCAAAAGCAGGTTATCCTTTTAATTTACCTCCTTGTAAGCCGTATAAGCTATCTATAGTTTTTAAAGTAGTTGTATCAAGCCTTTGCTCTAAAAGTGGCCTTATCTCGATATAGATATCCCGTTTAACCCATTGGTGAATAGTTCGTAATGTTTCATCCCTGTCGCCCAGATGTTCGTAGAATGTTACTCCAGCGGCGTTCCATAAGTCAGTCGCTTTTTGCCTGAAACACCATTCGGCAAAGTCATAGTTCTTTTTGAGTTGTTCGGTGTCATTATTTCGATGCGCAGTAACGGTCGACGGCAGTAATTCAATGAAAACGCCGTAAATAGAAGTTTGAGGATCTTCAAATTCTTTCTTCAAGCCGGGGAGGCACTCAATTGCCCTTTTTCGCCAGGCGCTCATATCTGATGATGTTTACTTTACTGTTTTTTGAAATAGATAAGAGCGGGAAGCTTACCAAATACGAATTTTGTAACGTCACAAAGCCACATTTGCTGGTTAAGTGTTTTGCCACCATAATCGCTGAGCAGATAAATGCCGCCGCCAACATGATCTTTATAATCTTCAATAAGTTGGAGCACAGTACTGCCTTCAAAGGGTTCTTCGGCCAGTATAAGTTCAACTTCGTTGCTGCCCTCGCCAACATAATCAAGCATGATATCAGCTCCTTCAACCATTTCAAGGTCGGCTTTAACACCCTGCCAGTCGGGTAGGTCAATGTACCAGCGGCCGGTATCTTCTTTAATGAATTTATAAGTATTTGCGGTTGTCATTATGCTAATATAAAGCAAAAAGTCCCGCCGTTGGGCAGGACTCTTGTATAAAAAAGGTATTCGATTATTTAACCACTGAAAATTTATAAACCGATTGGGTTTTATAAGTATCGCCAGGTTTCAACTCGGTTGAAGGGAACTGCGGCTGATTTGGTGAATCAGGGAAATGCTGTGTTTCCATTGCAAATGAAGTACGGAATTCGTCTTTTATACCACGTTTCATCACGTTTTTAGCCTGCATAAAGTTGCCGCTGTAAAACTGTAAACCCGGCTCTTCGGTAAACACTTCCATTTTAATACCGCTTTTATCGCCAATAACTGTTGCTATCGGGGTGCTCAGGTCATGCTTGTTAAGCACAAAGTTATGGTCGTAACCTTTGCCATCTTTTAACTGTATGTTATCCTCGTTAATGCGTTTGCCAATGGTTTCAGGCTTGGTGAAATCAAATGGCGTACCTGCAACTTTTTCAAGCTTTCCGGTAGGGATCAAACCGGCATCAACCGGTAAATAGTTATCAGCATCTATCTGAACCAAATGATCAAGGATGGTGCCGCTGCCCTCGCCATTCAGGTTAAAGAACGCATGGTTGGTAAGGTTAACAATCGTTTTTTTATCGGTTGTAGCCTCATACTGGCATTTAAATGAGTTATCGTCAGTAAGGCTGTAAATCACTTTAACATTGAGGTTGCCAGGGAAACCTTCTTCCATATCTTTTGAAAGATAAGTAAGCTCTACCGTAGCTGAATCAATCATTTTACCATCCCATACCACTTCCTGGAAACCATGTTTACCACCGTGCAGTGTATTAGGCGTGTTGTTTATTGATGATTGATAATCTTTACCATCAACCTTAAAATGACCTTTGGCAATGCGGTTGCCGTAACGGCCAATGGTGGCGCCATAATAACGTTCGGTTGATTTTTCAAAACCTTCCACATCATCAAAACCCAAAACAACATCAGTTAGCTTGCCGGTTTTATCGGGCACTAACAGGCTTACTACACGGCCACCATAGTTGGTGATGGTAGCAATAACACCATTCTTGTTTTTAAGTGTAAATAAATGAGTTTGTTTTCCATCGATTGTTTTTTCGAATGCTGATGCAGTGGTTTTAGTGCTATCCGCCATAGTAGTGTTTTTCTGTGAGGTTGAAGTTTGATTACAAGCAGCCAAATATAGGCTACAGGCAGGTAAAATTGTTAAAGAAATACCTTTAATTAAGTTTCTCATAAATGGCTTGGTTATAGTTTGGTTTAAAAATAGCTTTTTTTCATTACTCCCTCGTTTTATAGTGTACCTCACTTAACCCACGCAGTTTATCTGCCGCAAATTCGGCGGTAATATCACGCTGTGGATTGGCCAGCATCTCGTAGCCTACCATAAACTTTTTAACCGTGGCCGAACGCAATAGTGGCGGATAAAAATGCATATGCCAGTGCCAGTAAGGATGCTCGCCCGAGTTAACCGGCGATTGGTGCATGCCTGCCGAATAAGGGAACGAGGTTTCAAACATGTTATCATACCTGATGGTCAATCTCCGGATGGCATCGGCAAGGGAATGTTTTTCTTCTTCGGTAAAATAGAGGATATTGGTTATATGTCTTTTGCTTACAATCATGGTTTCGTACGGCCAAACCGCCCAAAACGGTACAAGCACAGCAAAATGTTCGTTTTCAAAAACTATGCGGTCCTGCTTTTTAAGTTCAAGGGCGAGATAATCGGCCAGCAAACTTGTACCCTTTTGCTCAAAATGAAGCTTTTGCTGCTGGGTTTCTTTGGCTACTTCAACCGGCAGGCTGTTTTGCGCCCAGATTTGTCCGTGCGGGTGCGGGTTGCTGCAACCCATGATATCACCTTTGTTTTCAAAGATCTGGATGTGCTTGATCCATGGATAGGAAGCCAGGTCTTCAAATTCCGACTGCCATACGTCAACCACTTTGCTGATCTCTTTGGTAGTCATCTGTGGCAGGGTAAGGTCATGCCTTGGCGAAAAGCTGATAACCCGGCAAATACCTTTCTGGCTGTTAGCCACCAGCAGCTCATCTTCATTTAAGCCGCCATCAGGCGTATTAAGTAATAGCGATGAATAATCATTGGTGAAAACAAAACTTCCTTTGTAATCAGGGTTTTCGCTGCCGTCGGCCCTTTTGTTTGTGGGGCACAGGTAACAGGCCGGGTCATACTGAGGGCGGTCGTCGGCTTGTGTGGCCTCAACTTTACCTTGCCACGGGCGTTTTGTACGATGAGGCGATACCAGGATCCAGTCGCCTGTTAAAATGTTTAACCTACTGTGAGGATGCTCTTTCAGATCAAAATTAGTTTCCATTAGTTTAAAATCAGGTAATAATTGGCTTAATACATGTAAGGTAGACAGTTATACCTTAGCGATTTCAAAGTTGGTAAAAATAAATGTAAACCATACATTTAAAATGCTTTTTTCTGAATAAATAGTTATGGTAGAAAGATTGATAGGATTTGTAGAGAAAGGAGGGAAATAAAATTGTCATGTCATTGCGAGAAGCACGAGGGGACCGAGCATGGGAGGCGACGCGGCAATCGCATACTATACAGGGCGGCCCTGCTTCCGTGCGGTTGCCACGCTACGCTCAATGACATGGCAATTAAAGATCAAAATCCTAAGCCACCCAACTCAACAACTGCCGAGTCACAGATGTAAGTTGGTACAATACCTGTAGCGGTAATGCGGTTTTCAGCATCCTTGGCCTGGGTATTGCCTGATAATACCAGTACGGTATCCAAACCAAATTTATTACCACCCAGGATGTCTGTTTGCAGGGTATCACCAACCATTACAATATCCCTTTTGCTGATCGGCCTGCGTTCGCGGAGCAGATCATAGGCAAACATGAACATTTGTGAATCAGGTTTGCCGAAACGGATAAACTCTTTGCCTACAATTTTCTCAATCATACCGGCCAAACCACCTATGGCTATGGAAACATCGTGTTTGGTGAGGGGATAAGCACGGTCGGTATTAGCCACAATAGCGGGTATGGTGCGCTTACGCATCAGGTTAACAGATTTATTGAGGTCGCGTGCCCAGTCAAAACCCTCGTCATCCAAAAATACCAGCGCGTTAACACTGTCAATATTGCTTTCGTTTATTTCGCTGATAGGCAAGGTATGCAAACCCGAACTGTCAATGTAATGAGCAGAATCGGGCGTGCCTAAATAAGCTACAATACCGTCGTTTACCTTCAGATCAAGGTATTCTTTGGTGAGCATGCCCGATGATATGATCCTGTCGGGTGTTATGGCCATTAATCCTTTTGCGGTGTAAGATTCGGCCAGCTGCACAGGGCTCCTTGAAGCATCGTTGGTTACGATATAATATTCCTTGCCTTGTTCTTCCAAATAAGAAAAAGTATTCTCAATACCCGGCAGCAAGCCGCCATAATTTTTTAAAACCCCAAAAGCATCAAAAAAAACAACTTCGTATTTATCAATTATGGATTTAAAGTTGTCTATCCTGGTCATGCTTATCTGTTTTTAGGGCTTTATTATACAATCAGCCCGAAAGATAACTAACCTATTTTAATTTTAAGGCTTCAATGATCTTTTCGGCATCAAAATCCCTGTCGACAGATGGTAAATAAATATCAAATGCTTCTGCCTGTAATTTTTTAGCGTATTGTTCGCTAAAAAAGTGCTTACCATCTTTAATTACATAATTCAGGATAAAAAAACGGTAGGCTTCTTTCAAAAAGCGGATCTCATCGGCCGTTAACGGGTTAACTTTATGGTATTCCTTTAAAAAGATGATGAAACGGTCTTCCATCATGGTATTGATCACGTAGCTGAACACGGTACGGTCGCCTATATCAGATACCACACGGCTGAAGAAGTAAAAATCAAGCAGGCGATAGCTCATCCTGAACCAGTCATAATCCCAGCGCGAGTACAGTTCAAGTGTAGGTGTTACCGAAAAGTTGCCGATATTCCAGTCGATAAATACCGGAATGATCTCGAACGAGCTCATATTGTATTTAGAGCGGTTTTTCAGGAAAGTTTCACAGTGATATTTTAAAAAGTCGGCCTGCATACCGGTACCAAATTGCTTGGGATCGGTTTCGATTTGCTGCAATAGTGTAGAAATATCGGTACGTAAAGTTTTTGACGATTTAGGCAGTACATTTTTAACCCTTGAGCAGGCTTTGTGAAACTTACCAACCTGCTGACCAAGCTTTTTAATGTGGTTTTCGTCCAGGCGGCGCGGCAGGCGCTGTAAAATACGCGTAGGGTTATAAAAAACCACCCAGGCATCAGTTTTACCCTGTTTATGGTGATATATGTAAACGCGGTTGTTTTTTTGTAAAGAACGGGCCAGGAAATTCTCAAAGGGGTAAAGCAGGTTAATTGCCAGTGTTTGGATAATGCGGTGATCCTCCTTAAAATGCTCAAACTTGCCAAAGTACGATAGTTTGGCTATAATGATGTCGTCGTCATCAAACGTAATACGGTATACATGATTGGTTGAAACCATAGCACTGATATCTTCAATATCGCGGATAGTTTTTGACGCGTCATACCCCTCCCAGGCCTTGCGGATAATAAAAGAATAGTCCATTTGTATGTATCTGCCGGCAAAGTTACGCCAATGGCAGCATTAGGTTTATAATTAAGGGTACAAATATATAATATTTGTTTGATGGGGGATTACATAATAAAATGTCATTGCGAGGCACGAAGCAATCGCACGGAAGCATGATCGCCCTGTAGGGTATGCGATTGCCACGTTATGTTCGCAATGACATGAAGAAGAAAACAGTTATATTATCTCAAAATACCTTTTCAATTCCCAGTCTGTTACGCTTTTGGCAAACTGTCGGTATTCCCACAGGCGGGTTTGGGTAAAATGATCAACAAAGCCTTCGCCGAAAAGCTCTTTGGCAATGTCGGAGTTTTGCATGGCTGTGGCGGCGGCGTGCAGGTTTGGCCAGAGTACGCCATTGCGTTTGTCCTGGTAGCCGTTGCCTATTGTTGGTTCAATGTTTAGTTCAAGCTTGTTTTTAATGCCGTACAGGCCGGATGCCAGCGCTGCAGCCATGGCCAGGTACGGGTTGGTATCAGAACCCGGGATGCGGGTTTCCAGGCGGGTGTAGTTTTCGTTGGTATTAATGATGCGGATGGCAGTAGTACGGTTTTCAACACCCCAGGTAATGGTGGTTGGTGCCCAGGCGCCCTCAACCAGGCGTTTATAGCTGTTGATGGTTGGCGCATACATGGGCAGTAAATGAGGCATGCAATACAGCTGACCTGCAAGGTAATGCTTATGCAAATCGCTCATTTTGTATACATCGTTAGCGTCGTAAAACAGATTTTTTGACTGATCTTTAGTCCACAGGCTTTGATGGATATGGCCGCTGCAACCGGGTAGGGTCTCTGTCCATTTAGCCATGAATGATGCTATAATGCCATGTTTATAAGCTATCTCCTTAACAGCGGTTTTAAACAGGGTTGCTTTATCAGCGGCAGCTAAAACCTCGTCATGCAGTATGGCAGCTTCGTATACTCCCGGACCTGTTTCGGTGTGCAGCCCTTCTATCGGTATGTTAAATTTGGTAAGCAGGTTAAACAGATCGAAATAAAAATCGCTGTTTTGAGATGTACGCAATATGGAGTAGCCAAACATGCCCGGTGTAAGCGGTTCAATATTGGTAAACTTTTTATCGGCAAGGGTTTGCGGCGTTTCTTTAAAATTGAACCACTCAAATTCCTGGGCAAATTCGGTATGATAGCCCATAGCATCGCATTCGGCCTTGATCTTTTTGAGCAGGCTTCGTGGACAGGCAGGCAAGTCGTTCCCGTCAGGGTTGCTAAAATCGGCTAAAAAGAAGGGGATATCATCCTGCCATGGTATGTTACGGAGAGTTGACAGGTCAATACGGCAAAGCTTATCGGGATAACCGCTTTGCCAGCCCGTTAACTGTACATTATCATAGCAGGCATCGTTGCTGTCCCAGCCAAAAACCACATCACAAAAGCCATAACCGCTTTGTAACCCATCAATAAATTTTTTAGGGTGGATCACCTTGCCGCGTAAAACGCCATCAATATCAGCAAAGGCGAATTTTATTTTTTGGATGTTATTCTGTTCAATATATGCTTTGATCTGTTCTTCGTTCATGGTATAAAATTATGGCCGGTTAAGGTGCAGCAAGATAGCTATTATGGCTTAAACTATAAAAAATTAGCCTGTGCGTGTATAATACGCAATTGCGTTTACCTTTGTTTGAGCTATTTATGGAAACAACAGGTCAATTTTTATTTGTTTACGGCACACTGCTGCAAGCCGGTAATGAGTTTGCGGAGTATCTTAATAAACATTGCAAATTTATAAGCGATGGTAAAATAAAAGGGCAACTTTATGATATTGGCGAATACCCGGGCGCTGTAATTGATAACACCGAAGAGCGTTACATTTATGGCAGTATTTTTATGATGGATGATCCTGAAACCATATTAAAAGTAATTGACGATTATGAAGGTATCGGCGACTTGTACCGCCACCCACAGGAATATACAAGAGATGAGGTTGCTATTCATACTGATAACGGTATAATAAGCTGCTGGATGTATCTTTATAATTTACCGGTAGCCTCTTACAAGGAGGTTATCACAGGCAATTATGTCCAATACTTAAAAGATGCTACCGCCCCCCAATAATACAACCACATAGCTATTTAATTAACGATGTTTTTCCATTTCAAAGATAAATTCCCACAGTTAAATGCCTATTGGGACAGGTACCTGCAGTTTCAGAAACGGATAGAGGCACCAGCTAAAACTGTGCTGCTTCAGGAAGGTAAAATATCTCAGCATTACATTTTTATAGAGAAAGGCTGTGTAAGGGCATTTTTTAACAGTAATGGCGATGATAAAACCATACAATTCTTTTTTGAAAATGAAGGGCTTACATCTTTCGATAGTTTTATAAATAATGTGCCCAGCCTGTTTACTATCGAAACCATTGAGCCATCGGTTATTTACCTGCTTCCAAAGCAATATGTTATCCAACTGATAGATGAATTAAATAGTGAGCCCAATTTTGCGCATATGATATTGCAAATGTCGGCACGGCGGCAAACGCATTATATCAACGAGTTTATTTCCTTTATCCGCGACACACCCGAACAACGTTATCAACTTCTTTTAACGGAAAGGCCCCATATTGTTCAGCGGATCCCCCAGCACTATATTGCTTCATATTTGGGAGTGAGTAAAGTGCACCTGAGCCGTATAAAAAGCAAACTGGCAAAAGGCAAGCTGCATTTTTAAACTTGATAACATATGTTATCGTCCCGGTGCTGCATACCGGGGTAATTTTGTGTTATTAAAAAAAGAAAATAACATGAAAGCAGCAGTAATGTATCAAAAAGGAGGGTTACCTCAATATACAGATTTTCCTGAACCGGTAGCTCAAGGCCCTGATGAGGTATTGGTTAGTGTAAAAGCAGTAGCCATTAAACATCTTGACAAAAGCAGGGCATCGGGCAAGCACTATTCGAGCGATGCCCCTAATGAAAACGGCCGGGTAATTGGCGGCGATGGCGTTTGCCTGCTTGCAGACGGAACCCGGGTATACGGCATGGGGGTAAGCGGTATGCTGGCTGAAAAAGCGACTATTCACAAAAGCAGGATAGTGAAAATACCTGATGGATTGGATGATGCCGTTGCGGCAGCCTTGCCAAATGCAGTTATCGGCGCAGCTATGGGGCTTAAATTCAAAGCTGATATTAAACCAGGCGATGTAGTGCTCATTAATGGCGCTACAGGTTTTACAGGGCGGGTTGCTGTTCAAATTGCCAAACATTATGGTGCAAAAAAGATAATTGCAACCGGCCGAAACCAGCAATCACTGAATGAGTTGCTATCCCTTGGAGCCGATGAAGTAATTTCAGTGTTGCAGAATGATGAAAGTTTTAAAAAACAGATTACGGCAATACATTCAGAAACTCCTATTGATATTATTGTTGATTACCTGTGGGGCCATACTGCCGAAATGATATTGGCCTGCATAAAAGGCGATGGTTCATTTACCAATAAAATAAGATATGTATCGGTAGGGGGCATGTCGGGAGATTTGATCCAGCTATCGGCGGCCAATTTGAGGAGCGTTGATCTTCAATTAACCGGGTCAGGACTTGGTGCATGGTCAAAAGCACAGGTAGCTGAACTTTTTAGCGGGATTTTGCCTGAAATGTTCGCACTTGCGGCGGCGGGCAAGCTAAAAGTGGAAACCATTAAAGTGAAGTTAGCGGATATTGCTGAACTCTGGGAGTTGGAAGTGGCAAACGGACAGCGCCTTGTGGTAACAATTTAAACAGTATGCAAAAAAAATCCCCCGGTTACAAAACCGGGGGATAAACAATAACTATTTATTCAGGGCATTAAAGCTTAGCTGTTTTTACAGTTTTGATGATAACTGCAGCAACTTTGTATGGATCGGCAGCTGAGTTAGGGCGACGATCTTCCAGGTAACCGCTCCAGTTGTGATCAACGGCATACAGAGGGATACGGATAGAAGCACCACGGTCAGATACACCATAGCTAAAGTCATGGATAGAAGCAGTTTCGTGTTTACCGGTTAAACGCTGATCGTTATCGGCACCATAAACAGCAATACACTCAGCAACTGCAGGGCGGAAAGACTCGCAGATGGCTTCGAAAATAGCTTTGCTGTTTGCAGTACGTAAAGTAGTATTTGAGAAGTTAGCGTGCATACCTGAACCGTTCCAGTCTAATTGACCAAGCGGTTTGCAATGCCAGTTAATAGCAACTCCGTATTTTTCACCAATTCTTTCTAATAAATAACGTGCAACCCAGATCTGGTCACCAGCTTCTTTAGCGCCTTTAGCAAAAATCTGGAACTCCCACTGACCAGCAGCAACCTCAGCGTTGATACCTTCAACGTTTAAGCCTGCTTCTAAACAAGCGTCTAAGTGCTCTTCAACAATTTCGCGGCCGAAAGCGTTTTTAGCGCCTACTGAACAGTAGTATGGGCCTTGTGGAGCTGGATAGCCAGCAGCCGGGAAACCAAGCGGTTTGCTGGTTGATGGATCCCACAGGAAGTATTCCTGCTCAAAACCAAACCAGAAATCATTATCATCATCAGCAATAGTAGCACGACCGTTTGATTCGTGTGGTTTGCCGTCAGCGCTTAATACTTCGCACATTACTAAGTAAGCGCTTTTTCTTTGTGGGTCAGGAACAACAAAAACTGGCTTTAAGATACAATCTGATGAACCACCTGGTGCCTGCTCAGTTGAAGAACCATCAAAGCTCCAGTTATCTAAATCTTCTACTTTACCGCTAAATTCTTTAACGATTTTTGTTTTGCTGCGCAGGCTTTGTGTTGGTTTATAGCCATCAAGCCAAATGTACTCGAGTTTTGTTGCCATTTTTTAATTAATTTGTAAAGTTGGGGTTCTAATTATAGTTTTTGTATTAATCTCAATAATTATTAAGGCGAATTTAAATTATTTTTACAAAATTCATTACAAATGTTAAGAAATTTTGTATTTTTTTTCAATAACAGGTTAATTATAGCTGTAAACACGTAAAAAACAATCTCTAAAACTACATTTTTAACAATTTCATATTTTTAGAAATAAATAGGGGGTGTTTTTTGTCAATAATGCAAATACCTCTGCAGGGTAACCCGGGAAGGCGTTTGCATACAGGTTAACTTGCTCCTGCTGATAGGGGTAAAGAAAAAATACTATTGCCGAGGCTTAGTCGTTCAATTTTTCGGAGATGTTCTTAATAGCTTCATCAAGCCTGGTGGCCGAATCATAAAGATGCTTTTCAACCTGTAAAAACTCCTGTTTTTTGTCCTTGCTTTCGCTCATCAACTCAACAAGACCTAATATATTGGTAAGATGCTTACGTACTTCATGTGAGTTGATAAAGGCAAGCTCGCGTTTTTTGGTATCGTACAATAACTTTTCGTAGTGACGTTTTTGCCTGGCGCTGCGGTATAACAGGGCTATAACAGCAAACATGAAAACCGTAGTAATACTGATAAGGATTAAAATAAGACGTTCGCGCCTGTACTTTTCGGCAGTATCTGTAAACGAGTTTTCAATTTTATCAATTTTTATTTGTGCCGATACGTTGCCCACCTGGGTGGTATTATTCAGGCTTTCTTCTGATTGTTTCAGGGCGAGGTCAAAGTTCACAGCGGCAAGCTTATAGTCGCCACTGTCGCGGGCTATTTTACCCAGCAGTTCATAAAGCTGGTGTTTTATTTCGGGATGATTGGCAGAATATGGCAGTGCAAGCAGTTGGTTGGCTATAGCACTTGCCGAATCTGGCTGCCCGTTCAGGTAAAAAGCATCGGCCAGGTTTTGTTGCTCAAGATCATTGTGAACATACTTTTTGTTGCTTTGAAGCTCTTTGATCTGCGTTATGGCGTTGCTATAGTTATGTTTTAATATAGATATATAATAGGCCGTACGGTATTGGTAAGTGTATAATTTATAGCCCTTGTTGTTTGGCCCCATTAAATCATCATGACATCGTTGCAGTGAGTCAAGGTTTCTTCTCCTGAAAAAATTTTCGGCCTTGTTGTAGCTTATTATTGTATAAAACCTGTCATCCTTGATCTTGTTTTCTTCCTTGATGTGAAATGCCAGGTTGAGATAATATAATGACTGGCTATACAGGTTAAGCTTGTAATACAGATCGGATATGTTAATATTGAGATATACCTGTAATAACGGTTCATTAAGTTTTAAAGCTTGTTTTTGGGCCAGTCCGTAACTATATATAGCGCCAATGGGATTGCCCCGGTCGGTTTGGATAAAAGCAAGATGACTGATGAATGAATAAATCAGAAAATCGGCTTTGTTTTTTGATGCCTGATCAATGGCTTTGATCATGGCAGTTTCTGCTTCGGGCAGTTTCGATAACCGCCTTTGTACGGTGCTTTCAATAAAATATTTTAAAGCCTCCCGGTCATCAACCTGGTATTTATCCAATTTTTCGTAAACTTCCGACTTGCCTTCGGGGATAGTATTTTGCGGGCCCTGTTGAAAACGGAGCTTAATATAATCAACTATCTTCTTGTCCTGCAGGTTTCTGTCTTTTATTTTGATGAAGCTAACAAGGCTGTCTTCAGAAAGATAGATATACGATGAGGCTTCTGAAATGCTTACACCAAACGCAACCAGTAAAATAGAGAGGGAGAACTTTTTAATGAGAGAAGACATCAGGCATAAAAATACGTTGGCATATGTAAATATCAAACATTTTCTACCTTTTAATTTTAAAGGTCAAACTTATCAAGCAACTTTAAAAGTGTTTCAAAGTCCTTGGGATATGGTGCGTGAATGGCAATTTCGGTTTCGGGATTGATACGAAACGTTACTTCATAAGCATGCAGTGCAAAACGCTTCATAATAGGCAGTTCTTCCTGGTCTTTACCTAAATGGTATTTACGTTTTATTTTTGAAAGAAAAACAGGTTCGCCTTTGTACATTTCATCGCCGGCTATAGATGCCCTTTGCGTAGCCAGGTGGATCCTGATCTGGTGCATGCGGCCTGTAACCGGTCGGCATTCAACGAGGGTGTAATGTTTATAATATTTTAACGACTGAAACCAGGTTTCGGCGCGTTTACCTTCCTGCCTGCTGATGGTTACGCTGCCTTTGCCAACATTTAATATAGGCAAATCAACAAGCAGGTTATCAAAAGTATGGGTGCCGTCAATAACAGCATGGTAAACCTTTTTAACCTTGCGTTTTTCAAACTGCATGGAAACCGCCCGGTAAGCTTCAGGGTTTTTGGCAAAGATGAGCGCACCTGATGTTTCCTTATCCAGGCGATGGCAAATCTGCGCATCATCCCAATAAGCCTTGGCCAGCCTGAGCATGCTGATTTCGCTGCTACCTTCGCCGCGTTCATCAAGCGAGCTTATAAAAGGCGGTTTGTTCACAACAATAACGTCATCGTTCTCAAACAGTATCAGGTCGGCAAATTTTGGAAACTTCATAGCCCGCAAAAATACGGTTTATAATTTAAACAGCTATCACCGTATTGTATTCATTAATAGCGTTAAATTAAAACAGCAGATTTGGCAGGGAATTAAGGGCTGAATGTTAACAAAAGTTTTAGCTAATATTTACTTAATATCATCATTTTCAATAAATAAAACTTCCTGTTTTTCTTCGTTAAAAAAGCGTACCTTCGCGCCGTTATTTTCATGATGGTGTTGAGCGCGGTTTTGCCTGTAATCCCTTCATCGACAATAAAAAGAATCCGAATAAAAATGAAAAAAATTGTCGACTACAGGAAACTCCTGAACGTAACTGAAAATGCCGAGCTAACTGAATTGCGTTCGGTTTATAAAAGTATGATGAAAACCTGGCACCCCGACAGGTTTCAGGATGAGAGCAGGATAGAGGCCGAAGAAAAAAGTAAAACCATTATTGAAGCTTACCACTTTTTGGTAAGTATTGCCCCCGAAACCCGTGCCCAAACGCAAGCCGATTATACGGCTACAACAACCTTATCAAATATTGCCGATTTTGAGTACAAGCAACAAGTACTGAAAATTACTTTTTTGGATGGTAATGTGTATGAGTATTTTGATGTTCCAAAAGCAATCTATACCAAATTCATCAATGCCGATTCGCCGGGAAGGTTTGCCCGCAGGCATATTTTTACCGAGTTTGTGTACCGAAGTGTAAGTAAGCTGGTTGCTTCTGCCTAATTGTTTAAGCCTATCCTGCCTGATTAAGTCGTTCTAAATCGGCGGTTGTGTCAATGTCAATAGCTCCCAGAGGGAAAGGAAGTATAAAAACATCATCGGCATTTGCTTCGATGATTTTTTTTGCTCCTTCTGGGCCTTCCAGGCTAAGTAATGCCGGAAAATATTTTATATCAAACAAAGCCGGGGCGCCCAAAACATCACGATAACCGCAGGCAATGATGCCGCAATCATGGGCTTCTTTTTTTTCCATTAGTTGCGATATCAGGAATGAGTCAACAAATGGCTGGTCGCAAAGCATCAGTATAATTGAGGTGATCCCTGGTTCAAGCCTCAGCATTTCCGCTACACCAAATTTTATTGATGAACCCATGCCTTCTTGCCAACGGGGATTGTAAGTAACCTCTACAAGCTGATCATCTATATTAGAACGGATCAGCCCCTCATTGGCGCCAAGTACTACAATAACTTTTTCACAATGCAGGCAGGTAAGTGCGGTTTGGATAGCACGTTGTAAAAGGGTTTTACCCTGGTAAATAAGGTTTTGTTTGGGCGAGCCAAAACGGCTTGATGCGCCTGCTGCCAGAATAATGATCCCTGTCATTTTTTATAAACTGTTAACATGAGGTATTAGTATAACTATTTGTTGTAACGCCAGGTTATTCGCCATGTATTACAATTCATATAGCTTCCATTTCTGCGTGTTATGTTTATTCGGGTTCAGGGGGCGCCCTTTTTAATAACTGCTTTCGGACGGATGCTTGCCTTAATACGATAATGATTTAATTAAAGTTTTAGTTATATCTGTTCATTTATAACAATTTGATTTTTTGTGCTTTATGTTCTTGTTATGAACAGAGGATGGGCTATGGAATTTTCTTATTAGTTTACTTTGATATGAAACCGGCCGCTGAATAGGAAACAAAAAATACATTTTGTAAACATACCCCCGCATTGTATTGCTTACTTTTACCCGGGCCATGCTTAAACTTAAAGCTGAAATGGCTGTTAATTGATTAAATTTACCGGATAAAAAAACTATACTTTGTTAACAGATAATCACGGCCGGAAAATCAGCTACATGCGCCTCGCGGTGACAGACAGGTGTAACCTGCGCTGTTTTTACTGCATGCCCGAGGATGGCCTGAACTGGCTTTCGCGCGTCGAGCTCATGACCAGTGAAGAAATGATGCAGATGTGTAGTTTGCTGGTAAAAATGGGGATCGAAAAGATCCGTATTACCGGGGGAGAGCCCTTTGTACGTAAGGATCTTATGCCTTTGCTTACCGGGATTTCCAAACTGGATGGCCTAAAAGAATTGGGCCTGACAACTAATGGTGTGCTGACCGCGCCTTATGTGCCCGAATTGAAAAAGATAGGCGTACAATCCATAAACCTGAGCCTGGATACGCTGGATGCCAACCGCTTTTTTACCATTACCCGCCGCGATGAATTTGCCAATGTAATGGCCGCCCTGGATGCCATGCTGAGCCATGATATGGAAGTAAAGATAAATGCCGTGGTAATGGATGGCAAAAATACGCAGGATATTATCCCGCTGGTTGAACTGGCCAAAGAATTGCCGGTAAGCGTTAGGTTTATTGAAGAAATGCCTTTTAACGGCGACGGCCATGTATACGAGGGATTGCGCTGGGATTACCTCCGCATTTTGGATGAAATAAAAGGCAAATACCCGCAAATAAAAAAGCTGGATGATCCGGCTTACTCTACCGCATATAACTATCAAATACCCGGGCATAAAGGCAGTATTGGTATTATAGCCGCTTATTCGCGTACCTTTTGTGGTACCTGTAACCGTATCCGCATAACGCCGCAGGGTGAGTTGAAAACCTGTTTGTACGATGATGGCGTACTTAATTTAAAAGATTTAATGCGTGGAGGAGCCTCTGATGAGGTATTGCAAAATACCCTGTTAACAGCTTTTAACCACCGGCCGGCAGATGGCTGGGAAGCCGAGCGGGCACGGGTAGCCAAAACCGGGATTCATGAATCAATGGCCACTATTGGCGGATAGTTTTAAAACCCAATATAAAAAATGATAACGGTTGCAGAAGCTGAAAAACAGGTATTGGCACAAACGAAGGATTATGGCACCCAAAGCCTCCCGTTTGAGCAGGCTTTAGGCTATGTGCTGGCTGAAGACCTGAAAGCCGACCGCGACCTGCCTCCCTTTAACCGGGTAACCATGGACGGCATAGCTGTAAAACATGCTGCCATTGAAAATGGTATTCATATTTTCCGCATCAAAGCTACACAGGCTGCAGGTGATGAACCCGTTGAGATCAATGAAGCGGATGAGTGTATCGAGATTATGACAGGGGCTGTGCTGCCTGTTTCGGTTGATACCGTGATCCGTTATGAGGATGTGGAGATTAGTGCAGGGTTGGCAAGTCTGCATACCCAGGATATTAAAAAAGGGCAGAACTTGCATTTGCAGGGTGTGGATAAAAAGCAAAATGATGTTATTGCTCAATCGGGGCAACTGGTGAGCCCGGCTATCATCAGTGTGGCGGCATCGGTTGGTAAAACCCACCTGCTTGTTAAAAAAATGCCCCATGTGGTAATTATTTCGTCGGGCGATGAACTGGTTGATGTGCATGAAACGCCACTTCCATACCAGATCCGTAAGTCAAACAGTTATATGGTAAAGGCTGTTTTAAAACAGCATGGCATTGATGCTGACATTTTGCATATCCCCGATGAGCCTGTTGTTACTAAAGAAAAGATCCTACACTGTTTGCAACACTATGATGTACTGTTGCTGAGCGGTGGTATTTCTATGGGTAAGTTTGATTATATCCCGCAAGCATTGGAGGAGTTAGAGGTTGAAAAGCTGTTTCATAAAGTAGCCCAGCGCCCTGGTAAGCCTTTTTGGTTTGGCAGGCATAACAATGGAGCATTGGTGTTTGCCTTTCCGGGTAACCCGGTAGCAACATTCATGTGCCTGCACCGTTATTTTTTGACATGGCTTAATGCCATACTTGGCTTGCCCGCAAAAGCTGCAACATACGCGGTACTGGGGAAAGACTTTACATTCCTGCCGGCACTACAATACTATTTGCAGGTAAAGCTGCAAAGTAATGAGCAGGGCCAATTAATAGCAATGCCTGTTGAGGGAAATGGTTCGGGCGATTTTGCTAACTTAGCAGATACCGAAGCTTTTTTAGAACTCCCGCTCGAAAGGAATGATTTTAAAGCAGGAGAGGTGTTTAAGGTTTGGAAATTTAACCATGATTTGTAGGATTTTAGGATTGCCCTGATAGAATTAAACCTGATAAAAAGTAAGTATGCAAGCAAATATCCTTAAATCCTTCAATCAAGTAAATCAAGGTTCAAAATGTTAACCCATATAAACAAACAAGGCGATCCGAATATGGTTGATGTAACTGAAAAGCAGGTTACACACCGCACCGCTACTGCGCGTAGCGTGGTTGCTTTACCGGCTGAAGTATTTGAGCTTTTAACGGGTAATGAACTGCAGAGCAAAAAAGGTCCTGTTTTTCAAACAGCTATTATCGCCGGCATTATGGCTGCCAAAAAAACCGGCGACCTGATCCCGCTTTGCCACCCATTGGGTTTGGATAACTGTAACGTAAGTATCCGGATAAATGAACAGCAGGAGGTTGAGGTTGATTGTACCGCAAGCATCACCGCAAAAACAGGTGTGGAGATGGAAGCATTGGTAGGGGCCTCCATAGCGGCGCTTACTATTTATGACATGTGCAAGGCCATGAGCCATGATATAGTGATAAAAGAAACCAAACTGATCTCAAAAACAGGAGGTAAACGTGACTTTAAAAGATCATAACCAGCCATCAGGCACACATCGTAAACATACCAAACTGGCCAGGCCTTCAACGGGCAGTTTTGGCCGTAATGAATGGGCAATTTTGGGCGGTCCCTGTACCGTGATCAAATTACTGGCCGATGATGTGATCAGGGCAATGTCGCCGGTTTATAAATGCGCTTATGTAGATATGTCGCATAATGATGATATTACTTTGCTGCCCGGCAGGCTGGTAAGCGGTGCCTCTGTTGAATATACCGATCAGGTGAACTACCAGCAATTTAATTATCAAAATCCGATATATCCTTACCAGCTTAAGCAACAATTTTCATCTGCCGACCTGGTACTGGTTAACGGCAACCATCAGCAGGCCAATGCCCAGGTAGTGATCATTGACATTAATAAAAAAGCATCGCTGCAAAAAAGGACAGATCAGCTCAATAATGTGCAGCTTTTCCTGCTGGCCGATAATGCAAGCGAAATTCCCGATTTTATAAAGGAGGTCATCCCTCACTGGCAGCAAATTCCTGTTTTAAAGGTAGATGAAGGTGAAAAGATCATCGCCTTTTTTGAAGCAGCATTAAAGCAGGCCAAACCCGTTTTAAACGGTCTGGTATTGGCAGGCGGTAAAAGTACCCGCATGGGTTTTGATAAAGGTGCAGCCAATTGGCATGGCAAGCAGCAACGCTATTATATGGCCGATCTGCTTAAAAGCTTTTGCAGGGAGGTTTACATCTCTGGTCGCCCGGGCCAGCAGCAGGAAATTGACCCGGCCTATCCCGTTATCGAAGATACATTTACAGGCCTGGGGCCTTATGGCGCTATTCTTTCGGCATTTCGTGAACAGCCGAATGCAGCATGGCTGGTTATAGCCTGCGATTTGCCTTTGATGGATGAAAGCACGCTTCGTAATTTGGTAGCCTGGCGAAACAGCTCGTCGATAGCTACAGCTTATCATAGCCCGGTAACCAATTTCCCGGAGCCTTTAATAGCTATATGGGAACCCAAAAGTTATCCGGTACTATTATCGTTTTTAGCGCAGGGCTATTCATGCCCGCGCAAGGTTTTGATCAACAGTGATATCACGTTGTTAAACGCCCCTCAGCAGGAAGCGCTGACTAATGTGAACACACCCGAAGAATTGGAAAAAGTAAAATCAATGATCCAACATAAAATAGTTACAACTAATGAATGAGGATTTTCAAAGATATAACTGCCAGATAGCACTGCCAGGTTTTGGCGAAGAAGCGCAGCAATTATTACAACAAGCCCGTGTGTTGATTGTAGGAGCAGGGGGCTTAGGCTGCCCAGCCGCGCAATACCTTACATCAACAGGGATAGGTATATTAGGTATTGCTGATTTTGACCAGGTATCGGTAAGTAACCTGCACCGCCAGGTATTGTACACCCCTGCCGATGAGGGCAAAAACAAAGCTGAAATAGCATGCACCCGCCTGCAGGCGCAAAACCCAGGGATTAAATTAATCCCGTACACTGCCAAAATAACCTCTGATAACGTGATGGATGTTATCAGTAATTATGACATTGTATTGGATGGTACCGATAATTTTGAAACCCGTTACCTGCTTAATGATGCCTGTGTTTTAGCCGGTAAGCCGCTTGTGTACGGTGCTATTTACCAGTTTGAGGGACAGGTTGCGGTTTGGAACCTAAGCAATCCCAAGGGGGCAAATTCACCCAATTATCGTGACCTGTTCCCGGAGGTAGATGCCACGCAGATCCCTAATTGTACCGAGGGCGGGGTGATCCCTACGCTGGCCGGGATCATTGGCTGCATGCAGGCCAACGAGGTAATTAAATACATCACAAAAACGGGAGAGTTGCTTGCCGGAAAGGTGTTGATCTTTGATGCCCAAAGCATGCAAAGCCGGATCTTTAAAATCGGACCGGTTACCAAAACGCATATCCGCAGGTTAAAAACAACCATTAATATTCCAACCATTAACGCTGATGAACTAAAAAAGCGAATCCTTTTGGATGATACTGTTGAACTCATAGATGTACGCACCTTACAGGAGCGTGAGGCCTATGATATTGGCGGTACCCATATCCCGCTTGATGAGGTAGAAGAATACCTGGCCTACTTTACCAGTCCGAACACAAAAGTGCTTTACTGCTCATCAGGCAAACGAAGTGATGAAGCCGTAAAATTGATCCTCAAAATGATCCCCGAAGCAGATGTGTTTTCGTTGGAAGGTGGGTTAGAAGAGTATAAGGTTGATTAGGAGGTAAGATGTTGGTGACAACACCAACATCGGCGAGGAGACGATATATTTTAATAGCGTCATTGCGAGGTACGAAGCAATCCCAAACATTACAGGGGGACTTGCATAGCCGCTCTGCTAATCGGGGATTGCTTCGTACCTCGCAATGACGCTTTTCTTATTTGTTCTTAAACATCTCCTACGGATGTGCTGCTACCCAAACATCACCATCATCAAAGCTTTCTTTTTTCCAGATAGGAACAGTTTGTTTAAGCGTGTCGATGATATACCGGCAGGCATCAAAGGCTGCATCACGGTGTGCTGCTGATACCGCTATAATAACAGGCACCTCGCCAACCTGCAGTAGGCCTGTACGGTGGTGGATAAGTATTTTTTGAATAGGCCAGCGTTCAAAGGCTTGCCCGACAATCTTGTTCATCTCGCTGATGGCCATAGGCTCATAAGCTTCAAAATCAAGTTTTAAAACTTTTTTGCCTTTGGTTGCATTGCGTACGGTACCGATGAACACATCTATTCCCCCTGATTCGGGCGACATGATCCAGTCGATACATGATTGGATATCCAGTGTTTGGGCCGATAGAAGGATTTGTGTGTTCAAGGTGTTGTGATTTATAATTGTATCAATGATTTCATGAGGTATTTGGGCGATTCGGAATACCCCTGCCTGTAATAAAAACGGTGCGCATCAACCCGGCGCGAGTGGCAATGTACCTCTATCCGGTCGGCATTGCGCTCTTTACCAAGCTCTGTGATATAATCCTCCAGTGCTTTGCCTATACCTTTACCGCGGGTGTTTTCATCAACAGAAAAACAACAGATACGGATAAAATCACCTTTAACCACGAGTTGCGTTAAAAAATCAATGGCGATAAAACCCGCAACCTCACCTTCATCGTCATAAACTAAAACCTGTGAAGAAGGTTGCCCCAGCATCTTTTCAAGGTTCGCCGGTAAAAAATCCTCCGTACCGGGATACCCCAATTGTGTTAACAGGGCTGATATTGCTGAATGATCGTCAAGTGTAGCGCTTCTGATGGCCATTGTTTTATTAAGATGATTGATTATTATATAATGAAATTGGGGCGGTTTTATCTCGCGTTAAAAGCTACTGCAAAACTGCCTACTAATAACAGCAAACTGACCTGCTACCCTCCGCTTACCGGCGGAATGATCGCTACTTCATCACGTTCGTGTATAGTATCACCGGGTAAGGCGTATTCGTTATTAACAGCCAGCATGTACGATGAAAGCTGCTTTAAACGCGGATATTGATGTTCGAGCAGGTATTTTAAATTGGAGATTGTAGCATCGTTGGTCATTTCCAGGCTGATTTCACTACTTCCAAATATCTCCTTGGTCACCCCAAAAGCCAGTATATTGATCTTCATATCTCAAAAATATTCAAATTAGCTTACAAAACGAGCAAAGGATTAAATTTAACAAATTGGGAAATCCTAAAGGCAAGTTTAAGCGTTCACGCATGGCCGTTAATTAACCTTGCGTTCATCTGTGATGAGTGCTTAATATGGGTTTACGTTTGTAACGTAAACTTACAACCTGGCGATACAATCCCCAACCCATGTTAAGCACTCGTTAAAAACGAGCGCAAGTACACAACTCGCCTAAACAAACCCACATCATAAATTGTATATTTGATTATGTCTGCATCATCAGTTATTCATATCCCGGTTGTAAAAGTTAACGCTAACCAAAGCGCAAGGGAAGAGGATAGTATTGCCATTGAAGAACCGCTGGAAATTAAGCTGGAATACGGCCCTGCCGGTCAACGGGAACTGCGTAATATTTCAGTAACCATGCGTACCCCCGGCCATGATGCCGAACTGGCAACCGGTTTTCTCTTTACGGAAGGCATTATTAAAAATGCTGACGAAATAAAATCGGCCAAACACAGCTTTATAGCCTGCGCCGAAAATAAGGAAAATACTATATTGGTAACACTTGAGCATAGTGTACTGCCGCATCTCCAAAACACCGAACGTAATTTTTATACCACCAGTAGCTGCGGTGTATGCGGTAAGGGATCAATCAGTGCCATCCGTACGGTAAGCAGTTTTGCCGCTGAAGCAGGTGATGGCAATATTGTTCATAGCGTTGTACTTAATCAGCTGCCAAAGATATTACGCAGGCATCAGCGGGTGTTTGATGATACCGGAGGGCTGCACGCATCGGCCTTATTTACCCCCTTGGGTGAGCTGTTATTATTGAGGGAAGATGTAGGCCGCCACAACGCTTTAGATAAACTGATAGGCGCTGCCATGATGTATAACTGGTTGCCATTACAGCAAACGGTATTGCTGTTGAGTGGCAGGGCCAGTTTTGAGCTTGTGCAAAAAGCTGCCATGGCGGGCATCAGCATTATAGCGGCAGTAGGCGCACCCTCAAGCCTGGCTGTAGAGCTGGCAAACGAGTTTAATATTACACTGATTGGCTTTTTACGCGATGAGCGCTTTAATATTTATACCGGTGCGCATCGGGTAATTGTGCCCGCTGATGAAGCTGCATTAACAGCGCCATCGGCATAAATTGATCTTATACCAATGAAAATAAGGATAAAAGGTAATTCGCTAAGGTACAGGCTTACTAAAACTGATGTAGCTAAACTGGCCGAAGAAGGTTATATACAGGAAACGGTTGATTTTGGCAGCCAGCAGCTTATTTATGCTTTAAAACTAATTGATAATGAACAGCTTTCGGCAACATACAAGGAAAACGCTATAACGTTGTATGCGCCTAAAACTATGGTTGCCGGTCTTGCTGATGAAGATAAGATTGGTTTTGAAGGCAATCATGGCAGCTTGCATTTACTGGTTGAAAAGGATTTTACCTGTTTGGATGAAGTTGCCGAAGACCAGAGCGATAATTACCCCAATCCCTTAGCAGCTAAAAAGATATGAGCAAGCAAACAGAACAGGAACCGGCAGCTGAAAATCCCGAAGAGCTGCTTAACCTGAAATTAACCAATCCAAAAGAATGGGCGGCGGGCATCCCTGCTGTAGCGGTTGCTATGGTTGATATAATTAAGGAAACTGGTATGGTAAGGGGTGTGGAGGGTTTATTTAAAATGAACCAAAAAGGCGGCTTCGACTGTTCGGGTTGTGCCTGGCCCGATCCTGATGACGACCGCTCACCCATTGCCGAATATTGTGAGAACGGTGCCAAGGCCCTCGCTGAAGAAGCTACTACCAAAAAACTTACCGGGGAATTCTTCGCCGAAAACCCGGTGGCTGAACTGGCTAAACTTAATGACTACGAGATAGGCAAAAAAGGCCGCATAGCCCAGCCGCTTTACCTTGCCAAAGGGGCCACCCATTATACTCCGGTAAGCTGGGATTTTGCCTTCAAAAAAATAGCGGATGAGCTTAATGCTTTGGCATCGCCGGATGAGGCTGCATTTTATACATCAGGTCGTACCAGTAACGAGGCTTCATTTATGTATCAGTTGTTTGTGCGCGAGTTTGGCACCAATAACATGCCCGATTGCTCCAATATGTGCCACGAAAGTACCAGCGTTGGCCTTGCCGATGCTATTGGTATAGGCAAGGGCACAGTTACACTCAATGATTTTTACGATACCGATGTGATCATCATTATGGGGCAAAACCCCGGTACTAATCACCCCCGCATGCTCAGCGCGCTTGAAAAAGCCAAGCAAAAAGGCTCAAAGATCATCGCGGTAAACCCACTGCACGAAGCCGGGTTGATGGGTTTTAAAAATCCGCAAACGGTAAAAGGAATTTTGGGTATCAAAACGCAACTGGCCGATCTGTATTTACAGGTGAGGATCAACGGCGATATGGCGCTCCTTAAAGCCATGGAAAAGCTGTTGTATAAAGCCGAACTGGAAAACCCCGGCAGCGTTTTTGATCATGATTTTATTAAAAAGAACACCACCGGTTATGTTGCCTTTTTAGCGAGCCTGGAACAATACGAGGTTGATGACCTGGCAAAAGCCGCGGGCTTGACAGTCAATGAGATTGAGCAGGCTGTAGATTTAATCAAAAATGAAAGCCGTATTATCATTTGCTGGGCCATGGGTGTTACCCAGCATAAAAATGGTGTAGCTACCGTGAAGGAAATTGTGAACCTGGCCATGCTTAAAGGTGCCATTGGTAAGCCCGGTGCTGGCTTGTGCCCGGTACGCGGCCATAGCAATGTGCAGGGAAACCGTACCATGATCATCTGGGATAAACCGAAACCCCAGCAGCTGGACAAACTGAAGGAGGTTTTTGGCTTTGAGCCTCCTCGCGGTCATGGGTATGATGTTGTTGAATCCATTAAAGCAATGGACGAAGGCAAGCTGAAAGTGTTTTTTGCAATGGGCGGTAACTTCCTTTCGGCTACGCCCGATACCCTGTTTACGGCGCAGGCCATGCGTAAACTTAAGCTGTCGGTACATGTATCAACCAAATTAAACCGCAGTCATTTGGTACATGGAGAGGAGGCATTGATCCTGCCAACACTATCGCGGAGCGATAAAGACGTCCTAAACGGTGAAGATCAATTCATAAGCTGCGAAAACTCCATGGGTGTTATCCAAATGTCAAAAGGGATGCTGAAACCTGTATCTGAGCATCTCATGAATGAAAATCAGATTGTTTGTAACCTTGCCAAAGCAACCTTAGGCAGCCGTTCGGTGATCGATTGGGATAAATACGCCAAAAGCTATGATGCGGTGCGCGATGTGATAGCTAAAGTAATCCCCGGTTTTGAAGATTATAATCAGAAAGTGCGTTTGCCCGGCGGTTTTTACCTGCCCAACGCTGCCCGTGAGGGTAAATTTATCACTGAAAAAAATGGCAGCGTTGTGCCTTTCAATATAGCCCCATTACCCAAACATGAGCTGGCGGCCGGCGAATATCATATGACAACCATCCGCAGTCACGATCAGTTCAACACCACCATCTACGGCCTTAATGATCGTTACCGGGGTATTCACAATGAGCGCCGGGTAATATTGATGAACGAAAACGATATGAAAAAAGCCGGTTTTAAGGCCGAAGAAAAGGTTGACCTGTTTAATTATGATGATGGTGTGGAACGGGCAGCAAGGCTATTTGTAGTAGTGCCTTATAATATCCCCGAAGGGAATACGGCTACCTATTACCCCGAGGCCAATGTGCTGGTCCCCATCAACAGCGTTGCCGAACAAAGCAATACACCAACATCAAAACTGGTTAATATCAAGATAAGGAAACACCTGGCTTAGCAATCTTATCTTAAATACAATGCGTTTAAAACAAAAACACCGGCATAACACTTATCTCCTTTAAAAAAGAGTATTATGTCATTTGATCAATACCACGAACCCGCAAATGAGCTGTCGGACGAAACCCGCACCTTTGCCCGGATGATAGTTTCGTTAACTGAAGAGGCTGAAGCTATAAACTGGTATGAGCAGCGTATTTCGGTTGAAAAAGATAAACAGGCAAAAGCCATTATGCAAAACGCCCAGCAGGAAGAGTTTAAGCATTTTGGAATGGATCTGGAATTTCTATTGCGCAAGAAACCGGTATGGCGCACCACCCTGCAGGCTATCCTTTTTAAAAAGGGTGATATTGTTGAATTGGGAACCAAAGGCGAAGAAGCGGCGGAAGAATAATCACTTTTACAATTTTAACACCATTGTTTTATCATCGTTACATTAAGTTGGGGCTATTGTATTATCTTTAGCGCTTAAATTAATACGGCCCTACTAAAAAAGAATATGATCTGGTACGAAGAGGATGTGAAGCAGCTGGAAATCAAGCGAACAAAACTTGATTACGTGCCGCGGGTAATTTTTTACGGAAGCTCATCCATTCGTTTGTGGAGTACTATGGATGCTGATTTTGATGACTGCCAACCTGTTAACCTGGGTTTTGGTGGCTCAACACTGGCTGCCTGCGTGTGGTTTTTTGAGCGCATAATGCATTCCTATAATCCCGAGGCTATTGTGGTATATGCAGGCGATAATGACCTTGGCGATGGCCGCAATCCCGAAGAGGTTTTTATATTTTTTAAGCAGCTAACCGTGGAGGTAGAGCGGCTTTTTGGTAATATTCCCTGCTATTATATATCGCTTAAGCCAAGTCTTGCCCGCTGGCCTATTGTTGAAAAGTACAGGTACACCAACAGCTTAATTGAAAACGAAATAATTCACCGCCATAAAAACTGGCAGTTCATCAATATATTTAATCAGATGATAGATGCTTCCGGTAAACCAATACGCGAATATTATGATAAAGATGGTTTGCATTTGAGCAGCGCCGGTTATATTTTGTGGAAAAATGCTGTTTTACAGCGAATGCCACAAAGTATCAAATTAGCTTAATATAGGGTTTACACGCATTTGTCATCTTTCAGCGGTTTAAAAGATGAAAAGAGAGTACCATAAGTGGTTCAGTCCGTCGCTTCAGCGCAATATGGAATTGCTGGTTTTTGGCCATGCGGGCGCCTCTGTTTTATTTTTTCCTACCCGCACAGCCCGGTTTTATGATTATGAAGACTGGAAAGTAATTGAAGCCTTACGCAGCAAAATTGAAGCCGGGCACCTGCAGATCTATTGCGTTGACAGTATTGACCGTGAAAGCTTTTATAATGAGTATAGTCATCCCTATCATCGTATGGAAAGGCACCTGCATTATGAGCAGTACATTTTGCAGGAGGTAGTGCCTTTGATGAAAATGCTTAATGCCAAAGGCTCAATTATTTCGGCAGGCTGCAGCATGGGGGCCTATCATGCGGTTAACATCGCATTTAAACATCCTTCGGTATTTGTTAAAGTAGTAGGTATGAGCGGGCGCTATGATATTACCCAGGCTATGGGTAATTTTCGTGACCTGCTGGATGGGTACCGCGATGAGAACGTGTATTTCAACATGCCTAACCAGTTTTTGAATAACCTGCACAGTCCCGAAATTATTAACCAGATCAAGCGCCTTCAAATTATCCTGGCCGTGGGCGAAGAAGATGCATTTTTAGAAGATAATAAATACCTGAGCACTGTGCTGGCCGGCAAAGGCATTCAAAACAGCCTGTATATCTGGCATGAAGAAGCGCACCGCGCTCGTTACTGGCGCAAAATGGTGCAGTTATATTTTTAAAATCAAAACACTTTCCTGCTTATTATATCAGCTATAATTTAAAATGTTATGGGCACTATTGAACTGGTACAGGGCGATATCACAAAAATTAAGGCCGATGCAATTGTAAACGCGGCAAATACTTCGCTCATGGGTGGCGGCGGTGTTGACGGTGCCATACACCGTGCAGGCGGACCGGAAATATTGGAAGATTGCCGTAAAATAGTGGCCCGGCAGGGTGGCTGCAAAACAGGCCAGGCCGTGATAACCACCGGCGGTAAATTGCCTGCAAAATATGTAATCCATACGGTTGGCCCTGTTTACAACAGCGGTAAAAGGGGAGAGGACGAGCTATTACATTCTGCTTATTTAAATAGTTTGAAGCTTGCCGCCGAAAATGATGTACATACTATTGCTTTCCCTAACATCAGCACCGGCATTTATCATTTTCCTAAAGATAAGGCTGCTGCTATCGCCGTTAAAACAGTTCAGGATTTTTTGGCGCATAATGATGTGGTTGAGAAAGTGATATTTGTTTGCTTTGACGATGAAAACTTTAGTTTGTACCAGGAACTGCTTGCTCAAAAATAATCCGGATTTGTCAACCCGGTGCAATTGCATAAATTGCAGCTATGCATCCTGCTTTAAAACAACATCTTGAAGGTAAACTAATACTCACGCCAGCGCATGAGCAACTGGTAGAAAATTGTTTTAAAACCCGCTTCACCAAACGCAACGAGGTCCTGGTTGAAAAAGGGAGCATTGCAAAGCATTTATATTTTGTGGTAAAAGGCTGTCTTCGCGTGTTCTTAACTGATGATGACGGCAACGAATCAACCCGGTTCCTGATATTTGAAGGGCGAATGGGTACCGCATTCCCAAGTTTTATATTAAAAGAGCCCTCCGTTGCATCTATCCAAAGCCCCGAACCGTCAGAGCTATTGGTATTGAGCTATGCTGACCGCGACCTGTTGCTTAAAGAGATTCCCGGGTTTGAAACCATGTACCGCACGGGGCTTGAGCTTGACTACATTGCATCCATACAGCGGATAGAAAGCCTTATCACTATGGATTCAAAAGCCCGGTACAATATCCTGATGCAAACCCAGCCCGAAATTATTAAAAGACTGCCTAATAAAATAGTTGCCGATTACCTGGGCATCTCGCAGGAAACCCTGAGCCGCCTCAAATCAAAAAAGTGATTTATTGACTATTGTCAATCTTTTTAAAGCGCTAAATGCCTTGTTTTGTGGTATAAACGCTAAACATGATGTGCAAACAAATACTTATCGCTATTATATTACTGCTGTCAGGCGGTATAGCTTCGGCCCAAAACTTAGGCGAGCGTACTTTTAATTTTAAGGATGAAAGCCGCAATAACCGCCCGGTAGTTACATAGATCTGGTATCCTACCACCGATACGTTAAAACCCGCTGACAAACACTTTTCGCCTTTTTTAAGGCAGCCAACGGTGCGTAACGGCAAGCTTCCTGCAAGTAAGCTGCCGCTTATCCTGCTCTCGCATGGTACAGGCGGCGGCAGGTTAACTTTGGAGTGGCTTGCCCAGGCCCTTGCAAACAGCGGTTGCATAGTTGCCGCGGTTGATCATTACGGCAATACTTATGAATACAAGATCCCTCTTGAATTTGTTAAGCCCTGGGAGCGCCCGCTGGATATCAGTTTCGCCCTTACCTCATTGCTGAACAACCCCGAAGTTGGCCCGCTTATCGATCAGCAAAAGATAGGGGCAACCGGCTTTTCATTTGGCGGCTACACCATGATTGCCCTTGCCGGTGCAAAGCTCGATTTTGAGCAGGCGCGCAATTATTATAAAACTATAGGCCGCAAGGAGCTGGAGATTCCCGAGTTTCCGGGTTTGGTAAAATTGCTGGATGACAGTAGCCTCATTGCCGGTTCTAAACACGTGCCCCCGTTAAAGGACAAACGGATCAAAGCATTTTTTTCCATATCACCGGCATTAGGCTTTGGTTTTATCCGCAAGGAGCAGGTGGCTGATATTAAAGGCGCTTTATACATTGTAGGCTCGCAGAGCGATAGCATAGCCCCGGTTAAAACCAATGCAAGGCATTATCATCAGCTGATCAGTAAATCAAAATACACTGAACTGCCCGGCAAGGTAGGCCATTACGTAATGCTGGGTGAAGCTATTGATGCTGTTAAAAAAGAAGCTCCGATATATTTTACGGATGATCCTTCTGTTAACAGGCATACCATTCATTTACAGGTGGATAGTTTGGCTGTAGCGTTTTTTAGAAAGGAACTGAAGTAGCCCCTTGGTTTAAAATAAGAAGCCGGCTAAATTTCACTTTTAGCCGGCTTCTTTATATTATATCTTATCCATCACAGGCTTTTACCTGCTTGTAGAATTTTTAAGGAAAGGAGTAATATTGGTGGCCTGGACAGTTTCTAACGTTGATACGCTAAATGCCTTAAAGCGTGTGCTTCCGCCAAAAACAAATAATGTATTATTTACTATGGCTGATGATGCAGCACGGCGCGGCTCCATATTTGATTTAAGTTTGGTGAATTTACCGCTATCGGTGTCAAAATAGCCTAACAAATTTTCATCATCATAGCTCCCGGCAACAAATATTACATTACCGCTTGCTGCCACACTATTGGCCGACATAAACTCGGGCAGTTTGCCAACAGTTTTCCAGCTATTGGCCTTGATATCATATGCGTAAATATTGGTGCTTTGATGTTTAAGAAAAGTATCATAACCACCAAAAGTATAAATTACGCCATTTACCACGGTTCCGGCAGCTTGCAGGTATTCGGGCATATCTGCAAGCTTAGTGAATTGCAGGCTTATAGGATCAAACTGGTAAACCGAGTTGATACTGCGTTTGCCGTCACGGCTGCCGCCAAATAAATAGATCTTGTTATCCCATTCAACAGCACTGCCGTAGGTACTGGCCATTGGGTTTAATATATTAAGATTTTTTACTTCGCCTGTTTTAATATCAACGCTTTGAACGCCCTGGAAGATCTGGCTGGTACGGATATCGGCACTAACGCCGCCAATACCGCCAAAAACGTAAATTTTACCGGTGGCAGGTACGTAAGCCGTTGCCGATTGCACTTTGTTACCGCCCATATCGGCAATTTTAGTCCAGCTGTTGGTTTCGGGGCTATATTTCAAAACATCAGACGAAACACCGCCTCGTCCGCCTTTATAACCTGCAACGGTATAAATATTATTGCCGTCGGTAACACTGCTGGTCCAGGTGAGCGGGTAGGGCAAATTGGCCACATTTTTAAAAGTTATGGCAGGCGTAACTGCCGGTTGGGTTTGAGCTGATACCGGATTATAACTTAAGCCGGCAATTGCAGCTAACAGGCACAAGGTTTTTATTGATTTCATGGAGGTTTAGTATGTTTAAGTGAATTTACTTATTGTTAGAGTAATTAATAAGTATTTAGTTTACTTGTAACCTACTATTTACATTGAAATTAGATTCGTTATATAGTTGCTGAGATGCCGGGTTTATACTACAGGGTGTTTAATACCCGCTGATAAATGATCTTAGCAGGCTCAATGAATAAAATGGTGGCTATTATAATAAAAAATACCTGCCGGTCACTTTCTTTATAACCGGCTATAGCTAATAAACCAACGGCCAGCAAAAACAGGGGGGCGGCATATTTGAGTATACTCCAGGTGGTTTTAATTTTTGTTTCAATGATGTTAAATATCAGATAACTGCAAACGGCAATTACATAACCCGGAATAGCGAATAAACCATACATCATTGCCGCCTCAATCTCATTTCCTTCGCGGCAGATACCATAAATAATAAGTGTGATTATCAGAAAAGGTACACAGATCCCAGCCTGGATAAGTGCGTGTGAAATTAGGGTGACAGGTTGCTTTAAACTCATTTGAAATCTAAATGTAGTATAAAGTTTGTGAATATTGCAACAGGACTGGCTGAGAATAGTAAGGCGCAGAGTTGACTCACCCGGTCTGCGCTTCGCTGGACCACCCTCTCTCCGGCTTCGCCGCAAAGAGGGTAGAAGAAATAGAAAAATAAAATCCCCTCTTTGCGAAGCAGAGAGGGGTGACGAGCGCAGCGATGTCGGGGGTGAGTCAACTCTTCGCCCCGCTTACTCAAACGATATAGTTAAAATATACCTCCCCGGACATGGTTAAGGCCATACAGGTTAAGCCTAAAGCTATATATTTGAAATACCAACCCTAATACACCTCATGAGAAATAAGTACTACCTGCCTCGGGTATTCGTGGCATCTGCTTTATCGCTTAGCTTTAGCCTCGGTACATCGGCACAGGAAAAAAACATCTACCACAAAGGCTGGATAGATTTTAACAAGAATGGCAAAATGGATGTGTTTGAAGATCCATCGCAGCCTATTGATAAACGTGTGGCCGACCTGGTGAGCCAGATGACCGTTGAAGAGAAAACCTGCCAGATGGCCACCCTTTATGGCTACAAAAGGGTATTAAAAGACGAAATGCCGGTACCTAACTGGAAAAACGAAGTATGGAAAGATGGCATAGCCAATATAGATGAGGAGCTGAATAACCTTACCTCGCATACGGATGATGCGCCTACGCAATATTCATATCCGTTCAGCAAGCATGCTTCGGCTATTAATACCATCCAAAAATGGTTTGTTGAGGAGACCCGGATGGGCATCCCGGTAGATTTTACCAACGAGGGCATTCACGGCCTTAATCATGACCGCGCCACGCCATTGCCTGCACCAATATCTATAGGCAGTACTTTTGATAAGGAACTGGTTTACCAGGCTGGAAAAACTGTTGGCCGCGAAGCCAAAGCTTTGGGTTATACCAATGTTTACGCGCCGATACTTGACCCCGCCCGTGATCAGCGCTGGGGCCGCGTAGTTGAATGTTATGGCGAAGACCCTTTTCATATTGCCGAAATGGGCAAGCAAATGGTGCTGGGCATCCAGGAAGAGGGTGTAGCTTCAACGCTTAAGCACTTTGCCGTGTATAGTGTGCCTAAAGGAGGCCGTGATGGCAGCGCCCGTACCGATCCGCATGTGGCGCCACGGGAAATGTACCAGGTGTACCTGTATCCGTTCCGCAGGGTGATCCAGGAGGCGCACCCTATGGGCGTAATGAGCAGTTATAATGATTGGGACGGTGTGCCTATAACTGGCAGCTACTACTTCCTCACGCAGCTTTTACGCCAGCAGTTTGGCTTCAATGGTTATGTGGTGAGCGACAGCGAGGCCGTTGAGTTTCTGTACTCCAAACACCACGTAGCGGCCGATTACAAGGAAGCTGTAAGGCAGGCCGTTGAAGCAGGCCTTAATGTGCGTACTAACTTTACCATGCCGCAAACTTTCATTATGCCCCTGCGAGAGCTGATTAAAGAAAACCGCATCTCCATGAAGATCATCGACACCCGGGTTAGCGAGGTGCTGAAAGTGAAATTCAGGCTGGGATTGTTTGACAGCCCGTATGTTAAAGACCCCAAAGCTGCAGATAAAATAGTGCACACTGATGCCGATAAGGCCATGAGCCTGAAAATGAACCGCGAATCGATGGTGCTGCTTAAAAATGCAAACAACCTGCTGCCGCTTGATAAAAAGAAATATCCTAATATCCTGGTTACCGGTCCGCTGGCTAAAGAAACCAATTATGCTGTGAGCAGGTACGGCCCATCGCACAACCCGGTTACTACGGTGTTTGATGGTGTTAAAACTTACGTTGGCAGCGACGCCAAAGTTAGCTACGTTAAAGGCTGCGATATGATTGATGCAACCTGGCCAGAGAGCGAGATCATTGAAACACCTTTGACTGCACAGGAGCAGGCAGGTATTGATTCGGCGGTGGCGCAGGCTAAACAATCGGATATTGTAATTGCTGTAGTAGGTGAGGATGTTGACCGCGTGGGCGAAAGCTTATCACGCACAGGCCTCAATCTGCCGGGCAGGCAGTTAAAGCTGATTCAGGCTTTACAGGCTACCGGTAAACCTGTGGTAATGGTGATGATCAACGGGCAGCCCCTAACCATCAACTGGGAAAATAAATACGTACCGGCCATATTGGAGGCCTGGTTCCCGAGCGTTCAAAGTGGGCAGGTGATTGCCGAAACTTTGTTTGGTGATAACAATCCTGGTGGAAGGCTGCCAATCACGTTCCCTAAAACAACAGGGCAGCTGGAATATAATTTCCCCTTTAAACCCTCATCACAGGCTGAACAGGGCGGGCAAAATAGCTGGGGCAAAACCAGTGTGAAAGGGGCCTTATATCCTTATGGCTACGGTTTAAGCTATACTACGTTTGAGTACAGCAACCTGCAGGTATCGCCCGAAAAAGGAAACTCTCAGGGCCTGGTTCAGGTAAGTGTTGATGTTACCAATACCGGTCAGCGAAAAGGTGATGATGTGGTACAGCTTTACCTTAAAGATGAAGTAAGCAGCGTTACTACTTACGAGTACGACCTGCGTGGCTTTGATCGTGTTACTCTAAACCCTGGTGAAAAGAAAACAGTTCAGTTTACCTTACACCCAGATGATTTGGCACTGCTTGATAAAAACATGAACTGGACTGTTGAACCGGGTAAATTTACGGTAATGATAGGCAGTTCATCGGTTGATATCAAACTGAAAAAGGAGTTTGAGGTAGAATAAAGAAAGAGTGTTTATGACTTACGAAGTTTTCAAAACTTCGTAAGTCTGGTATTTATTGGGCAGAAAGGATGCTTTTACAAATGATTTTTTTGAATAAGTATACCAGATTTGGCCGGGCTTGACTATCTTTATGCTAAGAAAGCTGACTGAAAATAAAGACCTGTCGTTGCAAGAACGAAACAATTATAAATCGGATCGTTTTGCTGTAATTTTATATATAAACATCTCTGCTAAACCTTATAAAAACATCCTTATGATATTAGATGATACCTGGGTATCGGTAGAAGCCGTATCCGACGACGATATTCCGCTGTTGGTCCGCTACAGGCCTAATTTATTGAACTTTTTTGAAAGCGGCGTTTACTTACAGCGAATGGACGTAACCTGGAGTTACGAGTCATTTGATCCCTCGCTGCTGCCCCCGGCAGATGAAATGCTCCTGATGGAGCAGGTAGAAGATGCACTGGTGGATCTGCTTGAAGATGATCATCAAAGCATACTGGCTTTCGTATTTACCGGCGAAAATGAACGCTGGTGGGCCTGGTATACCACAGATATTGGTGAAGCAGGCGACAGGTTAAATGATGCCTTATCGGAATTTGATGAACTCCCCATCAATATCACCGTTATTGACGACCCGGAATGGGAAGAATATTTTGGTGTAATGGAGGATTTTGGAGAGGATGGGGTATAGGCCAGGGCAGGTGACCTATCTTAAAAAATAACTTTTACTTGTATTAAAGCATTTCATGACCAAACCTTGTTACTTCTTTTTTTGCCTGCCATGTTCATTTGTTTTAGCTGCGGGCAAAAAACACCACCTGCAAATAAGCCCCCTGTTCCCCGGAAGACGCATTCTGTGAACCAGGTTGCTTCAAGTGAAGGTTCGGTAGCGTATTATCCCTCAGACTCTGTTTCGTATCCGGCAAGGATCTTATCGGGTTATGGTTTATTTCATGGCGGAGAAGTTGCTCTTGATTGGGGTAAATACCACTGGAAAGGCTTGTTTAAGTCGGCCGGCGGATATTATGTGGCAAGTACCAGCCTGATAATTAATAGGGCCCATGACGATATGCTTGACGATAAAGGACAGGCTACGGGAGTAGAAGTAAGGAAATCGGTTAAGGACAGTGTTTTAATACTATTTTCCGGGATTACGGGTATAACTAACCGGCCGGTTGAACAGATTAATGTTAAAGTGACCGAGTTATTACCAGGGCAATATGCCCGGTTCACAAATAATAATATCGCTTACACGTTGTACGCCACGGGTAACCGCAAATACGATATCGCAACCAAAGATTATGTAATAACCAATTACAGGTTGTTTATAAAAGCTGTTATTAACGGGAAGAAAATTGATCAACTACTTGCCTCTGCTCCCCGTTTTGATGACGCCCTAACTCAAATACTTTTTGTTGGTGATATCGACGGAGATGAAGTGCCTGATCTGATCCTGGATACAACAAACGATTATAATGTAGAACAGCCAACGTTATATTTATCCAAACCTGCCACAAACGGAAATTTGTTAAAAATTATGGGCCTGCATGTTATAACCGGATGTTAAGCGCTTTTACTTTTGAGGCCGTTCAAGCTTTTGAAAAGGTATTTTAAGAATATTTACAAACCTGCCGTTAACGTTTTTATCCATGTGGGTGTCAATACCAAAACGGGTATCTTCCTGTTCAAGTTCGCCAAAAGTACCAAAAAGCCTGTCCCAGATGCTTAGCACATCGCCGTAGTTGCGGTCAGTGTGTGGTAATTGATAGTGGTGGTGTACGTGGTGCAGGTTAGGCGTTATAAAAACCAAACCAATAATTTTGTTAACACGTTGCGGTAGCCTGAACTCGGTATGGGCCAGGATATTAAACAGTGATTGAAAAGTTTGCCTCAACACTAAAACACCAATTGCTGGTCCGCAAATAAATACCCAAAGCATTAAGCAGCAGGTACGTACGCAGGTTTCGCCGGGATGTTCACGTACTGTAGTTGAAACATCAACATGAAGGTCGCTGTGATGCACAAGGTGGAATTTCCAGAGCGGGTCTATCTTATGCATTACCACATGGTAAATGTATTCGCAAAGGTCAAGCAGCATGAAAAGGCTTATATAGTAAACCCACTTATTATGATGGCCGGGTATATAGTTGATCAGTCCCCAATGATGAGCATTAGTCCAGCTAAGTATTATCAAAACAATAGTAGTAAGCAGCAGTTGGATAGGGAGCGCTGTAAAGATGAACAGAAAGTTGGTTTTATTATGCTGCCAGCGCTTTTTTACCGAAATACCTGACGAAAAGCAAACTTCCATCAGCCACAATGAACTTATAATAAAAGCATATAATACAACCTGCACAGCATCCCGATGCCGGTCAAGAAATTGGGTAATAGTCATCTTAAATTAATAGGGATTATTACTTTTAAAAATGCATTTAAAAGTAATTGAAGGGCAAGATAGTAGTTTGGCCTTTTTTTAGTATGAATATTTGATGAAGTATGTTAAGCAGCTGTTAATATTTGTTTGTACATAAGCACATAGGTTAACTAAATATTTCTACTGTTCTTTATTTAAATATCAAAAGATTCGCAATAAATTTATCTCATGAAGATCCCTAAAATTACCGGCATAATTGACAGGCGCATATTGGTGAACTTTACGATAGATGCGGACATCGCGAAAAAAATGGTACCACAGCCCTTCAATCCGAAGCTTGTTAATGGCAAAGCCATAGCTGGCATCTGTTTGATCAGGCTGAAACAGGTTCGGCCAAAGGGTATGCCTGCTTTTTTAGGAGTTAGATCTGAGAATGGCGCCCATCGCATTGCTGTTGAATGGCAGGAAGACGGTGAATTAAAAGAAGGGGTTTATATCCCGCGCAGGGATACCTCATCTTTATTTAATACGGTTGCAGGCGGCAGGGTATTTCCCGGCAGGCATTACCAGGCCAAATTTGATGTTGAAGAAAACAACGGGCAATATCATGTGGCTTTCACGAGTTCGGACGGAACGGTGATCAGTGTGGATGCCAAAGTTGCTGATCAACTCAATCCGGATTCGATATTCGGAACGCTTGATGCGGCTTCTGATTTCTTTAAAGCCGGTTCAACAGGTTATTCGCCCAATGGTAATAAATATGAGGGTTTGATATTGCATACTAATGAATGGAAAGTGCAGGCGCTTGAAGTGAGTGCTGTTAAATCAAGCTTTTTTGAAGATGAAGCCATATTTCCCAAAGGTTCTGTAAAGTTCGATAATGCTTTACTTATGACCAACGTTCAGCACGACTGGTCATCGGGATGTGATAAACCGATGGTTGTTGGTGTTTAATTACTGCTTTTAAATACCTTTGCGCTCAGGCAAAAATGAAACTATCGGTTACAGAACAATCTACAGGCGGTGATCTGCTGCTGCTTATCAATGAAAAACATTTCGACAGGATGTTTTTTACGCGCGATCGTCAGCATAAATACCTCACCATAGCCTGGAACAAAGGCGAAAAGCAAACAGTAACCATTGATGAGGTGGATTATGATTTTCTGCCCAACACTATTCTTCCGTTAATGGTTAACCAGTCCTTCCGTTTTGAACGACCGGAGGATATTGTGGCCTGGCAGTTTAACCGTGATTTTTATTGTATTGTTGATCATGATGAAGAAGTAAGCTGTGTGGGGTTCCTTTTTTACGGTACTGCAGGGCAGGTATTTGTTCATCTTGATGAAACCATGCAGTTTAAATTGCAGCGCCTGCTTGATATTTTTATTGAAGAGTTTGAAACGGCAGATAACATCCAGATAGACATGCTCCGGATGCTGCTGAAGCGGCTCATTATCATTGTAACCCGCCTGGCCAAGGCTAAACAATCGCCCATCCCGGCACTGGCCGACGAAAAATTTGGCACTATCCGCAAGTTTAATTTAATGGTGGAGAATAATTACCGTGAGCACCATACCGTAGCTTACTATGCTGAGCAGTTAAATAAATCGCCAAAAACGTTGTCCAACCTTTTTGCATTGTATAACCATAAGCCGCCTTTGCAGGTAATACAGGAACGGCTTATTATTGAGGCTAAGCGGTTATTGTACTATACCGATAAATCGGCCAAGGAAATAACTTATGAACTTGGTTTTGATGATGCGGCGTATTTCAGCAATTTTTTCAAAAAACACACCTCTTTTTCACCTACCGATTTCAGAAATAAAAAGGCTTTGGTTGCCGAAGGGAAATAATTACAAGTACTCGGGAAGTTTGCCCATTCCTCAGGGCTGCTAAACTCGCCATCTTTGTATTGTTAATTCAAAACAACAAAAATTAACATTACAAAAATGAAAACTTTCGCAATTCCAACAAGAGAACAAGTAACTCCAGAAAACCAGGCTATATTTGATACATTAACCAAAGTAGTAGGCCGTGTGCCAAACCTGTTTGCGGTTTTTGCAACTTCAGATCATGCATTGGCTAATTATATAACACTTTCAAACGGTAAAACATCATTACGTGCTAAAGAAAAAGAAGCCGTAAACCTTATAGTAAGCCAGGTAAATGATTGTGCTTATTGTTCGGCCGCTCACACAGCTATTGCTAAAATGAGCGGTTTTACTGATGATCAAATCCTTGAGATCCGTGGTGGTTCAGCTTCATTCGATCCAAAAATTGATGCCCTGGTTAAAGTAGCTAAATCAATTACCGAAAACAAAGGCCATGCCGATCACAAGGTGGTAGAAAATTTTTATGCTGCCGGTTATACACAAGCAAACCTGATTGACGTGGTTGTGGCTGTTGGCGATAAAACCATCACTAACTATGTATATGCCTTAACCCAGGTACCGGTTGATTGGCCTGCTATTCCCGAATTGGTTAAATAATATCCCTGATTTATAATTAGTTTACACGCTTATGCCCGCCCTGCACCGCAAGGCGGGCATAAGTATTTTATCCTTTGCATCATGAACTTTGCACGCTTTGCTTTTACCGACGGTGTTAAAAAGCTACAAGAACAATATGGCAGCCGGGATGCTTACGCCCGCATGGAAAACCCCATGGCCGATAAAGATGGCATTACCGAATTTGAACAAATATTTATTGAAAGCCGCGATAGCTTTTATATGGCCAGTATAGGCGAAAACGGCTATCCGTATATTCAGCACAGGGGAGGGCCTGCCGGTTTCATCAAAGTGATTGATAGCCATACCATAGGTGTGGTTGATTTCAGGGGCAATAAGCAGTATATTTCCGTTGGTAATGTGATGGCGCATCCGCAGGTTTCTTTGTTTTTGATGGATTACCCCCGCAAAACAAGGCTCAAGATTTACGCTGATGCCCGCATTGTTGAACTTGCTGATAATCCGGAACTGTTTGACCTGATAGATCCGGCTGAGTACAAGCATACGGCCGAACGTATGCTCATTTTTGATGTAAAAGCGTTCGACTGGAATTGCCCGCAGCACATCACTCCCCGGTATACCGTTGATGAAATTAAAGAAGCCTTCGCTCCGCAAAATGAATATGTATTAAAACTTGAATACGAAATAGCTAAGCTCAAAAAGCAGCTGGAAGAGAAATAATATCGATGACCGGACAGTTGATCTTTTTTGTAGCGTTTAAAATTCTACATTTAAGTCCTGTTCGGGATGAAGTTCATTTTCGTCAATCTTTATCCCATATTCTATTAATTTGATAAAGTCATATAAGTTGAAAGTCATGCTTTCAACGTTTTTTATGAGAGGAAAATTAAGCCGGAAGTCGTGGCAGGTAAACCCCACCTCGATAAATCCACGTTTTGGGCTCCTAAGTTCAAAACTTAAATAACGTACTTTTCCGCTAACACAATCCTCCATCCTTAATTTAAAGCTGTTTGAGTCGATTAAATCGTAGGTATATTTCATCCGCCCATCTAAATTATATTCAATAGCTGTAAGCAGGGTTTTAGCTTTGTTAAATGTCATTGTTGGCTTAAATAAAAAATACCTGTCAGGCGGCTTAAATGTATAAATAAGTTGCCGGTCATAATGTTCTTTCTTTCAAACCCGGACAATTAGGTAAAGGCGTTTTGTAAATGACATGCAATGGTTTACCTTAGTGCTGATAAACTTATCGCACAATGTTAGTAGTATTAAAAAGACGTACCCGTTTTGATGTAATTGGCGCATTTATTTTGATGCTGTTAACAGCTACTTATATTGTTGACAGGATAGTATCTTTAGCAATACAACCTTATTTGCGGGAATATTATAATGAACTGATGGCAAACCGGCCACACCCAATAGATGCTGGTAAATTGGTTTATATAACTCTTTTTCTTCAGGAGTACTTTCAGTTGATATTCTGTCTCATTTCACTTATTGCATTTTTGATTATCCGTTTTAATGTACGTTTCAGACAATTTTTACGCGAATTTGGCTATGCCTTTTCGGGCATTGTTGTGATTAGGATAATAGTTGTTTGCATAATGCGCCTTGTATTAAAAATAAACCCATGAGCAATAACAACCAACAAATAATCCCTATGCTTGCCTATGAAGATGGTGTTGCGGCGATGAACTGGTTGTGCGATGTTTTTGGTTTCACCGAAAATATGCGGATGACTGATGATGCCGGTCGCCTTGCCCACGGCGAGCTCAAAATGGGTGATAGTTTGGTGATGCTGGCCGAGCCTACCCCTCATTATCAAAGCCCGGCGCATCATGCTCAAAATTGTGATATCGCTGCCAAATGGAGTACTGTACCATATATTATCAACGGGGTTTTAGTTTACGTAGATGATGTTGAGGCGCATTATAACATAGTCAAAAGCAAAGGGGCGATAATATTAAGCGAACTGGAATATGGTTTCCCCGGCACCCGTTACCGTGCTGCCGACCCGGAAGGCCAGCGCTGGATGTTCATACAAATTGAAAAAGATTAAACTGCCTTATGACTGCACTGTTACATTTCTTATTTGTTGTTATTAAATCATCTATCCTTGGCCTGGTTTATACACCCCTAATCTGGTTTTTATGGGTGTTGATTTTAAAAGCGCGGAAAAAGTACACCGGCTTTAAATGGTACAAAATATTTGCTGTTTATAAAATTGTCAGCATTTTATTGTTAGCGTTTTCATTTACTTATTATGGCAATCACGGGCTTGGCGATGACTCCCGCATTCCTTTAGGCCACGGTGAGGCAATGGAGGAAAGTGATCAGTTCGCTTATTTTGTTCCGAAAGGCAAAAGCGAACAGATTCATGTAGATACTTATCTTTTAAAAGGGGATAACCTTTGCATGTCGGTTGATTCAGGATACAAAGTTTACAATTTAAAAACTAAAGGCGTTATTAATTTCAGTGATGAACCAATGTACAATGCTTTTGCTGTTTCATACGGCTTACCCTTATCGCGCCATTTAAAAAGTTTCAGACCGCAGTATGACGAGTATTGGAGCGGGTGGCGGTTTTGGTTGCTGCCGTGATCTTGTATTTTACCCTTAATTATAGCCGGCAAAACATTGTAGTTTTCAAAAATGAGATACCGTAATATTATTATTTTACCTTTTAGCATCTTGTTTTGTACATGCCAGAGCAATCATCACAAACAAACCCCAATATCACTTACCGCCAAAAAACAGCATAAGGAGGCCAAAAAGCTAAATGACAATGCTCATAAATCTGACACTTTGTTTGTGGATACAACCTGTGCTGTTATTACCCAGGCAGATATTTCGGCAATTAACAGGCAAAAGAAACAATCGGGCGATGATTTTTATGTAGGTGCGGATGACGATGTTTATTATTCAGGGGTTTCGGAAGAATTTTTACACGGGAAACATGTGAAAGTGCTTTACACCGATCATAAAACCAGGTATGTGAAATTTATAAAAAATAACGGCACCTCAAGCATGTTAAAACTTGATACATTGCCGGGTGTATTTAACATATATTTATTTAAGCCGTCAACAGCTCCTTATCATGCTGATATGACCACTATCGAAGATGAATATAAACGTTACTTTATTGAAACGAAATAATTAAAGCTTTCACCTCGGGCCACAGTATAACGAGGATTGGAGCGGGTGGTGGTTTTGGCTGCTGCAGTGGCCCCCAATTTAATTATTACAATGAAAGAAATTTACGGATTAAAAGATTGGGTTTTAGACAAAAAGATTTCCAATACTAAACGCTTTGCTGTTGTTAAGATCGTTCTTCTGTATCCTGAGCAGGACCTGTTCAATAATTTAAAGCCTAAAGAACGGGTCAAGGCAATAAATAAAAACTTCAGGGATAACTATGAAAAGCTTATTGCCCTTGAGTTATTTGAAAGTTTTGAAATTTCAGGGCCTAAAAAAAGACCGCAAAGCGTTATCGCGAAGCTAAAATATAACCGGCTTAAAAATGTTGCCATGCTTGATTATGTTGCCAGTATATGGATCCAGTCGATAGAGCATGCTGAACCTTTGATAAGAGAAAAAGTATTGCCCGATAAGTACTTTTGCGTGAAAATGACTGTTGTTATTGAAGAGGAGGGGATTTTGCCTAAAAAGCAGCAAATTGAAAAGCGCTTTGTACTGATCAAAGCAAAATCAGGGGATGATGCTTATGAACAACTGGAAAAACGGGGGCACGAATACACGAGGCCTTATTTAAACCCACATGGCAGATTTGTGAGATGGCGCATTGATAGTTATGATGATTGTTACGAAACTGACATTGAATCGCCTGTTGATTTGGATAATCCTGTCGGTGTTGAGGTGTATTCAAAGCTTTCAACGCGGAAAAATAAAGACAAAACAACCTGGGACGGTAAATTTTAATCAAAACTTTCGCATATTTTATATCGTACACGGATATTATAGATATTTTTGTGCTTTGTAGGCAAATGGTACATTAATAGTGTCCATGTACTTACAACAGGTTTAATACTGTAATAATTACAGTTGTACTTAATTACTTTATTTTTAATTTTATAAATTCAGAACACTAAGGTGTTGCCTGTTATAAACCAAACTATAAAAATTGTTAATGGAACTTACGAATAAAGGGGTAAAGGGCAGCCAGTTAAAAAACATGATCATTAAAAGGCTTTATTTTAATAAGGCCATGTCCTGCGCAGGATTAAGTGAGTTATTTGATAAAAGTATCCCTTCCATAGCCAAGGCTATAAATGAATTAATGCATGAGGGTTTTGTTGTTGAACAGGGCTATGCCCCTTCAAGCGGTGGCCGTCGTCCGCTAATGTATTCGGTAAAATCAAGTGCCATGCATATTTTAGCTATTGCGCTCGATCAGCTTACCGCCCGCATCCAGATGTTTGATCTGCTGAACAATCCCGTTGCCGATATGCTTACCTTTGAGCTAAAACTGCTCAATAACCCGGAGGCTTTACCTAAACTGGTTGACGAGATCAATGGTTACATTGCACACAGCGGGATCGCTAAAGATAAAATTGCCGGAATAGGTATCGGTATGCCCGGATTTATAAATATTACCGAAGGTATCAATTACACCTATCTTGATGCAGGCGGGCAAAGCTTAACGGCCTACCTTACTTCAAAAACCGGCATCGCTACTTATATCGATAACGATTCGAGCCTTATAGCACTTGCCGAGCAAAAATTTGGTATTGCCAAATCACAGCAGGAAGTTATGGTGATAAACCTGGGCTGGGGTATTGGCCTGGGGATGATCGTAAATGGTAAATTGTTCCGCGGTCACAATGGTTTTGCAGGTGAGCTAAGCCATATTCCATTATCTGAAGATGGCTCCCTTTGCGAATGCGGTAAACGCGGTTGCCTTGAAGCCGAGGCATCGTTACTGGTAGTAGCCCAAAAAGCTATAGCCGGCATTAAAAAAGGCCGTGTAACCAGTTTGAAATACAATGAGGATGATCACTCCAAACTAATGGGAGATGCCCTGATAGAGGCTGCAAACAACGGCGACCAGTTTGCTATTGAACTATTATCGGATGCCGGCTACAAAATAGGGAAGGCCCTGGCTATCCTTATCCACATCATGAACCCTGCAATTATTGTATTAAGCGGTCGCGGAGCTAAAGTTGCCAAGATCCTGATGGCGCCGATACAACAGGCCCTGCACAAGTATTGCATCCCACGCCTGGCCGCCGGTACCGAACTGCTGGTATCTGAACTCGGTTTTGATGCCGAACTGATAGGCGCTGCCGTACTGGTAATGGAAAACTTTGACAGGGTGGTGAAAACAAAATCTGTTAAAGCAGCTAAGAGCGCTGCGGCGTAAAGAAAACTAAAATGTCATTGCGAGGTACGAAGCAATCGGACGGAAGCAGAGCCGCTTTGTAGAGTATGCGATTGCTTCGTGCCTCGCAATGACATATTTTTTATTGGATTTTACGCAAACACCCTCCCCGAGTAATCCATCGCTTCCCGGAATTTGTCCATATTAAGCCCTGTGGGCTCGTTTTGTGTTTTAAGGTAACCTATTAGGTTTTCGGTGGCGATGTTGCCTGTGAGGTCATCTGTGGCCATTGGACAGCCGCCGTAGCCTTTTAATGCAGTGTCGAAACGTTTACATCCGCTTTTATAGGCAGCTGCTATCTTAGGTTGCCAGGTATCGGGTGTGGAATGAAGGTGGATGCCAAACTCCGCATCCGGAAATAAACGGCAAAGGTTTGGGTAAATACTGCTGATCTGATCTGCATTGGCAATACCGATGGTATCGGCGAGGGCAATATTCTTTATCCCTTCGCCCATCATTTTTTCTGCCCAGTGTTCAATGATGCCGGTATTCCATACATCGCCATAAGGATTACCAAAGCCCATGGAAAGATAAACCAGCAGGCTTTTGCCGTTTTTATTGCACAGTTCATTTATCCGCTGCACGGTTTCAAAGGCCTGCTCAATGGTCGAATTTGTATTTCGGAGCTGGAAAGTTTCGGATATGGAAAAAGGATAACCCAGGTAGGTGATCTCCTCATGTTTCACTGCATCCTCGGCACCGCGGTAATTGGCAATAATAGCCAATAGCTTTGATCCGGTATTGCTCAGATCAAGCTTTTTTAACACCTCTGCCGTATCCTGCAGCTGGGGGATGGCCTTCGGCGATACAAAGCTGCCAAAATCTATCGTATCAAATCCCACCTGTAAAAGCAGGTTGATGTATTCGGCTTTTACTTCGGTAGGAATAAAATCATGAATACCCTGCATGGCGTCGCGGGGGCATTCGGTTATTTTGATGTTCATTATTTTGAATAGTAAATAGTTGATCCAAAGGCTAAATAAACGCCGTCATTGCGAGGAACGAAGCAATCCCTAATTAGCAGAGCAGCCATACATGTGCCTCTGTATAGTTCGCGATTGCTTCGTACCTCGCAATGACGCTTTTTTACTTTAGGTTTTAAATCTAAAGTAAAAATTATTCACTTGACTTTTCCATCTCAATCAACCGTATTAGGTAAATGCTCATCTTCAGTTAAACCTTCGCGCTCAAATTTGCGGATTATAAGCCTTGTGCCGCCATTGTAAGTTACATAGCTCGATACCCAGTTAATAAACACGATCACCTTGTTACGGCCTCCTAAAAGTGATATCAGGTGTACAAACATCCACACCAGCCATGCAAAAAATCCCTGGAACTTAACTTTACCTAAATCGGCCACTGCTTTATTGCGGCCAATGGTTGCCAGTGAACCTTTATCGTTGTATTTAAACGGCGAAGTTTGTTCCCCGTTGATGATGTGGATAATGTTTTTGGCTACATGTTCACCCATCTGAATGGCTACCTGCGCTACACCAGGATGACCTTTAGGTGTTTCGTCGGTGATCATGGCTGCAACATCGCCAATAGCAAAAATGTTATTGCTGCCTGCCACACGGCCAATGCTGTCCACTCTTATTTTATTTCCGCGTTCAATAACGTCTTTATCAAAACCTTCGGGTACAACACCCATAACCCCGGCACTCCAGATCACGTTTTTGGTGCGGATGGTTTTGCCGCCTTCAAACTTTATTTCTTCGCCATCGTAGCTTTCTACCTTTACACCGGTTAATACCTCAACACCCATATTGGTAAGGAAGGTGCGTGCCGCGTTAGATGCCTGCTCGGAGAAGGGGCCGAGTACTTTCGGTAAAAAATCTACCAGGTACACTTTCATATCCTCCTTTTTAAGCTCGGGATAATCTTTAGTTAAAACGTGGTTGCGGAGTTCGGCCAGTGAGCCTGCAAGCTCAACACCGGTTGGCCCGGCGCCTACCAATACAAAAGTAAGATAGGGATCGCGCTCGGCCTTGCCTACTTTAAGCAGGGCTTCTTCAATATTCTGTAAAATAGAATACCGGAGGTTCAGCGCCTCAGGGATCGACTTCATCGGCATGGAATAATGCTCGATATCCTTATTGCCAAAAAAGTTGGTGGTTGAGCCGGTAGCTATCACCAGGTAATCATAAGCTATATTGCCAATTGTGGTTTCAAGCATATTGCTTTCGGCATCTACCCTTGTCACTTCGGCTATCCTGAACCGGAAATTTTTTTGACTGGAAAAATTCTTCCGCAGGGAAAACGCTATCGACTCTGATTCGAGGCTGCCCATGGCAACCTGGTATAAAAGGGGTTGAAAGGTATGGTAGTTATGTTTATCAAGCATCAAAACGTCTACAGGTTTGTCCTTTAGTTGTTTTGCTACCTGCAGGCCGCCAAAGCCGCCGCCTACGATCACTACAAGGGGGAATTTTGAATTATTTGATGTGTTCATTTGTGCAGGTTATCTGTTTAAAAACTTTTTAAAGGCCAGGTGTGCGTTTTTGGGAGTGTAGCGCAATCTCCGTGCCGTCGATTATTTTTTGTATGATTATACGGTGCAAGTATACCTCATTGTACGCGATATGCAACACCATCTGTCGGTGATATTATAGCTTTTTTAATAAGTATTATAGCGCATAGCATATCAACAAAAAAGGCCCCAAATTACTTTGGAGCCTTTTAATAATTTTATTCTTTTATTTTATTTGAGGTCTTTCTTTCCAAAGTCAACGATTACCGGTGTTGCCACGCAGATCGACGAATATGTACCGAAAATTACACCTATCAATAACGCGAATGAGAAGCCTTTGATAACGTCGCCACCAAAGATGAACAATACCACCAATACGAAGATCACGGTTAATGCTGTGATGATGGTACGGCTTAATGTGCTGTTGATAGCTTTGTTAATAACATCTTCAGGTTTTTCGTTCTTGGTAGAGTGCTCAAGGAACTCACGGATCCTGTCAAATACTACCACGGTATCGTTAATTGAATAACCGATAACCGTTAATATTGCCGCAATGAACGCCTGGTCAATATCCAGTGAGAACGGAAGGAAACCATTGAACAATGAGAAGAACGATAATACCAATAAAGCATCGTGAGCGGTTGCAATCATCGCACCAAGGCTGAACTGCCATTTTCGGAAACGGATCAGGATATAAGCCGAGATCACAAATATGGCAAATATTACAGTATAGATAGCTGATGTTTTTAACTCATCGGCGATAGTGGCACTTACTTTTGAACCACCTAAGATGTTGCTGTCAGTAATTTTTGTTTCAGGCTTGCTGGCCAGTTTACTAACCAGGGTAGCCCTTACTTTAGCATCTGCAGCCGTTGAGTTATCGTTGAACAGATAGTTGGTTGTGATACTGAATTTATCGGCACCCATAGTTTTAACCTCGGTGCTGCGGCCTAAAGTAGCGTCAATAGCATCGTGGATCTGTTCGGTGGTAACGGTTTTGTTAGGGAAGCTAACAACGTAGTTACGACCGCCTTCAAAGTCAACACCGTAGGTAAAGCCACGGGTAAAAATTGAAATCAAACCTAAAGTGATGAATGCACCTGAGCAGATGTAAAACTTTACACGGTTTTTTACGAACGCGAAGTTTGCATTTTTAAAGGTATGTGAGCTCCATGGATTTGAGAATTTGATATCCATGTTCTTGTCAAGCATCCACTCAAATATAACCCTTGAGATTAGTAATGAACAGAACAATGAAGTAGCGATACCGATCATCAAGGTAGTTGCAAAACCCTGGATAGGACCTGAGCCGAATACAAACAGGATTAAACCGGTAAGGAATGTACTGATCTGTGAATCGAGGATGGAAGGCAATGCATGTTTGAAACCGTCGGCGATAGCAATCCTTAATGATTTGCCTAAGCCAAGCTCTTCACGTACACGTTCGTAAACCAGTACGTTGGCATCTACCGCAATACCTAAGGTTAATACGATACCTGCAACACCCGGTACGGTTAATACCGCGCCTAAGCTGGTTAATACACCCATCAGGAAGAAGATGTTGATGATTACCGCAACTACCGCTACAGTACCAGCACGGTTGTAATAAGCGATCATGAAGATCAATACAACCACTAAACCTAAGATACTTGAAGTGATACCTGCAGAGATAGCTTCCTGACCTAATGACGGACCTACAATTGATTCAGACACGATGTGTGCAGGAGCCGGTAGACGGCCTGCTTTTAACACGTTGGCTAAGTCATGGGTGTCATCAATAGTAAAGTTACCCGAAATTGATGATACACCACCCGAAATTTCGTTTTGTACGGTAGGGGCAGAGTATACGTTATCGTCCAAAACGATAGCGATAGATTTTTTGTTAGTGCCTGATGATGCTTCGGCAGTAACTGTGCGCCATTTTTGAGCACCTTCCGAGTTCATGATCATCACAACCTCAGGGCTGCCTTTCTGGTCGTTATCGGCACGGGCGTCGTTAATTACATCGCCTGATAATACCGGTCCGTTTTCGGCGCCTGTAAGTTTGATGGCATATAACGCGAAAGTTTTGGTGTTTTTAACAGGTTTTACTTCCCACAAAAATTTGATGTTACGTGGAATAACTGCTAAAGCATCGGCGCTGTGCAGGTATGAGTTAACTTTGGCAGTGTCCTGTAACGGAGCGTAACCAACAACCGGGCCCTGGCCTAATTGCTGCTGACCGTTTGCGCCCTGGCCTACGTTTAATGACATTACTGCAAACAGCGGGTGCTGTGCAGCTAATTTTGTTTTGCTTAATGAAGCAGCTGAAGTATCGTTTTTAGCAGCGTTTTTCTGAACCTTGCTTAACAGTGAACCACCTTTAGCTGTATCGGCTTTTGCAGCAGCAATTTTAGCAGTAGTATCAGCGTTTGCTGTTTTACCGGTATCGGCTTTAGCTGTTTTGCTTTTTGCAGCAAGCAGGTTGTCAATGTTGATCAGGTACTGGTAAGCCTCTGCGTTATCAAAAGTTTCGTAAAACTCAAGCTTTGCCGAACCTGAAAGTAATTTACGAACACGCTCTGGTTCTTTAACACCTGGCAGCTCAACCAAAATCCTGTTTGAACCTTGTTGCAACTGGATGTTAGGCTGGGTTACACCAAACTGGTTGATACGGGTGTTCAAAACGGTGAACGATTGTTTTACCGCTGTTGAAGCCAAATCTTCAAGGTAAGTTTTAACCTCGCTGTTTGAAGCGTTAAACTTCAGGTGGTCCTGGTTATCTTTTGTTGAAAAGATAGCGGCAAGCTTACCGTTAGGGTTTAGCTTTTCATATTCGCTTACAAATAATGCAATGTAATCTTTTTGACTGGTTTGAGCATTAGCCTGTAATTTGTCGGCATTAGCCAAAGCCTGGTTAAAAGTAGCATCAGGATTGTTGTTGGCAATTTTTCTAACCAACTCATCAAGCTGGATCTGCATGGTAACGTTCATACCACCCTTAAGGTCCAAACCTAATGCAATTTCCCTTTGCAATACATAAGCATAATCATGTTTTAATAGCGGATAAACCGGTTGATTGGAAATAGAATCCAAATAAGCTTTTTCTTTCGCAGGATCACCCTTTGAATATACTTTGGCATCACTCTCAACTTTATGTGCCACCCACGTAAATGATAGCTGGTATAAGCACACAACTGCCAGTAGTATGGCGAAAAATTTAATAACCCCTTTGCCTTGCATCGAATTTGTAATATGTAATTAATTAGTTTATAAGCTTTTTTTAATAAGGCAGCAAATCTAATAAAATTTCGTAAGCACAAAATTTTAAATTAAAACAAAATCATGACAAAAAATGTTAGCGACGTACAAGTGTGATAAACGAATATTTATACTTGTTTTTTTCGTCGGGCTCAAAATCTTCATGATCTTTTTCCTGCCACTCATCAGAATTTAACTCCGGGAAAAATGTATCTCCCTCAAAATCCTGGTCAATTATGGTGAGGTATATGCGATCAGTTAACGGAATTGCCTGTCGGTAAATCTCGGCCCCGCCAACAATAAAAACCTCATCCTCGGCTTTGCAAAGCTCAACAGCAGCTTCGATAGAAGGCATCATCTCGCAACCCTCAATACTAATAGCCTGCCGGGTAATAACAATGTTACGGCGTTTAGGCAAAGGCTTACCCACCGAATCAAAAGTTTTGCGCCCCATGATCACGGTATGCCCTGTAGTAACATCCTTAAAATGCTTCAGATCGTTAGGCAGGTACCAGAGTAATTTATTGTCTTTACCAATAGCATGGTTTTTGGCTATGGCTACGATGATGGATAATGTCATTAGTTCATTTATTCACTGGTTCATTGGTGCTGAGCAGATGAACCTTTTATTTTTCAATCGTCATTGCGAGGTACGAAGCAATCCCCGATTAGCAGAGAGGCTCTGTATAGTTTGGGATTGCTTCGTACTTCGCAATAACGGGTAGTTTTTAATTCTGTAAGGATAACAAAAATCTATTAAATCTTAAACTGGAGTTTGCGCCTTACACCAATGAACTAATGAACCAGTGAACAAATGACTATACGGCTACCTCAGCCTTGATATGCGGCCAGGGATCATAGTTCTCCAAAGTGAAATCTTCAAATTTAAATGAGAAGATATCTTTAACCTCGGGGTTGATCTTCATGGTTGGCAGGGGACGAGGATCGCGGCTTAGTTGAAGGCGGGCCTGGTCCATGTGGTTGTTGTACAGGTGGGCATCGCCAAAGGTGTGTACAAAGTCGCCAAGATCAAGGTCGCATACTTGTGCCATCATCATAGTGAGCAGGGCATAGGATGCTATATTGAACGGAACGCCTAAAAATATGTCAGCACTTCTTTGATATAACTGGCACGATAATTTTCCCTTTAGTTCCCCCTTCAGGGGGTTAGGGGGCTCTACGTAAAACTGGAATAAACTATGGCATGGAGGCAGGGCCATCTGGTTAACCTCGGCAACGTTCCAGGCCGATACAATCATGCGGCGCGAGTCGGGGTTGTTTTTAAGCTGGTTCACCACCTGTTTGATCTGGTCAATATGGCCGCCATCTGGCGTTGGCCATGAGCGCCACTGTTTGCCATACACGGGGCCAAGGTCGCCGTTTTCGTCGGCCCATTCATCCCAGATGCGTACGCCGTTTTCTTTCAGGTAACGGATATTGCTATCACCGCTCAAAAACCAGATGAGCTCGTGGATAATAGATTTAAGGTGGAGCTTTTTGGTGGTCACCATCGGGAAACCATCCTTAAGGTTGAAACGCATCTGGTAGCCAAACACACTTACCGTACCGGTGCCGGTTCTGTCATGCTTTTGCGCGCCGGTTTCCATCACATGCCTCATCAGGTCGAGATACTGTTTCATTTTGTATTAGTTGATTAGGTGAGTAGTTGATTAGGAGAATGGTTGTACAAGTTAATTGGATAAGATACCAATGAACTAATGAACCAATGAACTAATGAACATTTTCAGAGGGCAAAGAAAAATAATCTACCTTTGGTTTCCTACTGATGTTAGCAAATACATCACGTGTTAATTACTTTGTATGATTTTATTTCCGAATGCAAAAATAAACATTGGCCTCAATATTACCGAACGCAGGCCGGATGGTTATCATAATCTCGAAACCATTTTTTATCCTATCGACATTAAAGACGCCCTTGAAGTGGTGAAGAGCGATAAGCTCAGCTTTACCTCAACAGGCCTGGAGATCCCCGGCCTGATAGAGGATAATCTGTGCATTAAAGGTTACCATTTGCTGAAGCTGGATCATGACCTGCCGCCGGTGAGCATCCACCTGCATAAGCATATCCCGATAGGTGCGGGACTTGGTGGTGGCTCATCTGATGCAGCGTTTTTTATCAGGCTGATGAATGACGAATTTAAGCTCGGTTTATCCGTTGAAGAAATGACCAATTATGCGCGTCGCCTCGGAGCCGACTGTGCCTTCTTTATTGAGAATAAACCAGTGTTTGCATTTGAGCGTGGCGACGAGTTTGAGAGCATTAAGCTCGATCTGTCGGCTTATAAAATCGTATTGGTGATGCCGCCCGTTCATATCTCAACAGGCGAAGCTTTCCGGGGTATAAAACCCGCAACTCCAAAGGAGTCGTTATTTGATCTCATCAACGAGCCAATAGCCGACTGGAAGAAGTTTATTAAAAATGATTTTGAGCAAACCGTGTTTAAAAATCATGTGGAGATTAGGGGTATCAAAGCCGCCCTTTATGAAGCCGGCGCCATCTACTCCAGCATGAGCGGGAGCGGCGCATCCGTGTTCGGAATTTTTGCCGATACTCCTGATCTGAAATTTCTGGAAGGGGAGAACGAAGTGTTCTATTTATGATTTCGAAATTGGGATTTTCGATTTCAGATTTGGTTTGATTTTAGGAATTGCCTAAAAGAAAAAATGTCATTGCGAGGTACGAAGCAATCGCGAACTATACAGGGTGAACCTGCCTGTCTGGAATTTGATTAAAATGATGATTCTATTAGAAAATAGGAACTCAACAAATTTACTAAGTTTTAAAACTTCGTAAGTCTTCAAGTGCATTTTTTGGAACCGTTTAAAAAAAGAGAGCGTCATTGCGAGGTACGAAGCAATCCCAAACTGTACAGAGAAACTTGCATAGCTGCTCTGCTAATAGGGGATTGCTTCGTACCTCGCAATGACGCTTTTTTACTTTTGAACAAATCCGAAATCGAACATCCGAATTCCCAAATCAGATTCCCGCATCGTCACTTACCCCGCGGCTTACGCCTTCAACCCAATCCGTCTCTCCCCAGCCTTTGGCAACAGCGGTTAATAAGCGCCCGTGTACGGCGTTTGCAATAGGCATGGGCATTTCACTTGTCTGTGATAGTTTGAATGCCAGACGCGCATCCTTATAGCCTAATTTTGATTTGAAGCCTACTGGCTCATACTGCTTGCCGGCGATAAGCCTGCCGTAGTTTTGGAAGATAGGGGCATTGAAAATTGTGGATCCAAAAAACTCGGAAACCTGTGTCCTGCTTAATCCATTTTTTTCGGCAAGGGTAAATGCTTCGGCCATCATTTCCATTGATGCCATGATCATAAAATTGCCTGCTATTTTCACCACGTTTGCACCTCCTTTAGTTGGGCCAAAATCTATCACTCCCTGGCCAAGTAAATCGAGGATTGGGCGGGCATCAGTTTTGGTTTGTTCATCACCAGAAATGCAGATCCAGAGCTTGCGCGCGGCAGCTGCTTCGGGGCGGCCAAACACCGGAGAGGCCAGGTAACGGCTGCCGGCCTGTTGATGTAATTTTGCGAGTTCTTCAGAAGTATCGGGCGAAATGGTGCTCATAGATATGTGCACAGCATTTGGCTGTAGCGTTTTTAAAATTCCGCCGTCGCCTACAGTCGATTCTCGCAACACCTCATCATCCGACACCATGGTGATCACAAACGGCACATTGGCCGCTGCTTCGGCAGGGCTCAGGCATTTGGTTACGCCATCAGTGCCAAGCTCATCTATCTTTGAAAGTGTGCGGTTGTAAACCTGCAGGTGGTACCCTGATTCGATAAGGTTTTTGGCCATGCTGGTACCCATATTGCCAAGACCTATAAATCCAATTTTTGTTTTCATGTTTTAGCTGATGTATTCCCTGTCTTCGTCGCTTAGTGTATCGGTGTCGTCTTTTTTGTGCATGGCGTCATGGTAGCCCTCAATATCGAATTTTTGCTTTTTGGGCCAGGCTACGATAAGGCCCAGTATAAAACCGGTAACCGCAACTACCAGCATCATCATTAGTTTGGATACCCTGAAAGTGGCGAACAAAAATTTGAAGTAAACCTCGTCGGTATTTTGCATCAGGACGATGGTAAGCAAAATAGCGACTACTACAATGACTATTGTTTTAATGCTCATGATGGATGTTGATTTTAGAGTTAATACAATATCCGCTTTTTAAATGTTTAATAAAAATTGATCTCTATTAAATCGTCGTTATAAAATCGTAACGGTTGAGGCGAGGTGGAAGCAGGCATTTGTGCGTTCATGTTTTCGTTACCGGATCAAATGCTGCCGGTCTTAGTTTTCCTCAATGTGCTTTGATTTTATCTAACAGGAATTTCCTTCTTTAAAAATTGGGCGATCGTAGCCCCTGCAAAATTTTGTCTGAATTTTTTATTCACTAAAACTGCAGCGATTGATACTCTTCAATTCTGCACGACCGTAAATTTTTGCGACCAAAATTGTGTTCCTGAAAATTGGGTGAGAGCGTTAAAAAATTAGTGTGAAAACAATTTCTGTATACAAGCAGGAGAGATGCTGCGATTTTTTTCGATTCCTGAATAATTACTTCACTACACTTTGTAAAGCGCTTATTTCAATTGCTTGTATTCGCAGTTTTTAGTTATATAAATAATTTTAATTATCTGATTATTAAAATTATATACACTTTTTTAAGTTCAAGATTTAATGTTGCTAATTTTTTTAGTTTTTGTTGATTTTAATTAGATTGCTTTTGTTGAATTTATTGTTTTAATAAATCTTATAAATGTCTGATTTTTATATTTATATATATGTTATATAAATCTTAATTTGAATTTTATATGACGTGAATATTAGGTTTATGTCCCATGATTTGAATCAGCCTGCCGGATTTTTGGATTGAAATTTAATACACTAAGTAAAAAATGGATTTTGCCGCTGTTAAACGCTGAAGTATTAATTGAGCCCGGAATGCCTCAAAAAAATGGATTCGCTTAGAGGGGCTAAAAATGAGTAAAACGGGCACGGGGTTTTTACCCCTATTGGGGGCGTAAATAAGAGAAAAATGGTAATATGTTTAAACTTCTGCAGGGCCATTTGGAGCCGGCAGATTGTGGTTTCTGCAACCGGAAAATATTAAGTAGGGATATGGAAGGGCCGAAATTCAGGCCCTGTTTTTACGCCTGGTGATTTGCTTTTGGGCAACAGGGTACAAGAAAATTGTAGACAAAATAAGGAGTGCGCCACCCCAGAAACCCAGGGTCATTTTGTTCATATCGCCGAAAAAAATGAACGACATAATGATGCCGTATACCGGCTCAAGGTTAGTGATGAGGGCAACCCTGAAGGCCGAAAGCTCACGCATTACGGATACGCCGGCAACGTAAGCCAGCGATGTACACACCGTGCCAAGCAGCACCAGGTAGCCAATATCCGCAGGCTTTAGCAACATGGCGCGGGTATATCCGGAGGTTACAAAAAGGTATATCGAGATCCATACAAAGGCGCCTGACAGTTCATAAAATGCAATGACAGGCGCCTCTGTTTTTTGTACCTGGCGTGAGTTGATAATGGAAAAAAGACTTGCGCAAACGGCGCTTGCAAGTCCTGTTATTATACCCTTAGTGTATCTGCTTTCAAATTTGAAAATTAAAACGATGCCTGAGATAATTAAAAGACCGGCCAATATTTCAAGTTTTGAAATCTTTTTTTTATTGATCAGCGGCTCAAAAATTGCCGTGAAAAGTGTGATGGATGAGAGGCAAACCAGCGTAACTGCAACGGTTGAAAGCTTGATGGCGGCGAAGAAAAGGATCCAGTGACCGCCTACAATTGCCCCGGTAAACACCAGTTTGATCAGTGTTTTTCTGTCGACTTTGAAATCGGTTTTGTTGAATTTGAAATACAAAAACAGCGAAACAAAGGCAATAAGTACCCTGTACCACACCAATTGTACGGCCGAAATAGTGATCAGGGCGCCCAAAATTCCGGTAAATCCCCACACAAAAACCGTAAAATGAAGGATAATAAGGTTCTTATTTAGGCCTGAAGGGGTGTTTTGTGCCATTATTTAGGGGCTTTCAATAGTAGATAATAGCCTAAAATGCCGAAAACGATATTAGGAATGAACACGGCTACCAATGGTGTCATCCCTCCTTTTACCGAAAATACAAGGGCAAACCGTTCTAATATAATATAAGCGAAGCATAATAAAATGCCTATTCCCAATGGCAAACCAACCCCTCCGCGCACCTTTCTTGATGATATGGAAACGCCGATAAGCGTAAGTACAAATGCAGATAATGGGTATACAAAACGATGATATTTTTCAAAGTAAATCGCCTTTAAATACTCAGGTCGGCGCAGCTTTTCTTTGTCAATATTCTTGTTCAAATCGCTTAATGACATGGCTTGATATACGTTATCATATACAATAAAATCGCTCGGGTGCATGTCTAAAACAGTGTCTTTTGGGGTGTAACTTTTGATGAATTGTTCTTTCATCCCGTTTATATATTTAACACTGTAGGTCTTTAACGACCAGATTCTTTTCAGGGAATCATACTGAATCTGTTCGGCAATTAATTTTTCACGCAATGTATCCCCATTAAATTTTTCCATTATAAAGTTATAGCCGAGGTGCGTTGTAGGGTCGTAATTGGCGAGATAAACAAATGTATGCTTATCAATTTGCATATGTACTTCTACTTTAGTCGGGTCATTATCCATCATTCCGTTGGCATTTTCAAAGTCGATTTTAAGCCTGTTTGTATAAGGGATGAGGTATACATTTGCAAAAAAAGATACTATAAATATGATGGTTGATGAAATTACATAAGGCCTCAAAAACCTGTTGAAACTTGCCCGGCCGCTTAAGATCGGAACAATTTCTGTTTGGTTTGCCATCTTGGCCGTGAAGAAAATTACCGCCAAAAAGTTGATCAGTGGCGATAGCATATTAAGATAAAATGGAATAAATCCCGCGTAATATCTGAATACAATATCATGCAAACTGGCGTGCTTATTCAGAAAGTTATCCAGTTTTTCTGATACGTCGAACACTACAGATATCACCATGAAAATACCCATAGTGAAGATGAATGTGCCCAGGTATTTTCCAATAATAAACCTGTCGATGATCTTTAAATATCTATGAAAAAAAGCTTTCATCTGTCGGTTTTTTGATTGTTAGTTTTCATGTTTTTCTTGGTGAATTCTTTAATTTATTGATGGATTACAAGCGCTGACCAAGGCGTTTCACCATCGTGTTTTTCCAGTCGTAAAACTCGCCGGCAATGATTTTTTTTCGTGCTTCCTTAACCAGCCAAAGGTAAAAATGGAGATTATGGAGGGTGGCAATCTGGGCGCCAAGCATCTCGCCCGAGTGGATCAAATGGCGTAAATATGCCTTGCTGTAATCCCTGTCGGCAAACAAATCGCTGTCATCTTCAATAGCCGAAAAGTCGTTTTTCCACTTTTCGTTTTTGATATTGATGATGCCGTTTTTAGTGAAAAGCATGCCGTTACGTGCATTGCGGGTTGGCATAACGCAATCAAACATATCAATGCCCAGGGCTATATTTTCCAGGATATTTACCGGGGTGCCTACGCCCATTAAATAGCGCGGTTTTTGCTCCGGTAGTATGTTGCATACAATCTCTGTCATGGCGTACATTTCCTCCGCTGGTTCACCTACCGAAAGGCCTCCTATGGCATTGCCTTCGCGCTCATATGAAGCTATTACCTCGGCCGAACGTACACGCAGATCTTTGTATACCGAACCCTGCACAATCGGGAAAAGTGTTTGGCTGTAACCGTATTTTGGGTCCGTACTGTCAAACCTATCGCAGCAGCGTTTCAACCAGCGGTGGGTCATTTCTATCGATCGTTTTGCATAATTATAATCGCATGGGTAGGGGGTACACTCATCAAAGGCCATGATAATATCGGCGCCGATTATACGCTGGATATCCATTACATTTTCGGGAGTAAAGAGGTGTTTTGATCCGTCAATGTGCGAGCGGAAAGTAACGCCCTCCTCCTTTATTTTGCGCACTTCGGTTAATGAATATACCTGGTAGCCGCCGCTATCGGTTAGAATGGGACCGTCCCAGCCATTAAATTTATGCAGGCCTCCGGCGCTTTCAAGGGTGTTTAACCCGGGGCGCAGATATAAGTGATAGGTGTTGCCCAGTATGATTTGGGCCGAGATATCCTGTTTAAGCTCATGCTGATGTACTGCTTTTACAGTGCCGGCGGTGCCTACAGGCATAAAAATAGGTGTTTGTATAGTACCGTGGTCGGTAGTGATCTCGCCGGCGCGGGCCTTTGAAAGCGGGTCTTGTGCTGTTAAGTTAAATTTCATTTTAGGGTTGCAAAATTAGCAAAAAAAAGCCTCATGCCCGTCCTTTCCGAAACTGCAGCAGGATAAAAGCTATTTATAAACGCGCTGAATATTAAAACCATGTTGATTAAAGTACTTTTATTTTAGGGGGAATTAAATAAGAGTGTATTAAACTTCAAATTAACGCTGATATTGAGCCTTAATTTCATTGATTTTTAACAAATTTGCCTCATTATTTTTTTTGTTTGGAAACGTACTTACACGACGCGCTTTTTATTCTTTTTCAGCTTTGTTTTATAGTTCAGCTGTACTACCTGGTAAGCAGGCATACCCGCCTTGCGGGCTATAAACCCACCGAAGGGCCACCGCCCCAGGTCATGATCCCCGTTTCTGTTATTATCAGCGCCCGCAATGAGGCGCGTAACCTGCAGGAAAACCTGCCCGCCATACTGGAGCAAAACTATCCCGATTTTGAGGTTGTGGTTATTAACGATTGCTCGTACGATACATCCGACGAGGTGCTGGAGGAGATGCAAAAGCAATATCCGCAGCTTAAAGTGGTTACCATTACAGAGCATGACCGCTTTAAAACAGGGAAAAAATTTGCACTTACACTGGGAATCAAAGCCTCAAAAAACGAATACCTTTTATTTACCGATGCTGATTGTAAACCGGCTTCAGAAAACTGGATCAGCCGTATGGCGGCTAATTTCACAAACGGGGCACAAATTGTATTAGGTTATTCGCCTTATTATAAAACAGGGGGCTTTATTAATGCATTTACCCGGTTTGAAACCATAAAAACGGCCACAAATTACCTGTCAAGTGCGCTGACCGGCGATCCTTATATGGGTATTGGCCGTAACCTGGCCTATACAAAAACGTTGTTTTTTAGTGCAAAAGGCTTTGCGTCGCATATGCATGTAATATCGGGCGATGATGACCTGTTTGTTAATCAGCACGCTACTCCGGATAACACGGTTATTGAATTGAACCCTGAATCATTTATGTTTACCGAGGCTAAAACCACTTTTAAATCGTGGTTTAAACAGAAAAAACGCCATATGGGAGTGGGCAAACTGTATAAGAACCAGCATAGGCGTATGCTTAGTTTTGATGCTGTAAGTGGCTTTATATTCTATATTTTATTAATATTATTCCTTATTTTAAGATATGAGCCGTTACTGGCATTAGGTTTGTGCGTTTTTCGATTGATATTACAAGTGGCCATTTATAATCGTATATTTAAAAAACTGAATGGTAAAGACCTTTTGTGGTATCTCCCCCTTTTTGACATATTGTATTATATGTATTTAAATGTTTTTGGATTGATCGGTACCTTTTTAAAAACTACTCAATGGAAATAAACGCCAACTTTACCGAGAACGCAAAGAATGATTTTCACCTGGTAGTAAAAGCCAGGCAGGGAGATCAAAAAGCCTATGCCGATCTGATGCACCGCTATAAAGATTCAATTTACTTTATGGTGCTGAAGATGGTAAATAACAAAGAAGATGCGATGGACCTAACGGTTGAAACCTTTGCCAAAGCATTTGAAAAGCTTGAGAAATATCAGCCCGATTTTGCTTTTAGCACTTGGCTGTTCAGGGTAGCAACCAATAATTGTATTGATTTTATCCGCAAAAAAAAGCTAAGTACCATGTCAATTCATGGTATGATGGATGATGAAGGTGATGAAAAACCGTTGCAAATTAAGGCCGATATCCTTAATCCTGAAGAAACTTCTATCAAAAAACAACAAACCCAGGAGTTGAAATTGTTGATAGAAAGCTTGCCTACACGCTACAGAAACCTCATTACTTTGCGCTATTTTGATGAGCTTTCGTACGAGGAAATAGCCCAGCAGCTCGACCTTCCGTTAGGTACCGTAAAGGCTCAATTATTTAGGGCAAGGTACCTCCTTGGCAACATTATTAACCGTTTTAACAGGGATGACATCTGAAATAATTCTACAATATTTTCCTGATTTAAGTGCTGAACAGCGTGAGCAATTTGAAAAATTGCCGGCTTTATATGAACACTGGAACAGCCAGATCAACGTAATTTCCCGCAAAGATATTGATCTTTTGTATGAGCGCCACGTGCTCCACTCGCTTGGAATTGCTAAAGTTATGACTTTTTTACCCGGCGAAAATGTGCTCGACGTAGGCACCGGCGGCGGTTTTCCGGGCATTCCGCTGGCCATTTTATTCCCCGAAACACAGTTTCATTTGGTTGATTCGATAGGTAAAAAAATCAAAGTTGTTACCGAAGTTGCTGCGGCTTTAGGCCTTAAAAATGTAAAGGCATCGCATGCCCGTGCCGAGCAAATTGCAGATAAATTTGACTTTGTAATATCGCGCGCCGTTACCCAGCTAAAGGATTTTTATCCATGGGTAAAGGGCAAATTCAACAAACAATCAAACAATATATTACCCAACGGCATCCTGTATTTAAAGGGTGGCGATCTTGAGCAGGAGATCAAAGAATCGGGCTTAAAGGTTGTTCAATATCACCTGAAAGATTACTTTAAAGAGGAGTTTTTTGAGACTAAGCAGGTGATATATGTGAAGGGCTAACCCCGTTTTAACTTCGCTTTTCTGTTTATAGATATGCACGCAAAGACGCAAGGCGCTAAGGAAAACACCTGGCGCTTTTTTGTTTGTTGTGCGGGGGCCGCGTTAGGGATTGCAGTGTAAAGCCCACAGCGCGGGCTGGGTTTTGTGGGCAAGAAAGGCGAGGACTTGCAACGAAAAGCCCGGGCCGCAGGCAACGCCCATGTTTATAAACCGATCGAAAAATACACTTAATAATCAGTAGCTTACAATCACATCATTATAAGGAAAATTTATAAATGCAATTTAACTTCTATATCAAATGATCATGATGCTGGTTATCAGTACGTGATGCTGCCCAGAAAACAAAGCCAAGAAAAAATAAGGCACCTCCGGCAAAAACAGGCAGTTTAAATGTCCATCCCCCATTTAAGCCGGTTGTAATAATTGAACTGCCCGAACTGTCTACAGCATTGATGGTGGTTTTATAAAAGAAATTACCTGCAATAAGCATCACAATGCCCACAATTGCTAAAATGATACCGAACTTTTTCATAATATAAAGTTTAAAAATGAACAAATCAGCGTAACGGTAAGGTTCAGGAAGTATAATTGGTACTTATTAAACAAAGCGTATTTTGATAGGGTTTGCCTTGTTTGATTGAAATTTTATAGGATATATACCAAGGTACAAACTTTTGGCTATTAAAAGAAATTATTTAACTGTTTGTGAAAGAGGAGATTTAAAGAAGAAGAGAGGGTTTTACGCAGAAAATTGCCGGGACGGTTTTGGGCCGGTCGGCAATAATGAAGCCTGCTAAGAGCTTTGTATTTACTTGGTTTCTTTTGCTGCGTAACCTACAACGGTAATTTCACGAAGAGTAGTTGAACCCTTTGTAGAAGCCATTGTCTGGTCATACTGCTTTGAAGGAACCGGGGTGTAATAGTTCTCGTTATCACTCACTAAAGCCATAGATACAGGTAAATTGTAATGGCCCGATTTTATACTGAGGTTGCCGTCAAAATTATTCAATACCCTTAATATTTCATTATCAATATCCTGATCAACACCTTCAGTAAGAGCCACATCGCTTATTTTACCGTTATTGATATTGAAGTTTAGGGTCACTCTTCCCGAAATATGGTTTAAGCGCGCCTTTGATGGATAGCGGACGTGTTTAGCAACATATGAATATAGGTTCTGAAATGGATCGGCAGGTGGCGGTGGCGGCGGTTGTGGTGAGCCGGGTTCAGCAGGTGAAGAGGCTTCTACAGGCGCGGCTGGTGTCACTTCCACTACTTTAGGCGCCTTTTTTGTTTTTACCGGGCTGGCAGGTGGCGGAGGAGGAGGCAGCTTTACATCAGCAACTTTAGGGGTTTTACTTTTTACAGGCGGGGCAGGTGGTGGCGGCGGAAGCTTTGGATAAATTAACATTTTAGGGAATGTATAGCCATATTTGTTTTTCAGCGTGGCAAGCTGTTCCGGTGTTGCTTTGCTTTTATAATATTCTTCTTCCTCGCCATTCTTTTCGGTAATGATCACCCGGAAATCGGTTTTATTATTAATAAGATAGCCGGTTTCTTCATATTTATACCCTTTGGTTGTAAGCGCTTCTTTTTTTATTCGGATTGGGTCTACTTTTACAGTGTCCGCAGGGGCTGTACGCGCATTGGCCAGCTTTTTATCAGCAATTTGCTGTTGGGGCATCAGGTCAATAAATCCATAGCTTTTACTGAATACTAAGGTTGACGCGCAAAGCAGGCCGGCGCTTATGGGTACGGCCACGAGGTATTTTAGCCTGGCTAATTTCCCCGAACGTTTTTGGTTTAACATAATTATCCTCTTTTTTAATAAGTTATAATTGAAAAATGAATGCGCGAGGGATGAGCCGTTAAGCCCGTAAGCATTGCTTACCAAAAATGATGAATAGCTGAGGGCATCACTTTCCTGCGCAGCCGTTTGCTCATCGGCTATATATTCATGTATGGTTTTCAGGCTTATCTGCAGTAAATAAATGAGCGGATTAAACCAGTTGATGATCTTGATCAGCTCCAGGAAAACAATATCAGCAGAGTGTTTTTGGCGGATATGCACCAGTTCGTGCCTGATGATGATATTATTTGCCTCCGTTTTTGTGCCGATGAAAAGGTAATTAAAAAAGGAAAAGGCAGTGTTTGAACCCTCAATGCTTACCAGTTTATACTTGTCATCCACCAATGTTTTGGTAGCTTTTGTCAGTTTTACCAGTTGATAAAGCCTGATGAAAAGTACTGCTGTAAGTACTACGGCGCCAAGCACATAGGCGTAAAATAAAAGATCCTGCAGCGTTAAAGCCGGTTGTGCAGCAAGCTTATGAGCAGTTGTTTGATAACCGTTATTCGGCATAATGAAAACTGTTGTTGCCGTTTCGGCTGGTTTGAGCCAGCCAACTTGTACTACAGGTAATACAAATGAAATTATACAGCTCAGTAACAGGTATACACGGTTTAAAGTGTAGTGTGTTTCCTTATTTAAAAACAGGCAGTATCCGGAATAAAATATGCAGAGGTACAGGTTTGCCTCGAGGAGATAATGCAGCCAGTTCATTATTGTTTGCTTTTAAGTTTGTCAATTAATGATGTTAATTCGTCCAGTTCTTTTACGCTGATCTTCTTTTCGTCAACAATAAAAGATACCAGGCTTTGATATGAATCGCTGAAATAGTTTTTCATCATCTTATCAAAAGTGAATTTTTTATACTCAGCATCGCTGATAATCGGGAAGTAAACATGCGAATTGCCATAGGCTTTATGATCAATAAAACCCTTGCCTTCCAGTACCCTTACCACGGTTGATACGGTATTGTAAGCTGGTTTGGGCTCGGGCATTTCTTCAATAATGTCTTTAACAATGGCTTCCTTCAACTGCCAAAGGATCTGCATTACCTGCTCCTCGGCTTTGGTTAGTTCTTTAATATGCATAGCAAACTATTTTTATAGTTAGATAAAGGTAAAACTATTTTTATAGTTTGCAAACTATTTTTGTAGTTTTTTAGTAGATGTGCAGATTACAGATGTGCAGATATGCAAATTACGTAGGGAAAGCATGTATTTTAAGGCTAAGTGTGATATGCAGCCCGTATATATTGTATTACAAATAACGTTCGATCCTGCTTGAAAATCGCCCGAATATTTATAATTTGCGGGGCTGTAATCTATCATCTGCACATCTAAACCCAATGTCATTACTTCATAAAGTAGCTTTATCTTTTGTTAAAAACCTCGGCCCCGTGGCGGCTAAATCCCTGATCGCGTACCTCGGTAGTGAGGAGGAAGTGTTTAAAGCCCCGCCCGAAAAAATGACCAGGATCCCGGGCATAGGAGAGAAGCGCGCTGTAAAATGGGATTTTGATGATGCCTTGAAGCAGGCCGAAAAGGAACTGAAGTTTGTAGAAGAAAATGGTATCGATGTTATTTTTTATACTGATGCCCGCTATCCCAAACGCTTAAAAAACTGTCATGATTCGCCGGTGCTGCTTTATGCAAAGGGGAAAATGGATCTTAATCCGCCTCATATAATCAGTATAGTAGGCACCCGTAATGCTACCGACTATGGTAAACAGTTATGCCGCCAGCTGGTGGAGGAGTTACAGCAATACAATGTATTAATAGTAAGCGGACTGGCACATGGTATTGATGTAGCGGCACATAAAGATTGTGTAAAGTTGCACATGCCTACCGTAGGTGTGCTTGGTCACGGGCTCGACAGGCTTTATCCTGCTCAAAACCGGGCCACTGCCGATAAAATGCTTGAAAATGGAGGATTATTATCTGAATATCCCTCGGGCACCAATCCCGACAGGGAAAACTTTCCTCAGCGAAACCGCATAGTTGCCGGTATTGCTGATGCAACGGTGGTAATTGAAGCCAGTATCAAAGGAGGCGCGCTTATTACTGCCGAAATAGCCAATTCTTATAACCGGGATGTGTTTGCTTTTCCGGGCAGACTGGGCGATGAATTTTCTGAAGGATGTAACTTCCTCATCCGCAATAATAAAGCAAGTTTGTTAACCTGTACTGCCGATCTGGCTTTTAGCCTGGGCTGGGAAAAGAATGATGTCAATAAGCCTGTTGAACAATTTATGCTGCCGTTTGATCTGTCGGCAGATGAACGGTTGATTATGGAGATCCTGCAGCAAAATAAAACACCGCTTGCCATAGATGATTTAACATTGAGGGCCAATATGCCCATGAGCCAACTGGCTATGAACCTGCTCAATATGGAGATGCAGGGATATATCAGCTCGCTGCCGGGGAAAACTTATAAGGTGAATTGAAGGTTGTATGAAGTCAGGAAGTCCCAAGTCCGGGAAGTCCGAAAGATTAAAGGCTTTTAGATACTACGTAATACTGACTTTCGGACTTACCGACTTTCCAGACTCAAAGCTATCCCTTCGGTGAATCAAAATGCACCAGTTTCCCATCCTCTTCGCTGATAGATTGCCATGTATCGTTTTCAAAAGTAATGATGGCCACGGCACAGGTAGGCATCTCCTTTAACTGGCTGGTGAGGTAATATAGTATCTGGCTTATCCCCGGGTTATGGCCAACCAGGGCTATATAATCATACTCATCGGGCAAATCATTAATTACTTTAACCCATGTGTTTTCGCTGGCTTCATAAATTCTTTTATCTTCAGCCGGGGCGGGTAATTTAAAGTGGTTGGCAAAGATCTCGGCAGTGGTTTTTGTACGGAGCGCCGGACTGGTTATTATAATTTGAGGGATTTGTAATTGTCCTTTCAAAAGGGTAGCCATCAAAACCGAATCCTGCATGCCGGATTGTTTTAAAGGCCTGTCAAAATCAACATAACCGCTTTCATGGGTAGCTTTTGCGTGGCGTATTAATAGTAACTTTTTCATGATTTTAAGCGGGTTAGCGATCGGTTTATAATATTACGGCTTTGTTAATATAACGTGAAACATTTTAAATAAGTTTCCAATAATACTAAATAAAAAAGGAGCTGCAATAGCTCCTTCACCATAATATTTTAACATCAAATTAAAACGCAAAGCCTACGGATGCTCCCAGCACGCGGGTTTTAAATTTGTTGCCATCGGCATCGGGCAAAATGTTTGATATACCGTAATCATAATTAATGTTTAACAATAAGCCGTCTTTAAGCTTAATACCGGCAATAGCGTTGGCGCCAAAATCTGTTCGTTTAATGTCGCCGGCATCGTTGCCAAATTTTGTATCCTGTGAAGTACCAAAAGAACCGGTTTTGGTGTTTACTGCCGTAAGTTTTGTTTTTCCATGGATACCAATGCCGCCGTAGGGGCCGGCACCTAAATAAATTTCACCTATGATAACAGGAATATGGTAAACCAGGTTTACAGGTACCTGTACATAATATAAATTATACTTGCTATGCACCTGGCTTGTTGATCCATCGGGTAAAACGCCTGTAGCCCCGTCAAATGTACCTCCCTTGCCTGTAAAATTTACAGCGGGCTGCAATGAAATATCGCCAAATTTAACATCGGCAAATACTCCCAGGTTAAATGAAGTTACCGAGCCCGATGATGAAGTTAAATTTGTACCGGCTACCACATTATTGGGTGTGCCGGATGCACTGAGGGTTGAAAAATTGACACCCCCTTTTATACCAAAGGTTGGTAATTGTGCAATAGCCGATAATGAAGTACCTGCTAAAAGCAGGGAGAGTAAAAATTTTTTCATAATTGTTATGGTCTTGGTTATGTCATAACAAATATATCAATCTCGACAACTTGTATAAGGCAAATGTCTTAGGAACAGAACGTTGTAGAACAAAAATAGAGGAGTTAAAGGCTCCTCTATTTTTAGTTTTTTAGTAGGTTGGATTAAAATGCGTAACCAACTGAAATACCGAAAACGCGGTTTGTAAGTTTAATACCATCAACATTGGTGATATTGGTTAGGCCCCAATCGTAATTGGCATTGATAAGGAAGCCGGTTTTGAATTTGAAACCAACAATAGCGTTTAAGCCCGCATCGGTTCTTTTGATTTCGTCCTGGCCGCTGCCAAATTTAATATCTTCAGAATTTCCGTTGTCATCTTTCGACTTGCCGGAAACAGCCATACCAAGGTACGGGCCTGCGCCAAAGTAAAAATCGCCGACTACCGCGGGTACGTGGTAAACAACATTTACAGGTACCTGCAAATAGTAAAGTTTTACTTTGCCGGATGAACTGGTTTCATCATCAATAGAAACGCTTGATGAACCACCTTTACCGGTAAAGTTTAAGGCCGGTTGCAATGATACGTTGCCAAATTTAAAATCAACAAAAGCACCTACATTGAATGTAGTTAGGCTGCCGGAATTGCCGGAACCGCTAACGCCATCAACTGTAGCATGTAATGTTGCGAAGTTTACGCCTCCTTTAAAACCAATGGTTGGTAATTGTGCAAATGCTGCAAAGGATGCCATTAAAAGGCACAGGCTGAGTAAGGTTTTTTTCATCGTGTAAGGAATTTAAGTTAATACACAAAAGTATACAAATACACTAACATTAAAAGATATCTGATAATTTTTTGTAAAATATTAACAGTTGTTGGTTCGTAAGTATAACTTATGCAATGTTTTATGATCGCGATTAGCGATTGGAGAAATTTACGATATCGGCCTCCGGCATATCGTTCATACACTTAAAGTGCCCGAGCGGGCATTTTTCGAGGCCAAATTTGGAACATGGGCGGCAAGAAAGCTCAATACCTGCAACAAGTACTTCTTTTACCTTGTAAGGTGAAACCCCCAGCAAATCGGGTGTGGTACCTCCCCAAACCGAGGCTATCGGCACATTAAAGGCTTCGGCAATATGGGTGAGGCCGGTATCAAAACCTATTACATTTTTTGCTTTTGATACCAGGAAAACGGATTCATCAAGCGAAGTTATACCACAGGCATTGTAAACTGAAGCCCCAATTGCCATCACAATTTCATCACCATTAGCCTTTACATCATTGCCCCCTAATAACAAAACGGGTAAATTAAGCTGTTTGCAAATGCTGATGATCTTGTAATTAGGCATCCGTTTGGTAAAATGAGTAGCACCTATTACAAAAGCAACATAACCATTTTGATGACTTGTTGGAAGCAGTTTGGTTATATCATGTTGGGCCTTGATATAGTAGTCAATAGGTTTATCGTCATTAACAACGCCTAAAAACTTAACTGCTTTTAAATACCTGTCAACCAGGTGTTCTTTACCTACCAGGTTGCGCTTCAGCTTTAAGCTCAGCCATTTCAGGATTGGCTGTTTTTTATAGGTTGATGCCTTGATACCTGTACGCAGTTTGATAATACTTGTGCGCAGGTTATTATGCAGATCAATGATCTGGTCGTACTTTTCGGCCTTAATGTCATTGATAGTATCTGTTAATGAAGGTTTTAGTAACAGCAGCTTATCAACGTAAGGGTTATTATCGTAAATGTATTTGAAGGCCGGTTTGGTTAAAAAGTGAACTTCGGCATTGGGGACCTGCTTTTTGAGGCAGCGTACAACAGGTGTGGTATAAATTATATCACCCATCGAGCTAAAGCGGATCACCAATATCTTCATGCTGTTACAACTGCTCAGGAAATCTGGTTCCTGATTTTTTCAATTATTGAGGTGGATGAGTACCCTTCAACAAAATTAATGGTTTTAACCTCGCCCCCGTTTGCTATCACTTCTTTAGCGCCTACAATGTTTTCAACTGAGTAATCGGCACCCTTTACCAGGATATCCGGAAGGAGGGAACTGATCAGGTTGAGCGGGGTATCTTCCTCAAAAACAACAATGGCATCTACAAAAAACAATGCAGCTAATAATGCTGCACGGCTGTTTTGATCGTTCACCGGCCGGGTTGGGCCTTTGATACGTCTTACTGAGTTATCTGCATTAAGACCAATCACCAGCTTGTCGCCTATTTCGGCCGCTTTGGCCAGGTAGGTGAGGTGCCCTATGTGCAGCAGGTCGAAAACGCCGTTTGTAAACACTACCTTTTTACCCTCAGCCTGCCAGTTTTTAATTTCTGTTTGCAGTGATGGCAGATCTCTTATTTTATCAAGAAGGGTTTTTTCGAAGCCTGTCCTCATTTATTTTTATCTGTAGAGACACATGTAATGTGTCTCTATATCATTAGAAAAGACGCATGTGATGCGTCTCTACAGTAATTAATTATTAATCAAAAAGATCATCAACGGCAGTACACAGGATATGCCCGATAAGGATATGCATTTCCTGGATGCGTGCGGTGATGTTTGATGGTACAATGATGTTCAACTCGCAAAGGCCATTCATTTTGCCGCCATCCCTACCCGAAAGCCCTAAGGTTTTAACCTTCAGCTTTTTAGCCGACTCAAAAGCCGCTAATATCCCCGGACTGTTGCCGCTTGTTGAAATACCAATAAACAGATCGCCCGGCCTGGCAAATGCCTCCAGCTGGCGAGAAAATACATGCTCGTAACCATAATCATTAGCGATAGATGTAAGCGCCGAAGTATCAACCGTTAGGGCAATGCCCGGCAATGGCTTACGGTCTTTCACATAACGGCCGGTAAGCTCGGCTGCAATATGCTGGGCATCAGCAGCACTGCCGCCATTACCTGCCAGCAATACTTTGTTACCATTTTTTATTGTGGATGTGATCATTTCACAGGCTACCTCGATATCGCCGCCAAGCGTATCAATTACCTTTTGCAGGGTATCCTGGTGATCTTTAAGTTCGTTTAATATTTTTTGGTTCATTAGTTCATTTGTTCACTGGTTCATTAGTTTGGGCGATGAAATATGCATTCTTCAAGCCTTTCGCCTTTAACCTTTTGCCTTTAACCTGTACAGTCTATTTTTCGTCTCTCAATATATCTTCAACTATCTCATCTAAAGTAGTTGTTGCACTGCCCACCCTGCGGATCACTATGGCGGCGGCATGGTTGGCCAGCTCGCATGAATCCTCAATGCTTAAGCCGCCGGCCATAAAATAAGCCATCGTAGCCAGTACGGTATCGCCGGCACCGGTTACATCAAACACTTCTGTTGCTTTTACAGGTAAACTTTTATGCTCCTGTTCGCTCAGTATTACCATACCTTCTTCAGATAAGGTGACTACTATATATTGTGTACCGGTTTGCTCAAAAATAACCTTACCAGCCTGCTGCAGGCTTTCTATCGAGTTGATCTTCTCGGTTTTAGCAGCTTCGGATAATTCTTTACGGTTAGGTTTGATGATAAAAGCACCCTTGTATTTTGCGTAATTAAGTCCCTTGGGGTCGATAATTACTTTTTTGCCTTTAGCATTTGCCGCCCTGATAATGCCTTGTGTTAGAAACGGCGAAAACAAGCCTTTGTTATAGTCAGACAAAAGCACCATATCCGCACTGTCGATATAGTTGCTTAACTTGCTGATGAGCTCATTGGCAATGGCTTCTGATACTTCGTCGGTAACTTCACGGTCAACCCGTACAAGTTGATGACTGCCCACAACAACACGGGTTTTAACAGTAGTGGGGCGGTTGCTGTCTCTAATAATGGTATCTGTTTCAACGCCTTCATCGGCCAGGATCTTAATTAGTTCACCTGCCGCCTGGTCGTTGCCAATTACCCCTGCAACAATAACTTTTGCCCCTAAGGATACCAGGTTTTGAACCACATTACCGGCACCACCCAAAGTAGTGGTTTCGTTTTTTACATTCACAATAGGCACAGGTGCCTCGGGCGAAAGGCGGGTGGCACTTCCCCATATATAATGGTCAACCATCAGGTCGCCAATAACCAGTATTGCCGGTTTGTGGGCCGCTGCCTGTATGGATTGTACTTTATCTTTTAAGTTCATTGGTTCAATAGTTCATTGGTTCATTAGTGTCGGGCGCAAAGTCATATTGTCTAATCTCTAATCTCCAACCCCTAATCTCTATTCACTAACCTCTTTTCTTCGCAAACGCCTTTGTAATTTCGGGCAGCGACATGGCATTCATGCACATTTCTTTATATAAGCCACCTTTGCGGGCAACAAGGATGCCGTAATGCATATCTGTAAAGCCTTCAATGCGGTGGGCATCGGGGTTTATGGAAAGCATAACGCCTTTATCCAAAGCGTATTGGTGCCAGCGCCAGTCAAGGTCGAGCCGTAATGGGTTAGCATTGATCTCGATAACCACCTTGTTGGCCGCGCAGGCATCTATTACCTTTTTATAATTAATAGGATATCCGCCGCGGCTTAACAATAGCCTGCCGGTAGGGTGCCCTAATATAGTAGTATATGGATTTTCGATAGCGGTAATGAGCCTTGAAGTAGCTTTTTCTTCATCCATTTTAAGTATCGAATGCACGGAAGCCACAATGAAATCAAACTTTTTAAGAATTTCTTCCGGGTAGTCAAGCGAACCATCATACAAAATATCCGATTCGATACCTTTAAAGATGTGGAAACCGTCGAGCTTTTTATTCAGCGCATCTATTTCTTCATGTTGCTGCAATACCCGCTCAATGCTCAGGCCTTTGGCGTAAAATGCGCTCTTGCTATGGTCGCACATGCCCAGGTATTCCAGTTTAAGGGTATCACGGCAGTACAGGGCCATTTCTTCAATGCTGTTGACACCATCGCTCCAGGTACTGTGGTTATGCAACGTACCTTTCAGGTCGTGCCAGTTGATCAGGGTTGGCAGCTCGTTCTTTTCGGCTTTTTCAATAAAGAGGGTACCCTCGCGCAATTCGGGTTGCATCCAGGCTAAACCGGCTTTGGTGTAGATCATCTCTTCACTTTCAGGCTGCTCGACAGGGGTATTGATCCTGTCGAAAACGGCCTGTACATGGTCGTCGGTACCGGTATTAATAAATAGTTCTCTGTAATAATCAGCTTTGTCAACACAAACAATATCAACCAGTAAGCCATTTTGTAGCTCGCCCTGGATATGGTTTTTGTTTTTGCTTACGTTGCAAAGTATTTTGGAATTTGCCAGTGCGTTATAAGCAACATCCTGGTTAAGACTGCCAATAACGATCACAATTTCGGTAATGATCTCATTTAAACGCCTGAACTCGCCGGCAAAATGCTTCAGTGCATCAGGGAAAATGGCTTTTACCTCGTCCATCAGTTCGTTGGCCTCCTTTTCAACCTGTGCAAAAAGGAATTTACCATTGCTCGCCATCCTGAACTCGATAGCCTTGCGAATCTCTTCCTGCGTTTTAAGGCCAAAACCTTTGGCTTCTATCAGGCGGTTTTCATTGCAGGCATAAAAAAGTTCACCGGTATTTTCAATCCCCAGCTCTTTCCAGATGATAGCCACCTTTTTAGGGCCTATGCCTTTAATGCCCATCATTTCAACCACGCCGGCAGGGGTTTTATCCAGCATTTCCTGCAGTTCGGCCATGGTGCCTGTTTTAAGCAGTTCGGCTACTTTGCCGGCTATACTTTTGCCTATGCCATCAATCTTTTCCAGTTCATCCAGTTTTTTACCGGCGATAGGGAAAGGGAGCTTATCAAGCTTAAAAGCTGCATTGGCTACCGATTTGATCTTGAACGGATTAGCCTCATGGAGTTCCATGAGTTGCGAGAGTAAACGAAGCGTACGGGCTATGGGTTTATTTTCCATAATTACAATGAGGCGGTAAAAATACAAAAAGCCATTGTAATGACAGCTTATACGGTGGGTTTGTTTTTATAGGAAGGAATTTTCAAGCAGGCGATAAGCCGCTAAGCATTCTTATTCCTTATTGCGCCTTTGCGAGATATTTAAATTATGGGATAAGTAATCATTGAATTCTTTAACTTTAATAAAAAGATCATGCCTGATTACAACGACATCCTTTATGCTGCCGAAACTCATTCTGTTGATGAGATAAAAGCGTACTTTAATAAAGGCGGCAGCCCGAACGAAGTTCATGACGGGATGCCGGTTTTTACCATGATGGTTGAAATGTACGCCCGTGGTCCCCGGTTTAAAGATTGTGTGAAGGCATTTATTGATGCCGGACTTGAGTACGAAGATAAAGCACTGCTGGCAGTTTTAGCCCATGATGCAGGGAAGTTAAAAGAAGCCATAAATGCCGATCCCTCCGTTGTTAACAAAACTTATTCCTTATATAATAACACCTATACTCCCTTAACTGGCGGTACCCTGATGCATTTTTGTGCCGAATATAACAGCCTTGCCTGTGCCGAATTGCTTTTGCAGCATGGTGCTGATGTAAATGCCAAAGCTGCTTTTGATGAAGATGGTTTCGGTGGGCATACGCCTATTTTTCATACGGTGAACCAAAACGGGAATAGTTCGGTTGATATGCTTCACTTCCTGTTGCAAAACGGCGCTGATCTGTATATTACCGTTAATGGATTGATCTGGGGAAAAGGATATGAATGGGAAACGTTTATTCCTGCGATAAACCCGATAAGTTATGCCATGATGGGTTCATTACCGCAATTTCATCGTAAAGAGCAAACCATTATGGAAGTGGTAAGCCTGCTTATAAAACATGCTTACGGAATTGATTATGTACCGAAAAATGTTCCGAATGCTTATTTGAAGAGGGGGTGATTGTTAATGGAGATAATAGATACTGAACTTTTTAGGAAAAATCTTCTGGCGACTCAGCAATATTGTGATTTACGACTTAAGAATACAGTTGAAAGTGTAGCTCATGCATTGAGGACAATTAACCAATACAACGAGGAGGCGCTTTTTTCTTATGAGCTACAGCCGGGCAATGAATATTTTGAAACGTTTGTTTCTGTAAAATGGAATATCAATCCGATTTTTTCTCATGATCATTCATTGTATTATAAACTATTTAACTCGCAATTGAATTATAAGAAGGACTTTCTCAATAGCACAATAATACAGGATATAGATTTTAATGGAAGGATTTTGATTTCAGAAATTGATATGACTGTAGTAGATGGAGCATCAGAGGCGATGTCGAAAGGTTTGATAGATTTAAATGATTGTACACCGATAGATACCTGGTTTTATATGTCAGAAGATGAGCAAAATAGGTACTTATTTTCATGGATACCTGAACCGTTCGTATACTTAGCCAACGAAGCGGTAGCTGTAAATTGTATCGATTGTATATACTGGTATGAAGAATATGAATTTTGATAATTTATCATTACTCGTATGAAGTGTGAGGCACAAGTAATCCCTACGCAGACAGCCGCACAATACTTGTGCCAGTGTAGGCTTATTTGAAGAGGGGGTAGGGACAATATATTTTAAGGATGTTTACAGTAACCGTCATTGCGAGGAACGAAGCAATCGCGAACTATACAGGGCGGATCTGCCAATCGGGGATTGCTTCGTTCCTCGCAATGACGATCTCTTATTCAAATAAAAAAAGCCACCCAACCAGGCAGCTTTTCACAATCAAAATATATGTATTAATGAAATTTTATTTGATCACGAGGTCGTAAGGCAGGCGGGCTTGCGGGGTGCGCATCATTTGGGTAATACCCTTAATCTGCTGGTACACGCGGTAGTTTTCGCCAAGCTCATTTTTTACCATACGGGTTTGTACTTCGGCGCTTAAACCGCTGCCCACTTTATTGAAAAAGCTTTTTTGCTCGGGATAGTTTACAATGCTATAAGTTTTGATCTTAGCTTTTTTAGCGGCAGAAGCTATGGCGTCGTTTATATTTCCCAAACGGTCAACCAGGCCAATTTTCAGGGCTTGCTCGCCTGTCCATACGCGGCCCTGGCCAATGCTGTTAATATAAGCCTGCGTTTTACCGCGGCCTTCGGCTACGGCTTTGGTAAATTCATCATAGCCATGGTTTACACTGTTTTGTAATATCAGGCGTTCTTCCGGGCTTAAGGGGCGACTAATATCACCCAGATCAGCATATTTACCGGTTTTTACGCCATCAAAGGTTACGCCCAGTTTATCATTAAACAACTTTTGCATGTTAGGTAGTACAGCAAAAATACCTATAGAGCCTGTAATGGTATTAGGCTGCGCGATGATAGAATCGGCTGCGCAAGAGATATAATAACCGCCTGATGCTGCATAATCGCCCATGGAAACAATTATCGGTTTCTTTTCGTGAATGAGTTTTACCTCGCGCCAGATCACATCCGATGCCAGTGAACTGCCCCCCGGCGAATTTACACGCAGTACAACAGCCTTAACTTTATCATCTAAACGGGCTTTACGTAAGGCTTTTGAAATGGTTTCTGAGCCGATGCTATTGTCATCGCCATCACCGCCGTTAATATCGCCCGATGCATAAACAATGGCAATGCGGTTTTTTGATGATGAATCATCAGCCTTATCATCCGAATCATCACTTTTATTTTTGGCGTAATCCCTGAGGTCAACGCTTTTCAGGTCGTCTTTTAAATCGGTACCGGTACGTTTTTTCAAATCGTCCAGGATCTCGTCTTTATATTTTAAACCGTCAACCAGCTTCAATTTATAGGCATCTTCAGGAAACTGGATGCGCATGTTATCGGCATAACTAAATAATGAATCCTTATTAACACCACGGCTTTTGCTGATGCCGGTTAAAAAATGATCATATAATGAACCAAGGTATGAGGTTACCTGGAGTTTATTGGCATCGCTCATTTTAGTGAGGAAAAGAGGCTCAACCGCACTTTTAAAGGTTCCAACCTTAATGATCTGCGCTTCAATGCCCAATTTATCCAGCGCACCTTTCAGGAAAGTGGTTTGCGAGCTGAAGCCATGAAACTCAAAAATGCCTTTTGGGTTAATATAAACTTTATCGGCAACCGAAGCCAGGTAATAAAAGCCCTGGGTATATACTTCAGCGTAAGCTATAATAAATTTGCCTGATTTTTTGAAGTCGATAAGCGCGTTGCGAATTTCTTCGGTAGTGGCCTGGCCGGCGGTCATATAACTTTCATCCAGGTAAATACCTTTAATATTATCGTCGGTTTTGGCTTTTTTGATATCGGCCAGGATATCGTTTAGCCCGATTGATTTATCTTCATTTAACCCTAAAAAGTCGAGACCGGCAAGGGGATTGTTGGGACTGCGCTCAGTTATCTGATTTTTAAGCGACATGTATAAAATAGAGTTTGGGTTAACATCTACTGTTTTGTCGCTGCCAGCTGATGCGATAAGGCCGATAATCAAACCCGCTCCTATAACACCTATAATTATACCCGAAATAACTACCCCTACAATAGTGGCCAGAACGAATTTGAAGAATTGTTTCATTAATGTTATAAATCTTTTTAACTATGCAAACTTAGTAATAAGGTGCCGTATAATGCTAAGAGCGGTTTCCATTATATTTGTTACAACATGATTGATGTTTTTTTATTACTTGGGAGTAACCTCGGTACCCGCGAATTGTTTCTGCAACAGGCAATTGAATCCATTTCGGCCCAAATTGCCCCTGTTAAGCTCATGTCATCGGTTTATGAAACCCAGTCGTGGGGAAAAACCGATGAACCCGACTATTTAAACCAGGTGCTGATGCTGCAAACTGATCTTCCGGCACAGGATGTTCTGGAAAAAATATTGAATATCGAGCTGCAAATGGGCCGTAAGCGGGAGGTTAAATGGGGATCGCGCATAATTGATATTGATATTTTGTTTTATGGCAATACGGTGATCCATGAGTTTAACCTTGTGATTCCTCATCCCGAATTGTACAAACGCAGCTTTACGCTGATCCCCCTGGCCGAGATAGCGCCTGATTTTATTCATCCTGTGTTTAAAAAAAATATTTTGCAGCTAAAGGACGAACTAAAGGATAACTTAATCGTAAAAAAGCATATTTTTGAATAAACACAAAGCTTTTATAATGGCAGATATTTCACCAGATCAGGATCTTGATCTTTCTTTTTTATACGAGATTGCTGACGGTAGCGATGATTTTATTGTTGACTCAATAGGGATGTTCCTTGAGCAATCGCCCGAATTACTTAATACCATCAGTAACGCACTAAATAACCAGGACTGGGCACTGGCCGCTCAGGCGGCTCATAAATTAAAGCCTAACCTTGGCTTTTTCGGCATGCCTGTAAGCCAGGCTACCATACAGGAAGTTGAGCTGGCCTGCAAAGCAGGCGGTCAAAATCCAGCAGAAATATTTGAAAAATTTAACCAGGTAAACAGCATGGTATCAGCAAACCTGATCACCTTAAAGGAAATTAAGGCTGAGAAGGAAGCGAATCTTTAAGCTAAAAGCTGAAGGCAGAAAGCCTAAAGCTTTATAGTCTGAATACAAAATAAAACAAGAAAGACAATCTGAGCAGATTGTCTTTCTTGTTTTATTTTCAAAATAGTTTCATTCTTAAAACTGCCTTAAGCTTTCTGCTTTCGGCTTTAAGCCTTAAGCTACTTCTGATATTTTAAAAGTATAACTTTCCATAATCAGGTTAGCCAGCAGGTTTTTGCAGGCCAGATCAACTTTGGCGCTGGCGGCTTCAGCATTTTCGGCTTCTATTTCAAGCGTAATGTGTTTGCCAATGCGCACGTTATGGATTTCGGCCAAGCCAAGGTTTTTCATGCTACCGGTTACTGCTTTTCCTTGTGGATCAAGTATTTCTTTTTTTGGCATTACGTCGATTTCAGCCTGGAACTTTGTCATTTGTGATTTTTGTTTGAATTAGAGATAAGGTGATATAAATAAATATAACCACCGGAACGGCCACAAATTTAAAAAATAGTATGAGTATTGCCGAAAACAAGAGCAGTAAATAACGGAAAATGTTTTTGTTAAAATCGCGGTTCTTAAATTTAAGCGACATGAGCGGTATTTCGGATACCAGCAGCGAACACATGATCAATACCAAAACAGTAAGGAAGTACGGGTTTAGGATGTAATGGGCCAAAGCATCGTACTGCTGTATTATTAAAGGTAGTGACGCTATCAATATGGCATTTGCAGGTGTTGGCAAGCCTATAAAACTATCCGATTGCCTGGTGTCGTTATTAAATTTAGCCAGCCTCAATGCCGAAAATACAGGCAGCAGGAATGCCACAAAGTTTAACAGCCAGCTAACACTATTTATTTGCGGTGCCTGTAAAAACAACTCGTACATGATAACCGAAGGCAATACGCCAAAGCTTACCATATCGGCCAATGAGTCGAGATCTTTGCCTATAAATGAGTAAGAATTTAAAACCCTTGATGCAAGACCGTCGAAAAAGTCAAATATAGAGCTCAGAAAAATGGCATAGGCAGCCACAACCAGGTTACCCTGGAAGGCGAAAACGATCCCTATGCAACCACTAAACAGGTTGGCACAGGTAATAGCATTGGGAAGGTGTTTTTTAACGCGTCTCTTCATTTCGCCATGAAGTTATCAGGAATTTATTAAGTAATAATGAAGTTACAAATAATATTCTACTTACTTATAACTTCATTATCGCTAAAATATTACGAATTCATCGAAATCAGAAATTCTTCGTTAGTTTTTGTACCCCTGATCTGTCCTTGTAAAAACTCCATTGATTCCTGCGAATTCATATCAGCAAGGTGGTTACGAAGGATCCAGATACGCTGAAGTGTATCACGGTCAAGGAGTAAGTCGTCGCGGCGGGTACTTGAAGCGGTGATATCGATAGCCGGGAAGATACGTTTGTTGGATAATTTACGATCCAGTTGCAGTTCCATGTTACCTGTACCTTTAAATTCTTCAAAAATAACCTCATCCATTTTTGAGCCGGTTTCGGTAAGCGCAGTTGCAATGATGGTTAATGAACCGCCATCCTCAATGTTACGGGCAGCACCAAAAAAGCGTTTAGGTTTGTGCAGCGCGTTGGCATCAACACCACCTGATAATATTTTACCTGATGCAGGGGCAACAGTGTTATAAGCACGGGCTAAACGGGTGATAGAGTCAAGCAGGATCACTACGTCATGACCGCACTCAACCATACGTTTTGCTTTTTCAAGTACAATGTTGGCAATTTTTACGTGGCGCTCGGCAGGCTCATCAAAGGTTGATGAAACAACTTCGGCACGTACGCTGCGGGCCATATCGGTAACCTCTTCAGGGCGCTCGTCAATCAGTAATATAATAAGATATACTTCAGGATGGTTTTTGGCTATTGCATTGGCCACATCCTTCAATAACATGGTTTTACCTGTTTTTGGCTGCGCCACGATCAAACCACGCTGACCTTTACCAATTGGCGAAAACAGGTCCATGATGCGGGTTGAGTAATTGTTAGGATCGGTAAACAGGCTCAGCTTTTCTGAAGGGAACAGCGGCGTTAAGTGATCAAAGGGAACACGGTCACGAACTTCGGCAGGGATGCGGCCGTTAATGGCTTCCACGCGTACCAAAGGGAAATATTTTTCGCCTTCTTTGGGAGGGCGGATGCTGCCCCTAACGGTATCGCCTGTTTTAAGGCCAAATAATTTTATCTGCGATTGTGATACATAAATATCATCGGGAGAAGTAAGATAGTTATAATCAGATGAACGAAGGAAACCGTAACCATCGGGCATAATTTCCAAAACACCCTCATTTACAATTACATTATCAAAATCAAGATTAATTGGGATCTCCTGTGCTTTTTGCTGATTTTGATTGCTGTTAACCCTGCGCTCAAATTTTTGAGGGCGGGCTTCCGGAACAACTTCTTCTGTCCGGGTAACTGTTTCACCTGCCTGCGGAGCCTCTGTTTCTGCAGCTACGGCCGGAACTTCAGTTTCTGAATCGTCCTGTGATGGCTCGTCATCCTGCGCATCAAAAAGGTTGGTATCATCTAATGGAACCTCTACACGTGGTTTTGATGAATCTTTAGTTTTTATAACGCGGGCCCTTTTGCGGGGTTTTTCGGCGGTTTCAGCAGGTTCTTCGCCTGGAGCGGGGGTTGGGGTATAATTTGATTCAACCAGGTTTTGTTGGATCCTGGCGGCTTCGATAAGCTGTTGTTGTTCAATAATACGGGCAACAAGCTGAGCTTTACGTAGTTCGTCGGCCTCAGCAATACCTAAATTTCTGGCAATTTCGCGCAACTCAGAAACGAGTTTGTCGTTCAATTCAATTTTATCAGACATGATATGAATTATAGTTCAATGGGATTTTTTAAATGTAATTTGTTTTCAAACGGCAAAAATTTCTATGCAAGTGTTAGAGCTTGACCACATGTAAAAACATATGAGGCTATAATTGAAAGAAATTGATCTTGAAACCTTGTTTTTAGTAAACATCCAAACCCATGCAAGTATTATATGAAAGTGATAATAAAAAGCGTGGTGATTTAAATTGTTTCTTTAGTGCAAGAAAAATTCAATGGAAAACGATGCAAGTGTAAACAATTATTCGTTAATTTCAAATTAATTAAATAAATATCACGTATATCAGAACACATAAGCCAAATTTTTAGTTTTTTTGACAATTAAAATATTATTCAGCAGCTGATGATGTCGCGCCAGGAGTTAATTGAACAGATCAAAAAGAAGAAATCGTTTTTATGTGTTGGGCTTGATCCCGATATCAACAAGATTCCCCAATTTTTAAGATCATATCCCGATCCCATATTTGAATTTAATAAACGCATTATTGATGCCACACGGGATCTTTGCATAGCTTACAAACCCAATGCCGCTTTTTACGAAGCTTACGGCATAAAAGGCCTGCAAAGCTTAATTGACACCTATAAATACCTGCCCAAAGATTGTTTGAGCATCATTGATGCCAAACGCGGGGATATAGGCAATACATCTGATAAATATGCCAAAGCATTTTTCGATGAACAATCGGGCGGAATGAGCTTTGATGCTATCACCATTACGCCTTATATGGGTAATGACAGTGTTACACCATACCTGGCGTATGAAGGTAAATGGGTGATTATTTTAGCCCTTACCTCATCTGTTGGCAGTAAAGATTTTCAATACCTGCAAACCGGCGACGGTTATTTATATGAAAATGTAATAAAAAAGGCCAATACCTGGGCCGGTGCCGATAGGATCATGTATGTAGTAGGCGCTACCAAAAGCACCGAATTTACTAACATCCGCGAATACGCCCCGGATAACTTTTTACTGGTACCCGGAGTAGGCGCACAAGGCGGGAGCCTGGAAGAGGTTTGCAAATATGGTATGACCAAAGATTGCGGTCTTATCGTAAACTCATCCCGTTCAATATTATATGCAGGCAATGGTGAAGATTTTGCAGATGCCGCCCGTGCCGAAGCGCTGAGTTTACAGCAGCAGATGCAGGTGGAGCTGGAAAAGGCAGGGGTGATATAACGTAAGTTCAAGTGTCTACTAAAGCATGTTCAAGCGTGGACGCCTGAACGTGCTTTGGATTTATAACAAGGCCGATGGCTGAACCGGCAACGTAGTCACATTATCAGGTGCTTGCTTATTTTTCTTGAAATTTATTTTGGACAATACTGTTTCGAGAGCAGGGAGTGTATTGTTTAAGCTTTTTGTTTTGATCAGAAAGTTCCAAACCGGTTCAAACTTCTTCCATCCGCCTGCGTAAAAAAAATGTTTTAGTTTGTGTGATGTTAACTCATGATGCATGCTGGCCTTAAAAATGTTATTCCACTTATAAAATTCACGGTATGCCCACCAATAACCATCCTCCAGCTCCGGGGCAGTTAAACCTACTGTTTGATAAACAACTTTTCGGGTATCATACAGGTCCCAGTTTTTGGTAAGGATCCGTCCCTGGCGCTCCATACTTTTAAACAACTCGGTGCCCGGATAAGGAGTAAGCACATGGTATGTTGAGGTGGTAATGGCATGCTTTACGCCCCAGTCAACAGTTCGTTTAAATACATCCTTATCGTCATCATCCAGGCCAAAAACAAAGCTGCCGTTAATCATAATACCAAGGCTATGAAGGCGGTTAACTGCTTTAATGTAATCTTTTTCAAGGTTTTGCTTTTTATTGCTTTGTTTCAGGTTTTGAGGCGAAAACGTTTCAAAACCAACAAATAGGCTTCGCAGCCCTGCTTCGGCGGCTTGTTCAATTAAATTGCCACGCAAAATCGAATCAACAGTAGCCGCTCCCTGAAAAACGCGGTTCATTCCCTTCATGCCGCTAAAAAGTGCTGATGCAAACTTTGTGTTGCCAAGCAGGTGATCATCAAGAAAATATAAATGTTTACCGGGCAAACGGTCAATTTCGGCAAGGGCGTCATCAACCTCTTGCGTATAAAATGTGCGACCACCTTCAAAAAAAGCATCTTTATAACAAAAGCTGCAATGGTGAGGACATCCGCGGGTTACAACTATTGAGTTGGGCACGAGGTATAAATGTCTTTTAATAAGGTCACGGCGAATAGGGGGAACCCGCTCAAGGGTGCGGATAGTTGAATGATATATTTTTTGAGGACAACCATTTTTGAAATCGGTCAGGAACTTTGGAAAGGTATCTTCCCCGGGACCAATAAATATACTGTCGGCATGTGGGGCCGCTTCTAACGGAAGTGACGTTACATGCAGCCCGCCCAATATCACGTACGATCCTTTTGCCCGGTATCGATCGGCTATCTGGTAAGCACGGTATGCATTGGTTATATAAACCTGTATGATCACCAGGTGCGGATGGTCGTCAAGGTTTAGTTTTTCTACATGCTGGTCTTGTAAATCAATTTCATCATCGGGCGAGAGATATGCGGCAAGGGTTGCCAGCCCAAGAGGAGGGAAAAGCGAATATTTTATTGGTCGCCAAAACGGACTTTCGGCTTCGGTTAATGCAGGGAGGATCATTTTTACTTTCATATTTTTGTTATTAAAAAGTACTTTGTATTTCAAAGTTAATTATAAAATTTAATTTTCAAATCAAAAATTAAGATAAATCTACATAACTCCCGCAGGTTCAAGCGTCATGGTCATCCTTAAATCCTATTAATCATGGTTCAAAACCATCACAATCCTTTTATCCCAAAATCAAGGTTCTTTTACTAAATTACAGGCTCTTTCAAATACATTATTTATGAAGCGAGCCTTATTTTCAATCCTCACGCTTTCAGTTGCTTTTAACATATCTGCCCAACAAAAAAAGCCATTAAAACCTGCTGATGTTTATCGTATTCCCGCTGTAAGCGATCCGCAATTATCGCCGGATGGCAAATGGGTTGCTTATAGTGTATCTGAAGTTGATACTGCAAAGGACCGCCGGGTATCTCATTTATGGATGCAAAGTTTTGATGGTAAAGAATCCATCGAACTAACCCATGGTGATGAAGCTGCCTCGTCACCTCGCTGGAGCCCGGACGGTAAGTACCTGTCCTTTCTTTCCTCGCGCGATTCAAAAACAGGCTCGCAGGTTTGGTTGATCGACCGCAGGGGCGGGGAGGGTGTAAAACTGACCAATATTAAAGGCGACCTGAGCGATTATGCCTGGAGCCCTGACGGAAAGCGTTTGGTAATGGTGATTGGCGATCCTGAAAATAAAGGCAAGGAGGAACCTAAAACGCCCAAACCCATAGTTATTGACCGTTATCGTTTTAAACAGGATATAGTAGGTTACCTTCAGCATTTGCATAGCCACCTGTATTTAATTGATGTAGCAACAAAAAAACTGGATACTTTAACCAGGGGCGATAAAGATGAAAGTTCGCCGGTATGGTCGCCTGATAGCAAGACCATTGCGTTTGTAAGTAACCGCAGCGCCGATCCCGACAAAAATCAGAATACCGACATTTTTACTATTGATGCCCGCCCCGGCGCAAGCATGCTGCAGCTCACCACCTGGAACGGAAGGGATGGCAACCCGCAATGGAGCCCGGACGGCAGATATATTTCCTACCTGCGTTCAACCAGTGATGCCGATTATATGATGTATGATCAAAGTGTGATATGCATTATGGATGTTGTAGGGCAAAATAATAAACCGCTTACGCTACAGCTTGACCGCCCCGTAGGCTCACAAACCTGGGCTAAAGACAGTAAGAACATTGTTTTTATAGTAACGGATGATCGTACCCGCTATTTGGCCAATGTCAATATCAACAGCGGCAAAATCATTACAATAAATAAAGGCGATTATGTTTTCAATGATATAGCCACCAATCTTTCGGGTAATTGGGTGGTTCAGGAAACTGATCCATATACACCTGCCGAATTATTTGCCCTGGAAGATAAAAAACTGCGCCGGTTAACATTTCATCATGATGCCTGGTTAAACACAGTACAACTGGCTTATGCAAAAGGCTTTGAGTCAACAAGTGCCGACGGTACAAAGGTATCGGGCATTGTTTTAACACCTGATAGTATTCCGAACAAAAAATACCCATTGATCCTGTTTATTCACGGCGGCCCGGTAGGGCAGGACGAGTTTGGTTTCGATGCTACAAGGCAAACACTGGCGGCTGCCGGTTATGCCGTAGCAGCGGTAAACTACAGGGGCAGTAATGGCCGCGGCCTTGATTATTGTAAAGCCATTTATGCCGATTGGGGTAATAAAGAAGTTAAGGATTTACTTGGCGCAGTTGACCAACTGGAAAAATTAGGCATTGCCAATCCCGATAAGCTGGGCATTGGTGGCTGGAGTTATGGTGGCATCCTCACCGATTATACTATCGCATCTGATACCCGTTTCAAAGCGGCCGCCAGCGGTGCGGGCAGTGCATTGCAACTCTCTGTTTACGGCAGCGACCAATATGTGTTACAATACGAAAACGAAATTGGCGTGCCATGGAAAAATGCTGATAAATGGATCCAGATCTCGTATCCGTTTTTTCATGCCGATAAAATAAAAACACCGGTACTGTTTATGTCTGGCCTGAAGGATTTTAACGTGCCGACCATCGGCAGCGAGCAAATGTATGAGGCATTGCGTTCGCAGGGGATTCAAACCGAATTGATCCTGTACCCAAACCAGTTTCACGGCATTACCAAGCCAAGTTACCAGGTTGACAGGCTGCAGCGTTACGTGGAATGGTATGATAAGTATTTGAAAAAGTAGAAGAGCGTTGATGTTGTAGAGACGCATAATTGCGCCTTTAATCGATTTGCTGTTAGGTAGAAGTAGTTGTTGTGGGAACTTATTTATTCTGTAATTAGTTTTACATGTACGAGAAGCCGTTCTTTAACTTCCGGGGATAGATCCTCCAATTCAGATACATTCACAAGGTCCTGTGCAATCTGATTGGCTAAGATGCCGAGATATCTTGATCCGGTCCTGCCATCATACATCCGGCCTATTTGCTTGTCAAAATCGCGAACTTCATTGAATAATTTATAGTACTGGTCTTGCGGTGTATCGGAACTCTTTTTTAACTCCTGAATAAGCTGATCGAAATGTTGCATTCCTCGTTTAAAGTCTTCGGCGATGCCTTTATCAATTAGCTCCCTAACTATTTTTTTATCTTTTTTGCTAAGCTCCTGGTATGAGTTGTACATAATGATAGTTTTATGGGTAAAACAAATGATCTTATTCGTTTTTTCAAAACAATGCAATAATAAAAACCTTGTGATGATATTAGGTAGTTTAATTAGTAATTTTCCAGTCAAATGTGCTTCCTATGCATAAAAACGTACTTTTAATTATAGCGGTTTTAGTATTTAACGTTGCTTCTGCCCAAACAGGTAAAAAACCGCTCAAACCTACCGATCTGTATAAGCAGCCAACGCTGATGGCACCACAGCTATCGCCCGATGGTAAGTGGGTAGTTTATGAACTATCTGAAGTGGATACTGCTAAGGATAAACGGGTATCGCACCTGTGGATGCAGAGCTTTGACGGTAAACAATCCATTCAGCTTACTTATGGCGATGAACCTGCATCTACCCCTAAATGGACGCCCGACGGTAAGTTTATTTCTTATCTGTCTGAAAAAGATTCAAAAAATGGCGGCCAGGTTTGGTTGATGGACAGGCGCGGTGGAGAGGGGCATAAGCTCACTGATATTAAAGGAGAACTTGAAGAGTACGTTTGGTCGCCGGATAGTAAGAAACTGGCATTGATCATTAAAGATCCCGAAAACAAAGGAAAGGAAGCGCCCAAAACCACGCCTCCTATCAAAATAGACCGCTATCATTTTAAACAGGATATTGAGGGATACCTGCAACACCTGCATTCGCATTTATACCTTTATGATGTTGGTACTAAAAAGCTGGATACCTTAACAAGCGGAGCCATGGATGATAGCTCGCCAGAGTGGAGCCCGGACGGAAAAACGATTGCCTATGTAAGTAATCACACTGCCGACCCAGACCGGAATGAAAACACGGATATTTTTACGATAGAGGCCAAACCTGGTGCTGAGCCTAAACAGCTTACCACTTTTACAGGTCACGATATTAACCCAATCTGGAGTCCGGATGGTAAAAAGATAGCCTACTTGCGGTCTACAAGTGATGCCGATTATTTTATATACCAGCATGATGTTTTGTGCCTGATGGATGCCGATGGTAAAAATAACCGCCTGCTTACCGATCAATTGGACAGGCCCGTTAGCAATATTGCCTGGAGCAAGGATAGCAAAGACCTTGAATACCTGGTAAGCAGCGACAGGATCCGCTACATCAACAGGTATAACCTGCTTACCCGTAAATCGGTACTGGTGTATAAAGGGAACGAATGCAGTTTTGATGATATGATAGGCCATTCGTTAGGGATATGGGTAGGAAAAATGACAACACCTTATATGCCGCATGAACTGGTCGCTATTGAAAACGGCAAGATCCGCCGCTTAACCTTTCACCAGGAAAAATGGCTGAGCGAAGTTAAACTGGCCTATGTGAAAGGTTTCCAGTCGTTCAGCAGTGACGGTACGCTGGTTTCGGGCATTTTATATACGCCCGATAGCGTGGTGACTAAAAAAATGCCTTTTATCCTTTACATTCATGGAGGACCTACCGATCAGGACGAGTTTGAGTTTGATGAGATCAGGCAAACACTGGCCTGTGCAGGCTATGCCGTTGCCGCTGTAAATTATCGCGGCAGTACAGGTCGTGGTATCGAATATACCAAAGCTATTTATGCCGATTGGGGAAATAAAGAAGTGAAAGACCTGCTTGGTGCTGTGGATGAACTGGTTAAACTTGGCATAGCTGATAAAGACCGCCTGGGCATTGGCGGCTGGAGCTACGGCGGCATCCTAACCGATTATACCATAGCTACCGATGCCCGCTTTAAAGCAGCATCGAGTGGTGCGGGCAGCGCATTGCAGCTGGCCATTTATGGATCAGACCAATGGGTAGTGCAATACGACAATGAACTTGGTGCACCCTGGAAAAACGCCGATAAATACATCAAACTATCGTACCCGTTTTTTCATGCCGATAAAATAAAAACTCCAACCCAGTTCATGTCTGGTTTAAAGGATTTTAACGTGCCGACGGGCGGGGGAGAGCAGATGTATGAAGCGCTCCGGTCGCAAGGCATACCAACCCAGATGGTACTTTATCCTGGTCAGTATCATGGCATTACCGTACCAAGCTACCAGGTTGACAGGTTGCAGCGATATATTGAATGGTTTGATAAATATCTGGCCCCCCAGCCCCCTAAAGGGGGAGCTTTTTGATTTGCTTGAACGATAAAGGGCTTGAGTTAATTAAACCCAAGCCCTTCATAATTCTTTTAATTCCCTAATTCAATAAATTCAGATTCAGACATTCTGATTTTAGACAACCAACTTTCCTTCTATCGAATCGTCAATAGTTTTGCCTATTACGGCACCTGCAAGTTGCTTTACAAAAGCGATGGCATTGCCGTGTTTATTATCCCAGTAATACCCTTCAGTTGGTTCTACTTTGATAACGCTGATGCGCGGATCATCAATACCTCCGGTGAACCATACTTTTAACATGGGTTCCCAAAGTTCTTTGATCTTTTCCTTGTCTTCAGTTACTGTTGCAATTCCATAAAGATTTAAAAAATCAGAATATCCTGATCCTTGGAAAAGGAGGTGAACAAACGGATCTTTGGCCAGTTCGTCATTTTTATGGCTGTCGTTAGCGCTCAGGAACCAGAAGTTCCCCTCATCATCAATTTTTTGTGCCGACATTGGCCTTACAGAAGCTGGTACACCGGTTTTAAGATTGCTAAGGAAGAAGCAGCTTTTCGCGCTTTCGGCAAGTTCTTTGATCTTAGCCAGGGCTTCAGGGCCATTCAGGTCCTTCATGTTATCTTCTGGCTGTTGTTGATTGATACTATCCATTATTTAAGTTTTTGTTGGTAAATGTTATAAGATTAACCAATCAAAAACTCAATTGTGTGGAATTTATTTAACTTAATAGATAATTATTTATTTAGAAGTGTTTATTGAAGATTCATCATGAATGAATTATCCACTACGTCATTGCGAGGAACGAAGCAATCGCGAACTTTACAGAGAAATCAGTATTACAGCTCTGCCTCTTGGGGATTGCTTCGTACCTCGCAATGACGCTTAGTATAAGAACGATAAAGCTTTAAAACTTAACTTCACCCAAACACCACCATCCTGTCCGGATACTTGGAAGCATAAGTAGCTACAATATTTTTGATGTAATCATTCCCCGGGTAGGGTGTCAGGTAGCTTTTGAGTTGCTGTACGTTATCTGCATCAAAATAATGAGAGATATAGCCCATACCGTAAAACTGGCCTTTTTCTACCAAAATACAGCTGTGCTCATCGCCGGTACGGCCTTCATCACGGATAGCATATGTAGGTAGTGCCTGTTTGAGCTGATCGATGGCATTGTTTACCTTTTCATTATAGTTTTCCGGAGGTTCAACACCTTCGCAGGCGCAGGTGCTTCCGGCTGCACTGGTGCATAGCTCATTGTTTTTTTGTATAAAACAAAGCTTAGGGCATAGGTCAAATGCTTCAATCAGTTTGTTGAGCAGGTTATATCCATCAAGCAGGGAATTGCAGGTATATATCGGGTCGCTGTATTTTCGGTATTTGTCAACAGCCAGCCGGGTGTAGCCGCGCTGATCTTCAAAAGCATAAAGACAGTAGGCGTTTTCAAAGCGTTTTAATGAACGGTTATATTTAGGCCAAAGGCGTTTGATCTCTATGGCTTCCAGCACAAAAGCGATTAGTTCGGTGCCGCAAACCTGGTAGCTTACCTGGTGAATGTTACGTAAAAACTCCTGGCGCTGTAAGCCGGGGTTATTGCCGATGAAATGGCTGCTTACCCGTTTTTTGAGGTTTTTAGCCTTACCCACATATATCACTTTTCCTTTTTGATCATGAAAGTAATATACCCCCGGAGTATAAGGCAGCTGATCCACATCCTTTTTAGGGAGATTAGGCGGCAGTACCTGGTCTTTTGAACCTTGTTTAAGAGATTGTTTAATGTGGTTATCCGTATCTCTGTTCAGCAGCAAGGTAAACAGTTCGGCAGTAGCTTCGGCATCGCCCATAGCGCGGTGACGGCTTTGGTTATCGATACCTAAATGTTTACATAACCGGCCAAGGCTGTATGATGGCAAACCCGGCAATATCTTGCGGCCAAGCCTCACCGTACAAAGTTTATTAGTTTGCAAATCATACCCGGCAGCAGCAAGGTGATATCTGACAAAAGAAAAATCAAAATTTACGTTGTGGGCAACAAAGATCTTACCATGAATGAGATGGTAAATATCAGCAGCCACATCCTCAAAAGGAGGGGCGTTCTGTACCATCTCGTTGGTAATGCCGGTTAAGGCACTGATGTAAATAGGGATCTCACGCTGTGGATTGACAAGTGTTTCAAAGCGCTTTACCACTTTTTTGCCATCATGTATGCATATGGCTATTTCGGTAATACCATTAGCGCTGGCATGCCCCCCTGTGGTTTCGATATCGACAATTGCATACATGATATTTCAAATGTAATACAATTTTGCTAATTATTTTAGTGAGGTAGTGTAAAAAAAACGTCATTGCGGGGAACGAAGCAATCGCGAACTATACAGAGCGACTTTGCTAACCGCGGATTGCTTCATGCCTCGCAATTACGCTTGCAGAAAATCAAAAGCCCTTGAAAATTTAATTCTCAAGGGCTTTTATATTTTTCTGACTTTCCGACTAAAAATTACGGCTTCTTCTTAGCCTGAAGCTGTTGTTGCTGGCGCATCATTTCTTCCATGCGGGCACCAAAGCCTGCTTTTTTCTTCTTGCTGGTATCTTCAGGTTTCTTTTTATTCTCCTGAATTTGCGCATGGATCTTTTTATCATCAACCATGAACTTGATCAGGTATTGCTGTAAAAAGGTAAACATGTTGGCCAAAAAGTAATAATAGTTAAGACCCGCAGGGTAGCTGTTCAGTGTGAAAAGGAACACAACAGGTGTGATGTAGCCTATGTATTTCATTTGACCTGTAGCACCCGAAATCTGGTTGTTGAAATAAGTGTAGATCAGCGTTGAAATAGTCATCAGCAAACACATTAAACTAATGTGGTTAACACCGCCAAGGAAAGCTATAGGAGCAAATTTGATAACCGAATCATAAGTTGAAAGGTCATGCATCCAAAGGAAGCTTTCGCCCCTTAACTCAAATAAGCTCGGGAAAAAGCGGAAGAATGCAATTACTATCGGCATCTGGATTACCAATGGCAAACAACCGCCTAACGGGTTAACGCCGGCTTTTTTGTATAGTTTCAGGTATTCCTGTTGTAACAGGGTAGGGTTATCTTCGCCAACTTTGGTTTTTATCTCATCCATTTCGGGCTTCAGTACGCGCATTTTAGCCATTGAAAGGTATGATTTGTAGGTAAGCGGCGATAATACCAGCTTAAGCAATACAGTTAACACCAGGATGATCAGGCCGTAATTCCAGTTAAATTTGTTAAGGAAGTTAAATACAGGTAATACCGCGAAACGGTTGATGTATTTTAACGGTCCCCAACCAAGGTTAACCAGTTTATCAAGGTCATGCCCCTGATCTTTAAGCGTGTTAAAACGGTTAGGCCCAAAGTAAAACTCTAACGGTAAAGAACCATCTGCACCGCGGGTAAGCGACAGATCGGCTTTCATTTGTTTTACATCGGTAGTATCGTTAACATCGGTAGCAACAGCAACATCTGTTTTAGCGATGCCGCCTTTAGCTATCAGCACATTTGAAAAGAAGTGCTGCTTGAAAGCAACCCATGCCATTTTTTTATCACTTATGGCTTTTTGATCATCTTTAGTTTCGCTCAGGTAATCAACATCGCCATCGGTGTTGTAATAATATACCGTTGAATACTGGCGCTCCTGTTTAATGTCTTTTTCCTGTTTGTGCAGCGTAGTAGCCCAGTTAAGGTTAAAGGCGCTGCTATTAGCAATAACGCCATCAAGGCCGGTAGGCTTAATAGTTAACCCAAGTTTGAAGCCGTCGCCTTTTAAGGTGTAAACGTAATCAATATACTGGGTAGGGCTATAGCTCAAACGCATGGTAACCGAACCAGAATCTTTTTCGGCTACAGTGAGGTTTTTTGCGCTTGGTGTAAAATAGTAATTGTTGGTGTTGATATTGGCAACTCCGGCAGCAAACTTCAAACCAAATTGGTTGTTATCGCCGCTGAAAAGCACTAAAGGCTGTTTATCAAAAGTTTTGTAGTTCTTTAATTCAACCGAAGCTACTTTACCGCCCTGAGTGCTTAATTTAACAAGCAACTCCTTGTTTTCGATAGTAATAAACTCTTCTTTACCAACAGATGCGGCGCCAAAAGGCATTTTTAACAAGGCCGAATCAACTTTTGCTACTGTTTTGGCAGTATCAAGCTTTGCCGTTGTTTTGGCGGCAGCGGCAGTTGCAGACATGCCTGCTTTTTTCAGCGAGTCCTGGTGCTGTACTTCGCGCTCTTTTTTAAGGTCGGCTTCCGATGGCCTTAAAAAGTAAATCGAACCGGCAATGATCGCCATGATCAGGAATAATCCTGTAAACGTATTTTTATCCATTATCTAATTATCGTACAATTACTTATTTTTTGCGGGCATATGCCAGCGAAGCGGCGACAAAGTTAATAAAAAGTGGGTGCGGATTAGCAACTGTTGATTTTAATTCGGGGTGAAATTGTGAACCAACAAAAAATGGGTGGTTTTTTAGCTCAACAATCTCCACCAGGCCATTGTCAGGATTGATGCCGGATGGGGTAAGGCCTGCGGCCTCGTATTGTTTAAGATAGTCGTTATTAAACTCATAACGGTGGCGGTGCCTTTCAGAAATATGCGTTTTTCCGTAAATCATGGCTGCTTTTGATCCTTTTTTAATATCGCAAGGATAAGCACCTAAACGCATGGTACCGCCTTTGTTGGTGATGTTTTTCTGATCTTCCATCATGCCGATAACCGGGTAGGCGGTTTCAGGGTTCATTTCGGTGCTGTTGGCATTTTCAAGCCCTAAAACGTTGCGGCCAAACTCAACTACAGCACACTGCATACCTAAACAGATACCAAAGAAAGGGATATTGTTTTCGCGTACATGGCGGATAGCCTGGATCTTACCTTCAAAACCACGCTCGCCAAAACCAGGGGCAACCAGTACACCATGCATGCCTTTTAGTTTTTCAACAGCGTTTTCAGGTGTTAACTGCTCTGAAGGGATATATTCAATCCGTACTTTACACTCTTGTTTGGCACCGGCATGTATAAAAGCTTCGGTGATTGATTTGTAAGCATCCGGCAGCTCCACATATTTACCAACCAGTGCAATGCGTACATCGGCAGTTGGGTTTTTGAGGCGGCCAAGAAATTCTTTCCAGTTTTCGAGGCTTGGCTCGTTTTTATGCGGAAGCTTTAATTTGGTAAGTACCGTTTTGTCAAGCTGTTCTTTAAGCATTAACAAAGGCACATCATAAATACTTGGTGCATCAATTGATTCAATAACCGCGTTGATGTTCACATTACAAAACAGCGCTATTTTTTTACGGATATCGTTATTAAGGTGATGTTCGGTACGGCAAACCAGAATATCGGGCTGAATCCCGTATTCCAATAGCATTTTTACCGAGTGTTGTGTTGGTTTGGTTTTCAGTTCGCCTGCTGCTGCAAGGAAAGGTACCAGCGTAAGGTGGATAACCAGTGAGTTGCCCGAGCCGGTTTCCCAGCGAAACTGCCTTACAGCTTCAATATATGGTAGCGACTCAATATCGCCTACAGTACCGCCTAATTCGGTAATAACAATATCATAATCGCCGCTTTCGCCAAGTATGCGGAAGTTTCTTTTTATTTCATCGGTAATGTGGGGCACTACCTGTACAGTTTTTCCTAAAAAAGCTCCTTCGCGTTCTTTATTGATTACATTTTGGTAGATCCGGCCGGTGGTGATGTTGTTGGCTTTTGAGGTTGGTGTATTCAAAAAACGCTCATAATGACCAAGGTCAAGATCGGTTTCGGCACCATCTTCGGTAACGTAGCACTCGCCGTGCTCGTAAGGGTTAAGCGTTCCCGGATCGATATTGATATAGGGGTCGAACTTTTGGATAGTTACGCGATAACCGCGCGATTGAAGGAGTTTAGCTAAAGAAGCAGATATTATACCTTTTCCTAACGATGAGGTAACACCGCCCGTAACAAAAATATATTTAGTCATGATTTTTTTTGAAAATGACCGGGCTTTTATACCGCGACCAATTGTTTCTGTACGGGATACAAAAGTAAGAAAATTTTTCAGGCTTTGGCGTATCTGTTTTTCAAAAAAGGGAACTGTTAATATGTTTTGTTTGTAAGTTGTTTGTATAGAGTGATTTGTAAATCATTAGTTAGATAATGCCGATAGAGTATAGGAAGGTTTTAAACACTTTCCTTTTGCCTGCTGTACAGATCAATTTTACGGTGCAGCTCATTGGGGTTAAAAGGCTTGCTCACATAATCATTCATACCAACGGTGAATGCCATATCCTGGATATCAAGCATGGCCGATGCTGTAAGGGCTATGATGGGCAGGTTTTTGTACTTATCACCCGGTAGTTCACGGATGGCGCGGGTGGTTTGATAGCCATCCATTTCGGGCATTTGCAAGTCCATCAAAATCATATCGTAGTCGTGGGTTTTTACCAGCATTAAGGCTATTTCACCATTTTCAGCAACATCACATTCAACTTCCCATTGTTTCATGAATTGTTTTGCCAGTATCACGTTGATCTGGTTATCCTCTGCAATTAACAGCCTTGTGCCTTTGAGGCTTTTTAAACGATAAAATTCGTCGCTATCTGCTGTGCTGGTCAATTTTTTTCTGCTGTTTTTAAAGGTAAGGCTGAAGTTAAATACCGAGCCTTTGCCGTATTCGCTTTCAACAGCGATATCGCTGCCAAGCAGTTGCAGCAGGCGTTTGGTAATGGTTAAGCCCAAACCTGTGCCGCCGTATTTACGGGTGGTATCTGAACTTGCCTGGCTAAAGCTTTCAAAAATGTGTTCAATTTTATCGGGTGTTATACCAATACCGGTATCGGCAATTTCAAATTCAATGGTTGATGAATCAGCTGTGCTGCTTGTTAACGATGCACTCACCGTTACCTTACCCTTATGCGTAAATTTAACGGCATTGCTCATCAGGTTTGTAAGGATCTGACCTAAGCGCACCGGGTCGCCAATAATGGCGTTGGGCAGGTCCTGGTCCATCATTAGTTTTATCAGGATGTTTTTTTCGTTTGCCTTTTGCAGCAGGGCAAGACGGATGTTTTTGATCAGATCGGTAAGACTAAAGTCGACGCTTTCAAACTCAACCCTGCCGGCTTCTATCTTGCTGAAATCCAATATATCATTGATAAGTACCAGCAGGTTTTCGGCTGAAAATTTGAGGAAGTTTAAAAATTCCTTTTGCTCGGGCTTTGGGTCCTGGTGGATGAGCAGGTGCGTGAAACCGATAACTGCGTTCATCGGTGTACGAATTTCATGGCTCATGATACTCAGGAACTGTGCCTTGGCCATAGCCGCTTTTTCGGCAAGCTCTTTTGATTGGATCAGGGCAACTTCCAGCTCTTTGGCTTTGGCTATCCGCTCATGCAAAAAGCTGATGATATGGATCAGGTCATTGTCCGAGTCGGAGATGTTTAATTCTGCATCGGGATTCAGCGCCTTTATGGCTTCCTTTAGCTGAGAGATGGAGCGCTGTTTGATCTCGTTTTGTAATCTCAGGTTATCGGTAACGGCTACGTATTCACGCTCGCTCACATTAAAAGCATGATCTGCCAGCTTTATAGATTTATCAAAGTTTTTAAAACTGTTGTTTATAGCACCTAAAAACTGCAAAATAGTTTCATCCTCCAGGTATTGCGCCGGGAGCATCTTTTTTACTTGCTTATCTAATAAATGATGGTACTCCATAAATTAGCGTTCGGTAAAGGTGGTAATGGTCATGGTTTGGTTATGCAGCTCGCAATTCGACCCTTTATTCAGGGGCGACAACTCTCCATAAGAGTAAAAGCCCGCCATAGATGTTTTATCGCCGAAAATATTTTTGGCTGCCATTAACTCTTCATCAGTGCGCTCATTAAGCACCAGTTTGCGGCCAACACAACTCACTAATATAGCGAGGTCTGCTTGTTGGGGGCTGGTTATTGAATCGGTTGCGGCGGATGAAGAGGCATTGATCAGTTTTTCAAAATTGGCCTTCATTAAGCGTACTTTGCTGCCTTCGGGCAAATTGCCGGCAAAGGTCATTGATTTTTCATCCTCGTTAACGCTTAATATAGTTCGTACCAGTTTTTTGTCCGAACCTTCAATACTTAATGACAGCGGGAACAGCAGGGCCGAGCCGGGCAACTCCTTGGCGTACTCCCCTAAATATTCTTTGTAAAGATCAAGCGCACTTTTTTCGTCTATCTCAAAAAGTACGTTTTTATCCGATCTGGTAATGGTTCGCTGCGGCCCAAATTCTTCCCAGCCCCCGCTTGAGCCATGGTTGATATGCAGGTTATCGCCATAAAAACCAATAGCTATTACATGCCCTTGTGCGGGGACAGCATTAAGACTGGTAAATGTGCTGCTAAACCGCGCTGCATCGCCGGCTAAACCGCCGGTTATGGGAACCTTACCGGGATTATCGCGGTTAAAGCCGTCAACCAGTTCGCTGCCGTTTATAAATGTGCCGTCGGATATGATGAATACACAGTTTAGGCCTTTTTTATCCAGTTGAGCCATCAGGAAAGCACCTGTTTCGGCACTATTTGCCTGTTTGTTTACATGAGTAGCTGTGCAGGCGATGCTTGATTTCTCCAGTTCTACAGCGGTTACTACTATGCTATCGTCATACACGTCGCTGCCTATGATCTCTCCCGATGTAGAGGCAAACACAACATTGGCATTAGGATAGCCAGCTTTAAGATAATCGTAAATTTCGGGAGCGGTAATTAATTGAGGTGCGCCAAAAGCAAGTACGAGCTGACATTTTTCGGCACTAAATTCCGGATCGGCAAAATAATTTACCCAGCCATTGTTTACAAAATGATGCTGCCTTATCCTCATGATGATTTTTAGGTTAGTAACATGCCCTACTATACGTGAAGTTAATAAATCACAAAGCAATAATTGGTTAAAATACGAAAGTATTAAACGGTTTGTTGTTAATGTAAATAAAGTTAATTTTTAATAGTAGAGCTATGTTTCAATAGTTTAAATAGCCTTTAATATGGCGTATCCTTTTTTATACGGATAAAAGAAAACAAGGTTATCAGCAGGGGAAGCGGTGCTTTATAATTGAAGGGTATTGCTGCTAAATCCGTAAAAACTATATATCAAACTTCAATTTCTCCAGATCCTCAGGCACATCAACAGCATGGGTTTCCAGTTCGGTTTCGGCTACTTTGATGCGGTAGCCGTTATCAATCCAGCGTAGCTGCTCCAGGCTTTCGGCTTTTTCAAGCGGGGATACAGGGAGTTTGGTAACTTCCTGCAAAATGTCTGCCCTATAACCGTAGATGCCAATGTGTTTAAAAAAGGTATGAAATTCGAGCCAGTTTTCGGGCTCCTGGCCGCGGATGTGGGGCAGGGTAGCGCGGGAGAAATAAATAGCCTCCGATAGTTTATTGATCACCACCTTGGGCGAATTGGTATTATGCAGTTCCTGTTCGGTCAGGATCCTTTTTACAAGTGTGGCCAGCTGGGTACCGGGATCATTAAAACAGTTGGCTAATTTGGTAATTTGCTCAGGGTCAATAAAAGGCTCATCGCCCTGGATATTGATGATCACATCATAGCCGGGATGCAGGCGGGCTACTTCGGCACAGCGGTCGGTACCGCTTTGGTGGTTTGAGCCGGTCATCACCGCAACACCGCCAAAAGCGGTTACATGGTTAAAAATACGTTCGTCATCAGTAGCTACGATAACTTCGCTCAGGCTCCGGCATTTTTTAGCCTGCCCGTATACACGCTCGATCATGGTTTTGCCGCCGATATCAACCAATGGTTTACCGGGAAAACGTGACGATGCGTAACGGGCGGGTATGATGCCTAAGATTTTCATTTGGTTTTTATTACGATAGTTTTAAAGGCTTGCAGGGCTAAATCCTGATCCCGCTTTGACAAATTGTAACCTGCCAGGTTAAAGGTAAGATTTGATGAGCGCCCGCGGAAATAAATTCCTGTCATGCCGTGCCCTGCTGCTTTAGGCCAAATGGTTTTAATAACGTAGTTATCTGTGCTATCAATCTTAATATGATGCATTTTGATTTCCAGGGGGATTTCAATAGGGACGTAAATGGTGCTGTCTTTATAGGTGAGATCGGCAACGTAATCAGCCCTGGGGAATTTTGTTTTTTGGTTTTGTGTAGGAAGATGGATTACTGTTTTTGTTTTATAATCAGGATCGGCCTCAACGTGAACTTTTGTAGAATCGGTAGTGCCGAGTTCTTTCATTTGCCTTTCCCTTTCGGGTTTTACATTAAAATCGGCGGTATAGGTAACGCCAACTTTATAAAAATAAGGTCCGCGTTTCCATTCATTTTTTTTCAAATAATCTTGTTCGGTTGGGATCAAACTGTTGGCATAGCCATTGGAGCTAAAATCAAAACTAAGTGTATCCTTAGTGCTTTTTAACATCCCAACAAAAGAGTCAATACCTTGTTGCTTTATATACTTCCAATTGGAAGGAACAGATATTTTAAATGCACCAAGGTCAAGCACTTTCCAGCCATCAATTATTGAGGTGCATCCCAATAAAATAGGAATTAATAAAAGTGCGGAAACCTTTTTCAAGTTAAAAATTTTAAAACAACCCGTTAATTTCCCGTTCAATAAGGTTAACAATAGTGGCCATATCCTCGGTATTGTTGGCAAAATCAAGGTTATCCTTATCAAGGATCAGCAGTTTGCCAAGCTTATAGTTGTTGATCCATTTATCATACTTTTCGTTCAGTTTGGAAAGGTAATCTAAACGGATGCCTATTTCATACTCACGGCCGCGGCGCTGGATATTGCTTACCAGGGTAGGCACGGATGCTTTGAGGTAAACCAGCAGATCGGGTGGTTTGATGAACTCGGTTATATTCTGAAAAATTGATTCGTAGTTTTCGTAATCGCGGGTGGTCATGAGGCCCATATCATGCAGGTTTTCAGCAAAGATATAGGCGTCTTCATAAATGGTACGGTCCTGTATAATGTTGTGCCCGCCTTTCTGAATGTCGATGATCTGGCGGTAACGGCTGTTCAGAAAGTAGATCTGCAGGTTAAAGCTCCAGCGTTTCATATCACTGTAAAAATCCTCTAAATAAGGGTTGTTATCTACAGCTTCATACAATGGGTCCCACCCGTAATTTTTGGCCAGCATCTCGGTGAGGGTAGTTTTTCCGGCGCCTATATTTCCTACAATAGCTAAATGCATGCGTTGTTGTTAAATTATCTGAATCAGAATTTTCCTAATTTACAGAATTAACAGAATTAAAAAAGTCTCCGGTTAAATTCTGATAATTCTTAAATCCTGAAAATTCTGATCAAAATTTCCTGAAGCCGATGATCTCTCTAACTTCTCTTATTGTTCTTGATGCGCTTTCGCGGGCTTTTTCGGCGCCCATTTCGGCTACTTTGCGCAGGTAATCGGCATCGTTGGCAATGGCGTTGATCCTGTCGCGGATAGGGGCGGTTGCCAGCACCATATCTTCGGCAAGCTGCTTTTTCAAATCTCCGTAACGGATAGCCATTTTGTTATATAGCCCGTCAAAGTGGGCAAGGGTATCAGGTGTTGATACAACTTTCATCAAATCAAACAGATTTTGGATCTCCTGTGGTTTTTGCTGATTTTCAACAGTTGGGCCGCCGTCGGTTACCGCACGCATTACCTTTTTGCGGATAGCCTCCGGGGTATCGCCCAAAAATATAGCATTGCCTTCGCCTTCTGATTTGCCCATTTTCCCCTTGCCGTCCAACCCGGGAATTTTTACCAAACTTTCACCAAAGCTAAAGGCAAAAGGCTCGGGGAAATAATCATGGTTGTATAGCCTGTTAAATCGGTTGCCAAAAGTGCGGGCCATTTCAAGGTGCTGCTCCTGGTCTTTACCAACAGGTACTTTGGTGGCTTTGTGGATAATAATATCTGCCGCCATTAATACAGGGTAGGTAAGCAGGCCTGCATTCACGTTTTCGGGATTGGCACGTACTTTATCCTTAAATGAGGTTGCACGTTCCAACTCACCTAAATAGGCATTCATGTTCAGGTACAGGTACAATTCGGTAACCTCGGGTACATCCGATTGTACATATATAGTAGCCTTTTCAGGGTCGATGCCCGCGGCTAAATATTCTATCAGTACCTGTTTTACATTGCCATGTAAATTGGCAGGTGTGGGGTGTGTAGTTAACGAGTGGAGGTCGGCAATAAAGAAAAAGCAGTTGTATTCATGCTGCATCTTTATAAAGTTTTGCAAGGCTCCGTAATAATTTCCTAAGTGTAAGTTTCCGGTTGACCGGATACCACTAACAACAGTTTCCATAGTGTGGCGAAAGTAAGGAATTTTTCTATTTTTGGTGATGATGAAAATGATATTGAGAAAAGTGCATATCTGTTTTTACGTAGTGAGTGTGGCACTGAGCTACTTTTTATTATGGCCTTTTTTCTATTATTTTTCCCGCAAACCCGAACGTTTCAGGGCGCTGAATGGCGTTAGAAGGTTCTGGGCTATAATGAGTTCGGCTTTCGCCGGCATCTTTTATAAGTTCGAGTATGAGCAGGCTATCGATTGGGGTAAAACTTATATCATTTGCCCTAATCACACTTCAAATCTTGACATTTCGGCTATGTGTATATTGGTAAACAGCAATTGCAGTTTTATGGGTAAACAGGAGCTGGAAGATGGCCTGGTGACCGGTCTTTTTTTCCGTACGGTTGATATCCCTGTTAACCGCGACAGTAAAATGTCGTCGTTCCGGGCGTTTAAAAAAGCATCAGATCGCCTGCAGAATGGCGTATCAATGATCATATTTCCGGAGGGTGGTATTTCGGATACCTATCCGCCGCAGCTTGGCCCGTTTAAAAATGGGCCTTTCCGCCTGGCTATTGATTTGAAAATACCTGTTATCCCGGTATCATCGGCTAACGCCTGGCAAATACTTTGGGATACAGGTACCAAACACGGCAGCAGACCGGGTCTGTGTAAATTTAAGGTGCACAAACCTGTTGAAACTGCCCATCTGACCATTGATGACGCGGATGCTTTACGCGATGAAGTATTTGAAATTATGAGCCGGGATTTAAAGCCAGGGGGCGCTGTTTCTACTTTCGCTTAGTCAATTATATAACAGCCGACCGGGAATTTGTAATATATTTGTACATAAACCCATTGAAACGGCCCATTTAACTGTAGATGATGCCGACGCTTTACGCGATGAGGTTCACGCTATTATAAAACAAAAAACAACAGGCATGACCATTGATAAAGAAACCGTTGAAAAAGTAGCCCACCTGGCCCGCCTTGAACTTACCGAAACCGAAGTACAGGATAACATGAAGGATATGAGCAAGATCCTTGATTTTATGGCCAAACTTAACGAGGTGGATACCACAGGTGTTGAACCGCTGATATACATGACCACCGGCGCCAATGTGCTTCGTGAGGATGTGGTTAAACAACAGATTACGCACGAGGAAGCTTTGGAAAATGCCCCTAAACATGATGATAACTACTTTTTAGTAGCCAAGGTGATTGAGAAGTAGGTTCAAAGTCTGTAGTTCGAAGTCAGAAGTTTTAAGTATCGGCGACGGAAAAACGACTTGAGACTAAAAACTTAAGACTTTCGACTTTAACACTGTAACATTCCGCACCCTTGTGCAGTCCAAACAAAAAATAATTCATGGAGCCAATAAATACTGCCAAGCCGTTAATAACTATAAAAGATATCGGGCGTAAATATGTGATAGGTACCGAGGTGATCCACGCACTTAAATCTGTTTCGCTTTCCATTAACAAAGGCGAGTTTGTTGCTTTAATGGGCCCTTCAGGTTCGGGCAAGTCAACCCTCATGAATATTTTAGGCTGTTTGGATACACCAACCAAAGGGCAATACATCCTTAACGGGATAGATGTAAGCCATATGACCGATAGCGAGCTTGCCGAAGTGCGTAACTCGGAAATTGGTTTCGTATTCCAAACGTTTAACCTGTTACCGCGTAGTACCGCATTAGATAATGTGGCGCTACCGCTGATCTATGCCGGTATTAATAAAGAGAAACGCATGGAACGTGCCGGTAACGCACTCAAAAACGTAGGGCTTGGCCACCGTATGGATCACAAACCTAATGAACTTTCGGGCGGACAGCGTCAGCGTGTTGCCGTAGCAAGGGCGCTTATCAATGATCCATCCATTATACTGGCCGATGAGCCTACCGGTAACCTCGATACTAAAACCTCTATCGAGATCATGGGCCTTATTGAAGATATCCACGCAAAAGGTAATACCATTATCCTGGTAACACACGAAGAGGATATTGCCCTGCATGCCCACCGCATAGTGCGCATGCGCGATGGCCTGATAGAGAACGATTACGTTAATCCGAACGTTCAAACTGTTGACCGCAAGGTAGAGGAGGTGTAGGCCGCCCCCGGCCCCCTGAAGGGGGAGTGTATAGTTTTAGTATTGTATAATAATGTAATGATCTATCTCCGTGAAACATTTACAAACAGGCAGCTTTTACGGACAAACCAATCAAACAACTCATTTACAGGGAATCACTATAACTGATACCGAATACACCCTTGATAAGGTAGACTGGCATTACCATGAAAATGCCTACTTCACTTTTATATTGGCAGGTAATGTTATTGAGGGCAATAAAAAGGAAGTTTATCATTGCCCGGCGGGCAGCTTGTTGTTTCACAACTGGCACGATCCTCATTATAACATTAAGCCCAAAGGTTTCACCCGCGGCTTTCATATCGAATTGCAAAAGCATTGGTTTGATGACCTGAAACTAAAACAGGATAAACTGGAGGGCAGCTTTGCCGTTGATGACCCTGATGTGAAGTTTCTTTTATACCGGATCTTTAAAGAATCGAAGGTTAATGATGAACTGACCGCAATAGCTGTAGAATCGTTATTACTGCAAACTCTCAATAAGATGCAGTTAAATAACGTTGTTATGGCACGGCAGGCGCCCGCATGGGCCGGGCATTTAAAAGAATTGCTGGCCGATGATCCTGCCCGGAAGCATACGCTTACCGAACTTTCGGGGCTATTACAGCTCCACCCGGTTCATTTGTCCCGTGATTTTTCGAAGTATTTTAATTGTACAATGGGCGAATATATCCGCAAGCTCAGGGTTGAAAAGTCGTTTGCTTTACTGGCCGATGATGGATTGTCCTTAACAGATATCGCCTTTACCTGCGGATTTGCCGATCAAAGTCATTTTCTGCGCTGCTTCAGGCAATTTGGCGGCAGTAATCCATCGGCATACCGTAAGCTTTTATTGAGGGCATGTTAATCCTGTTCTATTTTGAATGTATTAATTGAGGCAGTTTTGTAATTATCTAAACAAACAAAAATGAAACGTTATTTATTGATACTCTCCATAATAATTGCCGTTGCCAGTAAAACATACGCGCAAACAGGTAATATCACCGAACCTGAAGCCATTACATCGGCCTTTCAAAAAAACAATATTGGCAAAGTTGTTTTTGAGGCTGATACCATTCCTCTTGACAGACTGAAACAAACCGATCTGGTAACCGGTTACGAGGCTAAACCTGCTAATAATTTGTACATGCGGCTTTTACTGGGCAATTCCTTAACCAATTATCAGCATAGCTTACAGCCATCATTAAACGTTGAGCAACTGAACCAGGGCAATTTTCAGTTTACTTTTTATGTAGATGGCAAACAGGCATACCAGGAAAACCTGCATAAAGGGGCCAATTTGCCAGCCACAAAAAATACAAAGACCACCATATTTGTCCCGCTCATCAGTAACCGGGGCGAGGATTCATGGGGGCGTTCTCTGTGGGGCAGGTTCATGGCCCGTGGCGGGGAGGATGCGCTTACAACCGGTACTCACCAGTTGAAAATTGAAGTGCGGCCTTATGTTTCTATTCCCGATTTGAAGGTGGGTGAGCTGATAGCGCAGGGCGGGATCAGGTTTACCGTCCCGGCAATTGACCCAAAGGATGCCGAACTCCAGCCTATAAAAGCCGGCAGCGGCTGGCAGGTATCAAAAGAGGGGTTCGATACCAGGAAGATCATGGAGATGAATGCCCTTATTGCCGGTAACAGGTTTAAGCAGATCACCAGTATTGTGGTAATCAAAAACGGTAAGCTGCTTATTGAGGAGTATTTTAACGGCAGCGCCCGCGATTCATTACACAATCCCCGCTCAGTTGGTAAAACTTTTGCCTCGACTATGATGGGGATAGCTCTTCATGACGGGTATATCAAAAGCGTTAACCAAACCTTGAAGGAGTTTTATCACCTTAAAAAGTACGGTAATTATTCGCCCCAAAAAGAAAATGTAACGCTGAAAAGCCTGCTTACCATGAGCTCTGTTTTTGATGCTGATGACAACAAAAGCGATTCGCCGGGGAACGAGGAAAATATGTACCCCACAGATGATTGGGTTAAATTTACACTCGACCTAAAAACAGACAGCAATAAAGCCGCAGGCAAACAATGGAACTATTTTACAGCCGGCGTAGTGGTATTAGGTGATATCCTGAACAAATCGGTACCCAAGAGGCTTGATAAATATTCGGCCGAAAAGCTTTTTAAGCCATTAGGTATTAGTAATTATCGATGGCAATACACCCCGCAAAATGTACCTAATACCGCGGGCGGCCTGCAAATGCGTTCGCTTGATTATGCAAAATTCGGGCAGTTGTATAAAAATGGCGGCTCATGGAATGGTAAACAGGTGATTCCGCAAAGTTGGGTGAAAGAATCATTTACCAGGCACCTCACTTTGCCTAAAGATGTGGTTGGTGAAGGCTTTTATGGCTACCTGTTTTGGAACAAAACCTATACTGTAAACAACAAAGCTTACGAAACTTATTATTGCTCGGGTAATGGCGGCAATAAGATCTTTGTATTTACCGATCAGCCGCTGGTTGTTATTATTACCGCCGAGGCCTACAACACGCCTTACGCACATCCGCAGGTTGACAAAATGATGCAGGATTATATTTTACCAGCTGTGTTGAAATAGTTTTTGTAGAGTTAAAGTGTACACATCTTGTGAATGAATATTAATCAATAAAACCCATTGTCATTTCGACGAACCAGCCTGAGAACGTGTGGGCGGGGTAAGGAGAAATCTTCTGCATCCTGCTTTAACGGTGCGTGAGGCTCTGCAGGGCGTAGAAGATTTCTCTTTCGCCCCCACGCTTATCCTTTCCTTGCTCCATCGAAATGACATGGTTTTTAAAGTAAAAAACACGTACATTGAGAGCCACCCTGCGACAGACGCATGTGATGCGTCTCTACATTAAAAAAACTATTCTATCGCCTGCTGATTTAATTTGCCATTATCAACCCACCACCAGTACCATTTGCCGCCGGTGGCTTTTCCCTGTTTAAAATGGGCGATATCAAAGCTTCCGCTACCTTCGGGAGTTGCCTGGATTTCATAAACCTTGACGGCATGACCGTTCCTGCTCCAGGTTAATGGTTTACCGGGCTCACAGGTTTCGGGCGGCTTCTTATCATCGGTAAGCAGGAAATAGGCTTTGCTGGTGCCGATTATAGTTGCCTGCCCATTCTCATCCATGCAAACGGCGGTGCGTTCGTCGGCTGCTATGCCGTTGGCGTAAATGGTCCAGTTTTTAATGATGCGGCTTAAAAAGGTAACATGCCGTCCCTGCCTGCTGCGGGTAAGGTAATGCTGATCGGTAATTATAGTTTTGAGGTAGGGTGCTTGCAGGAAATCATTATTATAAATTTTCACCAAAGGATTGTATGGGTCATTGAGCGCCTCATCGGCTGTAATACTTCCATCCTCGCCGCTATAGTAAAATCCTCCTAAAATAGCGCAGCCGGCGCTGGTGCCGCCAACAGGAGCGTGCTTAATATTGAGCAGGTAATTAATAGCATCAAGCGTTTTTGTGCCGCGCCAGTATTTCATGTAGTTTGACTGATCGCCACCGGCAATAAACAGCATTTCGGCATTGCGGATGATGTTGGCAACCGTATCGTTATTCGCCAGCTCGCGCGAATCAATTTTGAGCGTTTCGACTGAGTTTACTTTTCCCAGTTCAAAAATGTAGGGATCATAAGCATCGGTGCCTGATGCACGGATCACCACCACATCTCCGCCGCCGCTGCGGTTGATCATCCATTTAAAAGCATTATCAACATCCTTGCCGCCGCCTATCATGGCTATGCCGCCTTTAACCGGGGTGTTTACATTAGCTGTATCGCCGATAATACCGATGGATGCCGGGCGATGGGGAATATGCTTATCGGTTTTATTTGGGGCAGAAGATATAAAGCCAACGACTATCAGGAATAAGAGTATTATTGTTGATCTCATGATTCTATTCAATTTTTAACCGAAATATCAAATCGTCCCGCCTGCAATCGAAATAATAAAAATCAAGATTTTTTAGATGGTAATATGCTTTCGTGGCAATAATATAATTCAAATAGACTTTTAATGGTTGAGGAGTGTTCACTGTACATATCGCGATCCGTTTTTTATCATTACTTAAAACATACAGCCCCCTGTTACCCTCATAGCATGGTGTGTCATTGCCATATTCAACAGTCAATATATCGATGTCTTTTATGCTTTGCTTTTTGATCACAATCGGCTTTTTGTCAAAAGCAGTATATTCAGCTATTATTTTATCGTTGTATTTCACATGCCAATAGTCAATAGTATCAATTTTGGGGTTGGCATGTAATTGGAGCAGAGATGTTAGTGTTAAAAATAATAAGGTCATTACAGCGTCTTTTAAAGTATTATTTAGGTACTGAACCGCGTTGCTAATTTAATATTACTTACATTAGCAATTCATTGATTTTTAATGATTAAACCTCCGATTCCGGAAAACGAAAATGAACGCCTTGAGGCCCTGATTTCATATAATATTCTGGATACTTTGCCCGAAAACGATTTTGAAGAAATAACCTTTATTGCCTCGGAGATCTGTCAAACACCTATTTCATTGATAAGCCTTATCGATAGAAACCGCCAATGGTTTAAATCCAACCGGGGGCTTAATGTTACTGAAACGTCACGTGACCTTGCTTTTTGCGCCCATGCTATACTTGAGCCTGAGGAAGTGCTGGTAGTAACCGATGCCTTAAGTGATGACCGTTTTGCTGATAACCCATTGGTACAGGGACAGCCCGATGTTGTTTTTTATACCGGTGTGCCGCTTGTAAACCCCGATGGATACGCCCTGGGCACCCTTTGCGTTATTGATAACAAGCCGAAAGAACTAACTGCAAACCAGATCATCGCACTCAAAGCATTAGCCAAACAGGTGGTGGCCCAACTGGAGTTGCGTAAAAAAGTAAAGGAATTGGATATAGTAGGCGCCGAATTGGTGAAATCAAACGAATACCTTGAACGTTTTGCAGTGATGGCTGCGCATGACATCCGTAACCCTTTAACCAGCATTTTGCTTGCCGGTCAAATCCTTAAAGACCGTTTTAAAGGGAATCCGGACGAAAAAGGTAATAAGTTTGTGGATATCATCAACCACTCGTCGCAAAGGTTGCTGGCAATGCTTGACAAAATGCTTGATTATTCCAAATCCAACAAGATCCTGTCGCAAAATAAGGAAGAGGCCGACATGCTTTATTTGCTGGAAGAAGCGATTAAATTGATTGAAATACCTGATTATTTCACTGTGAAATTACCTGTTTCAGCTCCAATTACAACATCGGTAGTAGCTTTTGAACAGGTGATTATTAACCTGCTTAGTAATGCCATTCGTTATAACAACAAGCCCAGGGGACTAATTAAAATTGAATACAGGGAGGATGACCAATTTTATATTTTTACCATTACCGATAACGGGATAGGCATATCGCAGGCACACTACGAAAAGATCTTTAATCCTATGTTCACGGTTGGGCATACCGATAGGTTTGACAAAAAAGGATCAGGCGTAGGCTTAAGTACGGTTAAAAACCTGGTAGAAGCATTGGGCGGTACTATAAGCGTAAATTCTGTTATTGACGAGTTTACTGCATTTACCTTTACACTAAAAAAAGAGCTTTAATCGCAGGTAGTACAAAGCCTCGAAACAAACTCTGCCAGGTGTAAAGCCTTTTCTACTGAAATTGCATGGTGATTACCGATAATGAGGGTGTGCTCAACAATCTCTATCACAAAATCATCCAGCCTGATATCCATTACTACGTTACGGAAATTACGGTCGGCCCCGGCAATTGCTTTTTGACGATCGCTTACCAGCATATAAAAGGTATCGCTGAAGGCTTTGTCTTCAGCAAAATCAAGCTCAACGGGGTGGATCAGCTCAATGATTTTATCAACAAGGGTTTCGCGCCTGATGAGTACCCGGCCAAAATCATGCTTTAAATAAGCCAGCGCCCAGGTTTGGTATTGTGTGCCGGTTGCAGCCTTGCCATGGTGACTTATGTGTTTAGGCTGGCACTCGGTAAACAGCACATAGCTGTCGTTATTTTTGTTTTTTATAGCGTATGATTGCTTAACGCTGATATCAAGATAGTCTTTGAAAATACTAAACTGCTCTAAATGAAAATCAATATGCCCGGTTTGTTCAACTCTGAATTTGTTTTTCAGGCTGCCCAGGATATCACCGAACTGATCGGTTGCCGGAGGGTATAAGCCGGCGTTTTCAATAGCGGATTCCAAATTTTAAAGTTTAGTGTTGTAAAATGTTAATACAATAATAACTTTTTTTGCTTTAAAATTCAAAAACAACGCCTTTAATAATGATAAGGCTTCATTTTACCACATGAGCAGGCACAATTAGCATCGCTAACGCCCAGTTTTTTCAGAAAAAACTGGTAAAAGCCAATCCTGTCGTTCATGTTGTACATGTTTTCGCCTTTGTTGCACTCCACTTCGCCGTTTACAATATTAATGGTCATGCCAAAGCCTGGTGTACGGCCTTCAGCTTTATCTTCGGCATTGGGTTGCCATTTGCCGGTCATAACATCATGTGCGGATGGTTTATGGGTTTGGGGGGTCATCCAAAAATAGATGGCAGTTTTAAAAGCAATAACCGGGTCAGTTTCCACCATTTCGGGGTTTTGGAGCAATATTTTATCATCGCCTAAAATACAATCCGAAGCATAGCCGTAATTGCCGTTGTAGCTCAGCTGCATTGGGCCGCGGCCATAGTATTTTTTACCGGTAACAGGTGGGTATTCATCGTTTTCGGCAACATAAGGTAAGCTCGTATTGCTCTCGTGGATGAACATTAAGCCATCCGTGTAAGTAGCATTTACACCGTGACGGGTTTCATGGGCAATGTGCGCAAAGAAAGCAGCGAGCTCTTTTTTATTCACATCAGTACTGTATTCGGTGCAAAAATTGCCGTAATCAATGGTGTAGGTACTATCGGGTTTGGCTTTGGCCCATTCTTCGTTCCAGTCGGCATCCTGGCGTACAACGGCGCTTTTGCCTGTTTTTTTATCGGTGCGTACCAACTGGTAAACCGAAGTAGCCCGGCGGGTTACTTTTACCCTGATCATACCCAGCTCATCGGCAGCTTTAATAAAGGCAGCATAAGTATAAAATTTATCGCGCTGCGGAAAAAGATCATTAAATTGTTTTTCGCTTAATAAACTGGTCATGCTTACCTTGGGAGGGGCTGCTGTTTTTTGGGCAGGCGCCTTGGTATTGCTGTTGCCGCCGCAGCTGAAACCGGTTGAAAGCAGTATCACAAATGACAGGCAAAGGAGTTTAGATGATAATATGATCGATTTCATGAGTTTAGCGCTATTATGTTTGATGATATTACGGGTACAAGTTTAAGCTAACATTTTAAAAATTACACTTCATTAGCAAAAAATATACTAAAGCGTTATGAAATACAAAATTTAAGATGATAGATTTGGAATAACATCAATTGTGAAAAAAAGATTTGATCAGCTTTGTTTTAATTTCCTGATTACCAGTAATGGCTTTTTTTGTAACGGGATTGTTGTGAGTTATTATTAAATTAAGTATGAAAATTTATACTAAAACGGGCGATAAAGGGTTAACCTCATTAATTGGCGGTACCCGTGTGCCCAAGCACCATATCCGCATTGAAAGCTACGGTACAGTTGATGAACTTAATTCATACATAGGGCTTATCCGCGATCAGGATATTGATGCACATGATAAGGAGGTATTGAAGCAGATACAGGACAGATTGTTTACTATTGGCTCGTCGCTGGCGGCCGACCCGGAGCGGTCACGAATGATTATTCCGGATTTACACATGAGCGATGTGGAAATGCTGGAAATTGAAATGGATACTATGAATGAAAGCCTGGCCCCGCTTAAACATTTTATTTTGCCGGGTGGCAGTAATGTGATTTCATTTTGCCATATTGCAAGATGTGTTTGCCGCAGGGCCGAAAGGATAACTGTTCAGCTTGCCGAAGAAAGTATAGTTGACGAAAAAGTGAATATTTATCTGAACAGGTTGAGCGATTACCTGTTCACTTTGGCACGCAAAATTGCAAATGTTAATAAAGTAACTGAAAATCAGTGGATACCACGGATTTGAAAAATTGAAAAAAAATATTGATATTCAATTTGAAAATGTTATACTTTTGCGAAAAAGTAAATTTTACTGATAATTATAATATAAATAAAAACGATGTATTGGACACTTGAACTGGCATCGCACCTGGAAGATGCACCATGGCCCGCAACAAAAGATGAATTAATTGATTATGCTATCCGTTCAGGCGCTCCTGTTGAGGTTATCGAAAACCTTCAGGCACTTGAAGACGATGGCGAACCGTACGAAAATATAGAAGAGATCTGGCCGGATTATCCGACTAAAGACGACTTCTTCTTTAACGAAGACGAGTATTAAACACAATAGCGAAACCCTTAGCAATAAGGGTTTTTTTGTTGGCCTCTATTTTTTGGAATGATTTTAGTATAGGTGATTACACATTTACTTAACTAAAAACATACAAAATGAGAGGCTTATTGTACATTGTCGCTGTTATCCTGGTTATAGGATGGCTGTTTGGAGCATTTATACACCCCTTTGGCGGTGGTTTGATTCACATACTGTTAGTAATAGCTATTATAGCTGTACTTTTAGGTGTAATCAGGCGGGCATAACAAATTTAACCTTGTATTGCAAATAGAAAAAGCCATGGCTGTTATAGCTGTGGCTTTTTGCTTAAAAGCAGTTCGGCAATGGCAATGTCTTCGGGAAAGGTGATCTTGATGTTACTGTGATCACCTGCTGTAAGTTTTATTTCGGCGCCATATTGCTCAACAACGCTGGCATCATCTGTAAATTTAGTATCGAAGGGCTGTTCATAAGCTTTCCTGAGCAGCGAAGCTTTAAAGGTCTGCGGGGTTTGCACCAGGTAAATCTCATCCCTGATCAGGCTTATAGACCTGCCTTCTTTTACCTGGCGTATGGAATCGCGGCTTTTAACGGCCACTACGGCTGTTCCGTGTTCGGCAGCACACTTGTAGGCATCGTCAATAATATCAGGGGATACAAGCGGGCGTACGGCGTCCTGTACGGCAATCAGGGCTTCCTGATCGGCAATGAGGTCAAGTCCGTTCTTAACTGAATGGAAACGGGTTTCTCCGCCTGTAACCAGCTGATGGGGGATGTTAAAAGAATATTCCTGTATCAACTGTTGCCAGTAACTATGATAGTCTGCTGGTAAAACCAATATAATGCCTGGTTTGGCCTCCGCTTGCTCAAAAGCCATGATGGTATGCATTAATACCGGCTTACCACCAAGTAACAAAAACTGTTTAGGCAAGCTCGACTGCATCCGGCTGCCCGAACCGCCTGCTACTATGATGACGTAGTGGGGGAGATTAGTGGTTAGAGATTGGAGGTTAGAGGGCATTTGTTTTTTACTGAAAATTAAAAACTTAATTAACCATGTCATAACGCCCCATCAAGGTATTGCAGAAGACCCAGATGGGACATGATTTACAACCATGTCATTGTGTAAGGCGATGAGCCACGCGTGCGATTGCCACGTCGCTTCTCTGCATAAGCCCTTTCGGCTCCTCGCAATGCATGGCTTTTAACGTTCATTTTATAAACAGGCTAATGGTCAAAACTACCACAAAAAAAATGAGATATGAAACCGTGGTCTCATATCTCAAATCTAATATCTGAAATCTAAATAAAAATTAGATGATCAGCATAGCATCGCCGTAGCTGTAAAAGCGGTATTTTTCTTTTACTGCAACTTCGTATGCATTCATAACGTGTTCGTATCCACCAAATGCGGCAATCATCATCAATAATGTTGATTCCGGTGTATGGAAATTGGTGATCATTGAGTTGGCAATGCTAAAATCGTACGGCGGGAAAATGAACTTGCTGGTCCAGTCGTTAGCTGCTTTCAATGTTTTGTTGGCAGAAACCGCCGATTCAATAGTGCGCATTGAAGTAGTACCCACAGCACAGATCCTTGATTTGCGCTCAATACCACGGTTAACAATATCAGCCTGTTTTTGTTCGATGATGAATTGCTCCGAGTCCATTTTGTGTTTGGTCAAATCCTCAACCTCAACCGGACGGAAAGTGCCTAAGCCAACGTGCAGGGTAACTTCGGCAAAGTCAACACCTTTTAGTTCAAGGCGTTTCATAAGCTCGCGGCTAAAGTGTAAGCCGGCAGTAGGGGCTGCAACAGCACCTTCATGTTTAGCAAAAATGGTTTGGTAACGCTCTTTATCTTCGGCAGTAGCTTTACGTTTAATGTATTTAGGCAGTGGTGTTTCGCCTAAAATTTCAACATTGCGACGGAATTCCTCGTCGGTACCGTCAAACAAAAAGCGGATAGTACGGCCGCGTGAAGTGGTGTTATCAACAACCTCGGCAATCAGCAAATCGTCGTCGCCAAAATATAATTTATTGCCTACGCGTATTTTACGGGCCGGATCAACCAGTACATCCCATAAGCGCAGTTCTTTATTTAGTTCGCGCAGCAAAAATACTTCGATGGTAGCACCGGTTTTTTCTTTGTTGCCATATAAACGGGCAGGGAAAACTTTTGTATTATTAAGGATCATTACATCCTTATCATTAAAATAATCCAGCACGTCTTTAAATATTTTATGCTCAATTTTGCCCGAATCTTTGTGTAAAACCATTAAACGTGATTCATCGCGGGTTGCAGAGGGTGTATGGGCGATAAGGGATTCAGGTAAGTTGAATTTAAATTGAGATAATTTCATGCTTGTTTTTATGAATTTTCAAGGGCGCAAATGTACGAATTTTTTTGTTAATTTAACAGATTTTTTTAAGAAGCGTTTTAATTACACTACCGTTATATTAATTGAAAAATACTGTAACTTAAATCATGTGCTGTTGTCTAAAAAAATATTGACAGGCGGTTTAACGTATCAGCTATAAAAATGCCCGTTATTTATATGCCTCCACGCACTAACCGTGCAATAAGGATTGATTAACAAGTAAGATCAAAATAAGTTATATGCTTTTTTTAAAACTTTTAAGGGAAAGTTTTTTGTTTGCCGGCGATGCCCTGAGGCAGAACAAAACACGTACGTTGCTATCATTACTTGGGGTAACCATTGGTATTTTTACCATTATAGCTGTACAATCGGCAGTTGATACCCTGCGTAATAACCTGCAAAACAGTGTTAACAAGCTGGGTAATAACAGTATCTACGTGCAAAAATGGCCATGGGTAGGCGGGAGCGATTTTCCCTGGTGGAAATATCTGCAAAGGCCCGAATCTGATCTTCGCGATTTTAACGAGCTTACGCGCCGCATCTCCACAGCCGAAGCTTTATCTTATGAAATAAACATTGATAACCGTACTATAAAATATAAAAGTAATACGGTTGAAGGTGCCCAGGTTGATGCTGCATCACAGGATCATGACAAAACCTGGAATTTTGATTTTGAAAGCGGCCGTTACTTTACCGAAATGGAATCAAAAACCGGCGCCCCGATAACCAATATTGGTTATGATATAGCCCAAAACCTTTTTCCCGACGGCGATGCCATTGGCAAGCAGATTAAAGTAATGGGGCGTTATGTTACCGTTGTAGGCGTGTTTTCAAAACAAGGAAAGGATATGCTGGGCATCTCAACTGATAAGGAGGTATTGCTGCCCCTTAACTTTGCCCGCAATTTAATTGATATCCAGAGCTCGAAATACGGCCCATCAATTATTGTGCGCGGTAAAAAAGGAATCCCGACCGATGATGTTGAAAGCGAGATCAAAGGCCTCATGCGTTCGATCAGGAGGTTAAGGCCGGGTGCTGACGATAATTTTTCGTTGAACCGTACAACCATGATCACCCAGCAGCTGGATGATTTATTTAAGATCGTTAACAGGGGTGGTTTTATAATTGGTTTGTTTTCTATACTTGTTGGTGGTTTTGGGATAGCCAATATCATGTTTGTATCGGTAAAGGAACGCACCAATATCATCGGCATACAAAAATCATTAGGCGCTAAAAACTATTTCATATTATTGCAGTTCTTAATTGAATCGGTACTGCTTTGTTTAGTAGGGGGGCTCATCGGGCTGTTTTTTGTTTATCTCGCTACGTTTGCCGTAAAGGCAGCGTTGGATGTACAGGTAATACTTGATGCCGCTAACATTACAAGGGGCTTAAGCTATTCAATTATAATAGGCGTAATAGCAGGTATCATCCCCGCGTACTCAGCCTCAAGGCTGGATCCGGTTGAAGCTATCCGCACAAACTAATTGTAATATGAAAATAATTAAAGGATTTTGTTTTTTAGCGGTAATCGCCGCCACCGCCTGTAACCAACCGGCAAAACAGCAGGATACTGCCAAAACAGATACAAGCGCTTCTGTTAAACCTGCCGAAACCCAGGTTGCTGATACCAGTAATACCAGCGATGTTTTTAAGGCTTATATCGCTTTAAAAGATGAATTTATTAAATCGGATGCTGCCGGTATTAAAACGGCTGCTACCGCTTTGGAAACCAAACTTTCAGGTATTAAAGGTTGCAGCGAAACAGCTGCTGTGGCACACCAGATAAGCAATGCCTCAGATATTAAAGCCCAGCGCGAGTCATTTTTAGTATTAAGCAAGGATGTGATTGCTTTGATTAAAGGGGCCAAATTTAAATCGGCACCAATTTATGTTGATTTTTGCCCGATGGCCGATGGAGGAAAGGGAGGCTATTGGCTTTCATTAAACAAGCCTATTGAAAATCCGTATTTCCCGGAGCATATGAAGGAATGCGGATCGGTTAAGGAGCAGATCAATTAAGACCGCTGATTTTCATGATTCAGGGATTTCATGATATTTTGAAGCGACTGGGGATGCCTGTCGCTTTTTTGTTATTATTTGAAATTCTATCCTGCTGTCTGAGATCATAGCCATTGACGGCGAATATTTGTTTAAGGGTTAACAGCGGTTTTAATATTTTACATTTATATCCAATAATCAGCTATGAAACGAACCCTTTTCCTTATCGGCTGTATCTTGATGTGCTTTGACGTATATGGTCAATCTTTGAGTTTCGTTGAACTTAAAGACTCAATAAACCATGGTTACAATAGCGACAGTGCTTATCTCGTATCAAAGGGCTTGATTCTTACTCCTACCAAAATCAAAGTAGAAGCTTTTTCGACCTTTAAAAAAAACGAAGGGAAGGTTAACGAGGAAATTGTTGAGTACAATAAGGGGGGACTGGCCTATGAAAGCAAGGATCTCTATTATATCAATAAATTACTCAAACAGGTTAAAGCACAATACAAGCTGAAGCGTATCACACTTCAGCTTGATCCGCATAACAATCATGCATCCGGGACAAGATATGAGTTCACAACCGGTAAAATTGCCATTGCTTTCATCAGATTTAAAAGTTATGGAATCATTGGCTTTGATTTCGTGCGTCCGTATTGGCAATAGATGGGAGCTGGTTGTGACAGCTATCCGTAGACTTTAGCTACGGGTGCGCTATGGATGTAGTTTGCAACGATATCCATGAACTATTATGTCCTGATTTTATCGCGTAGGCAGGAGTTGCAAACTCCAGGCATAGCTAATTCGATGTCAGAGACTTCGAACAGCAAAAATATGAGTAAATAAATCCGAAATCGAACATCCGAAATCCGAAATCAAACTCACGCTGACTGCCTGATATGCTTTGCCAGTTTGCTGTACAACACTTCGGGAACAAATGGTTTGGTGAGATAGTCAACCATACCTGCTTCAAGGGCTTGCTGGTAGGTTTCGGGCATGGCATCGGCGGTGAGGGCAATAACAGGCAAACCGGGGTGCGACTGCCTGATGATGGCAGTGGCTTCAAACCCATTCATTACCGGCATCTGCAGGTCCATAATGATTAGATCGTAGGAATTATGGTTAACCATATCAACAGCTATTTGTCCGTTTAAAGCTTCCTGAACCTGTGCATTCCATCGTTTTAAAAATCTGCCGGCTATCATCAGGTTCATTTTGTTGTCGTCAACAACTAAAATGTTCATGCCCCGGAGGTTGTTGTCTGTAATATTTACAGGAGCAGCAACTGGTTTTGGAACAGCAATTTCAGGAGCGATTGCAAAATTTATTGCAAAACTAAATGTAGTACCCTTGCCGAGCTCGCTTGAAACAGCAATTGTGCTGTTATGCAGTTCAATCAACCGTTTAGTGATAGCCAAGCCTAAACCAGTGCCGCCATAGTCGTTATTGATCACCTGCTGGTCCTGCATAAAAGGATCAAAAACTATGTTAAAGCTTTCGGGTGAAATGCCGATTCCGGTATCGGTAACCGCAAATTTAATATTGACGGTGTTTTCAGTTATTGCATCATTATCCAGCCGGATAATGACTTTACCGGTATGTGTAAATTTAATGGCATTGCTGATCAGGTTATTAAGTACCTGGCTCAGGCGCATGGCATCGCCCATTAAATCTTCAGGAATGGTATCATCTGTTATCAGTTCAAGGGTTAGTTCTTTTTCGGCAGCGCGTGGGTCAAAAGATTGCTTTATTTTACGGATCAGCTTGTGGATGTTAAACCCGGAATTATTCAGTTCCAGTTTGCCCGCCTCTATCTTATTATAATCTAAAATATCATTAATGATGGCCAGCAGGTTTTCGCCCGAAAATTTGAGCGTATTGAGATATTCCATTTGTTCGGGCCGCGGGTCCTGATCAAGCAGCAGGTTAGTGGAGCCAATAACCGCATTCATTGGCGTCCGGATCTCATGACTCATAATGGATAAAAATTCCGACTTGAACTTTGACGATTTTTCGGCCATTTCCTTAGCCCAGATAAGTTCCTGCTGTGCCTTTTGCTGATCGGTGATATCCTCGCCAATACTGGTTGTTTCTTTGATATTGCCATTCTCATCATAAAAAACAGTGTTTTGCCAGCTTATAATACGCTGCTCACCATTGCGGCAAACAATGGGATTTACATAATGAGGTAAAACAGCATTGTTGGCAAACCAGGCCTTTAAAAAGTCTTTCAGGTCATCAGGGATGAAATTATCCATCCAACTCATACCTATAAGTTCCTGCTGTTTGTAACCGATAAGTTGGGCTAAAAATTTATTGCAAAAAGTGATTATCCCGTTACCATCAACAGTAATAGCCACCATGTTTATTTTTTCCAGTACCGATTTGTATTTGTTTTCGGCACTTCTGTAATCAAGTTCGGCTTGTTTGCGTTCGGTGATGTCCTGCAGGGTGCCTATAATTTTGCGCACACTGCCATCTTCATTATAAAGCCGCTTTCCGGCTATAATACTAAGGTGTTTTAAATTACCCTGAGGGGTTATGATGCGATATTCATGCGATGAATCCATGGTGTTGGCATCGCTTTGCAGCAGGTTCCTGATAATAGACTTATCATTAGGGTGCACATATTTAAGCAGTAGGTTTATAAACGTTTTCCGGTACGATGAGGTGTTTTTACCAAGCTCGTAAATGTTGTTCAACTCGTCCGACCAGCTAAGGTTACCTGTGGCTACATCATATTTCCAGTTGCCTATTTTAGCAATGGCCTGGGCTTCCATAAGCTCAAGCTGACTTAACTTTGCCGCCTTATCGGCCAGGCGGGCTTCAGTAATATCCTGGATAATACCAAAAGTACGCGTACCCGCACCTGTGCCGGATCTTAATTCTTTCTCGCCTCTTTGTATCCTGATGTATTTTAAATTACCTGCCGGTGTAATAAATTTATGCTCAAACTTGTTTTGGCTTGTAGTGCGGATAGCATTAAGGTATTGAAAAGTGTTTTCCTTGTCGTCGGGATGTACAAGGGATATATAGAAGTGAAACTTGGTCATCCCTGCCGGGATCTCTTCAATTTCAAGAAGGCAATTAAGATTGGCCGACCAATGGGTTTCTTTGGTTTCGTGATCGTACCACCAGTTGCCCATTTTGGCAATATCCTGGGCTTCCAGCAGTAAATTTTCGTTTTCTTTTAGTGCCAGTTCGTATTTTTTTTGTTCGGTAATATCAACAAGCGAAGCCGAAATACGGCCGGTGTAGCCACCATCGCTGTCAAAAACAGGCGTAAAATTGGCTACGAACCAATGGCCGCTATCGTAATCTGACGAAAACTCAACAGATACGGGTTTGCGGTGTTCAATAACATAGTTTAGCGCTTTGTCATATTTTTCGGCTTTTTGCGGGCCAACCACCATGTCAAGTGTTTTGCCAATAGCAACCCTCGGATCTACCGCACGTTCCGTAAGCTCATTAAACCAAACGTTACGGCATATTTTGGTTTCATCAAATTCAAAAATAATATCATTAAGTGAATTGATAAGCGCATTCAGGTGCTTGCGATGTTCGCGCAGTTCGGCATCATTGAGCATTAAGGTGTTATTAAGCTCCATTACATGGTCAACCGCTTTTTTTAGCTGGTATTGATAAGCCATTACTACCAAAAATGATACGTAAGCTATCAGCGTAAAAACAATGATGAGCACTACCAGTACCGCAGACGATATTGCCGGGTTTGGAGCCATGAAATAAGCAATTACAATAGCCGTAAGGTTGGCCTCGCTGATAATTACAAATTCCCTGCGTTCCCGGCAAAAAAGGGTTAGGGCAATAAAAATGGTTATAGCACTAAACAGGTATACATGTTCAAAACCGTTTTTGCCAAGTAAAATGCAGTTGTTTATTACCAGGAAAGACAATATGGTAGCAAAAATCCCGGCTTTATAAAAAACTTTATTGTTAACGAAGGAAAAAAACAGTGAAATGGAGCAAAAAAAACAGTTTATCCCTCTTAACCAAAAGGGATCGTATGAATTTTGAGAGCAAATATAATGCAAGGATGGGCTTGCAATAAATAAACCAATCAGTAACAGTCGGTAAACGGTAGCTTCGTTTTGGATCATTACCAATGAGTTACCTTTTAACGACATGTTTTGCAGTAATTTTTTAATCAATTATTAACGTGTATAAACAAAAATACAGGTGTTAAAATAATAAATTTGCCCGTAAATTTTTACAAACAGTAAATTATATTAGCGGTTATTAATACGCAGATTTATTTACATTTGTTGCAGATACAAATTTTCTATGGCGGAAACAGCACAACTAAAACTTGGTGATAATACATTTGAGCTCCCGGTAATTGAGGGCACTGAAGGTGAAAAGGCAATCGATATTTCTAAGCTTCGCGATCAAACCGGTTATATAACACTTGATATCGGGTATAAAAACACAGGCGCTACCAAAAGCGCCATTACTTTTTTAGATGGCGAGCAGGGGATCCTTAAATATCGTGGTTATCCGATTGAACAACTGGCCGAAAAATCATCATTTATTGAAGTTGCTTATTTGCTGATCTATGGCGAACTGCCATCTGCCGAACAACTAAAATCATTTCAGTACGAGTTAAGCCGCCATACGTTGGTGCACGAGGATATGAAAAAGTTTTTTGACGGCTTCCCGTCAAAATCGCACCCGATGGGGCAGCTTTCATCATTGGTATCTGCATTATCGGCTTTTTATCCCGAATCATTAAAACCATCGCAAACTACCGAGGAGCTTAACCAGAGCATTATTAAAATGCTTGCCAAGATGGCTACTGTGGTTTCATGGATCTATAAAAAATCATTAGGCCACCCGGTTATCTACCCTCAAAATAAATACGATTACGTTACCAACTTCCTGCATATGACCTTTGGCCAGCGTACGGAGGAAGTAGCGATAGACCCGGTTGTGATTGATGCCATGAACAAGCTGTTGATTTTACATGCCGATCATGAACAAAACTGTTCAGCATCAACTGTTCGTATTGTAGGTTCATCTGATTCAAATATTTATGCTTCGGTATCTGCCGGTATTTCGGCATTATGGGGCCCCTTACATGGCGGCGCCAACCAGGCTGTAATTGAAATGCTGGAGAAAATCAAAGAAGATGGCGGTGATACCGATAAATGGATTGCCAAAGCCAAAGACAAAAACGATCCTTTCCGTTTAATGGGTTTTGGTCACCGCGTTTATAAAAACTTTGACCCGCGTGCAAAGATCATTAAAAAAGCCTGCGATGATATTTTAGAAAAACTGGGAATCAACGACGAGGTGCTTGAAATAGCCAAAAAATTAGAAGAAGTTGCCCTGAAAGATCCATATTTTGTTGAGCGCAAGCTTTACCCTAACGTTGATTTTTACTCGGGTATTATTTACCGTGCATTAGGTTTCCCAACCGATATGTTCACGGTATTATTTGCCCTTGGCCGTTTACCTGGATGGATTGCCCAGTGGAAAGAAATGAAAGAAAACAAAGAGCCTATCGGCCGCCCACGCCAGATTTACGTTGGCGCTACCAGCAAAGAATACGCGGATATAGCGAACAGGTAAGTTTATTTTGGTTCATGGTTAATGGATCATAGTTCATAGAAAAAATATAAAACAGGAAAGCGATGGGGATGACCTCATCGCTTTTTTTGTCTGAACTATGATTTTTAGGATTGCCTTGATATTATATGCTTTTGGGGATTGATCCAGTTGAAAGGGGAGTTCATGCTATATTCACCTTTATCAGGGCATCTTTAAATCGTGAAAATCACGGTTCTTTTGTGATCATCCTGTAATCCTAAAATCAGGCAAATCACGGTTCAGATCAAAAAGAAGCCCCGCAGGTTTTCACCATGCAGGGCCATATATAAAATCAATCAACTGCAGTTTTTGTGCCTATAGCTTTGTAATTGTAAAGGTATTGGCGTTAGTGTTTAGCACTATTTTGTATGTGCCGCCGGTTGTAATGGTATAATTACCTCCGCCTGGTGTAAGCGCTGCAGGTGTGCCGCCTAAGTTTAAATCCCAGCTGTGATTAAACCTGAACTTCATATCCTTGCCGCCAATTAAAGCAACTGTAATGCTCCAGGTTTTGGTGGTAGCATCATAAAGCATATCGGTATCAGTGCTCCAACCACCTGGGGTAGCATCACCAATAACACTCCAAAATACAGGCGTAGCTGTAAATGTGCCTTTGGTTTTATCGTTTTGGTCGATAACTACATGCAGTGCATAATAACCGGCAGCCGGTACTGATATATCACCGCCTTTGGTGTTAATATTACCACTACCCGCATCACCGTACGCGGTATCCCAGTTCTTTTTAGGGGTAAATTTGAATGCAAGCTTACCTGCAGGATAACCTATATAACCATCATATACACCATCATTATTTGGCGAAGTAAGGCTGTCGGCTGTTGCCGGGTCCCATCCCTGGTAAGCACCCGGAACATAAATATATCCTGTACCCTGGTATGGCAATACAGTTAATGTAATAACATTTGAGTAAGTAGCAGCCAGGTTTGGAGCAGCCGATGATTTAATACGCACCTCAACCTGCGATGGATCATTATAAGATAACTTTAGGGCAGTTAGCATATCATTAAGCACGCCTACCTTAAGCGTTTGGGTAAGCTTGTCTGTGCTTACTTCTCTCGCGTTTTTAAAATTATTGCCCTTTACATCTAACTGTACAGTATAGGTGATGGGGGCTTTATAGCCTGTAACCGGGGTTGCAGCCCAGTTAAAAGTAACCGCATCATTATTGGCGTTGGGTTTTGAAAGGGCAGGGGCGGTTGTTGTTGAAGTTAAAGCCCCCACTTTGCCCACGTTTGCTACAACCTTTACTTCATCTTTTTTACATGATGCCAGCATCAGCAGCGCGATACCGCCAAATGCCAGGAGCGTGGTAAATATTTTTTTCATATCCTTTTTTAGGTTTTATATTTTTTACGGGAGATACTTTGAGGGCATCTCCCCATATATTATTAATATCCTGTATTTTGTTTCAGATTAGGGTTAGCAGTAACATCTGCCGATGGTAAGGGGTAAACAGTACGGAAACTTTCAACACCTTTGCCATCTTTTGAACCGCCTTTAAACGGCCACAAGTAGCTATCCTCAACAAACTTTTTATAGCGGATCAGGTCTGTACGGCGGAAACCTTCCCAGTACAGCTCGCGGCCTCTTTCATCAAGCAGCAAATCGGTTGTTAAAGCGGTTAACTGGCCGGTTGTAGCGCTTTGGTAAGCACGTGCCCTTAACTTATTAACATAGCTTAAAGCAAGTGCAGCATCGCCGCCACCACCACGCGTAGTAGCTTCGGCATAAATAAGGTATTGCTCGGCCAAACGGAAAATAGGGATATCCAAATCGGCATAATCTTTACTCTGTGCGGCACCACCATCTATTTTAATGTTTTTAAATTTGGTGATGGCATAACCATCGGTAAAGGTGCTTATGGTATTGATATCAATATTTTGACCATCAGTATAAAACTGGGCACGTTTATCAGCACTTGAGGCACCATTGGGAAACAGGTTTACAAAAGCTTTGGTTGTACGTACACCAGCCCATCCGCCGGCAATGCCAAAATCGGCAGATGGCATTGAGCCGCCAACCGGGGCGTGGGTCATAAATGTGGAACCGCCATAGCTTTGGGTATGCAAGCCATCGTAGTTAATGGTTAAAATAAACTCGTTTGTGTTGAGGTTGTTATCGGCACGCATCAGCTTGGTATAATCTGTAACCAGGGAATAGCCGGCATCAATTACCTTTTTTGAATAAGTTACGGCATCAGCATAATGTGCGGTACCGGTGTAAACTTCAGCATTCAAATAAATCCGGGCTAATAATGCCCATGCGGCAGCTTTATCTGCGCGGCCGTATTCATTGCCTTTGGGCGCAGCAAGCGTTGGATCAATAGCTTTAAGCTCGCTTTCAATATAGGTAAACAGATCTTTGCGGCTTATTTGCTTTGGCAACGGCCCGCCCAGCGGATCACCTTCTGTTACAAAAGGAGGGGCCGCAAACAAATCCATCAAAACCGAATATTGATAAGCTCTTAAAAAGCGGGCTTCGGCAACATATTGACGAACTTTATCGGCATCGGCACCGGTAATGCCATGGCTGCTCAGGTTAGCATCAGACGACTGGCGGATGAAATCATTAACCAGTGTGATCTGGTACATACAGCGGTAATACAAACCGGTAAGGAAAGTATTGCTTGACGACCAGGTCATGCTGTGAAAATCAGGCAAACCTACGTCGCCCCAGCCTACAACGGCCTCATCGGTTGGTAGTTCCTGAGCACACCAGTACAGGCGGAAGAAATCAGAAGTACCCTCATCAATCCCCTGGATATCTTTGGTGCCATCATCGCCGGCAGGGCCTTTGTTACCTGTTAACGCAAATGCCCCGTATACTTTGGCAAAAGCCTGTTTATAACCCCCGGGGGTACTGTAAACCTGTGCAGCGGTAACGTCATTGGTAGGCAGCAGATCGAGCTTTTTGGTGCACGATGTAAGTCCGCCTGCAATCAGGGCCGCAATTGTTATATATTTTAATGAATGTCTTTTCATGTTAATTTTTCTTTATTGTTGATTAACGATGTTATAATGAAAGATTAAGACCTAACACATAAGTACGCGGGCGCGGATAAATGTTGTTATCGATGCCGTTACTAACCTCTGGGTCAAGGCCTTTGTATTTGGTGATAACAAATACGTTTTGCACGTTTGCGCTTAACCTGAGATTGCCGGTGTTATGAAACACCTTACCAAAGTTATAACCTACGTTAACATTATCCATGCGGATAAATGAAGCGTTTTGGATATAATAGTCGGATAGCCTGCTTTTATCCGATGAGCCTGTCATGCCGGTTGCAAGCAGGTTAGTTGAGGCATTATTTAAAATCCCTATACCATTAAATATGCTGAGCTGTGTGCCCGAGCTTGCGAAAACGTTGTTATAATTATAATTGCCAAGGCTTGCCCTTGCAACAAAACCAGCCGACCATTTTTTGTAGTTAAGGTTTGAGCTTAAACCAAAATAACCTTTAGGATCGGAGCTTTTGTAGCGGTACAGATCGTTTTCATTAATTATACCGTCTTTATTCCTGTCAACAAATACACCATCAAGCGGCTTGCCGTCGCTGCCGTATACCTGCTGGTAAACGTAGAAGGAGTTACGTGCGTAACCAACTGAGTTGATCTGGATGTTGTTACCTGTACCGCCTGATATTGCGCCGGTTGGTGCGCCGGGATAGCTTGGGTCAGGGGCCAGGGTAAGTTTGGTGATTTTGTTGGTATTGTAGGTGGCGTTAAGGTTAACATTCCAGGTGATATCGCTGGTCCTGATCACATCTGCACTCAGGTTTAACTCGATACCGTTGCTGGTTAAATCACCAATATTGGCTACAATGTAGTTTGTAAAGTTGGTGCCTGCAGGTTGCGGGATCTTGTTTAGTAATTTTGATGTTTTACGGTGGTAATAATCAATAGTACCGGTAATGCGGTTGTCAAGGAAACCGAAATCAATAGCTAAGTTAGTTGAAGCTGTTTGCTCCCAGGTACGGAGTGCATAGTAGCCACCCGGACGGTATAGGTTGTAAAAAGTATCGCCAAACTGGTATTGGGCGGTGTTGGTACTCAGGTTATAAAATGAGATAACATCATAGTTACCAATACCATCCTGCTGACCGGTAATACCGTAACCTGCACGTATTTTCAGATCAGATAAAGCTGTTAAGCCTTTAAACATCGATTCCTCTTTCAGTTTCCATGCAAATGCAACTGATGGGAAAGTACCAAACCTTTGGTTAGGGTTAAATTTTGATGAACCATCGCGGCGTACAGTACCAGTTAAAATGTATTTATCTTCAAATACATAATTTAAACGTCCGTAAACTGATATCAACCTGTTTTCTGGTTTATCAAACGGGTAAACCGGGTTGGTGCCGGGCTGTTCGGTGCCATCGTGTGCAAAATTGCCAAAGTTGTAATTGGTGATAGAGAAATCCTGGTAGGAGTAACCTGCAACCGCATCAATGTGGCTGGCTATGCTTTTAAGATCTTTAGCGTAGCTTAAATAGCCTTCAAATATGGTGTTTGATTGTGTTTGTTTGTATTGGTTGTTTAAACCACGGTGAGTAACACCTTTTGCATCAAGAAAACCTTTATAGTTTGAGGCTGCGCTATCTGGAATAATATTGTGGCCTGTACCTTTTGACACGTCATAGCCTAAATTAACGTTGGCATGCAACTCGGGTAAAAAGTGAAACTTATAATCTAACTGCAAATTGCCGATGCTGCGGTAAACGGTACTGCGGTTATCCTGCTGCTCTAATTGGCCAAGCGGGTTTAAAGTGGCAAGGTCTTTAAGCGGGCCGCCCGGTTGAGCAGAGTTATTTAACCATTCCCAGTAACCGCCAAAACGGCTGTTGCCTGAGTATACCGGTTTGGTAGGGTCAAAGCTCACTGCCGAACCTATAGCACCTTCATTGGCAAACCTTTGTTTTACCTGTGCGCCTTTAGCATTTAAGTTAACTTTCAGGTGATCTGTAAAAAAGCTTGGGCTTAAATTGATAGCGCCTGTGATACGCTGTAATGAGCTGGTTTTTAAAACACCATCCTGGTCAAGATAGCCCGCAGATACACGGTAAGGCAGGTGTTTTGTTGCGCCCGATACGCTGATATTATTATCGGTAGAGATAGCTGTTTGGTAGATCTGTTTTTGCCAGTCGGTACTTGCCGTGCCTAAAAGTGATTTTTGGGCTGCGGTACCATTAGCATTAACGTAATCTCGTACCTGGTCGGCAGTTAGCACTGATGCTTCTTTTGGGATCTTGCTTGCCGAAACCTGCGAGCTGAAATCAATAACAGGTTTGCCGCTTTTACCTTTTTTGGTGGTGATCAAAATTACACCGTTTGAAGCCCTGTTACCATAAATGGCTGCTGCAGAAGCGTCTTTTAACACCGAAAACGATTCAATATCGTTAGGGTTGATGAGGCTTAACGGGTTGGCTGCGCCTGAGATGCTGGCATTGCTGATGGGCACGCCGTCAATAACAATAAGCGGGTCGTTGCTGGCGCTTAGTGAAGCACCGCCACGGATACGGATGGTACTACCTGCACCTGGCGCGCCGCTGTTTGATATTACAGATACGCCGGCAACTTTGCCGGCAATTAACTGCTCGGGAGTAGTGATAACACCTTTTTGAAAATCTTTGGCGGTTACATTGGTAATGGCACCCGAAAGATCTTTTTTGCGCTGGGTACCGTACCCGATAACCACCACTTCGTTCAGACTTTTGCTTTCGGGCAGGAGGCTGAAATTTTCGACTGTGGCGCCGTTAACAGTTACTGCCTTTTTGATGGTAATATAACCGATGAATTTTACACTTAGTGTATAGGTACCGGCTTTAACATTGTTGATGGCATAGTTACCATTAGGGTCGGTTGTTGAACCAATAGTGGTACCATCGATAGTAACCGTAGCACCGGGGAGGGGCAGGTTGGTTTCGTCAGATACCTTTCCTTTAATACTCCCGGTTTGTGAAAACGCCATGAATGACATCATCAGGAAAGCACAAAGAAGAACATACTTTTTTGAGTAATTTTTTCTCATTTACTTATTGATTTTTATGAATAAAAAAAGGCTTATTTTGCCGGCTATAATTGGTTTATTATTGTGGCCGAAACAGCATGCGACTAATTTACATTTCCAAATATCAATTGCAAATTTTATGTAAAAGATAATTTTAGAGCGTTTAATTAATGCTTTTTTAACTTGAACGAAATGTTAAAATTTATTAAAATGATAGAGAAAAATTATTGTTTTTATGCGAAATTTGGATTTAAACACATATTTGCGAAATAAGTAAGTGTCAAGTTTACACAATAGCTGATTTTACTTTTATGCAATCAATTTCCGGGAACGTTCCCGGAAACGTTCCCGGTTTTACCTGTTTTATCATGATGAAAAAAATAATTTTCTGCGCGTTTTTAGTTTTTGGTCAAAATTTTTTGCTCTTTAGCCAGGTGAAAATATCCTTTTTTACCGGCAAAATAGCGGCCCTGAAAAGCCCGCCCGAACACCTGTTCCTGGCAGGTGATTTTAACGGCTGGAACCCTACTGATAGGGCATGGGAACTACTCAAAACCACGAGCGGGAATTACGTATTAAGCAAGGATTTTCCCACCGGCATTATCCATTTTAAAGTAACGCGCGGCAACTGGAACACAGTTGAATGTGATGCCGACGGGAAGGCTATCGATAACCGGAACCTGGTAATAAAAAGCGATACAAGCGTTTTGCTTGATATAGCAGGCTGGCAGGATAGTTTTGCACAGCCCGAAAAAAAGCATACAGCCTCAGCGCGGGTACATGTTATCAGTGAAAACTTTGAGATGCCGCAGTTGGGCAGGCAACGCCGTGTCTGGATCTATCTGCCTGCCGGATATGATGCAGCCCAAACAAAATACCCTGTAATTTACATGCATGACGGGCAAAACCTTTTTGACGAATATACCTCCAGCTATGGCGAGTGGGGCATTGATGAGCTTATGGATAAAATGCCCGCACAAGAGGAATGCATTATAGTTGGCATTGACCACGGCGACGAGTACCGCATGACCGAATATAATCCGTACGACTCAAAATATGGCAAAGGCAGGGGTGAAGATTATGTGCAGTTTTTGGTTAAAACCCTTAAGCCATACATTGATACATATTATCGTACACAAAACGATGCCGTGCACACAACAATTGCAGGCAGTTCCATGGGGGGACTTATTTCTATTTATGCCGCATTAAAATATCCTGAAGTGTTTGGAAACGCCGGGGTGTTTTCGCCCGCGTTTTGGATGGCGCCGCCGGTTTTTGACCTGGCCCGGCAAACCGCAATAAGCAAAAGCAGTCGTTTTTATTTTGTTTGCGGTGATGCTGAAAATGATAGTATGGTTGCGGATATGCAAAAAATGGCCGATATCATCAAAGTAAGAGGGATAACACCAGCCAATGCGCCTGCAATTGTAATCAAAGGTGCATCACATAATGAAAAGCAATGGAACGGTGACTGGCCGGGGTTTTATAAATGGTTGATGGGGGATAATTAACCACTTATTTTGCGTTAGCGATAGTAGCGGATACCGGCCATGAGCGTAATGCCTGCAGGCGTATGAGCGGATAGCGCGGGCCGCAGGCAACGCCATAATTCTGAACCGAAATTAAACGAATTAAAGAATTTCTCGAATTTTCTTTTCATTCTGCAAATTCTTTAATTCGTTTAATTCTGGTTCTGACATTAACCTTCTATTCATCATCCACCCCATTTTTCGCTTAAATTTAATAGTTTTGAGGTCAGCGCATACCCATGACCATCGACGAGATATTAAAACAGTACTGGAACCATGATACCTTCAGGCCTATGCAGGCCGAGATCATCCAATCTGTTTTATTGGGGAACGATACCTTGGCCCTGCTGCCCACCGGAGGTGGTAAATCGGTTTGTTTCCAGGTGCCTGCTTTAGCCAAAGAGGGGATCTGCATAGTAATATCGCCGCTCATTGCGCTCATGAAAGACCAGGTTGAAAACCTGCGGGCCAAAGGGATCAATGCCATATCGATAGTATCGGGGATGGGTCGTCGCGAGATAGATTTGGCGCTGGATAATTGCATATATGGTTCGGTGAAGTTTCTGTACCTGTCACCCGAGCGCTTGTTGAGTGAGTTGGTGCGCGAGCGGGTGAAGTATATGAAAGTGAACCTGTTTGCTATTGACGAGGCGCATTGTATCTCGCAATGGGGCTATGATTTCAGGCCACCTTACCTGCATATTGCCGATTTAAGGGAACTGCATCCGAATGTGCCTGTGCTTGCCCTTACCGCCACAGCAACGGCCGATGTTAAGGTTGATATCCAGGAAAAACTAAAGTTCAAAAATCCGGTAGTTTATCAGCAAAGTTTTGAACGGCGCAACATCAGCTATGTGGTGCAGCATGAGGAAGACAAGTTCCGTAAAATGCTAAGTATTGTTCAGGGTGTTAAGGGGAGCGGCATTGTATACGTACGCAGCCGGAAGGAAACCTTTGAGATAGCGAAGTTTTTGAGTGATAACGGAATAAGGGCCGATTATTATAACGCCGGTCTGTCGGTTGATCAGCGTTCCGAAAAGCAGGAAGCCTGGAAAAATAACCGGGTACAGGTTATTGTGGCCACCAATGCCTTTGGTATGGGGATAGATAAACCGGATGTAAGGTTTGTGATCCACAAGGATATCCCCGAAAGTTTGGAGGCGTATTACCAGGAAGCAGGCCGAGGCGGGCGCGATGGCAACAAAGCCTTTGGCGTGCTGCTGTATAACCCTGCCGATAAGCTGAAACAGGAAAAGATGTATGAGCTTAATTTTCCATCGGTTGAGGAAATTAAGCAGGTATATCATAACCTGGCCAATTATTACCAGGTGGCTTATGAAGCAGGCGAGGGGCTGAGCTTTGATCTGGACCTTGGCGAATTTTGCAGCCGCTTTAAGCTTGATGCCATTAAAACCCTCAATGCCCTTAAGTTTTTAGAGCGTGACGAATACCTGGCCTTTAACGAGAGTGTGTTTTTACCCTCACGTTTTCAGTTTGAGGTAGTTAACGAACAGCTATATAATTTCCAGATCCAGAATGCGGGCTGGGACCCATTCATTAAAACCCTGCTCCGCTCATACGGAGGCGCGTTTGAAAATTATGTGCGTGTAAAGGAATTTGATATTGCAAGGCGTACAGGCTTAAGCGTTCAGCAGGTTATTGAGGGAATGTTGCAATTGCAGCAATATGGCCTCATCAGCTATATGCAGCAAACTGATAAACCCCAGGTTACTTATTTAAAACCACGGGTACAGGGCAGTCACCTCATTATCGACAGGAAATATATTGAGCAGCGTAAGGAAGTGTACCGTCAAAAAATGGAAGCAGTTTTTGCTTACGCTATTCACAAACGCTGCCGCAGCCAGATGCTGCTCGCCTATTTTGACGAGGCTGATGGTCGTAAATGCGGCATATGTGATGTTTGTATTGATGAAAAACGCAGGGTAAACCAGGACGAGATCTTCGATAACATCACCAACGAAATTGTACAGCTGCTTAGCATCTCCAATCCAGATATCGGCGGACTGATAACCGGGATCAATATCGGTACCGAAAAAGAAAAAATGGAAGCTGTACGCCTGCTCCTTGATGCAGGAAAGATCAAGACTGATGGTGAGGCTTATTATTTGAGTTGATAGATTTTATAACGAGGTTCTCACCCTCCGTCATGCCGAAGAAAAAACGAGAATTCTGAAGGAGAAATGACATTAAACAAAGCGGGCCTGTCACCCTGAGCCAGTCGAAGGGTCGCGCGCAGAGGCCTGCCCACCATGCTTCGAGTGCCTCAGCATGACCCCATTTTTAATTGTGTCGTGCTCCGTTTTAATTTATCTATAAATTCCCTCCAATTTTTCTACCCCATTTCACCGGGAAAAATCACCAGCTTACCGACAAAAACCTGCCCTACAGCTAATTAAGCCCAATCTGCTGTAACGTTTTTTTATTGAGATCGTCATATGTGTGTATTCAATGAAAAGAAATAATAATCACTTGACAATCAAAATATTAATACCATGAAAACTACATTAACCGCCATCGCTACCGTACTGTTTATGGTACTTGGCTTCGCAAACATCGCATCTGCAAATACTGTTAAAAATGATGTAGGCATCGTTTTAACCGATATCAGCAAAATCAACAAAATTGAAGTTTACGGCAACGTTGAACTGTACATATCAAGCGGCCCGGCCGACCAGGTAAAGGTTTACAACCGCTATTATGCTGAAAATGCATTGGTTCAATCACAAAAAGGTGTATTGCGTATCTCATCATACAAAACCGAAAAATTGGTGGTTTGGGTAACCGTAAATCAATTGAGCGCCATTAACGCCTATGATAATGCAGAGATCAAATCATTCGGAAACCTTTCAGGCATTGAGCTTGATGTTAAATTGAATAACAATGCATCTGCCAGTCTTGACCTGGATACTTACAGCGCCAGTATCACCCTGAGCGGTAATGCAAAAGCCGAACTTAAAGGTAACACCAACGAATATAGCTTAACCCGCAACGCAACTTCAAATGTAAACAGCAATGGTTTAGCATACGCCCACGCCACCGAAACTTTAAATAAAGAAACCAAGCCAAGGGTTAATGAATTTGCAACTTTATAAACGCCATTTTTTTGAGGTCAATTATATATAGTGTAGCCGCCCTGAAAGGGGCGGCTTTTTTTGTTTGCCTTTGCGTTGTAAACGCAAACCCAGGTTATGCGCTCGTTGCAAATGAGCGCGAGCTAAAGGGAACATAAAACCATGTTCATTGCGAGGCACGAAGCAATCGCAGGGAGGCATAGCCGCCCTGTATAGCAAGCGATTGCCGCGTCGCTCCCACGCTCATTTTCGTTTCGCTCCTCGCAATGACATGGTTTATTAATATCTGATCATAAACCCTTCTTTCATCCCAATGTCATCAAATAAAATACAGCTTCAATAAATTTTTATTTTCGACTTTTTAGTCTAATTTTGATTCATCAAACAAAAACAACAATGGGTAAAGCAGAAAGAACCAGGCAATTCATTATAGAGACGGCAGCGCCGATCTTTAATGAAAAAGGTATTGCCGGTACTACCATTGATGATATCCTCGCCGCCACAAAAATGGCGAAGGGTGGGCTTTACGGACACTTTGAAAGCAAGGATGAAATTGCCAAAGTAATGGTTAATTACCTGCTTGATAAACTGAACGATAAAGTAATAGCTGTTGTAAGCAAGGAAAAAACGGCCATTAAAAAGGTATTTGCTTTTATTGATCTTTATAAAGATCCGATAAATTCATATATAGACGGCGGCTGTCCCATACTCAATTTTGGTGTTGAAGCCGACGATAATAATCCCATGCTTAAACAAAGGTTGAAAATTCAGATTGAGGAAGGGCAAAAGATCTTTACCGAAATTATAAACAAGGGTATTGCAGATGGTGAAATATCTTCTGAAATAGATGCGGCAGATTATGCGCTGAAAATGTTTGCCTCACTGGAAGGGGGGATGCTGGTGTCAAGGGTTACCGGGAGCAGTAAATATATGAACAGCCTGGTGCGTATGCTCAAAAATGAATTAAGGCAATATGAACTGAAATGATTTTTTTTGATTAAAAATAGACTTTTAAGTCGATTTTTAATCGGGATATAAAATAAAATACAGAAAACCGGAAACGGTCTTTTTTTAAAGAATAAAAACGACTAAAAAGTCTAAAAATAAAACACAATAAAACAAGCAATAATCATGAAAACTCAAAAAGTAATATTAGTTACCGGCGCTTCAAAAGGCTTCGGTTTAGAGATAGCAAAAACGGCATTAGCAGCCGGCGATAAAGTAATAGCAACTGTACGCAGCAAAGCCGGTCAGCTTGCCGCTTCATTAGATAATAACCCAAACCTGTTGGTAGTAACCATGGATGTAACCAATGAAGCACAGGTTAAAGCTGCAGTAGCTGAAGGTTTATTACGCTTTGGCAAAATCGACGTAGTGATCAACAACGCCGGTTATGGTATTGTGACCGCTATTGAAGAAGCTACCGATGCTGAAGTAAAAGCACAGTATGATACCAATGTGTTTGGCTTACTGAATGTACTTCGCGCTGTATTGCCTCATTTACGTGCCCAAAGATCAGGTCATATCATCAACGTATCATCATTATTTGGCTTTGGCGCTATCCCCGGCTGGGCATTATACGGTTCGACTAAGTTTGCAGTTGAAGGTATTTCAAAAGGCCTTGCACTTGAACTTGAACCGCTTAATATTAAAGTAACTGTAGTTGAGCCAGGTTTGTTCAGTACCGACTTCCTGAGCGCCGAATCATACAGTGCTTCGAAGAATATCATTGCCGATTATGCTGCTACAGTTGGCCCGATGAGGGATGGCGCTGATCAGCTGCACGGTAACCAACCCGGCGATCCCAAGAAACTGGCAAAAGTAGTTGTTGATATTGCCCACAATGAAAACCCTCCGTTACACCTGCCTATTGGCAAGGATGCTGTAGGTATGTATAAAGCCAATGCCGAAAAAACAAACAAGGAAATTGATCAATGGATTGAGGTATCAACCAGTACCGATCATGATCATGTTGCTGCAAACTAATTAATCAAAATTCACTCATAAAATAGAAATATCATGTCAACTAAAAAAATAGCCTTAATAACAGGCGCAAACCGCGGGATTGGTTTTGAAACCGCCAAACAATTAGGCGAAAAAGGCGTGGCCGTAATAGTAGCCGCCCGCAAACTAAATGCTGCTGAAGAAACAGCTGCTCAATTAACTGAACAAGGTATTGAGGCATACGGTGTTCAGCTGGATGTTACTAATGCCGATGAAAGAAAAGCGGTTGCAGCTTATATCGAAGATAAATTCGGCAAGCTGGATATCCTGGTAAATAATGCAGGTGTTGGTCCTAAGGAAGATGACCTTTTTGTTAAAAAGACAGCTGCTACAACTGCCGATGAATTTGAATACATCTTTAATACCAATTTGTTCAGCGTTGTATATTTAACTAACGAACTGTTGCCATTGCTTAAAAAGAGTGAAGCCGGCCGCATCGTTAACTTATCGAGCATTTTAGGTTCACTTACTTTACATGCTGATCCAACCAGTCCGATAGCTGATTTTAAACGTTTGTCGTACGCTGCATCAAAAACCGCTTTAAATGTGTTTACCGTTCTTTTGGCCGATGAGCTTAAGGATACTAATATTAAAGTGAACTCTGCACATCCAGGCTGGGTACAAACAGAACTGGGCAGTGTCGAACACGCACCAATGACTGTTCCTGAGGGCGCCAAAACCAGTGTTGAACTGGCTCTTATTGGCGAGGATGGCCCTAACGGCAGGTTCATTCACCTTGGCGAAGAACTTCCATGGTAAATTGAACTGACCTCAATTGTTTTCTGGAGCGTCGTTGCCTGTAATAGGGGAGCGGCGTTTTTTGTTTTCCATTAGTTCCCGGATAAGGCTATTACAACCTTGATTATCAATTTTCCTCAGATGTTTTTGCTTATTGACAAGAATGTAAAAAAAACTTGCGCAAGTAAATGCTTGCATTTATATTTGCAAGCATTTACTTGCGCAATTATGAAAGCCAGACGAGACGTTTACCAGGCCATAGCCGACCCCACCCGGAGAGCCATCATTAATATGATTGCCTCTCAGCCCCATAATGTAAATACTATAGCCGCAAACTTTGATGTTACACGCCAGGCCATTTCATTGCATATCCAGATCCTGGCCGACTGCGGTCTTATTAACGTTAAACAACAAGGCCGTGACCGGATCTGCGAAGCCAGACTTGATCAGCTCGGCGAAATATCTGCCTGGGTTGACCAATATCGTCAGCATTGGGAAAGTAAATTGGATAGTCTTGAGAAATATGTAGCACAACTTAAAAATGAGAGAAATGGAAAACAATCAAAGTAACACTGCCGATCGCGAATTACGCTTAACAAGAACATTAGATGCCCCTGTTGAATTGGTATGGGAAGTTTGGACCCAGCCCGAACATATTGCCCAATGGTGGGGGCCTAACGGCTTCACCAATACCATCAGTAAAATGGAAATTAAACCGGGAGGGGAGTGGGATTTAGTGATGCACGGCCCCGATGGAACCGATTATAAGAACAAAAGTGTATTTAAAGAGGTCATCCCGCTTAAAAAGATAGTGTACGAGCATGTGAGCAGCCCTAAGTTTGTTGCGACTATTGAGTTTGAAGCAAATGGTGAGCAAACCTTTCTGAGTTGGCATATGCTTTTTGAATCGCATGAGCAGTTTGTACAAGTGGTGAAAACGTTTAAAGCTGATGAAGGATTGAAACAAAATATAGAAAAGCTGAACCAGTATTTGAAAGATGTAAGTAAGAGATAAACTTTATTCAATAACAACATAGATATCTTCTTCTTTTAATTTGTAAAGCGTTATTATTCGATAACGCTTTTTGTTTTTATAGCTATTGACACCCGCACATCCCAACTTTCATCTGCACACCTGAAATCTGCACATTTAGAATCAAAAATTCTTCCGCTGTTTACCGATGTAATTCCGCTGTTCGCCGACTAAAACCTGCTGTACATCTAATTTGCCCGAAACCGCTGTAACGTTTTAAAAATGAGGGCGTCTTATCTGTGTATTAAATGAAATAGAAACACAAATAATTGACACTCAAAATATTAATCATCATGAAAACTACAATATTAACAATCGCAACCTCTTTAGTTTTAGCACTTGGAGTATCAACTGCAGCCACTGCAGCAACCAAAATCGATAACGGCGCAGCCGTAGTTTTAAACAATGTAAGCAAGATCAGCAAGATCGAAGTTCGCGGTAACGTTGAAGTATATGTATCAGCAGGCGAAAATGATAATGTTAAAGTTTACAACAAATATTACTCAGAAAGCGCTCTTGTACAAAACAACAACGGTACCTTACGTATCACCTCATACAAAAACGAAAAACTGGTAGTTTGGGTAACTGCAAATGATCTTAAAACTATCAATGCCTATGACAATGCCGAAGTTAAATCATTCGGAAAACTTACAGCCCTTGATCTTAGTGTTAACCTTTACAACAATGCATCAGCTAAATTAAACGTTGACGCTTATGCAGCAACAGTTAACGTTAATGACCACGCTAAAGCTGAGTTTACCGGTACTGCCGATGTTTACACCCTGAACCACACCCGCGAATCATTTGTAAACAACAACGCTTTTGCCGCAGTAAGCTTTACCGATAAAGTAACCAATGCCCCTGCTAAATACACAGTTGAAAACGAAATGGCAGGTCTTTAATAATTTACTTTTGCAAAAGTCTATCATATATTCAAAAGCTATCACCTAAAATGTGGTAGCTTTTTTTAATTTTGATGTAACACTAAACCGCCAATTGGCGTCATAACACCAAAACCATGAAAAAATACCTTTCTACCTTCACTATAGCAAGCGCGTTAATAACTACAGGCATATTATCATCATGTAATTACAGGTGCGTGCACGGCTCTGGTAATCAAACCACCGAAAAGCGTAAGGCCGAAGATTTTAAAAAAGTTGAAATTTCAGGCGCTTTTAAAGTACACATAAAACAGGATAGCTCGTTAACTATCGATATCAAAGCCGATGACAACCTGATCAAATATATTTCAACTTCGGTTGAAGGTGGCGTGCTGCACATTAAATCAAAAAAGAATTTCTGTGATCCCGGCGATATGGTGATCAATATCGGTGTGAAAAACCTTGATGAAATAAAGGCGTCCGGTGCGGTTGAAGTTAATTCGGACGGTAAAATAAACGCCAAAGATTTTAACCTCGATCTTTCGGGTGCTACCAAAATAAACCTTGACCTTAACGCTGCCAACGTTTCAACCGATGGCAGCGGTGCTACAGAGGTACATCTTACAGGCCAGGCTGCATCGCACAAAATTGACCTGAGCGGCGCCGGTAAAATAGATGCCTTTGATTTTGTTGTAGGTGATTATGATATTGAAACATCAGGTATTGCCCATTGCAAGATCAATGTGCTTAAAACTTTGAACGTGCATACCAGCGGCGCGTCTGAAATTCAGTATAAAGGCTCACCATCTACCGTTAATAACGATAAATCGGGTGCTTCATCTATCAAAAAAGTTGACTGATCGACCTTAATAATAATTAACAAAGAGGCCGGGGATCTAACTAATTCACGGCCTTTTTAACTTATTAACCACCTATCACTAATTGAAAATTTCAATGAGAAAATTTTTAAAATGGACGGCCTATGTAGTAATTGTGCTCGTCCTTATCGCTGTTGCCGGCATCTCGTACATAACACTGGCATTGCCCAATGTGGGCCAGCCCGAAGCAATTAAAGTAGATGCCACGCCGCAGCGTATAGCCCGCGGCAAGTACCTTGCTAATAATGTAACTGTTTGCCTGGATTGTCACTCGACCCGGAACTGGAGCAAATTTGCAGGCCCTTCCGATTCGACCGTTTTAGGCGCCGGAGGTGAAAAGTTTGATGCTTCGGCAGGTTTCCCCGGTACGGTGTATTCGCCTAATATTACCCCTTTAAATTTAAGCGGCTGGACAGATGGCGAGATCTTCAGGGCGATGACCACGGGTGTAAAAAAAGACGGCTCGGCCATATTCCCGATAATGCCCTGGCCATACTATGCGAAAATGGATAGGGAAGACCTTTACTCTATCATCGCTTATATGCGCACGTTAAAGCCTGCAGGTAAAAACTACCCAGGTCACCAACTTGATTTTCCGCTGAATATTATTGTACATACCATGCCGCAAAAAGCAGCACCGGGCAATATCCCCAGCCCGGCAGATACTGTTAAATATGGGGCTTATTTGCTAAACGCAGCGGCTTGTAAAGAATGTCATACACAATCAAATAAAGGGCAACTTAATGAGGCTATGGCTTTTGCCGGCGGACAAGGTTATATAGTACCGGGAGGCGGCAAAGTATTTTCGGCCAATATTACACCTGATAGAGAAACCGGTATTGGCAGCTGGACAAAAGAGCAGTTTGTAGGGCGGTTTACCCAATACGCTTATGGTAAAATACAACCAACACTGGTAAAACCGGGCGAATTTCAAACCATTATGCCGTGGTGGAGATATGGCAGTATGAAGGTATCGGATCTGGAAGCAATTTATGCGTATTTGAAAACGATAAAGCCCATTAGTAACCGTGTTGTAAATTTTGAAAGGAATGGGAAATAGAGATTAGAGGTTAGTTGGGTTTAACGCCCGGTTTTATGGGCAGTGCGTTGGCCGCGTTAGATTCTGTGTTGATATGCAAAAGTTATTTTTTTATTTTTGTGTCTTAGGCGGCTTTATGTTAGCCTGTTTAGGGCAGTCCTTCTATTGAGGTGACTGCTCTAACTATTTTGGTCTAT
>NZ_JBHLTS010000073.1:0-126171 GCF_042434235.1 Mucilaginibacter angelicae | reverse complement strand
TTTATTTTTTGGTGGTTTTTAGCAGCGTTTTCTTTTCTCTTTCTCCTTGCTTTCCAGCCGCTTTCCAAACCTTTTTAAGAACATCCGCTTCCTTTTCGAAGCGGCTGCAAAGGTGCGAATTTCTTTTTGATTTAGCAAGTGAAAATTTCACTTTTTTAAATCTTTTTTATTCGCCCTTAATTTCAAAAAACAACGCCTCTTTTCCTAAAGCGGTCACAAATGTACACAGAAAATCAGCTTCCAACCAAGATATATTTTCAAATAATTAAACCTGTTTTACAACTCGCTGTAAATTAAGGGAAAACAAACATGAAGCTACCGCTATAATTAAGTAAAGACGGGCATTTACCTAATGCGTATATTTGAAATGTATATGAACGAGCTTAATTTCCCACCGCATTTCATCACATCATTAAGTGCAGAAAACGGTTTCGACGAAGAAAATTTTGTAAAAGCGCACCAGTTTGAGGATGCTCCAACTTCAATAAGAGTTAATCCTTTTAAGCCAACGGCCTTAAAAAGCGCACAAATTGTACCCTGGTGCGCCAACGGTTATTACCTGGAAAGCCGCCCATCGTTCACTTTTGATCCACTTTTTCATGCAGGGTGCTACTATGTACAGGAAGCATCGTCGATGTTTATTGACCATATCTTTAAAACAATCAATCAAAATAATGACGATCCGGTAAAAGTGCTTGACCTTTGCGCGGCCCCCGGAGGCAAAAGCACCCTCCTTAATTCGGCCCTGCTGCCTGCCGATCTGTTGGTGGCAAACGAAATCATTAAAACCCGCGTACCTATATTAACGGATAATTTGAACCGTTGGGGTACGGCCAATACTATTGTTACCAATAACGATCCGAAAGATTTTGGGAGGTTGAAAAGCTTTTTTGACATTATACTGGTTGATGCCCCCTGCTCGGGCTCGGGCATGTTTCGTAAAGACCCGGATGCGATGAACGAATGGTCGGAAGGGAATGTGAACCTTTGCCATCAGCGGCAGGAACGTATACTTGCCGATATTTATCCGGCCTTAAAAGAAGATGGCTACCTTATATATAGTACATGCTCCTACTCGCACCAGGAAAACGAAGAGATCCTTGACTGGCTGTGCACCGAGTTTGACATGGAAAGCGTCCGCATACCTATTAATAATGAATGGGGCATTGTTGAAACCCAATCGCCGGAGAAAAAAGCCTGGGGATACCGCTTTTACCCTGGTAAAGTAAAAGGCGAAGGTTTATTTGCTTCCTGCCTGCGCAAAAAAGAAAACAGTGGCGATCTGGCATCTTTTAAAAACAATACCCAGCAAAAACTGCCCGGCAAGGAACTTGACCAGGTACGTTCATACATTAATAATCCCGACGAATTTTATTACTTTAAAGTAAATGAGGACTGGATGGCCATTAACCGCGCACATAAGGAAAGCCTTAACATATTACAAAGGCATCTTTATATTAAAAAATCGGGGGTGATTATTGGTAAGCTTGCCGGTAAGGACCTGATCCCCGATCATGAACTGGCCTTAAGCCTCATGGTTAATAAAGATGCTGTTTTGCAAACTCCTCTTAATAAGGAGCAGGCCATCCAATACCTGCGCCGGGATAATATAGATTTGATAACAACAGATAAAGGCTGGACGCTGATGACCTATGAAGGGCACCCGCTTGGCTGGGCTAAATTATTACCAAATCGTATCAATAATTATTACCCCAAAGAAATAAGGATCCTATCGGCACACCCGCCGAGGGAATGGTAACTTATAAATACGGATATGGCGTTGAAGTTTAATCTCACGCAAAGGCGCTAAGCCGCAAAGTTTTGGAAACATTCCCCTTTGCAGCTTAGCGCCTTTGTGTGAAAAATAGTTATACAACTATTGAAATTTAAACCCTAAACCAACCTGCCAAACCTGGTTACGATAATTGGGCAGGTCTTGATCGGCATAAGGGCGATTTTCGCCCAGGTCGAAATTGTAACGACCGCGGATCTCTACATTTCGGTTAATATCAAAACTTACGCCCACTACACCGGCTACATAGCTATGGTCTGCATCATTGTCGATATGATCGATACTGGTGCCCAGGTTGCTTTCGTAAGTATTTTTGGTGGATGTTAAAAAGGTAAGCTGCGGACCAACCAGCAGATTAAAGCCTCGTACTACCCTAAACTTAGCCAGCAACGGTACATCGATATAATTGGTGCGCTGCGTAAATTTCCCGTCCCTGTCATTTACCTCATACCCTTTTTGCGAAAACAATACTTCGGGAGCGAATGATAAGGGGTAGACAATAGGCAAATCAAACGTTAAGCCAGCATGCCAGCCGGCAATTGAGCTCGAACTGTAATTGCTGTTATAAGCATCAACCGTGTTTGAAACATTTAAACCTACCGCCACACCAACTTTGGGGGTATAAAAATCATCATAGCGGCGTTGTGGCTGAGACCTTTCAACAACCCGACGGGGCGGACGGCGGTGGCGCGGACCATAATAATATCCCTGCGCGCTAACTGTACCAACGGTAAACAGGCATATCGCCAAAAAAAGTAATTTTTTCATCGTCTTTCTCTGTTTTAAATAAGTGGCAGGAAAAGCCTTCGGCCAATTAATTTACCGGTTGCCGCGGGCTTTTCCCTGTATGTATGTTAATAACGTGATAGATTAATAAAAAACGTAAAGGTTTATTAGCGGTTTGATTTTTGTAATAGTTGTAACATCATTTTCATCAAAAATTCAGAATAACGCTACATTTGACCTATGCAAGCTTCTAAAACCCGCATTTTTTATCCGTTAATTATCATCTTCACATTTTTTACTGCCGATGCTTTTGCTCAAAAAGAGAGTTATATCCAGTTATTGGGCAAGCAAAACCGCTGGGTAGACTCAGTGTACAATAAAATGAGCCGCAAGCAGCGGGTGGCGCAACTGTTGTTTGTGCGTGCGCATACCAATAAAGGGAAGGCTTATGAAGATTCGGTTGGGCAGGTAATTAAAGAGCAGCAGTTGGGTGGCGTGGTATTTTTTCAGGGCGGCCCTGTGCGCCAGGCCAACCTTATTAATAAATACCAAAAACTGGCTAAAGTACCCTTAATTATAACCATGGATGGCGAATGGGGACTGGGCATGCGCCTCGACTCTACCATATCGTATCCATATCAAATGACGCTCGGCGCCATACAGGATAATAACCTGATATACAAAATGGGACAGCAGGTAGCCTATGATTTTAAGCGCCTGGGTATGCAGATGAACCTCGGGCCGGATATGGATGTGAATAACAATCCCAACAACCCGGTGATCAACTACCGCTCCTTTGGCGACAATATGTATAACGTAGCCAAAAAAGGTATCGCTTATTTTAAGGGGATGCAGGATGCAGGTCTGCTTACATCGGCCAAGCATTTTCCGGGGCATGGCGATACCAATGTCGATTCGCATTTTGATTTGCCATTGCTGCCCTATAGCCGTGCAAGGTTGGATTCATTGGAGATGTATCCCTTTCGCGAAGCTATCAACGCCGGGATCAGCGGTGTAATGATTGCGCACATGGGCATTCCTTCATTGGATAATACGCCCAAACTCCCTTCTACCCTCTCGCGCCCTATTATTACCGGTATTTTAAAGGATTCGCTGAAGTTTAAAGGTTTGGTGATATCGGATGCTATGGAAATGAAAGGGGTAACCAAATATTTCCCTAACGGCGAAGCCGATGTAAGGGCATTTATTGCAGGCAACGATATCATTGAATTATCTGAAAACTCTGACAGGGCTATTAACCTGATCCGTAAAGCCGTGAGGCATGGCAGTGTTAGCGCAGCTGAGTTTGAAGCGCGGATTAAAAAGATCCTGGCCGCCAAATACTGGGCCGGGCTTAATCAGTACAAACCTGCATCGCCGGTTAACTTAAGCCAGGATATTAATAGTGATGCAGCAAAAACACTGGTGCAGCAATTAAGCGATGCCGCGGTAACACAATTAAAGAACAATAACACAAGGCTTAATCCCTTTTTAAAAACGGCCATAGTAAGTATAGGTGTGAGCTCACCAACCCTGTTCCAAATGGAAGTGGTAAAAAACTTCCCGAACAGCCGCATATTTATAGTTAATAAAGATGCACCTGCACTTGAGGTTACCAATATCCTTAACTGGCTTAAACAATACCAGCAAATAATTGTGGGCATACATGATACGCGCCTGCGCCCGCAAAGCAAGCTTGACTATAGCAGCGACGTAAAAATGATGATTGCCGATCTGGCATCCCGGAAAAACACAGCGTTCAGTGTATTTGCCAATGCTTACACTATAGCAGGCTTGCCGGGCCTTGAAAAAGCGGGCAACTTAATGGTTTGTTACCAGATGTCGCCCGAGCTGCAGCAATCAGCAGCCAAAGTACTTAGCGGCAAGCTAAAACCTACCGGTAAGCTGCCTGTAAGTGTGAATGCGTTTTTCCCTACCGGGACGGGATTATAGTTAGAGATTAGAGACTGGAGGTTAGAGATTAGGTGTGCCTCGATTGGTAATAATTTATCAGGCCATAGCTGTTATTTAAATTGGCTTTCTGTCAATACCTTTTTACTTTTCATAATGCTAAGCAGGTATTGTGCCTCTGGCTCATAAAGATCTTCTCCAAAGCAGAAGTTTTGCATGCCATAGTCAAATGCAATGGTTCCCCTTTCCTTATTTCTGTAATAAAATACAGACCAGTACTTCCTGTCGGATTCTGAATCTACTTCCCTGATCCTGAATTCCCTGCACTCCTCAAGGTCATATACTTTTTCACGGGTAAACAGATCGTTTTTCCGGCTGATGCTGAAAGTACCCATGCCAATCTCAATGATCTCTTTACCCCAAAATAGCCAAATTATACTTTTTGCAGCCATAACAAAGCCAAAGGCCCAACCGCTGATCCAAAATATCATAAACCCACGATCAAAATCACCATGAGATCTAAAAAATTCTGTAATGGCCGATGATCCTATAAAGCCCCAAAAAATCAACCAAAAAAATATATACACTAAAAAGAGATAATTCCGCTTTGCAGGAATAGTAATTTTGAGATAGTCGAAATTATCCTCAACTATCGCCCTGCCCTGATAAGGTTTTTCCATGATCTGATAATACGGGCATAAATATCATATTTATTATCCTGTTTGTAAATGCAGCATCAACCTTTTTTATCTTTACTAAATATTATGCAACCTACATTCAATAAATATAACAATAAGTTTAAAGAGGCGCTGGCCGGTTTAAACCCCGAGCAGCTGGCGGCAGTGAACAGGATGGATGGCCCGGTGCTTGTTGTGGCCGGTCCGGGTACGGGAAAAACCCAGATCCTGGCTGCCCGGATAGGCAAGATCCTGACCGATACCGATGCCCTTCCCAGCGAGATCCTGTGCCTTACTTATACGGATGCCGGCGCGGTGGCCATGCGCAAACGGCTTTTTGAGTTTATTGGCCCCGATGCTTACCGGATTAATATATATACGTTCCACGCTTTTTGTAACGAGATCATCCAGGAAAACCTGGAGTATTTCGGAAAGCTGAACCTCGAGTCACTGTCCGACCTGGAATCAGCCATGCTTTTTCGCGAGCTGGTTGATGAGTTCCCGAATGATCACTTGCTGAAGCGTTTTACGGGAGATATTTATTATGACGTTCCCCGTTTAAAAAGCCTGTTCAGCACCATGAAACGGGAGAATTGGGATGCCGGAATGATTGAGCAGGCCGTAAATGAATACCTGGAAGACCTGCCAAACCGGGAGGAATTTATTTATAAACGGGCGAACGCCAAAGCAGGCATTAAGGTTGGCGATCCCAAACAAAAAGATATCGATGCCGCGCACGAGGTTATGAAAAAGCTGCTGGCTGCCGTTGCTGAGTTTGAAAACTACAAGCTTAAAATGGACGCCAAAAAACGCTATGATTATGATGACATGATCATTTGGGTGCTGCGGGCCTTCCGGGATAACGAAGAAATACTTCGTAAATACCAGGAACGCTTTCAATATATCCTGGTTGACGAATTCCAGGATACCAGCGGATCACAAAATGAGCTGCTGCGTTTTTTGCTTAACTACTGGGATACCCCTAACGTTTTTGTAGTTGGCGATGACGACCAGTCGATATTTAAATTTCAGGGAGCCAACATGAAGAACATCCTTGATTTTGCCAATGATTATGTAGATACATTATATACTGTAGTGCTGAAGCATAATTACCGCTCCAATCAGCAGATCCTCGATATTTCAAAAGCGCTCATCGATAATAACTTTGAGCGATTGACCAGTCAGCTTAATTTAGATAAGGCTTTAAAATCGTCGCACCCGCGTTTCAACAATTTATTGGTTGAGCCGGTGATCCGTGAATACGAAAACCCGGATAAGGAACTCGTTGACGTATCCCTGCAAATAAAACAACTGGTAGCAGACGGTGTGCCTCCGGGCGAGATAGCCGTGATTTACCGTAACCACAGCCAGGTTGAAGAAATGATCAAATTCCTGGATGTGCAAAAGATCCAGGTGAATACCAAACGTAAAATCGATGTACTCACCCAGCCCTTTGGCGAAAAGATCATCAACATACTGCGTTACCTTGCCATGGAGCTCGACTCGCCATACAGCGGCGATGAACTGCTTTTTGAGATCATGCATTATGATTTCTTTAACATTCCCCCTATTGAAATTGCCAAAGCAAGCGTGGCTGTATTTAAGGAAAACTTTGGCACCCTCGCTTATAATCAGCCCAAAACCTCCATCCGCCGTTATGTGAGTGAGATGAGGCCACCCAAGCAGGCTGACCTTTTTCATCCCGATCAGCAACAGGAGATGCGGTACCTCATAAGCAATATTGATTACCTGCTTAAAGAAGCGGTTAGCGTTACCCTGCAGCAACTTTTCCAAAGCGTTATCGCCAAAATGGGAATCCTGAAATATATTATGCAGCAGCAGGATAAAGGCAGCTACATGCAAATGCTCACCAGCTTTTTTGATTTCCTGAAAGATGAAAGCCGCAAAAAGCCCGACATCAGCCTGAATGACCTGATCTCAACCATTGAGATGATGAAGAAACACGTGATCAGGCTGGAGCTAAATCAAACCATATTTTCGGAAAATGGCATTAACTTCCTCACTGCGCACGGCTCCAAAGGCCTTGAGTTTGAATACGTATTTTTCATAGGATGCGATAAACGTACCTGGGATAGCAAAGGCCGTAACAGCGGCTTCAGTTATCCTGATACCTTAACAAGGGCCTCATCCGACGAAATCGCTCAAAAGGAAGAAGCGCGCCGCCTGTTTTATGTGGCCGTTACCCGTGCCAAGCAGCACCTCATGATTTCATATGCCTCTAAAGACAGGAAGGACAAAGACCAGGAAGCAAGCCAGTTTATAGGTGAGATATTGGCCAGCACCAGTATGCGGGTGCAATATCCTAAAGTGGACGCTATCGACATGATTGATTTCCAGGCAACTCAGTTTAGCGAAACCGATAAGCCCAAAGTTGAACTGCTGGATAAAAACTACATTAACCAGTTGCTGCAAAACTATACGCTCTCGGTAACCCACCTGAGCAGTTATTTGGATTGTCCGCTGCGTTTTTATTTTCAATGTTTAATCAGGGTTCCATCGGGTAAAAGTCCGGCGGCTACTTTTGGGCAGGCAGTGCATTGGGCACTCAACAAAACATACAGGCAGCTTAAAGATAATGACAACGAGTTTTTGACTACCGAAAACTTCATGCGCGAGTTCAGATGGTACATGGCCCGCAACCGCGATTCATTCACCAAAGATGAGTTTAAACTGCGCTCGGCTTATGGTGAAAAGATCCTGCCGCCATATTACGAACAAAACGTACCGCATTGGAACAAGATAGCCGTAACCGAACGATCTATAAAAAACATTGAAGTATCCGGCGTACCTATTAAAGGGAACCTCGATAAGATAGAATTTGACGGCAAGCAGGCCACAGTTGTGGATTACAAAACCGGTAAACTTAAAAATGCAAAAGAAAAGCTGATGCGCCCAACCAATGATCTTCCTAATGGGGGTGATTACTGGCGCCAGGCAGTGTTTTATAAAATATTAATAGACCATGACCGTACCACCGACTGGCAGGTGATCAGCACTGTTTTTGACTTTGTTGAACCTGTAAGCGAGGGGGAATACCACCGCGAAAAGTTTGTGATAACGCCCGAAGATGTGGAAACGGTTACCGAACAGATCAGGGATACATACAGCCAGATCATGGCCCACAATTTCAGCACTGGTTGCGGCAAAAAAGAATGCGACTGGTGCCATTTTGTAAAAAGCAATTTCAAACAGGCCGATGAGATTTTAGGAATTGTTGCGGATGAGGAAGGGGAATAATCACATGAATATTACATCGATATTCATTCTGCAAATTCATTAATTCTATAAATTCGGGTTCAGACATCATTTTATGAAATATATCATCCCATTCCTCTTCCTGATCGCCACCTTCCCCGCCACTGCTCAAACCATTGTAAAACAAGATGCTGGCATAAAACAAATGGTTGACGAGGTATCGGCAAAAAATATTGAAGCTACTATCCGCAAGCTGGTAAGCTTTAAAAGCAGACACACGCTGAGCGACACCTCCAGCAAAACCACGGGCAGCGGCGCGGCGCGTAACTGGATCAAGGACGAGATGGAGAAATATGCGGCGGAATCAAACGGGAGAATGACCGTTCAGTTTGATACTTTTACACAGCCCAAAAGTCAGCGTGTTGATAAACCTATCAAATTAAAAAATGTGCTGGCTATACTAAAAGGTACCGATCCTAATGATACCAGGGTTTACCTCGTTTCGGGACATTACGATTCGCGGATTAATGATGTGATGGATGCCAATGGGGTTGAACCAGGGGCAAATGACGATGCTTCGGGTACTGCGCTTTCTATGGAGCTGGCAAGGGTGATGGCTAAAAGATCGTTCCCCGCTACTATTATTTTCATGACTGTTGTTGGTGAGGAACAGGGGCTATACGGATCGGGCAATGTTGCCAAACGGGCCAAAGCCGAAAACTGGAATGTGGATGCTATGCTGAACAACGATATTGTAGGCAATACTTACGGCATGGAAACCGATCTGAAGGATAACCGCAGCGTGCGTGTTTTCAGCGATGGCGTCCCTACGGCTGCTACAGATAAACAGGTAGCAGCGCTAAAATCATTAGGGGGCGAAAATGATAGTCCGTCGAGGCAATTGGCGCGATACGCTAAAGAGATTGGAGAGCGTTATGTTGACCAACTGGATGTAAAGCTTATTTACCGTCGCGACCGTTACCTGCGCGGGGGCGACCACCTGCCATTTTTAGAGCAGGGTTTTACGGCCGTAAGGTTTACCGAAATGAACGAAAACTTTAACCGCCAGCACCAGAATATCCGTACTGAAAACGGTGTTGAATATGGCGACTTACCCGATTTTGTTGATTTTAACTATGTACAAAAAGTAGCCCGGATGAACCTTTCGGTATTAGCCAATCTTGCTTCGGCCCCGGCTGAGCCACAAAATGTGGGCATTATCACCAGCGACCTGACCAATAAAACCAAACTAAAATGGGAAGTACCTGCCACAGGCAAAAAACCTGCTGGTTATTATGTACTGATGCGCGAAACCATCAGCCCTTACTGGGAAAAGAAGTTTTACGTTACCGATACCACAGCAACGTTGAATTATTCAAAGGATAATTATTTTTTTGCGGTACAGTCCGTTGACGGGGATGGACATGAGAGTTTGCCGGTGTTTCCGAAACCGGTGAGGTAGTTTTTAGAGACACGTTTACAACATTATAAGCCGTTGTCATTCTGAGTGATAGCGAAGAATCTTCTTCGATATGCATACCCGCTATACAGGGCGAAGAAGATGCTTCGTTCCTCAGCATGACAAAAGTTTTATACTTGCGCTCGTTTGCAACGAGCGCTTAAAATGGGTTGGCGATTGTATCGCCCGGTTCCCGTCAAAAACAAAAACGCAATTCAAGAACTCATCTAAATGAGAAAAGTAAAAACCAAACAAGCTTTAAATCCATTTAATCTATGCTGATAATTTGGACTCTACTCAATGCGGTTTTCACAGGTTTAAAGTTTTTTATTCCTTTGCTTATCTTATTAAAATTCAGCAAAATATTTAACAACAAAATAAATATCAACATACTTGTCACTGCAACAAACTGGATGCTGCTTTTTGCCGGAACAGTTTACCTGATACTCTTTATTTCAGAAATATTTGTAGCATACTATTCACAAAACGAATATGAACAGTTTGCTGTAAGCAACCGCATTTTTGGCCCATATTGGTTTGCATTTGCAATCGAGGGATCTATTTATATTTTACTTCCCCAAATGATGTGGCTGAAAAGAATACGGGAGTCAATCACCGGGACAATAGTTTGGGGATTATTTGTATACGCATTAGCCGCTTTAGTATTTTACACAGAACACCCCGGCTTTATTATATCAAACTTCAGTTATTCAGAAACTTTATTATCCTATTTAAAATCTCTAATGATTTTTATTCCGCTGTTAATAATAGTTTATCTTTTACTTTTAAAACGGAACCGGTCTCTCATATCAAAACAAGATGCTTAACTTACCTTACTCCTTCTTCCAATAGCTAAATAAAGCATCGAACCTAAGTAAGGCATCAGTATCACAACAACAGTCCATACTATTTTATTGGTTGGATCTTTAAACATTGAACGGACAATATCAATAAGGCAATAGATAACTAAAGCGGCGTACAATAATATTAATACCATGTTTTTAAGGTTAGTTTATAAGTGATTAAAATTGTACCAGTTTGTGATTATTTAATATGAGTTGCAGCTTTATTACTCAGGTTTGCTTTATTTCAAATGGCAAACCTAACTTACCTTACCATTTCGTCCAATTGCCAAATACAATACAGAACCCAGGCAAGGCATCAGTATCACAACAATTGCCCAGATTATTTTATTCGATGGATCTTTAAACGTTGAACGGATTATATCAATAAGGCAATAAATAACTAAAACCGGGTATAACAATACCAGCACCAGTTCGGGCAAACCAATGTTAAGGAAGAGCAGTTTATTCATGATAAAGGTTTTGCACCAAGATATAAAGATTTGATATATCAAGTGTCGTTTTTTTGGATAGATAATAGATTTATTGCCATCTTTAGCCATAAAACGTCCTAAACTTTATGGCATTTAGCTTTACACCTTCTTTCCACAAAGAGATTGATCTTGATGGATTAGATCAAAAACATTATCTTGTTACAGCACTTGAAACTGCCCGGCATCTTCAATGGAATATCATCTACACCGGCAAAAACGGTTTCATAGCTATGACAGGCGGAGGCTTCTTTTCTCAGATGCAGGAATTTCGCATCATTATAAATCAAACAAGTATATTGCTTAGCAGTAAAAACGCAGACGGCAGGCTCGGCGACTGGCTAAAATTAAACGAAGAAAACGTAGATACTTTTATTGAAGCATTCAGCAAAGTCAAAACTTCAATAACAGATGAACAACTGGAAGAAAAGCTGGCTGAACTTGCACCTATACTTGAATCGGCAGAAGATGATCTTTTAAATGCCCCGCTACCATCCACTAAACAAAACCTGTTAAGCTTCATCGGCTTTTTTATTCCTCAAAAAGGATATTTCATAACACCCCTGATCATTTACATCAACTTAGCCATATTCATTATTATGGTGATCTGCGGCGTATCCTTTTTTGAGCCTTCATCAAAGGACCTCTTAATTTGGGGGGCAGATTATGGGCCTTTAACCTTAAACCACGAATGGTGGCGGCTAATCAGCAGTACATTTCTTCATAATGGCATTTTTCACCTTGCCATGAACATGTACGCCTTAATATACATCGGCATTTTGCTTGAACCGGTGCTTGGTAAGCTAAAGTTTGCTGTGGCGTACTTCCTTAGCGGGTTAGTAGCCAGCCTCGCCAGCGTATCATACCACGGCTATACAGTTAGCGTGGGCGCTTCGGGCGCTATATTTGGTATGTACGGGGTATTCCTGTCCCTGCTTACAACCAATGTAATTGATAAATCGGTACGTAAGCAACTTTTAGTAAGTATAGCGCTATTTGTAGGGTTTAACCTATTATCCGGAACCAGTTCGGGCATCGATAATGCAGCACATATAGGCGGTTTAATCAGCGGATTCGTAATCGGTTATCTTTATTACCCAAGCCTTACACAGCCAGATAAAAAGGGAACAGAATTGGTAGCTACCATGCTGATTGCCTTTTTTACATTAGGCGGATGCCTTATTGCTTATCGCATGATCCCTAATACGGTTGGTATTTACGAAGCGAAGATGAAAGATTTCGCTATAAAAGAGTCGATGGCCTTAGAAGTGATGAGCATGCCCAAAGATACCACTAAAGAGATTTTACTTTCTGAGTTTAAAGATCGGGGATTATATTATTGGAACGAGAACATCCGCCTGCTCAATGCTGTCGACTCGCTTCCGCTTCCAGATGTATATAAGGAGCGGGACGCTACTTTAAAACGGTATTGCGAATTGCGGATACAAAGCTATAATCTTTATTATAAGCAGATTGAAGGGAAACAATCCGTTTCACAAAACACTATTGATTCACTTAATAAAGAAATAGCCTCAATTATTGACGGCCTGAATCAGCGTTCAAAGTAAAACACCAAATCAGCTAAAATCTCTAACTTTCAATCACTAAACAACCTATTTCACACTCTTACGCTGTACAATAAAATACCCGGCAACAAATACAACAAAGGCAATCACCAGGCTCACAGATACATCTTTAGTAAAAATATCTATCTGCAACCGATTAGAAGGGTCACTCTGATTATGCTTTATCATGGAACTTATAGCCTCCATGGGGTGAGCATATGGAAACAGGTAACTATACTCCCAGCCTTTTGAGGCAGCCACCACACCTGCTATAGTACATATAAAACCGATCCCCATCGGCTTCAAAAAATCGGCCCAAAATAAGCTGAGCAAAAACTGGATAGAAAGGATGCCTAATGATGATAGAAAGAGTTTAAAATAGATCTGCGCCAGCTCGCTCTCCATGTGGAAATTATCAAACCGCAGTTCGGGCTTTACTATGCTCAGCAAATTGCCAAAACCTATAGTGAACAGCACAAAGAGTGCTAAACATAAAAACACAAGGAATACGGCATAAAAATATTTTGCCGCATAAACCGACCACCGCGGTATAGGCAGGTTAAACAGCGTTTTCCAGGTATCGGCGCGGTGTTCGATACTATTTACCGAGTAAGCAATAAAAATGATATACATCGGCAATATCAGCGAGCCCATAATGGCCAGAATTGCACCTGCAAATTGCAGCCAGAGTACCATTGGCGGCAAGGAAACCAATCGCTCGCTTTTCACATAAAACCCGGTGAACAACAATACACCAATAAGCAAGGGCAATATAATGGAAGCCCAAAAGCCAAGCGTTTTACGGCTTTTGTAAAACTCCGAACGGAATGACAGTATAAATCCTTTCATGGCTTAGGCGCTTTGGGTTATATCTAAAAATAGTTTCTCCAGGTCTTTTTGTTGTTTACTTATGCTGTAAACCGTTTGCCCGTTTTTATTAAGCAGCGCATTGATCTCGCCCATTTGCTGTTTGGAGGTGTAGGGTACCAGTAAATGGTTATCGGTTACATCGGTAACATTAACATGGTTACGGGTTAACAGGTTGGCAGCGTCAACAGTATTTTCGGCTTCAACGCGTACCAGCGGTTTGCTGATGGCCTGCAGATCGGCTATACTACCCTGAAAAAGCATCGCGCCGTTGTTAATAATACCAACGTGTGTTGCCATCCGTTCAATTTCGGCCAGTAAGTGGCTTGATATAAAAACAGTTTTTCCGTGTTTGGAAACCAGTTTTTTCAACAGCTCACGGATCTCGATAATACCGTTGGGGTCGAGACCATTGGTAGGCTCATCTAAAATTAAAAGTTTAGGATCGGCCAGCAGGGCAAGCGCAATGCCAAGGCGTTGTTTCATCCCTAACGAATATTGCCCGGCTTTTTTATTGGCAGCATTGCTTAGCTGCACCAAATCAAGCATGTCTTCAACACGTTGAGCAGGCACCTGTAACAATAAGGCCCTGTTCAGTAAATTTTCCCTTCCGGTTAAATGCTGGTATAAAGCAGGCTGCTCAATAAGCGAGCCTATTTGTGAAAGTATGCTGATGCGGTTTGTTTTGATATCCTGCTCAAAAATGTTGATGTTGCCTGCATCGGGTTTAAGCAGGTTAAGCAGGAGTTTGATGGTAGTGGTTTTCCCGGCGCCGTTTGGGCCGAGAAAACCATATATACTTCCTTCCGGAACTTGCAGCGCCAGCGATTTAACCACCTGCTGCTTACCAAAGGTGAAGGAAAGGCCTTCGGTACTGATTACCATATATTATTTTTTGCTATTGAGCAAACGGTTTTAACCATTACAAAACCTTTGTGAAACAATGAGGTAGCATGTACTGCTGTGCGGCCAATTATTGCTGTTTCCTTTTTTTGCTCGAACTGGTAGCTTACGCCCAGGATAAGGGCAAACATTACCGGGATCAATAACATGATAAAAGGATTTGAATTTTTGATAAGCGTTTTCATTGTGAGTGATTTTATACAACAAAGGAATATCAAAAAAATAACCTGCTAAAATCATTTAGACCAACACACCTTGTTTATAGATGAACGGTTTTCTGAGCCTTTTAAACAGTTCATCGATAATAAAAGCCAGTTCATCGAAAAAACAGGCAGCTACATATAAATAACAGGCCAATATCATTATCAAAATATTAAATTAGGTGCCACACCCGTAAATAAAAAGGGGATTTAAAAACAGCGAATGGAGGCTACATTACCATTACCGAAATCCAGAACCGGCATTAAAACCGCCTGGATAATTTTTTGGCACCTGTTTTTTTGGACGGGTATTATATCCTTTTTTGTTTTTTTGGCAAGGCTAAACGATGCACAGCTCAGTACCAAAGAGTTACTGGTGATCTTTTTGCTTTACCCTACCATTAACATCAGTCTGTTTTACCTTAACTACCTGGTTTATATCCCTAATTTTCTTAACAAAAAACACTACTGGAAATACGCCACAGTTGTGCTGGTAAGCATAATAGTATACGGCATAGGCAAATACGGGGTAGGGCTTATATTTAAGGATATTGTATTAGTGCATCAAAAAGGCCATGTAACCAGCTTCGCCACTTATTTTTACAGCAGCATTTTTACCAGTCTCATATTTGTGTTTTTGAGTACCGCGTTAAAATTCAGTACCGATTGGTTCCTGAACGAACGCATTCAGCGAGACCTGGAAAACCAGCGCCTCATCGCAGAGCTGGCTTTTCTTAAGTCGCAGATCAACCCGCATTTTTTGTTTAACTCGTTAAACAGTATCTATTCGCTGGCTTATCAGCGTTCTGAAACTACGCCCGAAGCCATTTTAAAACTTTCGGAAATTATGCGTTACATGTTGTATGAGTGTAACGATAATAAAGTAGATCTGGATAAAGAGCTCCAGTACCTCCAAAACTATATCGACCTGCAAAAGATCCGCTTCGGCAGCAAGGCCTTTATTGATTTTAAGGTAGATGGTAACATCACCGATCAAAAAATAGAACCATTACTGCTGATTGCTTTTATTGAAAACGCTTTTAAGCATGGTGTTGCCAATGATATCAACTCGCCTATAAAACTGCTTATTAATGTAGCCGATGGTAAGCTGCATTTCTACATTCAAAACAAAAAACATAACAATAACCGTGATTCGGTTGGGGGCATTGGGTTGATCAACGTACAGCGGCGGCTCGACCTGCTTTACCCCAACAGGTATTCTTTAAACATTAGAGACGAAGAATATACCTACACCTGCGAATTATCAATAGATTTATAGTTATAAACCATTATAACCATGACCTATCTGAAAAAATTGCTCCCCGCCCTGTTTTTAGCAGTATTGGCCATTCCGGTATCTGCACAAACTGATCCTAAAGCAACCGAAGTCTGGGACCCCGAACCGGAGTTGGTTTTACCTGGTGCCGGCAACAAGCCCCCGTCTGATGCTATTATTTTGTTTGATGGCAAAAACCTGGATAAATGGACAGATCAAAAAGGCAACAAACCGGGCTGGACAGTAAAAGATGGCATTGTAACCGTTAAGCCTGGCAGCGGCTCCATCATCACCAAACAAAACTTTGCCGATTGCCAGCTGCATATTGAATGGCGTACCCCGGCCATTGTTAAAGGTGAAGGCCAGGAACGCGGCAACAGCGGCGTAATTATGCAAAGCCATTATGAACTGCAGATCCTCGACAGCTATAAAAACCGAACCTACTCAAACGGGCAGGCCGGTTCCATTTACAAACAATATGTGCCGCAGGTGAACGCTTCGCTTAAACCGGGCGAGTGGCAAAAGTATGATATCATTTATACCGCCCCGCGCTTTAATATTGACAGTTCGGTTAAAACACCGGCCTATATAACAGTGTTGCATAACGGCGTGCTGGTGCAAAACCATGTAGCTATAAAAGGTACAGTTGCACATGTTGGTCAGCCTAAATATCAAAAACATGCCTTCGCATTGCCCTTGCTGCTGCAGGAGCATGAGTTTCCGGTATCGTTCCGCAATATCTGGATCAGGGAGCTTGGCGTGCAAAAACTACTGAACGGTAAGGATAAAAAAGGCTGGTACACTTACCTGGATAGTTTGGGCAAGGATAACGATGTGCATAATAACTTCGCCATTGAAAACGGCATGGTGCATGTAATGGGTAAATATTTTGGCTATCTGGCCACCCAAAAATCATACGATAACTATTACCTTAAAGTAGTATTTAAATGGGGCACCAAACAATACCACCCGCGCGAAAAAGGGGCACGCGACGCAGGCATTTTATACCATTTTGGCGAAAGTGATAAGGATATTGTGTGGCCGCGATCAATAGAATGCCAGATCCAGGAGGGCGATTGCGGCGATATCTGGTGCGTACAGCATACCAGCGTTGTTACGCCCAACAAATCGGCCATTGAATGGGACCAGCAGCGTGTTTACCGCACTGCCAATTTTGAAAACCCGCGCGGCGAATGGAACACCATTGAAATTATTTGCAATGGCAACCAGATTGAGCATTATGTTAACGGACATTTGGTAAACTGGGGAGTAGCCTCATTATGGCATGGCCGTATCCTGTTACAATCGGAAGGGGCCGAGATCTGGTATAAATCGGTTGAATTGACACCGTTATAACAAAACAGCACATTAAAAAATTTAAGATAACCATTATTACATTATTTTTACGCTATGATCAGATGTTTGGTAGTTGACGATGAGCCTTTGGCGCTGCACATTTTGGAAGACTATATATCCAAGATGCCTTTTTTGCAATTGGTTAAAGCTACAACCAACCCCATCGAGGCGCTCACCATGGTACAAGCTGCCGAGGCCGACCTGGTATTTTTAGATGTGCAGATGCCCGAGCTTACTGGTATCCAGTTCCTGAAAATTGCCAATGGCAAAGCCAAGGTTATTTTAACTACAGCCTATCCGCAGTATGCGCTTGAAGGCTATGAACTTGATGTGGTCGATTACCTGCTGAAACCTATCGCGTTTGATCGTTTTTTTAAATCGGTACAAAAGGCACAAGGCATTATTCAACCGGTAGTAGCCAAACCGCAGGTAGTGGTACAGGCCGAACCTGTGCAGCAGGATGATTTTTCGACCGATTTTATCTTTGTAAAAACCGAGCATAAAATTCAAAAGGTTTACCTGCATGATATATTATTTATTGAGGGGCTGAAGGACTACATCAGCATTTTCACCTCTGCCGAACGCATCATTACCCTGCAGGGTATGAAAAAAATGGAAGATGCCCTGCCCGAAAAACACTTTGTGCGGGTGCATAAATCATACATTGTTGCCCTCAATAAAATAGACAGCATCGAAAGAAGCCGCATCCAGATAGGCGACAAGATCATCCCCGTAGGCGATACCTATCGCGATGAGTTCTTCAGGATGATTGAGAATAAGAATATTTAGGGGTTAACGTTCATTTGCAAATAATACCAACACCTATAAAAATATGTCATTGCGAGGAGCGTGGCAATCTCGTAGCCTATGCATGTCCGCCCCCGCATAGCTACGAGATTGCCACGTCGCTCCAACGCTTTTGCCACTTCCGCTCCTCGCAATGACATGTTTTATTTATTCTGCAAATAATCCCCCTTTACAACTTACCTATTTCTTGTGGTCGGTGTTATCACCATGGGCTAAATGCCGTTGAAGACTTACGAAGTTTTTGAAACTTCGTAAGTCTGGTGCTACAACTTGTCATGGATAGGCACGAAGCAATAACGGGATGGTATAAAACAAGAAAAGGCGATGTTTTTGACATCGCCCTTTCTTGTTTTGGCATTTTAATCCAACGCGTCAACCGTATCCTTCTCTCCTATCTGCTGACGCCACATGGCGTAGTACAAACCTTTTTGGGCAATCAGATCGGCGTGTTTGCCGGCCTCGATAATGCGGCCTTTCTCCAGCACATAAATGCTATCGGCATGCATGATTGTCGATAGCCTGTGGGCGATGAGGATGGTGATATGATTTTCCTTTTCAGACACATTACGGATGGTTTCGGTAATTTCCTCTTCGGTGATGGAATCAAGCGATGATGTGGCTTCGTCAAATACCAGGATATCGGGCCGACGTAATAAAGCACGGGCTATAGAAAGTCGTTGCTTTTCGCCACCTGATACTTTTACGCCGCCTTCTCCAATTACGGTGCTTAAACCTTTATCGGCACGGGCCAGCAGGGTTTGACAGGCCGCACGCTGCAGCACATCCATACATTCCTCATCAGTGGCACCCGGACGTACAAACTGCAGGTTTTCGCGGATAGTGCCCGAAAACAGTTGCGTATCCTGGGTTACAAAACCTATCTTTTCCCGTAGCTGATCAAGATCGATCTCTTTGCTCAATATATTATTGTATAAAATATCACCCTGCAAAGGCTGATACAAACCAACAAGCAATTTCACTAACGTAGTTTTACCCGAGCCCGACGGCCCAACAAACGCAATCGTCTCGCCCGAATTGGTTTCAAAGCTGATGTGATTAAGCGCGTTACGGTTTGCAGTTAAGTGTTTAAAGGTAACATCATTAAACGTTAAGGTATTCACCTTTTCAAGTAATACCGGCTTTTCGGGCTTTTTATCAATCGGGATGCTCAGGATATTCTTGAAGTTACCAAGGGAAACTTCGGCCTCGCGCCATGAAAGGATCACGTTACCCAGCTCCTGTAAAGGATTAAATAAAAAGAACGAATAGAATAAAAAGCTGAAGTACTGGCCGGGGGAGATAGTCCCTTTAAAGATAAGCATCAGTAATACAACCACCATTACACTCCTTACAAAGTTTACGGTGGTGCCCTGTACAAAGCTCATGCTGCGTACATACTTAACCTTTTTCAGCTCCAGGTCGAGGATCTTATAAGTCGTATTATTTAACCTTTCAATTTCCTGCTTGGCCAAACCCAAACTTTTTACCAGTTCGATATTCCTCAACGACTCCGTAGTTGAACCTGCCAGCGCGGTTGTTTCTGATACTATCTTCTTCTGAATAGTTTTTATTTTCCGGCTCATTGCCATACTCACAAAAGTGATGATTGGTATAGCAGCAAAATAAACCAGGGTAACCTGATAGCTCACACTTACCGAGTAAACGATAACAAATACCATCCCGATAAGTGAAACAAAAAGGATTCCGATAAAGGAAGTGATAAACTTTTCGCAGTCCAGGCGTACCTTTTGCAATATGCCCAAAGTTTCGCCGCTCCGCTGATCTTCAAATACCTGGTAAGGCAACTCAAGCGAGTGCTTTAAACCATCGGCATACATTTCGGCACCTACCTTTTGGGTAATGATGTTGGTAAAATAATCCTGAAAGTTTTTTGCTATCCGCGATACCATGGCAACACCAATGGCCGCACCAACCAGCATCAGTACTTTATTAAGGTACTCATTGTAATGCAGCGTACCGCGTTGTTCAATAACACGGTCAACAATACGGCCGGTTATCCAGGGGTCCAACAGCGAAAAACCTATATTCATTGCCGCCAGGAACAGTGCAAATACTACAATCCAGCGGTGCTTTTTTAAGTAAGAGATTAATACATTCATGTTTCAACAGCAAACATAAAAAAAGGGAATGGCTAAGTAGCTCATTCCCTTTTAATTTGACATAAGGTTAATATTAAACCGTCATGATATCTTTTTCTTTAGCTTCAGAAAGCTGATCGACTTTAACGATGTAGGCATCGGTAAGTTTTTGCACTTCAGCTTCGCCTACTTTTATTTCATCTTCAGAAACACCTTCTGATTTTAATTTTTTGATCTTTTCGTTGGCATCTTTACGGATGTTACGGATAGCTATTTTACCGGTTTCGGCTTCGCCTTTGGCTTTTTTAACCAGGTCGCGACGGCGTTCTTCGGTAAGTGGCGGTACATTGATACGGATAATGATACCGTCGTTTTGTGGGTTAAGACCTAAATTTGCTTCCTTGATGGCTTTTTCAATAGCGCCCAGTAATGATTTTTCCCATGGCTGAACAACGATAGTACGGGCATCAGGAGTGTTTACACTACCAATCTGGCTAAGTGGTGTAGGTGTACCGTAGTAATCAACCTTAACATCATCCAATAATGATGGACTTGCTTTGCCTGCACGTATTTTATTTAATTCGCTGTCAGCATGCTCAATGGCTTTATCCATATTAGCCTTTGCATCGTTTACTTGTTTTTTAATGAGTTCGCTCATCGGTTTTTAAATTTTCAACAAAAGTAATAAAATCTATCATTTTACAGCTTGGGTATTTAGGTACAATTCAAAAGCGTTTAACAATAAATAACATTATTTAACATTTATATATTATTAAAGGATGGGTATATTAGTATTAAATATCATCGCCATGAAAAAAACCTTATTTTTTGCTATGCTGATAGCCTGCGCCGGTCAGCTTAAAGCGCAAAGCCTCAATAAAGCCCCGGGCAATAATAATACTGTCGATAAACTTTTCAACCTTAAGCCATTAAAGGCTGATACCAATCTTTCAAAGTTAACTCCTGTACTTCCGCAAAATGGATTTTTAAACAATAACAACACGTTGCTAAATACCAGCCAGCTTTATGCGGGCGAAACGGTTTACGGCCGCATGCCTGTTGTGAAAACCTACTCCAACGATAATATGCCTGTTGTGAAAACAGATGAACCAGGGATGAAATATCACATGCTGATTAAAAGGATAGATGTTGTTAATCCGGATGTTGTTGAGGTTAAGAAAGATAAGGTTACTCCGTAGCCAGTTCATCAGGCAATAGGGTTTCGGCTCCTTTTGCTTTTATCCTTTTCTCAACTACCTGCTCAAAACTTTTTTCGTAATCGGGATGGTTTGTGCCCATCAGCCTGTCCCAGATGTTAAAATACAAGCCATAATTACATTTTACCAGGCGGTGGTGCATATTATGATGGGTTGAGGTGTTATGCCATTTAAACAATTGGTGCCTGGCAAACCCTTTTGGAAAAAGTTCATAACCCAAATGCCCGGTCACGTTTAACAGTAGCGAATACAGCGAAAATATAGTTAATGCCGTACCATGATACGGAATGGTAAAAGCGATAAGCGGTACAATACCAATCTCCACCACAGCCTCCAGTGGGTGAAAGGCATAAGCAGCAAATGGCGTTGGATTGGTGGATAAATGATGCGTTTTATGCATCAGCTTAAACAAGGTTTTCCAATGCATGGCACGATGCGTCCAGTAAAAGTAAGTATCGTGCATCAGGATCATCAGCCCAATACTGAAAAAGTAATAAGCATACCCTTTATCACTGATGTTTGGATAAATCCTTGTCAGGCCTTTTTTACTGGCGTAGATAACCAGCATGATCACAGCGCCAAATATCAGTATGGTGATGAACGAATAAACAATTTCGCGAATGATGTGCTTGTTTTCGGGATAGCGTTGCTGAATTTTCGCTTGCCAGTAAGCCCTTTTTCGCCATACATAAAAAAAGAAGTAAAATGCGCCGGCAAATACCAGGTAACGCCCGGCTATCGAAAGTAAAACCCGGGAGGTTTCTATTATTTTATCGATGGGGATTTGAAGTGGCATTGGTTATCTAACGCTAATTATCGATTTACTAATATAGCAATCCTTTTTTGCGTAGAAGGCCTTTTTTAGCGCAAGTCTTGTGTCAAGGAATAAGCGTGGCTGACTTGTACTTTCTTAAAGCGTCACAAGTCAGCTACCCATCAGGCAGCCACACAAGACTTGCGCCAGTTGGAGGTAAACCATTCGTGAGGGCTTAGCATGTGGGTTCCCGAAATAAATTCGGGATGACGGCGGTTCTTTTAAAAATCCTTATTCAAAACTTTTTCCAGCTCCGCAAAGCTGATGTTCATTTTAACCCTGCCTTGTTTGGCATAAGAGATCTCGCCGGTTTCTTCGGATACAATAATGGCGGTAGCCTCGTTAGCCTCTGTTACACCAATACCCGCCCTGTGACGCAAGCCGAACTGTGCCGGCAGGTCTGTTTTTTCGGTAAGCGGTAAAATACAGCTGGCCGATTTAATTTTATTCTCCGAAATCACCACCGCACCATCATGCAGCGGACTGGTTTTTTGAAAAATACTTTCCAATAAACGTTTTGAAATTTTAGCCTCTACCACTTCGCAACTGTTTTGGTAAAACTGCTCATCGTAATATTTAGCAAAAACAATAAGCGCACCGGTACGCGTTTGCTTCAGGCTTTTGCAGGCATCAATTATAGGCTTAATGCGGGCATAATTATTTTTCTCAACTTCTGATTTCCCGAAGAAATACTGCCACCAGGCTTTATTGCGTTGTAACGATGCGTTTTTACCAACCAGTAATAAAAACCGCCTTACCTCCTGCTGAAAAACCACAATAATAGCAATGATCCCCACATCAACAAACTTGCCCAGTATAATAGTAAGCAGCTTCATATCCAAAGCCTTCACCACAAAATTGAGGGCAAAGATCACTGCGAAACCGATAAAGATATTAGCTGCAATGGTGCCCCTGATGAGGTTATACAGCTGGTAAATGATCAATGCCACCAGCAATACATCAAGGATAGAGAAGAAACCTATTTTGGGGAAAAGAGATTGTAAGGACTGCATTTACGAAGTTAATAAGTTTACCCGAACATAAACGCCGGAAGGGTGGTAAATATGATAGGCCTGCCCGATCCAACGGTCATTTTACATACCTGTGTTTATATTTCAGGGAATGTATGGCCCGCCCGGTACACCCCAGCCCCATTGCGGCATAGGCGTATCCGGAGTTTCTGTTGTACTATCGGTTTGAGAATTTAACACCGCTATGCGTGTGCCCCATTCCAGGTAAGCCATAAAAGCCGAACGGAATTCAGGGTCATCGGGCAGTGACAGCTCATCGGCTGTTTGCAGCAGCAATTCAATCCAGCGCTTGCGGTGTGCTTCGGTTAAATGTTTTTGCAAATGCTTATTGATCATCGCATAATGGCTGCCTTCAGTTTCGCTATAGGTTTTGGGGCCGCCAAAAACTTCGCTCACAAAATGAGCCACGTGCATCCGGTGTTGGGGCGACATATGTTTAAATACAGGCTCCAGCAGTTCATCGGCCAAAACCTTATCATAAAATTTATTGAAAAGCTGTTCAAAAGCAGGTGTGCCGCCCGCCCATTCAAACAGTGTTGGGATTGTTGCTGTCATAATTGTAAAAACCGGTTATGATAAAGATAGGCAGCTTATCTTTAAAAAGCCAGTGATTTAAATACAGCAATAAAATGGAATTATTTGTTCCGCTCGGTAGTGAACCTCACTAATTGCTCCAGGCCGCGGTGCGAATCGCTATCCGGGAAAGTATTCAGGATCTCAAAAGCCTCATCCTGGTACTTTTTCATTTGGGTTTCGGCATATTGCAAACCACCGGTTTCCTGCACAAAACGAATGATCTCGGCAATTTTCTTCGGATCTTCATTATGGTTTTTCACCAGGTTGATCACCCGCTTTTTTTCTGCACTACTGCAATTGGCCAGCGCGTAAATAAGCGGCAGGGTAACTTTTTTCTCTTTGATATCGATACCCAGCGGTTTGCCCACATCATCGGTACCGAAATCAAACATATCATCCTTAATCTGAAACGCAATGCCGATCTTTTCGCCAAAGAGGCGCATTTTTTCAACCACCTCATCGCTGGCCCCTGCCGATGCTGCCCCGCAGGCACAGCATGATGCTATAAGCGAAGCTGTTTTCTGCCTGATCACATCGTAATAAACAGGTTCGCCAATATCCATGCGGCGCACTTTTTCAATCTGCATCAGTTCGCCCTCACTCATTTGCTTAACGGCGTCAGATACGATGCGCAGCAACTGGAAATCGTTATTATCGATAGAAAGCAGCAAGCCTTTTGAAAGCAGGTAATCGCCCACCAAAACGGCTATCTTGTTTTTCCACAAAGCGTTGATAGAGAAAAAACCCCGACGCTGATAAGAGTTATCAACCACATCATCATGTACAAGCGATGCCGTATGCAACAGCTCAACCAGTGCCGCCCCGCGGTGCGTAGCTTCATTGATGCCCCCGCAAATGCTGGCCGAAAAGAACACGAACATAGGGCGGATCTGCTTGCCTTTACGCTTTACAATATAATGCGTGATACGGTCAAGCAGCGGAACAGAACTTTTCATCGAAGTTCTGAATTTCTCCTCAAACGCATCAATATCGGCAGCAATAGGTTTTTTAATGTCGTTGATGCTCAGCATTGCAACCAAAACAGTATTTTATGTTAACCACCGCCATGTGACAGTGCGGAGCAAACATAAGCTAAAATTATGTATCTGCATTATAGCCCAATATTTTTTACTTAAATTAAACCAAAGGGTACAATAACCGTCATACTTATGTGAGTGCAATTTTTATAAGTAGAGTTAAGTTTTTGTGAAAGCGGAGCCTGTTGAAACAGGCTTCGCTTTTTTATTGATAGTAAGGGCAAATATTTTACCTTTGCACTCCACATTTACACGGAGAGGTGTCTGAGTGGTCGAAAGAGCACGCCTGGAAAGTGTGTATACTCCAAAAGGGTATCGAGGGTTCGAATCCCTCCCTCTCCGCGGAAAAAAACCGAACCTAAAGTTCGGTTTTTTTATGCTTTTTATATTTATTTAAATAATTGATTTTCAAATATTTAAATAAATACATTAGGGTTCGGGGGTTCGAATCCATCATATCTCAATAGAGGACAAAAGGACACTGTAAAAACCCATTAATAGCCTTTAAATTAGGCATTTGCACTGTTTAATTATAAATAGAACTCTCAAATCTTTCAAAACCACTCAAAATTTTTGTGGCAGAATCGTGGCACTTTTTGAGTTGAAAAAAAGTGCCACAAAACAAAAACTATTGATGAATGGAGATAATCATTTGACTGCTATAAGAAAATATCATAAAGCGACTTAGGCATTAGGCTGGTGTTCATGCCAACCTGATAGGTAGGAACTCATTCTTCCTTAAGTTTTTTCTCCATATAGGCTGTTCCCTCTACCGGACTTTTGAAGTAAGGCTGTATTTCGTAAAAACCCAGGGAATAGTACAGTTCCTTTGCTTTAAGCAACGTAGGTATTACATCTAATCTGATTTTTTCATACCCAAGAATTCGGGCTTTTTCTGATGCCTTTTGAACTAAGGTTACCCCAATCTTATAGCCTCTATATGAATCCTTAACATAAAGTCTTTTCAATTCGGCAATTTCCGACCCTGATTTCCTTAAACCGACGCAGCCTACAGCCTTGTCTTCTTCATTCAGCGCAAGGATAAATGCTCCTTCAGGTTCAACATATTTTTGTTCCATAGTTGAAAATTCTGAAGGCAAATTCATATAAGCAAGATCAATGTGTAAGGTTTCAAGATACTCCACAATAAGATCCTTGCTTATTTTAAAATCATCCCTACTCTCTGCTATTCGATATGTAATCAATTTTTCCATTTTCTGCAAACATGCATCCTGTTGAATGTTTGTATGTCAACTTTCGAGATTGTTTAGCAGTTTAGCTGCCTGGCATATTTATACCCCTGCCAAATTCATAGGTAAGAAAGGATTTACCATTTGGCAATATATTTTCTTCCGAACCAATCAATTCAAACCCAAACATTGATGCCGAGATTTGTAAATTATCTTTGTCCACGATTTTAAAAATCTCCTTAACAGATTTAATTGATTCAACTCCTGTTTGACTAACAGATTGGTTTCCATTGTTAGATTGTATTGTTATGATCAACCTCGTGAATTCATCGGTGTTATTAGCAATGAATTCAAGCCCTCTTTGAATATCAATATATTCGAAGATTAAAGCAGCCCAAACAAAGTCCGCTTTTAGAAAGGATTCCTTTGCACCCGAAATATCTGCATTTGCCAGCACCAGCTGCTTGATTCTTTCTCCAAACCTTTTTTTAGTTTCATCGAGATAGGATTGGTTCACGTCTATACCATAAACAATTTTCGTCTTGTTTACATCAATATGCTCCAATCCGTTCCCACCACTTATACCCAAAAACAATGGACTTTCAGGATTATGTTTTAGTAGATATTTTTTGGTTAGATCATTCAATAACTGTGCTTGGGCTACATTTTCATGTTGCATATGCTGTTCATAATCTTCTAATGGAATTCTGTTCCAGGCATTTGCTTTATTCATAATTATAGATTTTCTAATTTTGTCAACATGTTGTACTATACGTAATCCTGTCTGATTGGGCTGAATACATCAACAACTTCGCCTGCTTCTATGATTTCAATAGAATGCTCTACATCGGCAAGAATGGAATAAGTATCACCTTCTGACAACAAATATTCTTCTCCGCCAAATTTCAATTTGTATTTGCCCGAAATAACATATCCACTTTGTTCGTTCGGATGTTTATGGAACGGAACAAAATCGGTTGCTTTATACAGCATTTTTGCCACCATTGTATCCTTACCAGTAGAAAGCACTACGAAATCAACTCCTAAAAATTGCCTTGAAACTGCGTTTTCTTTTTTAACTACGTTTTTCATATTCATTATTATCTAAGTACAAAATTAGTTATCAAAGCAGAATGGATACAGGTACAGAGAATACAATATTTTAGGATACAGATTTTATAAGTAACCCTGCCTGATTGGGCTGAATACATCAGCAATGTCGCCTATCTGATACAGATTTGTTTTCTGTAAATTTGCAGGACACAGAAAGTTATTTTAAAATGGCAAAGGAAGTCTTATATCTGAAAATTGCAAAAATAATGGAAGAACAGATTTTATCCAAAACTTTAAGAATCGGAGATAAGCTACCATCAATCCGTTCAATACAGAAGATTTACAATGTAAGTTTGAATACTGCAAAGCAGGCTTTCTTGAAATTAGAAAGTAAATCCCTGATAGAATCACGTCCCCGAACAGGTTATTACGTTAGTAACACTTCCCAAAGAAAGCTTGCCCTTCCATCCATCAGTAAACCCAGATTATCAGAAAAGGAAAACACTCCCGAGGATTTGACCCATAAAGTATTTGATGCATTGCGTAATAAAGACATCAGGCAGTTTTCTTTAGGTGTTCCCGATGGAAGCCTGTTACCAATTGCCAAACTAAATAAGGGTATTATAAAAGCAATGCAACACCTCGATGGAAGCGGTACAGCATTCGAGCCTGCGCAGGGCAGCATCAACCTTAGAAGAAATATTGCCAAGTGGTCTTTGGAATTAGAAGGCAAATTAACAGAAGATGATATTGTAACCACCTTGGGTACCATGAATGCTATTTATTACTGCCTAAATGCTGCAACAAAGCCTGGAGATACCATAGCAACCGAAAGCCCCGTGTATTTTGGGATATTACAGTTGGCAAAATCTATGAGGCTAAATGTAATTGAACTGCCAACACATCCAGTTACAGGAGTAGATATAGATGCTTTAAAAAAGAATATACACAAAATAAATGCTGTTTGCCTCATCACTAACTTTAGCAATCCTTTGGGAAGCCTGATGCCGGATGAAAGTAAAAAGCTATTGATAGAAATGCTGACTTTCTATAACATCCCATTGATTGAAGATGATTTGTTTGGTAACCTGTTTTTAGTGAAACCAGCCCCAAACCCTGCAAGGTATTTGACGAAGCCGGAATAGTAATGTGGTGTGGTGGAGTCTCTAAAACATTAGCACCAGGCTACAGAGTTGGCTGGATTGCTCCCGGAAAATTCAAGGATAAAATTGTTTGGCAAAAATTGGTGCAAACGGTATCTATGCCTCCCATGTTTCAGGAGGTTATAGCCGACTTTATGGAACATGGCAGATACGACCACCATTTAAGGGGATTGCGACACATATTACATACGAATTGCCTAAAATATCAACGTGCTATCGAGGATTATTTCCCGGAAAACACAAAGATATCGCAACCACAAGGTGGTTTTTTCCTATGGCTGGAATTGGATGAAAGGATTGATACAACTGAATTATATGATATTGCTATTAAACAAAAAATAAGCTTTGCTCCAGGAAGATTGTTTACCCAGCACAACCAGTTCAATAATTGTATGCGATTAAATTTCGCATTGCAATGGGATGATAAATTGGAGGCTGATTTAAAGCGATTAGGCCGAATTGTTAAGCAAGTTTTGTAAATCTGTACCCATAAAAATCTCACAACAGTATCTCTTCTCTACTTAACCTTTGTAAGAAAGTTTGAACTATTACAAGTAAGCAAATGAGTATAATTCAATGCTAATTTTAGAATGGGTAATAATAAAGTTTTATTATTATTGTATAATTAATCATTCGGATTATTGTGTTCTTTAACATCAAGAAGCTTCGTGCAGGAGCTTTTTTTAAGATATTGTGACTGAAGAATGTCGTCTTTATGTGTCGTGGCAAAATCGTGGCACTACTTAAAAAATGCCTCGAAAACCGCGTTTCCACGGCTTAAACGAACATCGTTCGATTCCCTCCCTCTCCGCCGAATGCCCTGACGAAAGTCGGGGCATTTTCTTTTTTAAGCGCAGACGCTCAAAAACGCTGTGCGGACAAGTGAAAGATGCGTTGTCCGCGCAACGGGCCTCCTCCTCTCAAAACGGATTAATTAAATGCAAAACAAAATATTAATTTAGTGGCCGTTGTAGAATAATTATGGAATATTACGAACAAAATCTTCAGAACTGGATCAGTATTCAACAATCTATATTTCCTTTAGGTATACCGGCGCACTGCGAGTGGGTCGATTTAAATGAGATGATACGAGTTTTAAATAAAATCGGGTCGATCAACAACATCAATCATATGTTCTACCCCACTGGTGGCGGTTTGGATTTAGAATCTGCGAAGCTATCCGAAGAAAAAGGATGTATAGAATTATATACCGGCACTGCGGATATTTTAAAGCCCGCGGTGCTATCTTTTGAAGGTTTTAAGGATCCAATTTGGAATTATTTCAGAATTGATACAGCTGAATTAAAATCAAGTGGCGTATATGGTGAATCAAGTGATTATTCAAATGAAGAGCTTACTGAGATTAGCCCATTAAAATATGTTTCCCGTAGCTATTGGGATGAGAGTGAATATGAAGGAAAGAACCTTCCCAAATCAGCCAGACTTGTTACCCGGCACTTAAAAGGTTCATTTGTGATATTTTCTAAAGGATCCTTTTACAACCGAAAGTCCAGCACCTATGATGCCAGGCATAATAAGATGACAGCAAAAGAATTCAGGAATTATATCGAGAAGGTAAGCAATCATGGCTGGTAAGATCGGAAGAAATATACCCTCCTATATTTATAGGTCATTATTAGCAAGGTCAGGTAATAAGTGCGCATTTCCGGGTTGCACACACGCGGTCGTAAATGCGGATAACAAATTCCAGGTACAATTATGTCATATTGAATCCGTAGCTCATGAGGAACAGCGTTATAATCCCAATCTCACAGAGGACCAGGTTAATTCCTATGATAATCTAATGTACATGTGCCTGAAACATCACATCGAGACGAATGATGAAACCATATTCACAGTTGCAAAGATGAGGGCAATGAAATATGATCACGAGGCAAATTATGTGGAGAATCCATATAATATTAATATGTCACACTTGGTCAGGTTACAACATGATTCTGAACAGTACTGGTCGAAAATAGAGGAGATCGCAAACGACCCGAAGTCAACAATAGCCAAGGTTAAAGTAAATACTTCTGCTGATTATGAGGAACTAAGTAACGACATTGGTGATACTGTCGAGCATTTACAAGAATTATTAAACCTTGTAGGTGAGGAATGTAAAAAACAAAATTGGAAGCTTTTCAATGTAGATCTCCCGGAAAATATCAGTAAGATCAGCGTTCTGACAAAATACATGCAGATCAAATATTTGGAAGCTTATGTTTTGGCCACGCCGCAGGACATGGCGGCCAAATCCAAACTTGATAAGATGAGGGAAACGTTATTAAAGTTGGATAGAAATTGATTTAGAAACTCCACAAAGATTTTGCTATTAGCAATCTCCCCTTCAAACTTCCTATATTCCGTCAGAAGACCTAATGTTCATACAAGTCAACAAGCCTTATAAAGTGAAATAATCAACCTTTCTGGAATTTTTTAAAAATAGCATAAATGAATATTGCTCTATGTCATTTAATTTTAAGATTTCTTTAATAACATCCAAAATTCCTTCTAAGGTTCTAATACATTCCCTTTCACCCCCGCAAGACGAAATTTCATCAGAATTATTATAAGGCTGCCGAAATTGAGCAGCCTTAATTATTTTAATTCCAACAGGTTATGTTCAAACTCCGGATATATCCAAGGTGTTCTGATCTTTTGGTTCGTGGTTTGAGCTAAGGTGGGCATACATCGTCAAAAAATCGCTTTTTTCTATCGTAGAGCAAGTTTTTCGTCTTACAAAGCCGGATTAGATTCTATGCCGGCCCCGGTTACACCATAGCTGAAAAGTAATCTACATTACATAAATATTGCCTTCTGTTAAATGTGATGTAGGTCACACAGCTACCTGAATTTTCCTGCCGTACTTTGTTGTATAATTTTTAACCAAATAAAAACAAACAACATGAAACGTACAGCAAATGCTCATTGGAATGGTAACCTTAAAGATGGTAATGGAGAAATATCTTCGCAAAGCACCACTCTTAATCAAACACCCTATTCGTTTAAAACACGATTCGATTCTGGAATCGGGACCAATCCCGAAGAATTGATAGCCGCGGCACATGCAGGCTGTTTTACCATGTCAGTAAGTGCAGCACTTCAGCGTTTAGGTTTTATAGCCAACGACCTGTACACCGAAGCCATTCTCGATGTAAGTATGACTGATCTTAAGATCACCAGCATTCATTTGGATTTGAAAGCATCATTGATCGCCGGTGTATCTGCCGGGGCTTTTCAGGAAATTGCAGAAGAATCTAAAGCCAATTGTATTGTATCCAAAGCGTTGAATGTGCCTATTACTTTAAATGTTTCCTATCAATAATGGTGGGTGTTAATACCTCCCGGTCATTTTTATTGCGGGCGATAGTATCACGCATGAATAGGAGTTGTTTGGGAGGGATAGTATACGCACAAGAAATAATTTACCAGTCGGTTGCAATTGCTGCTGACTGGTAAAAAATGACGGGGCAGAAATGAGATAGCGTGTTAAATTAAAACGCTATAAAAACATTAATTCTTAAATATGAAAACAGAACCGGCCATGACACTTAGAAATGCTGCTGATGGAGAACTGGGGTTCGGGATAATGCATTTTGAAGATGATAAACATTTTAACGAGGTGCAACGAGTACCCTATTTTTCTGTTATCCTGATAGCGGAAGGAGAAGGTCAATTAAAAGCAGACTTCACCGCTTATCAAATTTCTAAAGGGGCAATATTGTTCTTTTCCCCATTTCAGCCGTTTATTATCGATGGCACAACGTTAAAGGGAGTGCTGATTAATTTTCATCCCGATTTCTTCTGCATTTTCAGGCACCGAAATGAGGTTGCGTGCGATGGTATACTTTTTAACAATCCTAATGATCCTCCTTTTTTTAATATACCTGAAAATGAAAGTTCTTCGATTTACAGCATCATAGAGCATATAACAGCTGAAATATCATTTGGTGGTCTTGCTCAACATGACCTTCTGATCGCATATCTTAAAATATTATTGATCAGATCTATTAGAATAAAGTTTCTAAAATACACAACATCCCTTCCGCTTGATCAGCATCCAACCGAAGCCGTCCTTTTGCGTCAACTTAACAGAATGATAGAGTTACATTTCAAGACCATACATAGTGTAGGTGAATATGCAGACCTATTGAATATTCCAATAAAAACACTTGGCAGAATTGTTAAAAATCACTTCCAAAGAACCCTGACCGAAATAATAGCTGAAAGGATCATTATGGAAGCCAAAAGAGAGCTTAACTTCACTTCTAAGACTTTAAAAGAAATTGCTTATGACCTGGGTTTTAACGATGAATATCATTTCAGCCGATACTTCAAAAATAAGATAAAGATTTCTCCCCAATCATTCAGGAATTCGTTAAGGAATAGGCATGATGGCTCACCGGCATCAGGCGCGGTACAAAATGCCTGAATAGCAACTAATCCCTCATTTTTTTTCTACTAATTTTTATCGGCGGCATGTAACAACTGTATCCTTTTATTAGGGCGCTATCCCAGGAAAATCATCCATCATTTTGGGAAGTTTAGCCATTATAGCGGCCCTTTTTTAAGAATACTTTCGTTTATTATTAATTTATAGTGAAATAAAAAAATGAAAATCGTATCTATTAAAAACAGCTCGTTAAATAAGTATTTAATCGCAGCATTCATCATTTTCAGCAGTTTGTTTATACGCGTTAATCCGGTAATGGCGCAAACTCATCCAATAAAAAACATTGTGATTGTACATGGCGCATTTGGGGATGGCTCCGGATGGAAAGGTGTTTACACTATTCTTAAAAACAAAGGGTATCATGTTACCATTGTTCAAAATCCACTGACCTCATTAGATGATGATGTTGAAGCAACCAAACGGATACTTGATCAACAGGATGGACCGGTAGTACTGGTTGGTCATTCATGGGCGGGTGTAGTAATTACCCAGGCAGGGGTAGATCCTAAAGTTGCTTCATTAGTTTATGTAGCTGCTTTTGAGCCAGACAAAGGTGAAACCGCAAATCAATGGTCAGTTACTCAACCAAAAGCACCTTCAATGCGTGTTACAGCAGATCCAAAAGGAGTCGTTTTCTTTGACAGGGAAACCTTTCATGCGGGGTATTGCGCCGATCTTCCTAAAGCTTTAGCAGATTTTATGAACGCTTCACAGCAACCTATCGTTGGAGCATGTTTTGGTACCCCTGTAACTGAAGCAGCCTGGAAAGATAAACCAAGCTATGGGATAGTGGCTACAGAAGATAATGCTATCAATCCTAACATAGAGCGCAATATGTACAAACGTGCGCATACCAAAATCACGGAGATCAAAGGCAGCCATGCGGTTTTTATTTCCAAGCCTGAGGCAGTGGCCGAGGTGATCATTAAAGCGGCTCAAAAAAGGTAAGAAAATTAATGCCCCTAATCAAAAGCCCGATCCCCCTTTCAACGGGTTTCGGGCATCGATTGTATCAGGCAATTAATGATAAAGCTACAATAGCGGTATTGACTGTTCACAATATTTATCTGGTTTTATCCTCCCTGCCAAATCACTACCTACTTCAGGATAATCTCAAATAAACAACAGCAAACATTTATTTGGTTTTTAACTAACAGGATTTTATGAAACGATTTTTTTTAACTGTTTTCGGAGCTTTATTATTTGCTGCTGCTGCCAATGGGCAATCAGTTGGTGGTGGTCATGATTTTGCCCCATTGCCAAAACCCAAAGCAGGTGAAGCCGTGGCTACTTTTGGGGGTGGCTGTTTTTGGAGTATGAGCGAGGCTATGGTTGAGCTAAAGGGTGTAAATAAGGTAATATCGGGTTATGCGGGCGGAACAACTAAGAATCCAACGTATGACCAGGTGGCTACGCTTACTACCGGGCACGCTGAGTGTTCACAAATTTATTATGATCCAAAAGTAATCAGTTTTAATACTTTGGCCAATGCATTCTTTTTTGCTCATGACCCCACCGAGCTTAACCGTCAGGGGCCTGATGTAGGTACCGATTATCGTTCGATTGCTTTTTACCGAACCCCGGAAGAGAAAAATATTTTATTGGGTTTAATAAAAAAGATTAATCAATCAAAGCACTATCCGGCAGCAATAGTCACTCAGGTTGTTCCATTTACTGCATTTTATCCTGCTGAAAATTATCATCAGGGCTATTACAGGCTCAATGGCGATAAGCGTTACATCGTGCAGGTTTCAAAGCCCAAAGTGATGAAATTTAGAAAAGTAATGAACTCGGAATTAAAACCGGAATTTAAAAAACAATAAAATGCCTGCCGTAAAATGGCGGTCGCTCAATAGAGCTCATTTAAAATCACTAATAATGAAAACAACAAATAGAATACTTAAAATTGTGGTAATACTTATTGCATTTACCTTCAACTCTTACACTTCATTTTCAAGAAATGTTACTGGTCACGCTGCGGTAAATAAAGCTGCGGAGCCGGCATTGCCACCCAATGGCTTTTCCAACCAATATGCAATTGTAAACGGTGTAAAATTACATTACGTGATCGGCGGACATGGAACACCACTTATGCTGGTACACGGATTTCCTCAAAATTGGTATATGTGGAATAGGTTACTTCCGGAACTGTCTAAACATTTCACTGTAATTGCTCCGGATTTACGGGGTGTTGGAGAGTCTGGTAAACCAAAAGGCTGTTATGATAAAAAAACTATGGCTGTCGACCTGCATGAACTTGCAAAAAAGCTTGGCTATAAGAAAATTGATATAGCCGGACATGATATAGGTATGATGGTTGCTTATGCATACGCGGCCCAATTTCCAAATGAAGTAAATAAACTCGCTTTACTGGATGCGCTGATACCCGGTTTGGAGCCTGTTTGGAGCCAGGTTAAAGCTCAGGCCTGGTGGTTCGGATTTTTTACTCAGCCACATTCAGCAGAAGTTGCAGAGGGAAGAATGAATTTAATTTTGGAGGATTTTTTTCCGGCAGTAAGTTTTGTAAAGAACTCATTTACGCCTCAGGAAAAAGCTGAATTTACCCGGGCGTATTCGGTAAAAGGCGCAGCGACAGCTTCGTTTCTTTGGTTTGTATTTGAGCAAGACATTAAAGACAATCAGGAATTTCGTAAAAATAAGTTGGCGATGCCTGTATTGGCAATGGGATCAGACCATTTTGCGCCCTTTTTGGGGGCACATGTCCGTTTGGTTGCTTCCAATGTAAAAGACTGTATAATTAAAGGTTCAGGGCATTGGATTCTTCAGGAACAAACTGCGCAGGTGCAAAAAAACCTGTTGGATTTTTTCATGGGAAAGTAGTCAAAAGATAATTATAATTGCTGAGGCGCAGACTCCGTTTATGCTTTAGCTTAAGCCTCAAATCTTTCGACTTGAGGCTTTTTACTTGCTTTAGTAGCCTCCGGAGGAATCTAACCCTTATTAAATGGTTTAAAAGCTTAATTGTACTATTAAGTAGCTCGAATTCTGTGCAGTCAGGAGGGCAAAATATTACCCATCATTTCTCCTTATAAATTTCTCCAATAATCCTTAAAATTTCCTGTAGGTGTTCTAATGGAGTCCCTTAATCCCCCGCCAGAAGAGCAAAAAATGCCCAGTCTTTCGGCTGGCATTTTTTTCATTAGCTCCTTCTAAGCTTCCTAAGAAATGTATCCCAGGATTCTAATTTAATTGGCAGAGAAAGGCTCGATTCAAGATCAAATCGTTCCTACTCTCTTTCAAATCATCTATTGTTCACCCTCTAATAATTATGTTATGAATATTAACATCTTTATTTTTATCAACGCGATTTGTTGTATCCGGGCCAATAAAAGAGTTATATAGAAACTCTCCTGAAATAGCCCGTTCTTTTACAGAATGGATATTTTTTCTAAATTCATCCATATTTCTATGGATATATCCAAATCTATCTCTTATCTGTCCGATTCATATTCTTTTTCATGAATGCTTTATCAATGATATGGTTCGAGTTCTATTGGGATCCAATGATGGAATCTCTGACAAAACATTTACTACAGGACAATCGCCTTATTAAATATTAAAACTTATCTTCAACCAAAATATAAACAATCATATGTTAAAAAAAATACTCCTTTCAGCAATTTTAATAACCGGCACGTACGTTGTATGGGCCCAGAAAGTAGATTATAAATCAGGAACCATTACCGTAGATGGCAAAGATGTGGCCAAAGTAATACGAATAAAAGACAAAGGTAATTTCGGGCTGACCGCCTCTTATGAGCTGGATAACCTGGCCGGTACCAAGCTTGTAATAGCCACTATCGCTACCGATTTTGTGCCGTCACGCAATGATGGTGATGGTTTTTATTACCGCTTTACTTTTCTGCCAACAGGTCAGGTAGCCATATTTGGCTTAAGTAAATTGGGACCGGAAAAGAATTTTGCCAAACTGCTGGGCGAAGGTGGTGTAGTTGTAAACGACCAGCTTGATGTCGCTAAAGTCAATGAACTGATCGCGCTAAAAAGTAAAAATCCAAGAGCACAGATAGAGTATAAATTGGTAAACCGTAATTACTCGATGCCTGTAATGATCAAGGAAAACCAGATAGCACAGGGTCTTGACCAGATTGGCGTATTCAAAGATGTAACGCCTAATGGTGCAGATCAGGATGCCTACGAGTTTAGCCTGCCAAGTGGACTGCTAATAGCTAAAACCACTTTTAAAGGCGGTAAAGACGGTGTTAAGAACTGCATCATAACCACCAATAAAGATGGGCTCACCCGTATGGTCGATATTTCTGAAGGTGGCACTTATGGGGAATCAATTGTACGTTCCGAAGGTGTTGACCGCCACCAGGAAACTATTAAGAAGATTGCCAAATGGTTGGTAAAGAATGAATATTTATAAAAAGAGATAGTAATAACTATCATTGATTGGCGTGCCTGTTTAGCTTTTATTAGATATCTGCCACCAAAGCTCTTGATTTTTAAGCCGGCAAAACAATCAAAAAAGTAAAGGCTGATTACGCTCATTAACTCCGTTAAGGAGATGTTCGGTCACAAGCACCTCCTTAAAAGACCGATAATTATCGGTCTTTTTGCTTTTATTCAATCTGCTTTGGGCCATTCTTAAAGTTAATGAAGCCCCTCCACCTCCCCACATTCATCAACACCACCGCAAACAAAATAAGCACAACCCCCACCCATTGCAACAACCCTACAGATTCCTTCAGCAGTGCGCTTGCCATAATTATCGAAACCGGTATTTCTATGGATGCAATAATGGCCCCCAGCCCCATACCTGTCAGGGGCATACCTCTTGTAAAAAGCAAAGGCGGGATTATTGTTCCGAACAAGGAAAGCAGGAGGCCCCAGCGCAAAAATATTCCGTATGAAAATTTCACATTCAGTGATGAATGAAAAACAAGAACAATAATAAGCAAGCCCCCCATGATCATATATAAACTTCTTTTTAGCGGGGGAAAATCAAGCTCAATATTGTTTGATGAATACATACTTGCGGTGTATGAAAGGGCTGCCATCATTCCCCAGCCAAACCCCGTCCAGTTTATATTGCCCGATTGCTTAAGCATATCCGTAGCCAGTACTGTTCCGCCCAGGATGATAAAGACAGATATAATCTTACGCAGGCCCGGTAGCTTTTTATGTAGCACCATCTCCAGGATCACGCTGATCCACACCGTCTGCATTAACAATACAATGCCAACACTTACCGGGATATACTGAACTGCCTGGTAAAAGAAAATACTGGTTAAGCCCAAAGAAATACCCGCAATTATCAGCCTCAATATACCTTTAATCCCAGATGGTTTTATTGCCGGTGCCGGCTCCCGTTTACGGAACAGGGTTAAAATAAATAACCCGATAAAGCCCAAACCGAATTGCGAAATTGTTACTTCTGCCAAACTGAAGCCTTCATGATAGGCCATTTTTACAAAAGTTGCCAGCATGCCATAACTGCAGGCCCCCAGCGCTATAAAAACGCTTCCTTTCAATACGCTGTTTTTCATGTTACACCAGTTCCCGGTCTATCAGGTCTTTCAGTTCCTGGTGCGATGTTGCTACAGTTGCTTTCAATTGCTCAGGCGCGTAGGATACCCCATTTACGGTAACCACATGAATATTGCTCACCCCTATAATATTAAATACCGTTTTTAAATAGGTGCTCTGGAAGTTAAGATGTTCGTTATGATCTCCCTTTTCATATCCCTGTGCCCCCCGCGAAAGCAAAAGGAATACTGTTTTATTTTTAAGCAGCCCTATATACGGATTGTTCATATCATCCTTATTAAACTCAAATGTTTTATTAACCCTTACAACCTGATCAATATAGGCTTTGAGCGCACTGGGGATAGACCAGTTGTACATTGGCGAAGCAAGTACAATAACATCGGCTTCCAGTAATTCTGAAATATAAACGTCACTTATTTTTAAAGCTTCCGTTTCTGCTTCCGATCTTGCTGCTTCAGGTTTAAAAGCGGCAGCTATCCAGTTTTCATTAACATGTGGCACGTCCTCGCCTCCTAATTCACGATACCTGATCACCGGGTTGGCCTGGATACTTTTCCAGTGATCAACAAATACTTCGGCAAGTTTTCTGCTGTGAGATCTAACTCCCCTTGCGCTTGAATTAATAACCAATACTTTTTTCATTCTATTAATTTTATTCAAAAGTACCGCGACACTGGATTATATTTGTATACCAGTTTACATAAAAACTACAGCCCAGATGTTGCCTTACAAATCATTGATCCAGGTTGATCGGAACGCCTCCGTATCCTTACATATCCAGGTGTGCAATATGTTTATATCATTAATCACCAATGGTACGCTACAGCCTGCTGATATATTGCCCGGCTCCCGGGTACTTGCACAATTGATCGGCATTAACAGGAATACGGTAAAACTGGCTTATGAAGAATTGGTTAGCCAGGGCTGGGCCGAGTCAATTGAGCGTAAAGGTGTTTTTGTGCTTGCTAAATTACCTGTACTTACCAGGCCTGTTGTTCCTGAAATGGGTAAAAGCAAGAGCCAACAGGAAGCCTTCACCTGGACCAATAAATTTGAAAATGCATGGATCACCAAAGAGCCCGAAAAAATGATGCTCGCTATTGATGGAGGTTTTCCGGATGTCCGCCTCGCTCCGATAGACCTGCTGATGCGGGAATACCGGAGCCTTTCCAGGAGGTTACACGGCAAAACCTTTCTCAAATACGGAAGTTCCAAAGGATCAGAAAACCTGCGTGCCGCTATTTGCAGCTATCTTTCCCATACCAGGGGATTAACTGTTCCTGTCGAAAATATTATCATTACAAAGGGCAGCCAGATGGGGATCTATTTAGCGGCCCAGCTACTGCTCAATCCCGCGGATAACATAGCCGTAGGGCTTTCAAATTATGTTTTGGCAGATGATACTTTCAGATATGCCGGTGCTAACTTGGTACGGATCCCCGTTGATGGCAATGGAATGGACGTTGACCAGCTCGAAGCAGTTTTACAGCATACCAACATCAAAGCCGTATACATCATCCCGCATCATCACTACCCCACAACGGTAACCATGAGCACGGAGAGGAGGTTAAAACTGCTAAAACTTGCAAAGGAACATCGTTTTGCCATTATAGAAGATGATTACGACTTTGATTTTCATTACAATAACAAGCCCTATCTGCCACTGGCCAGTATCGACCATAATCAAAACGTAATTTATATAGGCTCCGTTACCAAAACATTTGCCCCTGCACTACGCATTGGTTTTATGACAGGGCCAACAGCATTTGTTGATGCCGCTGCTGCGTTAAGGGAACTGATAGATAAACAGGGTGATACCGTACTGGAAGAGGCTTTTGCCGTACTGTTTAACACTGGTGAAATGGACAGGTATTTTCGGAAGTCGTTAAAAATTTACAGGCAGCGCAGAAACCTGCTTTGCCAGATCTTGCAATCGAATTTTAGTGAGCATGTAACATTCAACATCCCTGAAGGTGGACTTGCCGTGTGGACAAATTTTGATGAACGCATTAATTTAATCAAAATGACCGAAGATGCCGCGAAAAAGCGGCTTCAAATTGATGACGGCAGCTTTTATAAAAACGAATCTTTTGCTGTCAACGGAATCAGACTGGGCTTTGCCTCACTTGATGAAAGTGAGATGGTTGAGGCGCTCAGCATCCTTAAAAAGGTATTGCATTAGTATCCCTGGGCTACCCTTTATTTGAAAGCTGGTATAATTAACACCAGTACCATAGCCCTAATTTTGTGTCAAATAATTAAGAAAATGGAAACACGAATTAAAATTGACAAGGTATCTCCTGCCGGATACAAAGCTATTCTTGGCCTGGAAGCATTTATTGAAAGTACATCCCTCACAAAAAAACATAAAGACCTGATCAAGATCAGGGCCTCACAAATAAACGGATGCGCTTTTTGCATTGATATGCACACAAAAGATGCCCGCAAAGCAGGCGAAACTGAGCAGCGCATTTACGCTCTTAACGCATGGCGCGATACACCGTTTTTTTCGGAAGAAGAACGGGCGATACTGACGCTGACCGAAGAAGTTACCTTGATCAGCAATCATGTAAAGGATGAGACCTATCAACAGGCTGCTAAAGTACTGGAAGAGACCTACCTGGCACAGGTGATCTTAGCAATTATCACCATCAATGCATGGAACAGGATCGGTATTACAACCAATCTGATACCGGCATAATGTTGATATAGTAAATTGATTAAAAAAGAGATTGCCTCAAAAAGGTGGTCTCTTTTTATTGAGTTGAGTATTATTTATGCTCGTCAACGGATATTACCTTTTAACTTTTTCTATCTGAAATTTTATTTGCAGGCCCATCACAAATTCAACAGCAGGCTCAATAACCGAGGGGTTAATTATTTTATCAAAACCAGAATAATTGATCTTATCGTAATAATATGTTGTACTGTTTTTCAGGTCTTTTTTTATAAGCCGGTCGTATTCTGAATAGATTTTACTACTGTTTTGAGCGGTATAGCTTTTGTAAAGTTGATTTGGATAGTAACTATAAAAATCTTCGCCATAAATTTGTGAGCCGTATAATAACCGGGCGTTAGTCGCGGCAATGTATAAACCTTTTTTTTCATTTATTACATCTGTTGCCAGCTTAAATAATTGATTTTGAACTTTATTCACGTCGTCTACGATATAATCTACTTTTACAAGATCATAGATCTGATACTCCGACGCAGTTATTAATAAATTATCAAGGTCTTTAATATCTTTGATCCTGATAATAACATTTTTTCCTATTTCAAACCCTTTCAGGTATTGATCTGCTGCATTGCCTTTAACATGATAGTCGAAAAGTTTATTTTGCGTGGTCATATCCACATAGATATCTTTTTGTGCAATATTTAGTTTTGACAAAGCATTTGTAAAACCATCTATCCGTTTATTAATCCTTTTATTGCTTTCCTGTATGGTTGCAGCCGAATCCGTTACCCCCAAATTTACTACATAACTATCAGCAGTTACATTCATTAATACATTGGCTTCAATAATAAAAGTTGAATCGGTGAGATAGTTTTTTTGTATTGATGAACGCATCCTGGTGGGCAAATTATCCCCGAAAACCATGTTACCGCTATGTTGCGCCATAAGGACGGTAGTACAGATGAGAAGCAAAATGCTTAATAAAAACTTTTTCATGTGACTTGATTTAGATTTCCGGATTAGCGCTGGTATACTAATTGTGCATCTTGGACAAAATGCCTTTGCAATAGTTTAAATGCGCAATCATCATTTTGTTATTTCAGCTATAACATCCCAAGGATCGTAGATTTCTTTTCGAGTGACTATTCGTGCTTTATGAGCTACCAGCTTTTTACCTGCATATTTCTTATATGTAATTCTATACGTGTGCTTTTTCTCATTTAAAAAAATACTATTAACTCGTTTTTCATAAAGCTGGATACCATGATCAATAAATTTGATCTCCTGATACTCAAACTGGCCATCGCCCGCTCCCTTTGTGTAGCATTGAACCGTTCTGCTTTTTTCGTCAAGCTCAACATTTATTCCCATTACAGATTGCCACCGTACAAATTTTTTATTATCGCGATTAAAAAGGTAAATTTCTTCCACATTACCTAATGAACCGCTGCAAAGTTTACATTCTTCCCTTATATCTTTATATCCATCAAAATTCACATCGTCGAAATCTATATGGCTATATTTTACTTTGTTGATATCAGACAGATTGATTGTCGGATTTAAATCTTCTTGTTCAATAGGGAAATCTAAAACTACCACATTCCGTTTTAAATCAACAAGTTTCTTATCCAGTACCAATACCATTTCTTTTGGATTCGCTGAATTAATATCTTCTTTAACTGTATATTGATACTGAAGACGCAGACCATTAAGATCAAATGGCAGGCTCTGTACTTTAAATGTTTTTCCCTGAGATTGAGCAACAGACGTTGAGAGTCCGGCATTCAAAGCATTATTAAGAGACTGAAAATGAGAGCTTAAAATAATACAAACAATTGCGATGAGGTTCATATCTTCTAAAAATACTAATAAATAGTATTAAAAGATAACACTATGATGATAAGCTCAGCAAGCACGATCTTAACTCAGATTATTTATAATTATAAAGCTTAATCCGCTGTATCCCATATTCACCCACAGGGATCCGCAAATGTCTCCCCTGGTGGTCTTCATCGCCGTTTAAACGGCGTCCGGCCTGCCATTTTCCATTAACAAATACTCCTTCGTCTACCTGTAAAATACCTGCGCGTGCTCCATCTTTAACAGGTTTAAAGCTAATCACCAAACCTGTTCCACCTACATAAAACTCATCTTTAGTCAGGGCGATGATAATACAACCGGTTAGCGGCCAGTTTGCATCCTTAGCTTTTGGCGACCAGCCCAATGTTAAATCGTGCGAAACTGTCAGGATATAATCCCCCATTTGCAAGCGTACCGTATCTGCATCCTTACTTAACAATACGCCCTCCATAGTTCCCTTACGTTTTGCCTTACTGATCTCCCCTGATAACTGCTGAATAATATTATACGATTGGGCAAGTGGTTCACCAGCCGTTTGGTTAGCTGTCTCGATAGAAAAAGGTGAAAAGCCGAGGGCTTTGTAATGACCGATGGCATAAAAAGCTTTAGCATCTACGCCATCCTCAAAACGGTGCTCCGGAATAAACAGTGCATTATCAGGCCGGGTGTAACGATCATTCCAGTACTTAAAGTTAGGGTTATAAAAATCGGGCGACAGCAGATCAATATCCGGCGCGGCGGCTTTCCAGATGTCAATTAAATGTGGCAACGGCCCCGCGGAAGGATATTGCCCCGGCTTTTTCCCCGGAGCGTTAAGGGCCGCATTCACATACATCGGGAGTGGGTAAACAGCCTTACCTGCTTTAGCCACAGCGTTGGCATATCCGGCAAAATACCAGGCCATAAACAACTCGTCGGCAGCCAAACTTTTACCAAAAACAGCTTCCCAGTTACCTGAAGTTTTATTCCCTCCCTCCTGCCATATTTTTTGCATCTCAGGTACAAGCCTGTCTTTGTGCAAATTTAAATAAGAAATCAGCCTTGCAGGGACTGGTTGATTGAAAGCCTCATCTGCCAGTGTCGAATGATCGCGGGCATCCGGCAACATACCAATCTCGTTTTCAACCTGTACCATTACCACGGTGTGCAGTTTGCTATCTGTTTCCTTAACATGTCGCATTAAAGAGCTGAATGCTTTAATGTCGGCCAATAAAGCATCCTTGGAGAACGGCGTAATGATCTCTTCAGGCCCACCCGCATTATTCGCCACGCGCGGAAAACGTTTCTGATTAGTTTTAACCCAGCCCGGAGCATAACAGCTCATGCTGTTTTTCCAGGTGCCAAACCAAAGCAACACCAGTTTCATGTGATATTGCCGGGCACTTTTTACCAGGTCATCAATTAGTGTAAAATTAAACCTGCCCTCCTGTGGTTCAAGTAACTCCCAATAAACCGGCGCTATCACCGTGTTCAGATGCATTTTTTGCAATTTGGGCCAAATCGGGTTCATGTATGCCCTGCTTGAGGCACTTGAATTTCCGAGTTCGCCACCTGTCATTAAATACGGTGCTCCATCTACCAACAGTTCGGCATTGCTGCCGTAATATTGTATATGAGGTATTGCTTGTAATGCACTTTGTGCCTTAAGCTTAAAAGTCATCAAACAGCAAAAAACAAATATCAATATGCACGGCTTCATTTTATTTTGATTACGCTGATATAAGAAGAAACCTCATCCGTTACTTATGCGCATATGCCCATGCCAAAGCTTTAAGCATAGTAACCGGCTTGCCCGATAAATGGGTAACATCGTCAATAATGATATGCTTAAAAACAAAGTTTTCATAATGCCGGTTGTCCAATAACGCTGCCAGTTGTTTGTTAGGTTCAACCTGGCCCGGTGTTTCCAATCCGCCCACTTCCATAAAAACATTTACAGGCAGGTTTTTATGTTTGGCAGCATATTGCTTTTCAGTTTCAAATACCGCTCCGTTACCATAGCCTAATGCCGGGCTGCCTATCAGGATATTTTTAAACAGTGTTGGCTTTTCAAACAAGGTGTAAGTTGCAAACAAGCCACCCATCGAATATCCATACAGCGTACGGTTTGCGGGATCGGCTTTTAAACCTGCATCTATTGATGGGATCAATTCCTTTTCAATAAAATCAAGGAATACCGGCGCACCACCGCTTTCGGCCGTATTTGGGACTGCAACCGGTGTAAAATCCCGGTTGCGTTTGTTACCGGGTGTACCAATGAGGCCACCATCGCCAATAGCCACCAATATGGGTTCGGGGATATGATATTCGGCCATTAAGAGTCCTAAATATTCAAGCGATGGTGAAAAGTCGTTATCGCCATCAACCACGTATAATACCGGGAACTTCCGTTTGGCAGTATCATAACCAGCCGGGTAATGAATATAAATATCATAATCATTACCCGCCAGTTTAGAATGCATTTGCCGGTGCTCGGAGTTGGGGATAGTAACCGGCTTAGTCTGCTGGGCAAAACCACGCACACCCGGCAAATTAAGCAACAGCACTACAAGGGTTAAAACTTTAAGGATTTTCATATCGGTGAGATTTACAAAAACGGATCGATCAGTTTTATAGAACCATCGGCATTATGCTGCAATTCGGTCACCTTCACATTGCGCAGGTGCGTTTTGCCCGATAGCTGGGTATCATGGTAAAATATGTACCATTTGCCTTTTATCTCAATGATGGAGTGGTGGGTTGTCCAGCCCTGTACAGGTTTCATAAACACGCCTTTATAAGTGAATGGCCCCAGCGGGCTGTTGCCTATCGCATAGCAAAGCAAATGGGTATCACCTGTTGAATAGGTGAAGTAATATTTACCGTTGTACTTATGCATCCATGAACCCTCAAAAAAGCGACGATCATGATCTTTCGTCAATAGGGGTTTGCCCAGGCTGTCCAAAATAACAGCATCTTTTACCGCACCATCAAAAGTTTTCATATCCGGTTTTAACAGGGCTACCTTACAGCTTATAGCCGGGGCATCTTCCTGTTTTGAGTCTGTTTTTGAACCATCAGCCTCATATTTTCCGGTGATCCAACGCTGAAGCTGACCGCCCCAGATCCCGCCGAAATACATATAGGTTTTGCCATCGGTATCTGTAAATACTGCAGGGTCGATACTATAGCTTCCTGCAATTGGCTCAGGACCGGCTTTGAACGGGCCTGCCGGACTGGCAGAAGTTGCTACGCCGATATGGAACACATCTTTTTTATCCTTTACCGGGAAGTACAGGTAATAAGTGCCATTTTTATAAGCCGCATCGGGCGCCCAAAGCTGCCGGCCTGCCCATGGAATGTCTTTAATATCGAGCGCCACGCCGTTATCCGTAACCTTACCGCCAATGCTATCCATCGACAGGATGTGATAATCTTTCATGGCAAAATGGTCGCCGTTATCATTTTCGGGGATGCCTGCATTGATATCATGCGAGGGATAGATATAAATTTTCCCGTTAAATACATGGGCCGACGGATCAGCCGTGTAAATGGAACTGATGAGCGGTTGGGAAAGGAATTTTACTTTTTTGCCGGTATCAGTTTTTGTGCCGTCGGCTGCATCAGCTGTTTTTTTAGTTGATGTGTTGCATGCACTCAAAATGCAGAACGGTACAAAAAGCGTGAGGACTAATTTTGCTGTGGTAAATGGCTTGCTCATTGGCGTTTGGTTTATGTTGATGATTAATTGGTCATATTTTATTGCCCCATGCCCTGCTTATAGTAAAAGTCCATGTTTTATAATAACTGAGCGGGTACTGAAGGCTTTTGATACGCAGTCCCAATAGGCATTTTGAAAACGGCTGAAAGCACTATTAAGCCATTGCAATCGATTGCAATATATAAACTTTTGTTATATTTAACAAAAGGAGGTAATCATTCAATTATTATTTGAGGCCAGGAAAGAGCAACCGCAATCAGAATTTATTTACCGGCTCTTCTACAGTCACTTATCAAACAGGGCCCGCTTAATACCCATCTCCAATCCGCGCAACTCGGCCAGGCCTTTAAGCCTGCCGGTTACAGAATAACCGGGATAGGTATCATAATTAAAATCGTCAAGTAGTTTATGTCCATGATCGGGCCTCATGGGGATAGCAATATCGCTCCTGCCTGCATTTTTGCGGGCTGACTGTTCATTGATAATTGCTTTCATTACCTCATACATATCAACACTGCCGGTTAAATGATCGGCTTCGTAAAAGCTGCCATCCTGTTGCCTTGCGACATTGCGCAGGTGCAAAAAATGGATCTTATTGCCCAGCTTTGTTATCATTTGAGGGATATCATTTTTACCCGATGCCCCTAATGACCCCGTACAAAGCGTTATGCCATTGGCTATGGAAGGGTAGCTATTAATAAGATCCTCAAGATCCTGCAAGGTTGATGCAGCACGGGGCAGCCCCAGGATCGGAAACGGAGGATCATCCGGGTGGATACACATTTTTATGCCTAATTTTTCGGCATAGGGAATTATCGCACTCAAAAAATAAAAGAGGTTTTGCTTTAAAGTATCCTTGTCTATTGCGTTGTATTTATGAAGATGTTCCTTGAATTCGGCAATGGTAAAAACCTCGTCCGTGCCAGGCAGGCCGGCCAATATGGTGTTGGTTAACAGCTTTTTGCCATCCTCATTCAGTCCGTCATAATACTGTTTGGCTGCAGTTTGCTGTTCTGCGGTGAATTCGGTAAAGGCATTTTCCCGCTCTAAAATATAAAGATCAAAAGCTGCCAAAGCCGGTGCACTATACAATAATGCCGAAGCGCCGTTAGCCAGGCGATAATCGAGGTGCGTACGGGTCCAATCCAGCACGGGCATAAAATTATAGCACACGGTAAAGATCCCCTCCTGTGCCAAGTTTTGCAGGGTTTGGATATAGTTATCAATATAACGGTCGCGCTCGCCGCTGCCTGTTTTAATACTTTCATGAATATTTACACTCTCCACAACCGCCCAGTTAAAGCCGGCATTTTCAATCATTGCCTTCCGCTGCCTGATCTCCTGCAGGCTCCAGATATCACCACAGGAAATGTGATGAAGCGCGGTAACTATCCCATTTGCCCCCGTTTGTTTTATCGCACTTAAAGTTACCGGATCACCCGGCCCAAACCACCTGAAAGTTTGTTCTAAATCTGCTACCATATACTATTTATATCAAACAAAATAAATTTATGCAATCGATTACACAAAACTAATTTAATATGTAATAATTTTCTACTTTTATCCATTAAATAATTCTGCGGCATATTCATACTGGAGTTAATGCACCTGAATTATCTTCCAGGAAGTAACGATTTTAAAAGATCCATGAATTCAAAAACCAAACTGGCCATTATCACCGGGGGCGCCTCCGGCCTCGGACTTGCCACCACCAAAAAATTTATCGAACAAGGCATCAAAACCATTATCATTGGCCGGGACGAGGCAAAGCTGATTGCAGCAGCACAGCAATTTGGTAAACTTTGCAGTTATAAACAATTCGATCTGAGCGACACAACCGGTATCCCCCAATTGATAACTGAAATTGAAGCTAAATTTGGAATACCTGATATTTTGGTTAATAACGCCGGCATCAACCATAAAAAAGCTTTTACCGAAGTAACCGACGAAGAATTTTCGAGAGTGATCCAAACCAACCTCAATGCGGTATTTGCAATAAGCCGTGAGGTGGTAAAAAGCATGTTAAAAGCAGGCAGCGGAAGCATCGTTAACATCAGCTCCATGGCTGCACAATATGGCATCCCCTATGTTATTGCCTATAGCGCATCCAAAACTGCTATTGAAGGTATGACCAGGGCAATGGCTACCGAACTTTCCCCACAGGGCATCAGGGTTAATTGCATTGCACCGGGATTTATAGCGACGGATATGTCGGCAAAGGCGCTGGATAATGATCCTGGCCGCAAGCAAAAGGTTATGGGCCGCACCCCAATGGGCAAATTAGGTGAGCCCGCCGATGTAGCCGAAGCTGCTTATTACTTAGCTACCGACAGTGCTAAATATGTAACAGGGATTGTTTTGCAGGTTGATGGAGGGAATTCGATAGGGTTTTGATACCATCACGATCATGCCAAGTTTTAGAATCCGGTGAACTCTGAAGGGAAAATGACATTTGCCCCTTTGTCATGCTGAGGTACGAAGCATCTTCTTCGCCCTGTATAGCGGCCATGTTTGTTGAAGAAGATCCTTCGTGCCTCAGGATGACAGGTTTTTTTTAAATTAAACGAAGCATCTTCTTCTCTCTGTATAGCGGCCTTGCCTATCGAAGAAGATCCTTCGCTACCGCTCAGGATGACAAAGACTTATAGGATCGATATCATTGCACCTCCAGAGCCCTCCGGATTTTCAAACTCAGGATAACGTTTGGGTAAATCATTTACTTTTTCTCACAAACTATTTCCCATAATGCATCAGCTTATTCGCCCATGCAATAAAGTATTTTACATTTGGGGCATCGGTATGGCCACCATCGTGCTGGCGCCAGGCCAGTTCGCCATTAAGTAAACCTGTGTTAACCGGCGGCATTTTTTCGGTTTTATAATCGTTTGAAACACCTATATCTTTCACACCAAGCAGTTTAAATACTGAACCCGCAGCCACAGTTGCCATATAGCTCCCCTGCTGATCGAGCCATTTGGCATCGCCCTGCTCCGGGACTCCATAGCTTATAAAAGTAAACCGCGGGGCACATAAGGCAATCAGCTCGTGTGCATCTACCGGCAGGTCTTTCGCGGTTTTAGAGCCGAATGTAGCTTCCGAAGCACCATATTTCATAAAATTACCGGCCATCCAGTAATATTCACCACCGGTAAGGCTTTCAACCGCCTCACCAAAATTGCGGCGGTGCAGCTTAGCTCCTCCCTCGCCCGATGAGCCAATCAGCCCCATCGCAAAGCGTTGTTCAAAGGCCAGTGTTACCAGTGCAGCTTTCCCATACCGGGATACGCCCTCAATGCCTACATGTTTGGCATCAACGGCGGGTTCGGTTTCCAGGTAATCCAATGCGCGTGCCGCTCCCCAAGACCAGGCGCGTAAAGCACCCCAGTCCTCCGGCTTGCGTGGCTGGCCTTTATTTACCAAACCAATAATCCCTTTTGTTAAACCTTCTCCATTGTCGGCCTGGATTGATGAGGGGTCAATCAGCACATAACCCCAGCCGCCGGCGATCAGCTGCATGGCCGTTGGCGGATCGCCTTTAATCACCGGGAAACCGCCTGGCCCAAAAGGAGATTGCTCAGGTATGGGGTTATAGGCGGGATATTGCTCAAAAATGGTTTTCAGTTCGGGATGCTCTTTTACAAGCAATTCCTTTATCGCACTGTTGATCTTTTCTACATCGGCAGGCGAGGGCTGGGCCGGTGCAGGCAATGCACTCCGGCCAAACATCATCAGTACAGGTACCGGGCCTTTAGCATTTGCAGGGAGCACCAATGTCATTTCAATATTTACATTGATAAGCGGACAGGCCGAGTTATCAACATGACCAATGAGCTGTTTAGCAATCACCGGATAAAAGCCAACGCGCTCTTTATCGGTTACTTTAACCGCCCAGGTTACTTTGGGCACATTAGCCGGGATGCGCCCATAAACCTCACGCTCCATATCCTCCACAATTTCCGGGCGGCGTTGTTTCCACCACATTTCGGCCGTAGTTACCTTTTTGCCGTTCTTTAATGTAAGCGCATCCGGCAGATCCGGGTAAGGGTTAGCCAGCGCTTCATCATAATTGGCATGGTTAGGGGCCGATTCGTCACCACTGGGGCCATTACGCAATGTTTTAATCCCTAACTGCTTCATCATATTCTGATGATCCTGATCGGCAGTGAAATTTACCGGGACCGGATTTTGTGCTTTTGCCGCTACAGCGCATGCGAGTAAAAAAAAGAAGGCAGTACTTTTCATTTCTCTGATTTTAAATTGATTTATGGTTTATCGGTCCGGAAAGGCGATGCGGGCAGGCCTTCCTTATTATACAGGTTTGCCCCATCGGGATTATCGGCCCAGGCATATCTTACATAAAGCGGGGCAGGTATTTTATCATTCCAAACCACCACTTTATCGCCTTTAATAACAGCTTTGGCCCAAATAAACTTTTTATCTGCACCGGCTATTGCAAATTGCGACAACTCATCTCCATCCTCAGCAATAAGGCCTGCTCCTGTATATTTAAAAGTGATCTCAATTTTATCCCCGTCAATTTTAGCTGATTGATAAATTGGGCCGGATGCCACTACACTCCCTTCGCCATAAGCCACATTTTCAGCGGCACGGGCAAGCCGCTCTCCTACCGTTTTTTTATTGAGTGGATGAATATCGTTCCATTCACCCGCACCAATAGTAACTGACATACCTGTATTAGGTAACTCCAGGGCGCTAAGCTGCCCTTCGCGTAATTGGGCCCAGTCGCTTTCAACTGGTGAATATTGCGCTTCGTTAAAGTTGGGGAGCTGGGCACAAATGAATGGGATGTTACCCTGTTGCCAGCTGTTGCGCCAGTCGGCAATAAGGGCTTTTAACAGCATACCATATTCGGCTGCCCGGGAAGCATTGCTTTCGCCCTGGTACCAAACCAGGCCTTTAATGGTGTAGTTGATAACGGGTGCTACCATGGTATTGTAAAGTCCGGTTGGTTCATTCTGTGGCGTAAACTCCGGCTTTATCTTAGCCGGTTCAAACACTTGCCCTACCTTATATTGCCAGTCGCCGCGCAGGTCGATGGTATCTCCAGCCATTGTTAAATAATACCGTTTGTCGGGCACAAAACCACCTTTGCCCGCTGTGTTGATCACCCGCACCATGATAATATTTTTACCCGGCTTCAATAAACCTGCAGGTACTGTGTAACGCCTTGGCGGGTACTGATAAGTAATGCCCCCTACCAATTTACCGTTAACATAAGTTTGATCTGCATCTACTATCCTTCCAAAAAAAAGTTTGGCTGCTTTACCCAGAACCGATGCAGGCAGGTTTATTTCCTTCCTGAACCAGACTACCCCGTTCAGGCCTTTTATACCCTGATCGGCCCAGTAGCCGGGCAGCCAGAAATGATGCCAGTTATGGGGCATATAAGTGGGATCATACCATGGCTTGGCCTCACTTAAACCTTTATCTACCCCGTAAACCGACGTATTTAGCGGATCTGTAGGTTGCGAACGCGTTTTCATCACACTATCCATAAAAGCAGGATTACCAAATTGGATTACCCGGTTGTGATAGGATTTGATGTTTTTTAAACCATCATTGCTGATCCAGGCCTCTATCGGTGTACCGCCCACACTTGAGTTGATGATACCTATGGGCACATGATATTTTTGATAAAGCTGTTTAGCGAAAAACCAGGATGCGGCACCAAAACTTAAAACACCTGCAGAATCGGCTTTAACCCATTTACCGGGTAACAGGTCGGGATGTTGTTTGGTTACATCAGCCTCTGTTTTCACAAAAAAATTTCTGATCTGCGGGTAATTGGCATTGGCTATTTCATCAGGGTATTTTTCCTTTACCCGCTCCATGGGCAAAACCATGTTCGACTGGCCCGAGCAAAACCATACATCCCCAATTAAAATATCCCGGATAACAATATGGTTGTTACCGGTAAGTTCCATGATATATGGGCCACCGGCTTTCATAGGCTGAAGGATTATTTTCCAGGAACCGCTTTGCTCAGTAACTGTGTGGTATGTTTTATGCTGAAAATTAACGGTGATCTTTTCACCGGAATCGGCCCATCCCCAGATCTTCACTTTCGCGTCGCGCTGTAATACCATCCCATCTGCAACCAATTGCGGCAACCTCAGCGTGGCGTAACCGGGCAATATAAAACAGGCACAAAGCACAACAAGTAATAGCTTCACTGACCTCATAGTTCTGAAAATTTTTATTGGTGGTTTATAGTACTAAGGAACAAATAAAAAAAGATTAATGCAATCGATTGCGCAAATCTTTTTTATATAATTATATATTCGGCTAAATCTTCTTGATCACGAAAATTGTTTTCAAATTAAATGGCCCATATTTATAGGGGGCTCCGCTGAAGTAATTCTTTAAGGTATGTTTCCTGCTACAAACATGTTACTCCTACGGAGTTTAAGAAAACCTGTAACCACAACCCCGTAGGAGTAACATGTTTGTAGATAAATTTAACAACAAAGCTGGCTCTGTAGGTGCCTCCTGTATTAAAAGTGATTCCTACCACTTTCTGTTTGATAGTGTCAATACAGACAAAGCATTATTCTCTTTCGCCATAATTTCTTTTCAGTCAGTAAATGATCATAAATGAGCTAAGAACCTGCACTCCAATATTAATCAGCATTTTTTTGTTTAAAATCGCATTTATCAAAACCGGCAGATGGCTAAAACAAGAAATATCAAATTGGAGCAAAAGATCTCGTTCAGAGAGCGCCTGTCTGCATTAAGCAACCTCCCGGAGTTTTTCGGGCTGGTATGGCAAAGCAGCCCGGGGAAAACGACAATGAGCTTTCTGTTACGTATTGTCCGCTCGGCAATGCCGGTTGCTTTGTTGTACGTAGGCAAGCTGATCATTGACCAGGTGGTATTGCTTAACCGCCACGGAGGGAGCCAACACGAATTATGGAAGCTGGTTATCATCGAATTTTTACTGGCTGTAGCTACCGATGGCTTAAACCGGATGATCAGCCTGATGGATAGCCTGCTGGGTGATCTTTTTTCAAACTATACATCGATGCGTATCATGCGCCATGCAGCTACGCTTGACCTGGAGCAGTTTGAAGATTCGGTATTTTATGATAAACTGGAACGGGCAAGACAGCAAACTGTCGGGCGTACAGTACTTTTATCGCAGGTAATGAGCCAGATACAGGACTTTATCTCCATGGCATTTCTGCTTACCGGCTTGCTAACTTTAAACCCATGGTTAATCCTGCTGCTGCTCATCGCCATCATCCCCTCATTTATGGGTGAAAGCTATTTCAACAGCCAGAATTATGCGCTAACCAGGAGCCAAACGCCCGAAAGAAGAGAACTGGATTATGTACGCTACCTCGGCGCGAGTGATGAAACAGCCAAAGAGGTCAAAATTTTTGGCCTGTCGGATTTTATCATTAACCGTTTTAAAACGCTATCAGATAAATTTTATGCCGATAACAGCAAGCTTGCTGTGCGGCGCTCGGCCTGGGGCACCTTCTTTTCCATTTTAGGCAGTGCTGGTTATTATGCCGCTTATGGTTTTATCATTTATCAAACGGTTACAGGCAAATCTTCGGTGGGTACGCTTACCTTTATTGCCGGTTCGTTCCGGCAGCTTAGCAGTTTGATGGAAAATTCGCTGAACCGTTTTACGTCGGTATCCCAGGGAGCCATTTATCTAAATGATTTCCATGAGTTTTTTGAGATCAAGCCAAAGATCACCGTTGCCAAATCTCCTTTACCATTTCCTAAACCTATAAAGCAGGGCTTCAAATTTGAGGATGTGGGCTTTAAATATCACAATGCCGAATCATGGGCCAACAGGCACCTGAACTTTACCCTGCACCCCGGCGAAAAGATTGCGCTGGTTGGCGAGAACGGTGCAGGCAAAACTACGCTTGTAAAATTGCTGGCCCGTTTATACGACCCTACAGAAGGGCGCATCCTGCTTGACGGTGCCGATTTGAGGGATTATGACATTGCCGACCTCCGGTTAAACCTGGGCATTATTTTCCAGGATTATATCCGTTACCAGATGAGCTTTTCGCAAAACATTGCGGTTGGCAATATTGATGAACTGGGTAATATTGAACTGATCCGTAAGGCGGCCCATGAAAGCCTGGCAGATACACTGGCTGCTAAGCTTCCGCTTGGCTATGAGCAATGGCTGGGCAGGCGGTTTAACGAAGGTGTAGAGCTATCAGGCGGGGAATGGCAAAAAGTAGCGCTGGCAAGGGCTTATATGAAGGAGGCGCAGGTGCTTATCCTTGACGAGCCAACAGCAGCACTTGATGCCCGTGCCGAATACGAGGTGTTCCAGCGTTTTTCGTCGTTAACCGAGGGAAAATCGGCTGTGCTTATTTCTCACCGCTTTTCAACTGCAAGACTTGCAAACCGGATCATTGTGTTGGAAAAAGGCACTATCCTGGAGTCGGGCACACATGAGCAACTCATGGCCAACAACGGGCGCTATGCCGAATTGTTCAGTTTACAGGCAGCCGGATACCTGTAAGCGATTAATACCTCTGCTGATTATAGGCAGTGACATTCGCAATAAAAAAGGGGAGCTGATGATATCTGCTCCCCATATCTATAAAATCATTGCCATTGACTTTAGTCAACGGAGTAATGAATAAAAAACAAAGGGCTTTAGCCAAAATACGCTTGTATAATTGGGCTAAAGCCCGCAATACTACCCTCTCTTACCGTTGACTAAAGTCAACGGTAATGAATAAATAATCTTCATTTTAAACAGCTTCTGTATTGTTATTTAATCACCACTTCCTGTTTTGCAGTTTTCAAAGCATCCCCCGAAGCAGAAAGAGAGATTTTACCGGGTTTCGTGCCTGCTTTTATCAAAAAAGCTGCGATCCCGGCTTCCGCTTTTACTTCTTTATCACCAACTAATACCCCTCCACCGCTTACATTTAGTTTGATCAAATTGGTTGCAGTAGGAATCACAGTACCATTCTCGTCGGTTACCGAGGCGTAAACAAACACCACATCATTTTTGCCCGCAACAAGCGGCTTACCACTGTAATCAACCGTTAATTTAATCTGTGAGGGTTTTTCGGGTGTTTTAGATTCAGTAGTAATTGCCAATTTTTCATTGATGTAACCTTTAGCAGTTAATGTACCTGGCTCATAAGCTATATTAAAGGTAAATGGTGCATGCTTAAGATTGTTATTCATGCTGCCTGTATCTGGTTTCTGTTTGCCTATCAGTTTGCCGTTCAGAAACAGTTCCACCTCATCGCAATTGCTGTAGAGCTTTAGATTTTTAACTGCCGGGTTATTCCAGTAATTGGCGATAAACAATACCGGTTTAATTTCGGCAGCGTCCCTTTGGCTTTGGTAAAAATAATAGGCAAACTTGGGCAGCCTGAAAATATCCATAATCCCCGATGATTCAATATCAGGCGCATAACCACGTTTATAATCGAACATAAGCCAGTTGGCATCGCCGGTAATGTTCCCGTTAAGGTTATCGTTATGTGATTCCTGGAAGTTTACGGCCTGTTGCAGCATCCGCTTTTCGCCATCTCCGCGCAGCTGGCGCGATGTTTTTTCCTCGTCGGTAAGGTCTTTATACTGTGTTTGGTTAAAGCCTGCGTTTTGGGCGTAATATTCCCAGTCGCCATATTCGGCAATCAGGATAGGTTTCTGGTTAAATTTTTTCCAGTAATCGGGCGCTTTGGCATGCTGGCGGGCGGGGATAAACACATCATAAACTGCGTTCATCCAGCCGCAGGTGTAGGTATCGGCATAAGGCAGTTCCTGATGAACTATGGCATGCGCCTTTTCCATATAATCCTGCTTCATGTCTGTTTCATTAAGCGAGGCCTCCCACAAAATGATGGACGGATGGTTCCTGTCGCGGTGCAGCATATCAGTAATAGCTTGCAGACTGTTCTTTTGAAAAGTTTCATCGCCAAAAAACTGCCAGCCGGGTGTTGAATCCATCACAAAAATACCCAGTTCATCGCAGGCATTTAAAAACGCAGGCGACGGCGGATAATGCGAACAGCGCACAAAATCAAAACCAGCCTGTTTTATTTTATAAGCATCGCGGTATTGGGCATTATCGCTCATGGCATAACCTATATAAGGATATTCCTGGTGGCGGTTAGTACCGCGCAATACATATTTGCTGCCATTAAGGTAAAAGCCATCAGCCTTAAAGCTGATTTGCCTGATGCCCGTTTTTACCGATACCGAATCGAGCAGAACACCATTGCTTTCAACCCCGATAACTACTTTATATAGCTTCGGATGCGCAGGCGACCAGAGTGCTGGTTTTACTATATTGATGCTTTGCTCAAAGGTATTACTGCTGTTTGGCTTGATAACAGTTACAGGCAAACTAAGCGCTCCGACAGATTTCCCGGAAGCATCATAAAGTGTAGCTCTTACTTTAACAGCCTGCTTTAAGGCATGATCATTTTGTACCTGCACCTTAATGCTTAAACAGGCATTTTCTGTTGAAATATTATCATAGTGTAGCATTACCCCGCCACCATTCACCTGCCCGGCATTAACGGCATCGGTTATATAAACCTTATTTTTTTTAATAAGCCAGGCATTACGGTAAATGCCACTGTAAAAGTTAAAATCCAGATCTTTAATAGGCTTTCCCGGCGGAATCACCGGGTTGTCCTGGTTATTCAGCCTGATGAGCAGGCAGTTTTCTTTACCATACAACGCCTTATTGCTGATATCGATATAAACAGGCAAATAACCACCGGTATGTGTTTGCAGATGTTTTCCATTCAAATAAACATCGGCCAGGTTCATAGCTGCATCTATACGGATGGCGATATATTTACCTTCATCTTTTTTATCCAGCGTAAAAAACTTACGGTAAAAACAAATGCCCTGCCATTGCTGGGCGGTTTTAATAACCGGCTCAATATTGGCAGTATGCGGCAGGCTCACCTGCTGCCATGATGAAGCGCCTGCGTGGCTAAAAAATTGATCATTGATACTGGTATCTGCATTTTTTACAAACTGCCAGTTATTATTGAAAAGTGTAACAGCTATTTTTTTATCGCCTTTGCTTTGCGCTTTTACGGCTGCAACCGTGCAGGCAGCGGCAAGGGCCAACAGAATAATTTTCTTCATTTAGTGGAGCTTACTGGCTAATGTGGTATTGTTTCTTGATGCTATCATAGGTAGCCATGTGCGCATTGGTATTGCCCTGTTTATCAACAAAGGTTTCGCCCCAGCTAAAGGGCTCCCAAATAAAAGTGCCTTTAACTTTGTTACCGGGTAATGAAAAGGCTATATCATTTACCTCGCGTTTGTGTTGTGAATATTCGGCAACCATCACATCCTGTTTGTAGCGGGCAGTGAGGCTGGTGACGTTATTTTTTAAACTATCGGGAGTTCCATGCCATTCGGGATAGTATGATTCGCCAATGATGTCGAAATTCACCCCGCGTTTAAGCATATTATCAACAAAATAAATGGATTCGGCATTTTGTCCGCCGCAGGCAATGTGCAGCATTATCCTGATGTTACCGCTCACCCCTCTTACACCGCTAATACCTGCTTTCAAAAAACCGGCCAGGGTATCCAGGTTTTTAACCCTTCCATCGGGCCATAAAATGCCGTGGTTAATTTCGTTACCTACCTGCACCATATCGGGCAGGGTGCCCTGCTTTTTAAGGGCCAGCAGCGTAAGCCGCGTAAATGCTTTGATAGAATCCTGCAATTGCTGGTTGTTAAGCTTTTTCCAGGCAGCAGGTTTATATTGCTTACCGGGATCGGCCCAGGTATCGCTGTAATGAAAATCAAGCAGAAGGCCCATACCGGCTTCCTTAATCCGTAAAGCCATCTTTTTGGTATCCTCTAAACCGCAATAACCTTTTGCCGAATAACCGCTATCGGCCTTAGGATTATTGAAGATGCGGAGCCTTACATAGTTAAAGCCATGATCCTTCAAAATAGTGAAAGGATCTTTGCTTACGCCGTTATCATAAAACTTGCGTCCCTCGGCTTCCAGCTGGGGGATAAAGGAAATATCGGCCCCCATGATCTGCTTAAACTTAACCGGAACATTTTTGGCCGGCGAATATTTATAAGCCGATAATGCCCCCATACTTACCAGGCCCATTGCTATTAATACCAGTTTGCGTGTACTGATCTTCGTTTTCATATAATTTGTGTTAATAATCAAAATTACATAGTATAGTTGGTTGGGTGTATTGAAGCTTTTTCAATGCTTTCCTGGCTAATTCAAAAAGGGCGGGCTTGTGCGATTCCCCTCTTGAGAGGGGCGGAGGGGTGTGTTTCTGCTTTGATAAGCTTGTCGCATAAACACACCCCTGCCATCACTCTTTCCCTTCGCGCCCCCTCTCAAGAGGGGATTTAAAAACGCTTCATTCCCACTACACCCAACCAATTAAATTTTAATGCACAAATGCATCCATGGCAACGGTTGGTTTCCCGCTGCTATCGAATGCGCCCATGGTGTAGCCCTGCCAGCTGGCATAAGCTTCCGGCTCCCAGTAAAATACACCAAGACCGCCCGATACCGATTTTGTTTTGGCTATCAGATCGGTTAAAAAGGCTTTACTGGTTGTTGCTGCCGATACATCCATACCGGCCTCGCAGATCATTACCTGCTTGCCATAACGGGTTACCATATCCTGCATGTTGGCCAATACCTGAGTGTTAGTTGTCGACCAGCTGCTGGTTGACGGATATACCGAAAACCCGCAAACATCCCAGCTGGCACCATTGGCTTTAAGGCCGTCAAAGATCCAGCGGGTGGTGGTATTATTAAAACCATTAGCCACATGCACAATAACTTTTGCCGATGGATAGATTGCCTTAGTAGCATTGTATCCACAGTTTACCAACCAGGCAAAGTTTTTAAAGTTTGTTGCCGACACCGAGGCGCGGCCATCCTGCCATAACATACCATCGCTGGTTTCATTACCAACTTGTACCCATGTTGGGGTTATCCCGTTTGATTTGAGGGTATTTAAGGTATTGTAAGTGTAATTGTACATGGTGGTCATGAGTGTGTTGAAATCAAGACTGGCCCATGCAACAGGTTTCGTTTGGTTTCCCGGATCGGCCCAGGTATCGCTGTAATGAAAGTCGATAAGGATGCTCATACCTGCGGCTGCAGCCCTTTTGGCTTTAGCTACTACGTCGGCAGTGGAATTATAGGTTGATGAAGGATTTACCCATACCCTTAAACGAATGGCATTGATACCTTTACCTCCTAAAACGGTAAACAAGTCCTGCTGAGTACCGCTGCTGTTGTAAAACTTTTTGCCCGATGCTTCCATTTGCGTTACCCAGCTCACATCAGAGCCATAGGCAAATGTAGAAGTGGCTTCGGTTTTTAACTTGCCGGTAGCCGTGCTTTGTGCAGCGACTTGCTTGTTGGCAACTTCTTTGGTGCAGCTCATGCTTAGGCAAAGCATGACAGCTGATGACAGCGTGATGATTTTTCTCATAATTTGATTGATTTATTGGTATTTGTAAAAAATTGGTTTCGTGCTGAATGGCATGAACTATTTAAATGCATCAAGCGCCACGGTTGGCTTGCCCGATGTGTCAAACGCCCCAAGGCCATAACTTTGCCAGTTATAGGCCTCCGGTTCCCAATAAAAAACTCCCAAACCCTGCCCGCCATTCACCGTGCCAACCTTGCTTAACAGATCTGTTAAAAAGGCTTTGCAGGTTGTTGTTTCGGCGGCAGGCATTCCCACTTCAACTATCATTACCGGGGAACCATACCGGGCAAACATATCATTCATGTTAGCCAGGCATTGTGCATTATAAGTTTGCCAGTTAGTAGTAGACGGATATAAGGACATGCCAATAATATCCCATTTTGCCCCATTAACCTTTAAGCCATCAAACAGCCAGCGGAACAGGCTGTTGTCATAACCATTGGCCAGGTGTACAATAACTTTTGTAGTGCTGCTTACCGATTTTACCGCGTCATAACCGGTGCTTACCAGAGCCGCGAAATTGGCCATGTTCTTTGAGGCCCGGCCATCTTCCCAAAGCATGCCATCGTTGGTTTCATTGCCAACCTGTGCCCAGTCGGGCGTAATGCCTTTTGCTTTCAGGGCGTTCATTACGCTTATGGTATAGGTGCTTAGCGCCGCTTTCAAATCGGTAAAACTGAGGCTTTGCCATGCAGCAGGCTTAGGCTGCTTACCCGGGTCGGCCCAGCTATCACTGTAATGAAAATCGATCATGATCTTCATGCCCAGTTTTTGCGCGCGCAGGGCTTTAGCAACCACATCGTCGGTATTGCACCAGCCATCGGTTGGGTTAACCCAGGCACGGAGCCTGATGGCATTCATACCTTTATCCTTTAGTATCTGGATTAAATCCTGCTGAGTACCATCGCCATTATAAAATTTATAGCCCGATGCTTCCATTTGGGTAAGCCAGCTCACATCGGCCCCCTTAATCAGGGCCGATGTGGTGGTTTTAGTAGTATCGCCCGTATCAGGCTTTTTTGTGCCGGTTGAGCCGCCATCCTTTTTACATCCTGCCACTGCCGTTAGCAGTATCATTCCCAGCAATACAATATTCCTGATATTCATAGCAATCAATTAATAACCGGGTGTTTGGGTTAATTTGCCTTTACTGGCCGTAATTTCATAGGTTGGTACCGGGAACAGGTATGGCCCCGCAGTTTTACCTACCGATGTTAAGGCGCTTTGCCACTGGCCGTGCCTTACCAGGTCCATCTTGCGTTCGCCCTCAAAATAAGTTTCCCAGCCTTCTTCTTTTAACAGCCAGGTATCAAAAGCCTGTTTGGTGGCTGTGGCCGATGAAGGCACATTGCCCAAAGCAGCACCGCCATGTGCCAAACGCACCTGGTTAACCAAAGATACCGCTTCGGCAGTAGGGCCGCTGTTTTGGTTAATGGCTTCGGCAAGCTGTAACATTACATCGCCCAAACGTGCTTTAGGGATATCATTACCCTGGTAAGCATTCAGCGAAGCGCCGCCCAAATCCGGGTATTTAGCTATTACCGGACCCGATAAGCCGTTAGCCTCGTTACGCACCACCCCGCTTTTGTTGGTATAACTGGCAACAAGCAAATCCCTGCGTTTATCGGCTGCATCAAATGAATGATAAAAAGCCCATGTTGTTGAAACAGGTGCGTCGCCACCGGCAAATGAATCTTTTACACGGTTACCCGGATAATCTTTTGGATAGGTATAAAACACCCAGGGATTAAAGCTGGCGTGGTTTTCGTTACCATCCTGATCGGGCAGGCATGATATGGCCCACATGGTTTCGTTATTCCTTTCGGTAGCTTCCATAAACAGGCTGGCATAATCGGTTACCAATGAGTAGCCGAGCGTCATGATCTGCCTGCCTGTTTTCTCGGCATTAACAAAATCCTTTTCGTTCATATAGGTACGCATCAGCACGGTAAGCGCTATAGCCTGGTTAAACCTGCCGTAATCTGAAGGAGCTTTAGGCAGATTTGCCGCCGCGTAAGTAAGGTCGCCCACTATTGATGCTAAAAATGCTTCGCGGGTTGGGCGGGTTAAATCGGTTTCGGCTGCGGTGTTGATCTTTGATGCATCCAGGATCACCGGTACCGGGCCGTACAATTGCAGCAGGTAATACATATTCCATCCGCGCGACATGCGGGCTTCAGCAGTCAGTTCCTTTTTAGCCGCATCGTTGATGCTTGATTTATTGATATCGTCAATGATCTGGGTGATGCGGGTCACAAACCTGATCTTTTCAAAATGGTTATTACCTGTACCCTGGTTAGCCAGGAAAGTAAAGCTTGCGGTGCTGAACTGGGTAAAAATACCGCCCCATCCTGTCCAGATGTTCAACTGATCGGTGGGGTAATCAAACATCATGATATCGCCGTACTCCGGGCTAAACCAATCGTTCTGATAACCTGCCGGATCATTATATCCCCATTTTGACTGGAAAGGCTTATAAACCTCGGTAACGTAATTCACAAAATCGGCCTCGGTTTTAGGGAAGTTGGTGGTTGATAACGAACCGTAAATTTGCGGCTCCAACCCTTTTTTACAACTGCTTACCGTTACAGCAGCAGCCATTAAGCATATGGTTATAATTTTTTTCATGTTGATTGCTGTTTTAAGATTAAAAACCGGCCCTTAAGCCAAATGAGAATGTCCTGAACATTGGGTACGGAGCGTAGCCGCCTTTAACACTGGCATAGCTCACTTCCGGGTCAACGCCTTTATATTTGGTGATGATGAACAGGTTTTGAGCATCGGCAAACACCCTTACCGATTTGGTGAACTTGTTTAGCCATGGCGAGCTAAAGGTATATCCCAGCGTAAGGTTACGGCAGCGCACAAAATTGGTACTTACCAGGTTTATGTCCGAACCCTGCGGCAGGCCTGTAGCGCTTTCAATGTAGTTTACCCCAGGCCTTGTACCGCTTTGGTTAACCGATGTCCAAACATTAAGCGCCTGTATGGTTCCGCTTTGTGTGCTTGACACAATACTGTTAGGATCGCCCCAGGCATTGTTATAGTTGGTTCCTTTACCGCCAAACTGGCCGTAAAAGAAAATACTCAAATCGAATTGTTTGTAATGGAAATCATTACCAAAACCAATACTGATCTTCGGGTCTGGGTTTAGTTTGTAGATATCGGCACCGGTTAATTTGCCGTCGCCATTGGCATCAACATAAATTGGCGAGCCAGGCAGATTAGCGCCGCCCGCAGTTGGCTGTGATGCCGGTACGGTTTGACCAGGCTGTAAGAGGCCTTTTGTTTTAAAGTAGTAGATCTCATTTACCGGATCATTAATAGCCTGGTAAGTTACGCCCTGGTAGGCAAGCAGGTTATCATACACAAAACGGCTTTTCCATTTGTAGGTATAGTGTGATACGTTGATGGCCGAGTTCCAGGTGAAATCATGTAATCTTAAATTTTGTGTATTTAACGAAATATCATAACCCTGCCTGTACTGGTGCCCGCCGTTAACCGGTTGGGTCGACAGATAGGAAAGCGGCGCAGTTGGCCCGGTTGTGCGCAGCAGGTTGGTGATATCATCTTTAAACACATCAACCGAACCGGTTACACGGTCTTTAAATAAACCGAAATCCAAACCGATATTCTTGTTCTCGGTTTTTTGCCAGGTTAATTCGGGGTGATCAATGGCATAACGGGCTATAGTAGCATAGTTTACGGCGCCATTGGTAAAGAAGATGGTATTGCCATCAGGAGCGTAACCGCCGTAACCTGCCGCACCAATGGTGCTGCCTGTAGTACCTGCACTTGCACGAAGTTTAAGCAGGCTTACAAAGTTTATATTCTTCATGAAATCCTCGTTGCTGATTTTCCAGCCAACAGAAGCCGAAGGGAACGAAGCGTATTTGGTATTAGGGAAAAACAGGCTATAACCATCATAACGGTATGACAGGGTAAGCAGGTATTTATCTAAAAAATTGAACGAGCTCCGCGCAAAATATGAGCGTGTTTTACTGGCCGTTTTTACCGAAGTGATACCGATATTGGCTGTTTCGGCAGATAGGTTGGTTGCACCGATTACATCGGCACCGCCTGCACCCTGGCTGCCGAAGGCGTTGTAAGTATTTTTATATTGACCTGCGCCCGCAACCGCGTCTATATTTAAAAATTTAGCGATATCTTTTTTGAAAGTTACAGTAGCCTCTAAAGTCTGATTTTCGCGGTTGTTGTAGTTCATGGATGCCCGCGACAGGTTTTGCGAAAAGTAGAAAACCGTGCTCGGCACAAAAAAGGTACGGTTGGCCGCCTCATAATTATCGCCAAACAACAGGTGGCTGGCCAATACGCCCGGAATCACTTTCAGGTCGGCAGATAAATTTGCGTTCAATGAATGGTAGCTGGTATTATCCTGCACATCCAGTAATGATACCGGGTTGGCTATAACGCCATAACGGGTATAATTGCCGCTTGCATCACGTACCGCTACGTTTGCCGGGTAACCCAAAGCAGCCTGGATGATCCCAAAACCCTGTGTACCTGAACCACCTGTTTGCCCGCCCGATGACGAGTTTAAATAGCTGTTGGTATTGCCTGTGAAGTTTGCATTCAGGGTCAAAAACTTAGCCGGGGTAAATGACAGGTTAGCGCGGCCTGTATATTTATTGAGCCCAGCTCCTTTTAAAGTACCATCTTCATTATAATATCCACCCGAAAAATAGTAAGTAGCTTTTTCACCGCCGCCGTTGATGTTTACCTGGTGGTTGTTAATTGCACCTGTGCGGAAGATCTGGCCAAGCCAGTCGGTACCATTACCTGCTGCTGCAATATCGGCGGCACTGTATTTTGGTGTTGGCAAGCCCGATTGCGGGTTGGGGCCGTACGGCTGCTGTTGTTTGCCTGCCAGGTATTGATCAACAATAAGCTGGTTGTATAACGTTTCGTACTGGTTAGCTTTTAAGGGCTGCAGGTAAGGATAGTTTTTTTCGAACGAATAGCTGCCGCTGTAGGTAATGTTCAGCCTGCCTGCTTTACCTTTTTTGGTGGTGATGAGGATAACACCATTCGCGGCATTTACACCGTAAATGGCGGCGCTGGCATCTTTCAGTACCTCTATAGATTCCACATCATCCGGATTTAAACCGGCAAGGCCGCCACGGCTTACGCCATTGGTTTCGCCTGCAATGGTACCGTTGCCCGGCTCAAGTCCATCGCCCGGAAATATTACCCCATCAACCACATACAGCGGGTTACCGCGGCCACGGATAGACAGGTTAATATTACCTCCCGGCTGTGAACTTCCCTGCGATACCTGTAAGCCTGAAGCCCGGCCGAACAGCAATTGAGGGATAGAGTTATTGGCCGCCTGCGGGATCTTTTTAGGATCGACCTTGGTTACAGCCGTAGTAATATTTTGGCGGGTAGTTGTACCATAGCCGATAACCACCACCTCATTAAGGCCGTTCTGTTTAGTATCTAAGGTTACATTTAAAGTACTGCCGCTTACGGTTACTTCCTTGGCGTCATAACCCAAACCACGGAATAACAGTACTGTACCACTGGCTGCTTTAATACTGAATTTTCCGGCAGCGTCGGTAGCCGTTCCCAGTGATGTTCCTTTGATACCAACAGAGATACCGGGCAATGTTGTGCCGTCTTCCTTTGAGGTAACCGTACCGGTTACCGTTTGCTGGGCATAAACACCGGAGACTGACAGCATAGCCAGCGCAAACACCAGCAGGCATAATCTTCTCCAAAATTGAAAAGTAGAGTTTTGCATATTTGATTTTTTAATTGGTTTAAAACAGGCTTTTTCCACATTGTAAGGATGCATGCGGCGGCGTTATCAGGCGTGCAGATTTAATTGCTGCATAAAATCCCGGCAGCTGCACACATCAGTTCACGAAAGGAAAAAGCAATTGGTTTACTGTACAAATGACAGGTTTAAACAGGAAAAGCTTTTGTGCAGATGTTTATTTTTTTGGTTCAAACTGTTATTTTTTGTAGCAAAAACAGCAGGAACAGTAATTTTAGCTGTATTTTTAACATTTATTGTTAATATTGTTCAATACCAATTGAAACCCAATAGTTGCTTTTGTTTTTTAGTTAGAATTACCCGTGCCACGTAATAAGATGTTTAAGCTAAGCAGTTGGCTGTGCAGTATAGAGATGCTTGCCTGCGGATTGGCGGTTGCTTTATTTTGTTTTGCACAACCAACATCAGCGCAGGCACCTAAACTGAAGTTCAGCCACATCAACAGTTTTCAGGGATTATCAAACAGCACGGTTGAAACCATTTATCAGGACCACCGGGGTTTTATATGGTTTGGCACAAGGGATGGCCTGAACCGTTATGATGGTTACCAGATGACGGTTTTTAAAAATAATCCGGCAAATACATCGAGTATCAGCGATGATTATATCCGTTGCTTGTATGAAGATAGCCATCATCAATTGTGGATAGGTACCAGCAATGGCCTTAACAGGTTCAACCAGTTTAAAAATACTTTCACCCGTTATAAATACTCAGCCGCCAACAGGCAATCCATATCGGGCAATATCATCAACTGCATTTATAATGACAGAAAGGAAAACCTTTGGATAGGTACGGTAGACGGAGGGCTTAACCTGTACTTGCCGGGCAGCAATTCCTTTCAGCATTTTGCCGATGTGCCCGGCAATACCGTCAATTATATTTTTGAGGATAGTGCAAACACGCTATGGATAGGGACAGAAAAAGGATTAAAAAGCTTTGACAGGCAAAAGCACACCTTTAATAATCAAATTAATTTTGAAGGATACAGTACCATTAGCCTGCCGGTAAACACCATACAGGAAGACCGCCAGCATAACCTTTGGCTCGGGATAGAAAACGGCGGATTGATGGTGCTCGATTTTAAAACCAAAACCGCTAAACGTTACCAGCATCAGCGCGATGGCGACGGAAGCCTTGCTAACAATCAGGTAAAATGCCTGCTGGCCGATCGTAAAGGCAATATCTGGGCCGGGGGCATCAATGGCGGCTTAAGCCTGTTTAACCCGCAAAGCGGCACATTCAGCAATTATCAAAACGTATCTGAAAACTCAAGCAGTCTATCGCAACGCACGGTATCGGCCATCTTTGAGGATGATCAGAGTAACCTTTGGGTTGGTACGCACCGGGCAGGCGTTAATCTGTACACGCCCAAGGCTAATAAATTCAAACTGCTGCAAAACGAGCCCGACAATAACAGCCTAAGCTATAATGATGTAAGGGCTTTTTGTGAGGATGAAAACCATAACATCTGGATAGGTACCGATGGCGGCGGCATCAATATTTATGATCCCGTAAAAAACACTTTTAAATACCATCGTTACAACCCCAACAACAGCCAAAGCCTTGCTGCCGATGCAGTACTGGATATCTACAAAGCAAATGAAAAAAAGGTGTGGATAAGTACCTGGGGCGGCGGACTCAATTGTTTTGACAAGGCCACCGGCAATTTCAGGCATTTTACCAGCAACCCGGCCGATGCAACCTCCATCAGCTCCAACTTTGTACAACAAGCTTTTAAGGATAGCGATGGAAATTTCTGGATTGCTACCTATTACGGCGGCCTTAACCTGCTCAACGAGCAAAGCCTGCAATTTAAACGCTTTAACGAAGCCCCCGATAAAAAAACAAGGCTAACAGGCAACAACATTGTTTCCGTAAATGAAGACCGGAACAAAAACCTGTGGATAGGTACAGATGATGGCGGCTTAAACTGCTATAACCTGCGCAGCAAACACATCAGTCATTATTTTGACAAGCAGGAAAAACTACCCGATCTGCGGATAATTTTTGTGGATAGCCGGGGGAGGGTATGGATAGGGCAAAACGGTCTTTATTTATTTAATACCGCCAAAAACAGGTTTGATATTTATACTGATAAAGCCGGTTTAGGTACCGATGTGATTAAAGGAATTGAGGAAGATAATATTGGCAACTTCTGGATTTCGGGAGCAAACGGCATTACTAAATTTAACCCGCAAAGCTTTCAGTTTACCAAATACAACATAGCCGATGGCTTGCAGGGCCAGGAGTTTGAGGTGAACTCATGTTTAAAGGCGCAAAACGGCAACCTGTATTTTGGCGGTGTAAACGGGTTTAATGTATTTAATCCGGCCACTATCAAAGCCAACCCATATGTGCCGCCGGTTTACATAACCGGTTTGCAGGTATTTGATAAAACAGTTTATCCTGATGTTTCAGGCTCACCTTTAAAAACGGATATCAGCGTAACCAACACAGTACAGCTAAATTATAAACAATCAAGCATCACCCTAAATTTTGCTGCGCTGAACTATACCGCTGCCGAAAACAACAAATACCAATACCGGCTTGAGGGATTTGATCCTAACTGGCACCTCTCGGCCGAGCGTAAAGCCTCCTATACCAACTTATCTCCCGGCAGTTATACTTTTATGATAAAAGCCGCCAATAATGACGGTTTGTGGAACCCTAAAGTTACATCGCTGCTCATCATCATTACGCCTCCTTTTTGGGCAACCTGGTGGTTCAGGACATTGGTTGTGGCAACCCTTCTGTTGATCATATACCAATTGTTGCGTTTTAAAAAGAACCTCGATCTGCGCCGGATAGAAGAACAAAAACGCGAGGAGATCCATCAGTTACAGCTGCAATTTTTCACCAATATTTCGCATGAGTTCCGTACGCCGCTGTCATTGATCTTGGGCCCGCTGGAAACATTACTTGAAAAAGGCAAATCGGCCACAAGCCAATACTACGAGGTAATGTACCGGAACGCCAACCGCCTGTTGCTGCTCATTAACGAGCTGATGGATTTCAGAAAAGTGGAATCAGGAGCCTTAGGCCTGAAAGTGATGCCGGGCAATATAAATGCCTTTATTGACGAGCTTGCTGCCGAGTTTAAAGAAGCGGCCCAGCTAAAGGGCATCACTTTAAATATAGTTTTAAACGATAGCCTGGGTAATGCCTGGTTTGACAGGCAGGTGCTTGAAAAAATTGTGCTGAACCTCATTAACAACTCTTTAAAATATACCCCGGCTAATGGCGTAGTAACTGTTGAGATTTTGGATAACCCGGAAGCTTTTAAATCGGATTTTGAAAATGAGCTTGTATTAAAAAATAATTTCCGAGCGGGCAGGTATGCTTATATCAGGATCTCGGATAATGGTATTGGTATTTCTAAAGATTCCATCCAACACCTGTTTGAACGCTATTACCGCATCACCGAAACGCACCTGGGCTCGGGCATAGGGTTGGCCTTTGTAAAAAGCCTTACCGTTTTGCACAAAGGGGATATTTATGTGTACAGTCAGCGGTATGCCGGTACCGATATTATTATTGGTTTACCCATTGCCGAAAGCGATTACGGACTGAAAGAAAAATGGAGCGAAGCCACAGAAGCGGGAGGTACCAGGCTGGAGAGTATCCAGATGGAACCCACCGCCCCTGCCGGGCCGCTTTATCCGGCAAAAACCATATCGGCCAACAACAATCATAAATACCGGATATTGATAGTTGAGGATAACGACGAGATCAGGGCGTTTATTAAAAACTCACTTGATGAAAATTATACCATAACCGAAGCTATTGACGGGCACGACGGCTTAACCAAAGCCAAAGAACAACTGCCCGACCTGATCATCAGTGATGTAATGATGCCCGGCATGAACGGTATCGACTTTTGCCAGGCCATAAAAGGCGATCTGGATACCAGTCACATCCCTTTCATTATGCTTACCGCCAAAACCACTTTGCAGGCCGAAATTGAAGGGATCGACTCGGGGGCCGATCTGTATCTGCCGAAACCTATCAGCATTAATTTGCTTACCCTAAGCATCCGTAATATTTTTGAACAACGGCAAAAACTAAAGGAGCGTTACCTCAAAAACCATCATATTGAAGCACGCGAGCTGGTACATTCATCAAAGGACAAAGAGTTTATGGATAAGCTGCTGCTGATCATTGATAAAGAATTAAGCAATCCCGACCTTGACGTAGACCAGCTTTGCAATACCATAGGCATGAGCCGCACCAAGCTTTACCATAAAATTAAGGAGATCTCGGGCCAGGCCCCAAATGAGTTTATCAGGAGCATCAGGCTGAAGAAAGCTATTGAGATCATGACCCATGAAGATGTGCTGCTAACAGAGGTAATTTACCGGGTAGGCATCCAAACCCAATCGTACTTTACCAAGGCCTTTAAAAAAGAGTATGGAAAAACGCCCACACAGTTTTTGCAGGATCTGTAAGCCGGATAGAGTGAAGTAAATAATCATAGCCTTGTAAAGCTTATTGAAATAACCGTACAGTGAATAAAATTACCCCGTACATTATTTAACTTAACCACCGCAAAAGGAACTGCCATTAAGATGGTACCAAAAACAAAACGTTATGGATTTTACGGCCTATCAGCAGCTATTTTTCGATATTTTAAACAGTCCCAATCCGGCGGCACCTTATAACAATCCGGATTATTTAAATTATACAAAGCTCAACTGGTCGCGCCAGCAGCGTTGGCTAAAGGTTGGCATTCTGAACCCGGATTTGACAAATGCCATCGAAAGGATCAGCAAACCACAATTATGGACGGTTATTACCGAAGCCTGGTGTGGCGACGCTTCACATACCATACCCTTCCTGCACCGCCTTTCGGAACTTAATCGGCTCATCAAAGTTGATTACCAGTTAAGGGATTCGCCGCCGTTTCTGATAGAAAGCTATCTGACCAACGGTACCAGATCGATCCCAAAGATCATTATTGCCGACGAAAACGGTGCTGACCTCGCTACCTGGGGCCCCCGCCCGGCAGAATGCCAGCGGTTATACCTGCAAATGGTTAAAGATCATGTTGAAATGAGCGAAAAGAAGATAGCATTGCAGAAATGGTATAATGACGATAAAGGCGAAAGCTTTCAGCGAGAGTTTTTAACTATCATTAATGCAATATTATAACTCTGGATAAAACATGCAACTTGGAAAAAGGCGTCATTGCGAGGTACGAAGCAATCCCCGACTTTACAGGGCGAATCTACATAGTTACTCTGCTTATTGGGGATTGCTTCGTACCTCGCAATGACGTTTTTTAAGTGTCCCATCAGGGTCCTCTGCGAGAGACCCTGATGGGACGGCAAATAGTTTATTACTATTTCACCTTAAGCTCTTTGCCGGCAATATCTTCCCAACGGTAATAGTGAAAAGTTTTATCGTTGCTCATTACCACAAAAATACCATGCTTAAAAGTATCGTTTAACGGTATAGCTGTTACATCGCTTCCGTCGCTTTGCCTTGCGGCAACGTTGGCTATCTTCAGCAGCTTATGCTCAAAATGATTTGTTTTAGTACCTTCCCTGCTAAAGATTTGAAAGCGGTTTGAGCCCTGGTCAGATACCAGGATATAGCCTGTTGTATCCGTTAATTTATAAATCGAGATCCCCTCATGATCGGCACTAAAGCCCGAGGTTCCGAATATGGCCAGTTCCTCGTCGCCTTTTTCAGGATCGGCATAATACTGACGCACACCGGTTTGCTCGTCTGAGTAGTAGATATAGCCCAACTCGTTATCAACAGCAATTGATTCAATTTCTTTTTTGCCGCTGTATTTGCCAAACTTACGTACCAGCGTAGCTTTTACATTACCGGTACCGTCATCTTCAAGCAAATACTGCCAGATATATCCGCCTGTTTGCGGGCCATTTTTGCGACCGGCAATGGCATACATTTTTCCTGCCTTTGAGGTATAGATAGAAATTCCCATCAAATCGCGGTATTCAAAACCTGTTTCACCAACAAAAGCGTCAATGCCGCCATTATCTACAGGTTTCATATCAGGCAATGAATAGATCCGGAGCTTATGGGTCATCCGTTCGGTGGTAATAACAATATCGGTGGGTTTGCCGCCAAGCATTAAACCGTAGGCAAGGTCAACATTGTTTGGGCGTTTTAAACCACGAACAACTTTGTCCTTAATAATCTTCCCTTGCAGGTCGAACACGTAAAGGGCACCTTCGCTGTTTTTATCGGTACCTATGATAAGGCTTTTAGCCGGATCGGCCGGGTTGATCCAGATAGCAGGATCATCGGTATCATACAATACAGGTTCGGTAATAACTACCGGTTTTATTTCGGGCGACGTGCTGCCGGGGATAGTAAGGGCTTTACTGTTGCGTACCTGGCTTTGACCGCAGGCCGTATTACCGATGGCTACAGCCAATGCTACAAATGCTAATTTGCTTAATTTATTCATTGATTATTATTAATAAAAAATGATCCTGCAGGGGGATGCAGGATCATTGCTATGAGTTAATTTATTTTGTTCCGAAAGCGCCGATGTAGTTAGCCGGATCGGGCGATACATAAGTTATCCCGTTTACGGTAATACCTGCAGCATGGTGACGGGTAAAATCTGTTTTACCATGGTTTAAAGCAGGCGAGCCGCTTTGTAAATGAAAATCCCAGCTTACATCATAAACGGCGTTTAAAACCGGGGTTGATTCAGGATAGTTAACAAACTTGGGATCATTATCGCCCGCGTTGGTACCTCTGATCTCATTAACACCAGCAATAATATCTTTAGATGGCTGAAACTGGTTTACCGTGGTTTGATCATAACCATAGTAAAGGTTATTGCTGATGATGGTACGCTTATCTTCGGTTGACTTAGTATCACGTTTGATACCAAAACGGGTGTTTGCAAACAGGTTGTTATAAATATCGGCGTGAACATTGTTCTCCAGCCAGATAGAACCACCTTTTGCCGATGGCCTGCGCCAGCCGGTATTTACCATAGTATTATTATAACATATGATATAGGCCTGCGGGGTACGATCGCCCGAGTTTGATAGCTTTAAAGCATTGGTATTAGCACTGTAAACAAAGTTAAAGCCTACATCTGCCAAACAGCCCGATTTAAAGTTCATGGCTTCACCGCCGGTTACACCTGTGGTATAAAATGTATTGTTGGCAAAAATGATGTTACCGCCTTCAATGTAAGTACAATCCTCCTGGAAGTTGCGTACAGTTGAATTTACAACGATAAGTTTACCATTAACATTTGAAAACCACAATGCAGGAAGGTTTTCGCCTGCAACAGCTTTATAAAGCCCTAACTTTACCGAAGTTGAACCGTCAGAGGTTGTATTGCCGCCATATTCTAAAATAGTATGGTCAAGCACCAGTTCAGCACAGGTTTTAGCTGCAAGGATGCCGCCCCACATTTTACCGAATTTTTTGGCATCGGTACGGTATTCCGGATTTACTGTTATCCTTACCGGGTTTTCGGCAGTACCTAATGAATACAGGTTGCCTTTTACTATAAACTCGGGTTTGGCAACAGTATCCATCAGTACAGTTACTCCCTCTTCAATTGTGAGCGATTTACCTTCGGGGATAATAATATCACCTTTAATGATCTGGGTGCTGCCTTTGGCCCAAACACCTGATACCTCACCACTTGCAGAACCATCTGCAGAGCTGGTATCAACATCAAGGTTAGCTTTTCTGCAACTGCTAAAAGCTATGGCCGATAGCAGCACTGCCGCGAATATTTGTTTTATTTTCATTGTAATGCCTTTTATTTATGGTTGATAAATTATGTTAAAGTTTATAGCGAACACCTATCAAATACGTTTGCTTGTAGTAGTCACTACGGATTAATGTTTGCCCGTTTGCTACAATGTTATCATCTTTTAATGTTGCATTTTCAGGGTTGGTGCCTTTCAGAAACAATTTAGCCGGGCTGTTAAGCAGGTTGCCAGCCTTTATAAATACGCTCAGGTTATTTTTGAAACGTTTTTCGGCAGATGCATCCATCTGGATAAAGCCACGCTGCCAAAGGTCATTGTTCAGGAACTGTGATACAGTGTTGATACGCGGACCAGTATAAGATCCGGCTAACTGTGCATCCCAGCCTTTTTTTGTGTCTTTATACAATAATGACAAGTTGGCGATATGTTCTGACTGACCGTACAATGGCCTTGTTTGATTTACTGAAATCTTGTGCGTATCACCGGTAGCAGCATCAGTAACATAAGTATCTTTAGGCGTAGTGATACGTGAGTGGGTGTAGGTATAATTTGCCTTTACACCAAACTTGTTAAAGAATTTGGTGAAATCAAGCTCCAATCCGTAATTTTTAGCAGTACCAAAGTTACCCGGTACGTAATAAGTGTCCTGTCCGCGTGTGGCATCGGCCTGGAAGCTGTATTCAATAGGATTTGTGATCCTTTTGTAAAACGCACCTGCTAACAATTGCATGCTCGCATCAGGGAACAACTCGTACCTTAAGTCGTAGTTATCAGCAACGGCATGTTTAAGATCGGGATTACCACGCTCGTTGTACTCGTCACCAATTCTTCCGCCAGGAATAAGCTCATAAAAGCCCGGCCTGTTGATTGATTTGAAATAAGAGGCATGCAATTGGTGTTTGTCACTTAAAAAGTATTTCAGCGTTAAGCTTGGCAATACATCGGTATACGTTTGGTTACCGGTTGGCCTTGATTCTCCCTGGGGGAAAAGCATCCTGTAACCCTGGTCAGTATGCTCTACACGTGCGCCACCAACTACCTGGATGGTTTTTGTAGTAAATTTAAACATACCATAACCTGCACCAATTTTTTCGGATGCATCATTAGTTAAAGAGTTATTTACGGCACCCGCCGGGTTGGTTACATTAAAGTTCAGCTGGGTATAATTCGTAAAATCTGTACCATACAAGGCGCTTGGATTGGCAGCAGTAAGGTTGTAGTTGTTATAGAAGCTGGTACGCTCTTTATCACGATATAAACCACCTGCAGAGAAATCAACATTAACACCCCCGATTGGCGCAGTATAAGTAAGGTCCAGGTAACCTGCTTTGTCCTCATCAGTATTACGCTCCCAACGATGGGTAAGCGAAGTACCATTTGTAAGATAAGTACGCCTGTCAACAAAGTTTTCGCGCACACCATTTAAGCTGATGGTAGTATTGTTAGGCACTTCATTTTCGGCCGAAGAATAAACTGCCGACCATTGTACTTTAAGTTTATCGTTAAACAGCTTATGATCACCGCGTAGTGTTCCGCTGTAAATTTGCTGCTCGGTAAAACGACTGCGGGTTGAATAACCTAACTGCGCATTTCCTTTATCCGGATCATAGTCGGTTGAAAAATTGGTAGATTTTTCGTCGCGGACCTGGATACTGGTTAGGTTAACATAAGTATTAAAAAAGCTCAGTTTATTGCGGCTGTCTAATACATAATCAACCTTTGAAAATAAGCCGTAACGTTTTTGCTGTTCAGAGTATTCCCTGTCGTCTCTGCTGGTAACCGCGGCATACTCAGCTGTTGGAACTACTTTAGTATTGTAAAACACACTGTTGCTACCCCGGTAAGTATTCTGGTAACTACCTGCTACTAATACACCTAATTTGTTGTTGAAAAAACGCTGACCTAATGACAAGCTACCAACAAGGTTTGGTGCAGGGTGTTTAAGTGAGTAGTTTAAAGTTCCGGTACCAAAATCGGCCTGGGTTGCCTGGTATGTTTTACCATTGATTTCATAAGGCGATTTGTGGTTAATGCTTGAATAATCGTAGCCCATAAATTTACGATCAAGAAGCAACTGACTATAACCACCGGAAATATTAGCGTTTATTTCAAAGCGCTGAGGAGCATCCTTCATTACCAGGTTAACAGCACCACCAACAGCATCACCTTCAAGATTAGGTGTTAGCGTTTTATAGTATTCCAGCCTTGATAGCAGATCGGAAGGGAAAATATCAAGCGGTACGTAACGGTATTTGTTATCAGGGCTTGGAATTTTGATACCGTTTACAAGGGTATAGTTATACCGTTTATCCATACCACGTAAAATAGGATACTGGGCATCGCCGTTGGTATTACGCTCAACCGATACACCAGATACACGGGAAATAACGTTAGCCACTGTTAAATCGGGAGATACCTCGATGGCCCTGCCAGATACAACGTTCATTACCTGCGTGGCCTCCTGTTCAATACGGCGGGCCGTCCTCTCGGTCGAGCCGCTTCTTTGAGATGCTACCGTGATTTCCTGCAATTGTTTGTTTGCCTCGTCGAGGTATATTTTCAGGTGCGGGGTATCATCTTTGGATATTTCAACCTCCTGCACTGCGGTTGTGTACAGGATGTAAGAAACCCGTAATGAGTAAGTGCCCTTTGGTACATCCTTCAATTCAAACGAACCATCCAGGCCTGTGGTCGTGGCAATCTTCGTTCGGTCGAGGCTAACGGTAGCCCCTACCATTGGTTCGCCGGTTTTACGGTCATAAACATGACCTTTCAGCTTTGCTGCGTTAGCGGCGGTAACGCATAACAGCAGGAATAATAATGTTTGTAAGTATTTTTTCATTTTGCGAAACGATTAATGCAATTGTGATTTGCTTTTTGACGGGGCAAAGGTGTTTAAACCACCGGTACTTACATTAAAACATGCCGTTACAAAAAGGAAACAGCGTTACATGAGGCGTATACGCAACAGCAGCACAAAAATATAATTAATTGATTTTAAGCAATATAACAAAAACACAAACCTCCATTATCATTCAGTTACCGTTACATTAAGCAAATGTTAAGCCGTTAAAACAATAAAAAATGAGGGATAATTGTATTACAGGGCTTGTATAAAAGTGGTAAGGTTTTCGCCCTGTTCAATATTGAGTTTTTTCCTTAAACGGTAGCGGGCCACCCGCAAGCTATCAATGGAAATGCCTAACAAACCGGCTATATCTTTCGAATCCATATTAACCTTAAGCAGGGCTATCAGGCGCAGATCTGTTGAGGTAAGATCATTGCTGCGCTGTTTTAACTTATCAAAAAAACTTTGGTGAACCTGTTCAAAAGCAACAGTAAACTCTTTCCAGTGTTGCTCGTGGTTAAAGCTCTGGTTTATCTGCAGTATAATTTGCTGCATCTGCCTTTTCTGATCGCGCTTATCTTCCTTCACCATATCCTGCAGTGTATTGCGCATGCTCTCTAATAGCTGGTTGTTCTTGATCAGGTTTAACGTGTGCGATGATAATTCCTGTCCCTTAAGGTCCAGCTGCTGTTTCAGGCTTTCTTCTTCCAGCTGCTTATTCTTCAACTCCAGCTCCATTAAATCGCGCTGCGCTTCAAATATCGACCGGTTTTGCTCGGCCAAAACACGCTGGTCCCTGATCTTGAGGCGCTGCCTGCTAAAGGTTACAAACCCAAGTACAACAAGCAATAAAAAAATGGTAATACCGGCAATGGTAACTATCTGGTTGGTTTTACGGATATTATTAAGGCGCGTAATTTCATCACTTTTTTTATCCATATCATACAGCACCTGCAAAAATGAAGTCTGCTTCAAACTTTCCCGCGAATACACATCAAGTGAATACTTACGGCTAAGCTCAAGGTAGTGGTAGGCGCTATCCATCCGGTTCATGAGCTGGTATGATTTGCCCAGGTCACGGCAGGAGGCGGCCAGCTGGTACAGGTTCCCTGTTTTTAATGACAATGCGTATGCTTTGCGCGATTGGACGATCCCCTGTTCATATTTACCCGTTTTCCGTAAAATATCGCCTATGTTATTGACCACCTCAATACTGGCAACTTCATTGTTATACTTATTGTAGATCTCTAATGATTTTTTGAAACAAGCATATGATGAATCATAATTAGCCAGGTCTTCATGAATGCTGCCAAGGTTCTCGTATATTTTTGCCTGCCCGTAATCGTCGCCTATTCGCTTGTAGCTGCTTAAGGCCAGGCGCTGGTAATAAAAAGAGCTGTCGTACTTATGATGTTTTTCATACAGGTGCCCTATTGCGCCAAAAATTTCGGCCTGGCCTTTTTTATTATTGGTTGCCCCGTATAAAGCCAGCGCTTTTTTATACAATTGAAATGATTTATCCGACTGCCGGTTGTAATAGTACAGGATCCCCATTTTACCCAGGTTTTCGGCCAGCAAGTCTTTATTGCCTACCTGTCCGAACACTTTATCAGCATGTAAATAAAAATCAAGTGCCTGTGCGTAATGGCCCTGGTTAAAACAGATCTGCCCCATTTGCTGCAGGCTCATGCCAGCAGTAAGGTTATCATTATCCTGAACGGCAGTGGCATGGATCTTTTTCAGAATGATCAATACCGAGTCGGGATGCTGCTGTGCAAGCAACTGCAGTTGCTGAAATCGATCAGTTTTGTTTGACTGAGCCAAAGCCGTTGTACCCGCTGTTAATAAAAACAGGTACAGCGATAATTGAATAAGCCTGATGTAAAGTTTAATCATATCTGAAAATTGAGCGGGCATCCTCATACGAAAAGAAGCCACTCTTAATCACTTAAGCATAAAAATGGCAAGCAAAAGAAGCATTTCAATATGACTTTAATGTTAACTAACTTCCGTATGTTAACTATTTTACATTCATCGGGCTGCTAAACTGCATTTACTCATCGTCCTGGGTTTCTTTCAGCTCATCCTCTTTTTTACCCTTACCCAAATGGATCAGTGGTTTATCCTGAGTACCGGTAATGGTCATCGGGATGCCGAAAATACCGAAAGGCGGCAGCCCTAACCTGAATTTCAGGTTCAGCTTACCATCCAAACCTACCTGGCCTTCAAACCTCGGTCTGAAACCCGCGATACGCATTTTGGTGCGTTCAATAGTAATGATGTTATTTGCTATTGTGGTTTTAATATCAACCTTTTTCACATCGCCGTGGCCAACGCTATCGTGTCCGGTTTGCTTACCTACAGCGCTCAATAATTTCAACCCGTATACTTTTACCTGTTTTACAGATAGCACACCTCCACCTTTTAATGACGGATAAACCGGTTTCATATCGCTGTTAAGCTTGCCGGCCAGCTTATAATCCAACGATACAATGCCCTGCACATGTTCTGCCGAAGTAGCCATATCATGAAACAGCTTGATCTCGCGGTAAGCCCTTTGGATATCAAATTCTTTAGCGCTAATGTGGTAATCAAAAAAAGCTTTCTGCGGATTGATGCTGCCATAAGTGGCGTCCATAACCACTGGCGCACCTATCAGGCTGAAACCGGCCTGTTTAAGGATGATCTGCCCGTTAGTAATGTTCATAGCACCTTTGGCATCGCTGATATCTAAACCACTATATTTTACTTTTTTTACATCAGCAGCAAAATTAAGGTCGAGGTTGGTTGGCACCAGTATTACACCTGATGATTTGGATGGTTTAGCTGATGGCGGAACGCCCGCAAATGCCATAAAATCATCAGCAATGATCAAATCGCTTTTTAAGTTAAACTCGCCTTTCAGCGGCGAATTTGGCTGAAGCGCGTAACCTATCACATTGGATAAAGCACCATCAAGCACCACTATTGATTTACCATAGTTAGCCTTAAACTGGTCAAACTTCATTTTATCCTGGTTAAAGCTGAATACGCCATTAGTGATAAAAAACGGTTTGGGGAACAACTCGGTGGTAAGTTTGATATTCTTCACCTTCATACTGCCCGAATTGGCCAGCTTATCATACCGGCCTGCAGTAGCATCGCTTTGCTTGCCTTGCAGTTTAAAATTGGTGCTTACAAAACCATTTACATCATACCCTTTTACGGCAAACACTTTATAAATTTTGCCTAAATCCAAACTGCCGCGGGAGGCCACATTATAATCAAGATCATCAAAATTGCGCAGATTGGCCCTCAGTAAAAATGGCTGCCCTTCAAAATTGAACGATACCGGTTTAATGTTCACCTTAAGCCCTTTTAATGAACCTGTATTGTTAAAAATATTTACGCTTACCTGCACATTTTGCATAGGGTGCGGATAATATTTTGTTTGGATGTAACCGTTCTTCAGGTTGATTTCGGCATTGGTAACCGGGAAGATCCGGCGGGCAGGAATATACCGGCCTTTGCTTTGCAGGTTTGCATCAAAATCGCCGCGGAAGTCAATGCTGTCAACCGGGTAAAACTGTTTGATATCATCTAAATGAAATTTGGCATTTAAACCGGCATCAATCAAAGCTCCGGCCTTATTGCTTAGTTTCAGATAGCCCTTTATGTAATTATTCAGCGCATTGATGTTCAGATTGCGCACATCCATGGTGGCGTTGGCAATATTATGATCGGGGCAGGCGGCATCCAGGTCAAAACTGATATTGTTGATGGCTTGCGGCAGTTTGGTGTATTTAAAATATCCATTCCTGAATGTCGACCTGAGTTTAAATTGGGGAATGCTGGTAATTACCGTATCCATCTTTTTCCTTAAGCCTGTTTTTCTGATACCGGTGGTGTATTTACCCTCGGCCAGTAAATGTAATCCATACCTGCCCTTCACCTGGAACGGCTTAATTCCAAAAACTTTATACCATTGCTCCAGGTCAATTTCGGTATTCACCTTGGCATAAATATATGGCGATTTAATCCCCTTTACTTTCAATACCGAACCGAAGTAATCCTTACCGATATTAAAATAAACCGAATCGACATTAAGGGTTAAGCTATCGGGGTTGAGACCCGGCAAACTGGCATCCATATTCAGGTACAGGTTTTTAACCGGTGCAGGGGTACTCTTGTTAACGATGGAACCATCGCGCACTTTCATGCTGATACTCAAATTAGGCATGATATTTTTTGAGGCGATGTACTTTCCGCTAAGGTCAAGCTGGATGATACCGTTACCGCTGATATCCATATTGTCGACATATTTGGCGTATTCATCCGGGATGGCGGTAAAAACATCCCCAAGATCATTCTGATCGCTCCTGATCTTGAAATCCATATCATAACCATCTTTCAAAAACTCAAACCGACCTTTAAATTTAACCGGGAGCTTGTTAATGAGCAGGTCGTTTTTTTGAAAGGCAAATGCCAATGATTTGGTATTGATGCTGGTAACCAGATCAGCATTTACTTTTTTCTTAAGCACATAAGCTTTATTGCCGTAATAAAAATCGACCGAAGCAGCATCTACATGACTGTAAAGGTCGAAGATATCTTTGCTTAAATCGCCGCTGCCCTTATAGTTAAGCTCCCGCGCGTTGATCTGCATAGGCAGCGAACGGTCGTCATAAACCAAATGGCTTTTTTCTATCAATATCTGTTCAATCCCTAAGGATGCACTGGCGGTATCGGCTTTATTGTCCTCCTTTGGAGGAGATGATTTGTAAACGTTATAATTGGCTTTACCCGCGCTGTCAACCTGAATGTTGATCAATGCGTGATCGAGATAGATCTTGTTTACGTTGATCTTGCTTTTAAACACCGATGAAAGATCGATAGCCAATGAAATTTCTTTAGCCGAAATCAGCGTATCATTCTGAAAAGGCACACTACCATTGAGTACAAAATCATTAAGCGTAAGGGTAAGCGACGGGAACTTTTTAAAGAATGACAAGCGGGTGCTTGAAAACGAAAGCTTGCTGTTTACGCTGCCTGCAGCCCATTGTTTTATTTTTTGAGTCACCGTTTCGGGAAACAGGTACGGCAACAGAAACATTAACAGCAACAAACTTACAATAGTAATTGCGCTTATTTTAAGCGTTTTAACCAATATTTTTTTCAAAGGGAGCGGCATAAAGATTATTATAGCTAACGAAGCATGAAAGTAATCATAAAACCTAATTATTTAATATCAAATAATGATGATTGTAGTGTTAGGAGAAAGTGATGGCTGGTGCGGTGAAAACACCGCAGGTGTTAAAAAAAATGTCATTGCGAGGAGCGGCAAGGAGGGAGCATTGGGGCGACGTGGCAATCTCTTAGCTGTGCATAAACACTTTGCAGGTTCGCTCTGCATCCGACGAGATTGCCACGCTGCGCTCGCAACGACATGGTTTTTGTTTATTTTCCAGGCAACTTTCATCTTCCGAACTATTACTGATCGAAGTTTCGCTATCGCTAACTTCGACCACAACAAGAGTGGAAGACTTAAACAACAAAAGGCCCGCGAATGCAGGCCCTTTGTTCAATCAGGAAATTTCCAGCATTTACTTCGCCGCCAATTTATCCCTCAAAGTTTTCATGTAATAACCACCAACCACGCTCCGGGCCTGAAAACCTACCATCTTACCGTTGGTAGTTTCATGCCAGTCACTCAGTGGTACACGCGATGGGGTTTCGGTTGCAAATTTGTAAACCGGGGCAATTAAAGCGTTGAAATCTGCTTTGTTATCAGCCATGGTTGCTGTCCACAATATCCAGTCGCTTTTTGAATAAGTTTTACGGCTATCCAATGGCAGGCCAAAATCATTTTGGTGAGCCAGGTAATACTTAAATTCGGTATCGTAAACCTTTTGCGGAAACAGGTGCAGACCTAATACTTTATCCCAAACCATGTTATATTTCTGGCTCCAGGTGTTTTTGTTATCGAAAACTAAAGCGTAGTGGTCGCCGGCGTTATCTTTCTCTTCCCATTTAACAGCCATTTCTTTAGCCATGGCTTTGTATTTTTTTGCAGTAACAGCATCGCCCATCATACCGGCCAGTTCGCCGTAGGCATCAATAGCCACAATAGCTTTTACAGATAAGTTGGCATTATGCGCCAGGTGACCGGCAAAGTCGTCGGTACACAATTGGTTACCCGGATCAAAACCTGCCTTAGCAAGGTAATCAGTCCAAATGGTTAATGTTTTCCAGTGTTTTTTTGCATAATTGGCATTGCCTTCAACTTTGGCAATAGCCGCTGTAAGTATGATCATGTTACCGCTTTCCTCAACAGGCATATCTTCACCATAAGTTTGACCATTAGCCAATGGGTAGGTACCTAAATCATGCGATGAGTAAGGCTTGTTCCATTTACCGCTTTCGCTGAAGTAGAAGATGCCGGTCAGCATGCCTTTCATCAGCTCAGGGTTATAAAGTAGGTACATAGGTGCCGAAGGATAGGTAACGTCAACCGTATTGATGGACCCGTTGCTGAAGTTCTCTTTTGAGAGGAACAACAAATCTCCCTCAGGACTTTTAACCAACTGATGCGCCGCTATGCTTTGGCGATAAGCCATAACGCAAAGTTTGGCATATTTCTCACCTCCTGCTTTAACAGCATCCTGGTATATTTTAGCATCGGTTTTAATACAGGTACCTATTACTTTAGCGTAGTTCTTTGTAGCATCGCTCAGTACGCCTTCAATAGTAGCACCCGCGGTATTACGCCACCAGGGCCTTAAATTGGTTTTGAAGTATTGTATCGAATAGATATCATCATACCCAACCGAAATAAATTTAGATACCGGGGCAGCGCTTACTTTGCCAAACGGCAATACGGTATTCAGCATTAATTGCTTGCCAGTTGCCGTAGCAGTGCCGGCTTGAGCACCCATAAAGGCAGATACAGCGTCACCTTCGGGAGTGATGTATTGTTTAGCGCCTGCAGTTGATGAAGCTACATAAACATAGCCCCAGTCAATTCGTAGGTTATCGCCTTTTTTTTGCAGTACCGGTTGTTCAACGGTGCCTGCTTTTAACAGTTTAAGCCCGTTCTGGCTGTATTTTGATGCTGTAACTTCTTGCGATGGTGTATTTACAGCAACGTTGCTTGATACCCCCTGGTAAATCTGCACATCATGCGCCTTACCATCTGTAGATTTTAGCTGGTAAGTGATATATGATACCGGGGTAGCAAATAATTTCAGGTCGCTCATTACCAATGGCGAGGTGAAAGTAAGTTTCAGGTTAACCTCACCTGCTTTAAAGTTATATACCGTTTGGGTAGCAGTAACTTTAACGCTGGTTTGTTCAGCCAGTTTAACGGCTTCGTCATCTTTGCTCAATACTTCTTCGGCAAGGCCGGCATCAATGAATGAGCCGCCACCGGTGTTTTTGCAATGTATAGCCAAAACATTCTCACCCACCTTTAAATTTGATTTTGCGCTGGCTGATAATGCAACAGTTTCAAAATCGCCATTAGCGCCACCTTCAGCAGCAATCTGCTGACCATTCAGGTATACTTCGGCTTCATCATCATGATAGATCTTCAGCATCAAACGACCTTTAGGCAGTTCGGCAATATTGAATTTACGACGAACCCAAATGTCTTTACCCCGCCACTCAGTGCCTTTGCTTGCACGTTCATCACCAAACGGTGCAGTACCGGTTTTCCAGCCTTGATCATTAAAACCTGGTTTTTCCCAGCCATCGGCAGGCGCTGTTTCGGCCTGGTACTGGCTGCTGTATGATTTTTCGTCGGTAGCCGCTAAAATGGTTCTGTAATTAACGGCAGATGCCCCCATAAAACGATAGTAATTACCATCAACCTTAATAATACCTAACATCGACTGATCCTTACCAGTCCAGTGTTTGGTGGTCGATTCGTTCAACTTATCGGTATTTGACCAGATGCTGAAATACGTGTTGTGCGTGATCAGCGGATAGGATGGCATTTTATCCTGAGCCAAAGCTGTTTGTGCAACAAACGAAGCAGCCAGTCCGGAAACGAGCAGATACGTTTTTTTGAAAATGCGATTCATAAATTATTGATGTTCGGTTTTAAATTAATTATTCTATTCGTGTTTTATTGGTTTGCATTATTTGCCCGGCTTTGGAAATACCTGATGTGTATTTGCCCAGGCATGCCAAAGACTATCCAATTGGTGTACCTTGCCAGGGTATTTAGATTTCAGATCGGTTATTTCGGTTTTGTCCTGTGTAAGATCATATAAATGCCAGGTAGAGTCATTGCTAAGCGATACCAGCTTCCAGTTTCCTGAACGTGCGTACCGGGCGCCGAAATGTTCATTAAAAAGATCTTCATGCCCAGTCGTTTGTTTGCCTTTAAATGTTGGCACAAGGCTGATCCCTGTAGTTGGCGGAATGTTATGCCCTTTATATGTTTTAGGATACTTAGCCCCGGCCAGTTCAACAAAAGTGCTCATGAAATCCATCACATGGCCTACATGATCATCAAAACCTCCTTTGTTAGCAACAATACCCTTTGGCCAGAAAGCGATCATCGGGGTATGAATACCTCCCTCATATGATTCGGCCTTCCAATACTCATATGGTGTATTAGCCACATTTGCCCAACGGGCTCCAATTGATGAATAAGTAGTTTCAGGGCCCGGCAAAGCTTCTTTTTTAGTGGCGTAAACTATTTTACGGCCATCGCGGGTTTCATTGGGGCGGTCAAATCCTGGGCCATAAGCGGCACAGTTTTCGGCGCTTGCCCCATTATCCGACAGGAAAACAATAAGCGTATTATCCAGCTGACCGGTTTCTTTCAGTGTTTTAATAATCCTGCCTATACCCTGATCCATCCTGTCGATCATGGCAGCATGAACAGCCATGGCCTTGGCATCCCAATCTTTATCCGGGTTGTTTTCCCATTGCAGATCGCCCTTCCATCGGTCGGACAGCTTAGTTTTAGTTGGGTCGATGAGGCCAAGCTTCACCATTTTTTTATATCTCGCTTCACGGATGGCCTGCCAGCCAACTTTGTACGTGTCTTTATATCTGGCAATATCCTCAGGCTTTGCCATCAACGGCCAGTGCGGGGCATTTTCGGCAACGTACAAAAAGAACGGCTTTAACGATTTAGCGTAGCCCTTGATGTAAGCCACTGCCGTATCGTTAATAGCATCTGTATGATAGTAGTTTTTAGGGACTGTTTTAATGGGCGTAGTACCGTTAACCAAACTAAAGGGATCATAAAAATCAACCACGCCCCAAATAGTACCGAAAAATTTCTCAAACCCGCGACTGGTTGGATACTGGCTAATGGGCGAAAAATCGGCAAAGTCTTTATGATGGTTTAACCAGGCCATCTGATCCTGGGCATTAGGTTGCCCATTGGTATTGGATACATGCCACTTACCCGACATGGCCGTATGGTAACCGGCAGATTTCAGTACTTCAGCAAGGGTTACTGCGTTATCGGAAATGTGGCCGAGATAGCCAGGCTCATCTTCGGCATCGGTCATTTTGCCTATACCTGCTTGTTGATTATATAAACCTGTGAGTAAAGATGCTCTTGTTGGGCAGCAACGCGATGTGTTATAGAATTGCCTGTACCGGATACCATTTTGAGCAAGATAATTGATATTAGGTGTATTAACCTCGCCACCATAGCAGCCAATATCAGAAAACCCAAGGTCATCAGCCATGATCACAATGATGTTGGGCCGCTTCTTTGGCGGTTCAGTTTGCTTTACAGGCTTAGCCTGCCATGCACCCGAAACAAGAGCTATTGCACCGGTGCAAAATAAACCGGCATATAGTTTATATTTATTCATAGGCGATCACATTACCTGCGCCAGAGCTGGTTAAATTTATGTTTTCAACAAAAGCAGGAAGGTTAAAAATGGCCGGAGCTATGATGCTTTAACATACAGCACAACGAACAGTTTTGCACGTTCCAAATTAAAGCAATCATTTTACACAAAACGGCTCAATCATTGGTAAAATCGTATCATTTTATGATGGATAATCGGTAACGAAGAACATTATATCCTTAATCTGTCCAGATGCCATAAATTGAAATTTGCATAAACCATTATTTATAAACAAATTTGTTTATAAATAATGAAAGCTGTATTAGAAAAATACAAGGGAATTCATCCCGGGATTGTACTTGAACGTGAGCTTAAGAAACGAAATCTTAAGAAAGGCCCATTCGCGCTTTCATTGCAGGAGTACCCGCAAACGTTAAATGGCATAACAAAAGGCCAAAGAGGATTAACGCCTGCACTTTCATTAAAAATAGATAAGGCTTTAGGTATGGAAGAAGGAACGATGCTTTTGCTCCAGGCTTATTATGAAATAAAAAAAGAGCAGCAAAAAAACAACTTAAACAAGCATCCTGATCTCTCAATTATTAGAAAAATACTATTCTGGGACACCGACATGAATAAAATTGACTGGGAGCAACAGCATAAAGCTGTTATTCAACGTGTGTTTGCAAGGGGAAATGAGCAGGAAAAAAAAGAAATTATCAGATTTTATGGCGAAGACAAAGTAAAAGCAGTAGCAGACAACGCCACCATCGAAAATAATAGACCGAAGATAATGGGCCATTTAAAATCAAAATAATATGCTGCGTTGGAATACTGTAAATGATCTTTTAAAAAACTGCCTTAAGAGCTTAATGAAAGCCGATGAGCTTAAAGATTTCAGGCTTGTTGGCGGCACCGCCTTAAGTTTGTATTTAGGCCATCGGATATCAGTAGAATTGACCTTTTTACAGACGCCACCTATGGTTCTGTTGATTTTGATGCTATTGAAAGCTTCCTGAAAAAAGAATTCAGCTATGTTGAAGCAGAGTTTGGTGGCAATCCGGGCATGGGAAAATCATATCTTATTGGTACAAACCCGGATAATGTTGTAAAGTTAGATCTATATTATTCCATGGATCCCTTTTTTCAGGACGCTATTGAGGAAGATAATTTACGCATAGCAACCGTAGAAGAGATAATTGCGATGAAAGTAGATGTAATACAAAGAGGTGGCAGAAAAAAAGACTTTTGGGATTTACATGAGCTACTTGCTCGGTATGCCATAGCTGATATGATAGATCTGCACAGGCAACGATTTGAATGGACACAACAAGCATCTCATCATAAATAATTTCACAAACTTTTCAGATGCCGATGATGACCTTGACCCTATTTGTTTAAAAAACAAAGAATGGATATTTATTAAGGAAGATATTGAAGAAGCTGTAAACAGAATTGATGAATAAACCTCATCCAAATACAGTCTCAAATCAATACATCATTTTATCTTTAAACAAAGTTTCATTTTCGCCCAAGCATATGAAAATTTACACCTCCCTTTCCGAAAGGTTAAAAACCCAGCACCAAACTATGGCGCAATTGGTTGCAGGTATAAGCAATGATAAGCTAACTACCCCTCCGGCATCCGGCAAATGGAGCGCTTTAGATAACATTGCCCACCTGGCCCGTTATCAGAAAATATTTACAGCGCGCGTACATCAGATCATTAATGAGGATACGCCCATATTTGACCGCTACAATGGCGATCTGGATCCGGAGTTTGCACCTTTCAGGTTGATGGGCCTGGCCGAACTGCTTGATATCATCAATACAGACCGGGCAATTATCTTCGATCTGCTATCGGCGCTCAGCGATACGGAACTGTTGCGCATTGGGGTGCACCCTAAATATGGCAGACTTACCATTATAAAATGGGCTGATTTTTTTATACTGCATGAGGCCCATCATCTATTCACGGTTTTCCAGCTGGTTAATGGCACAGAATAATTTGCCCAACAAAAAAGGCAGCCCGATGAGCTGCCTTTGTATTATTTAAAAGTTTTTATTTACTGTGCAATCTTCACTTCAACACGACGGTTAAGCGCACGGCCTTCTTCATTCGAGTTATCGGCTATCGGTTTACTTTCACCCCAGCCTTTTACAGTTAGGTTATCGGCATTAACACCGCTGTTTACAAGGTATAGTTTTACAGAGTTTGCCCTATCAACAGATAATGACATGTTATGCTCAGCAGTACCTTCTGCAGAAGCATTACCATTTAAAACAAACTTAACCGATTGATCTAATTTCAATTCTTTAACAATATGATCCAAAGTTTGGTACGAAGCAGTTTTTAACACTGCCGAGTTAAATTCAAACTGGATATTGCTGAAATTATAATCTGGTTTTTCAGGTGCCGGAGCAGGGGCTGGTGCCGGAGCGGGAGCAGGTTTTGGAGCAGGTGGCGGCGTTGCAGCTTGTTGGGTTGGCTGGGCCGGCGGCGGTGTTTGCACAACGGCTTTTTTGGTTTTGCAGGCTTGGGTAGTAATAGCTAAAGCAGCTATAGTAAGAGCTAATAAAGGTGTTTTTAGAGTTTTCATATCTAATGATTTGCGTAAACATAAAAAACGTTGGCATAATGTTTATAGTGCCCAACCATAATTTTATGGTTAAATAACGCTTTTTACATACAGGTGTAGATTATTTAATCAATAGTTATGCCATTTGCATCGAAGAGCCTGCAAATCCTAATGAAGAATCCCCCTAAGAATCTCTTACTTCAACGTTATCGTGAAAAAAAGCCTCTGCAAATCCCCTACACACTAAAAATACCAATCCAATTCCCCGGCCTATTCTTATCTTGTCGGCACCATTACAAACCATCGCCATGAAAAAATTATTTGCTGCAATTTTAATCGCGGTAACCTGTTTAACGCAATCTTCTTTTGTTTATAAACAGCCGCTGCCCGATAAATCCACCGCTGAAAAAACTGCGGAACAAATCCTTAAAAAACAAATAATGGCCGAAGCTGCCTGGGCCATGCAGCAGCAACCGGTTACGGTTACCGCATCATCATCGCCAAGAAGCGCAGGTGGTAAGCACGATTTTTTTTCGGAAGCCGATTATTTCTGGCCCGATCCTAAAAATCCCGAAGGCCCATACATTAACCGTGATGGGCTTACCAACCCGGATAATTTTGTAGAACACCGCAAAGCCATGATCCGTTTCAGCAAAATCGTTGGTGCACTGGCATCAGCCTATAAAATAACCGGCGATGTAAAATATGTTAGGCAGGCCGTTATTCATCTTAAGGCCTGGTTTGTTGATCCCGAAACCATGATGAACCCAAGCCTTTGGTTTGCACAGGCGGTTAAAGGACAATTTACTGGCCGCAACTACGGCATTATCGATACCATCCACCTTATGGAGGTTGCGCAGGGCATTATTGTTATGGAAAAGGCCATGGATGCAGAAACCACAGCCGGCGTTAAAAAATGGTTTGCCGACTATACCCAATGGCTTATGACCAGCAAACCGGGTATGCAGGAAAGAGATGTGAAGAACAACCACGCTACCTGCTGGGCCATGCAGGTAGCCTCTTTTGCGAAACTTTGTAAAAACGAGGTAGTGCTTGATTCAATACGGATACGATATAAAACCATATTACTTCCCCGGCAAATGGGCACCGACGGCAGCTTCCCATTAGAATTGGAACGTACCAAGCCCTATGGCTACTCTATTTTTAACCTTGATGCCATGACCATGTTATGCCAGATCCTTTCAAGCCCGCAGGATAATTTATGGAACTTTGAAACAGCTGATGGCAAGTCAATCAAAAAAGGAATAAGCTACCTATACCCCTTTGTTTCAGATAAAAGCAAATGGGCTTTAAAACCCGATGTAATGTATTGGGATAACTGGCCCGTTGCGCAGCCATTCCTGCTGTTTGGTGCTAATACCTATCATGAAAACGCGTGGCTAAACACATGGAAAAAGCTTGACCATAACCCTCAGGTTGAAGAAGTTATCCGGAATTTGCCTATCAGGCACCCGCTTATCTGGTTTTAACCGGATAAGCGATTTACAAAATCAACGCATTTTCCACGCTATAATAATATATAAACTGTGAGTTAAGCGTATCATAAAAATATTTCTTTATCAGAAAGGCGGATATTCCCCGTTAAGATTACACTACAAAAGCACTACTACGCTTGCGATTGAATCGTATTGAAGCTATTATAAGGTATTTATAATAAGATGTTTATATAATTTTACTCATACAAAAACATCAATAATACCTATTAACGCCCCTTTCCTGATATTAGTATATGATATTCATAAGTATCATGAATTTAGTTAACAGGTTGTGTTTTTATTACAAGGCCAATTATTAACCTAAATAAATACATCAAACACACTTAACAAATTAACTTATGAGATCAAAATTTAACTCTTACCTCTTTGGCCTGATCCTGGCTGCGCTTGCAGCGCTATCATCCTGTAAAAAGGATAACATGAACCAGTTTAAAACCGGTGGCGATTCAAATACAGATAACAGCAGCAAGCCGGTAGCTGTTAATAATGCCGTACCCATTGCCTCATTTAAAGTAATAGGTTACCTGCCCAGCTGGCAGGGCGATGTAAATACCGTTCAATACAGCAAACTAACCCATGTTAATTACGCTTTTCTTACACCAACCAACACCGGGGGGCTCAATCCGCTGGATAACCTTTCAAAATTCACCTCCCTGGTATCAAACGCGCACAGCCACAATGTGAAAGTTATTATTTCTGTTGGCGGCGGCGGCGGCGGCGATGCATTCCATCCTATTGTTGCCAATGCCGGTTACCGCACCGCTTTTGTTAATAATATGGTTAACTTTTGTAACCAGTACAATGTTGATGGGGTGGATATCGATTGGGAATTTCCATCGGCAGGTACCGAAACCAATAATTTTTATTTACTGCTGCAGGAATTATCAACTGCTATGCACAATGGCGGCAGGGTATGTACCATCGCCTCCATTTCAGTTGGTGCCACTTACGTTACCAGCAACATGTTCTCCATCCTCGATTGGATCAATGTTATGGATTATGACGATAACAACTTCCAGCACTCTACTTACCAGTCGGCAGTTGATTGTTTAAATTACTGGGCAGGTCGCGGCCTGCCTGCTGCAAAAACCATATTGGGTGTTCCGTTTTATGCCAGGGATAACCGGTATGATTATTCAACTATGAACTATGTTGATGTACTGGCCGCAGGCGGCAGTCCTAATTCAGATACATTCCAAACTTTTGGTTATAATGGTATCCCAACTATCAAAAGTAAAACCACACTGGCGCTTAACCAGGCAGGAGGTATGATGATCTGGGATCTGGGTGGCGATGCTTCAGGTGCTAACTCCCTGCTTTCGGCCATAAACTCCGTTATTACAGGTGGTACTACTACTCCGCCAAATACACCACCGATAGGTACTGTAATTTCACTTAAAGGCTTTAACGGCAAATACGTAAGCGGCGAAAACGGCACCCAGGCCATGACCTGTACCCGTACCACCGCCGGCGATTGGGAACATTTCACCGTGCTTGATGCAGGCAGCGGCAAAATTTACCTGCGCAGTATGGGCAAATATGTATCATCAGAAAACGGCACGCAGGCCATTACCTGCAACCGCACTACCCCAAGCGACTGGGAAAAATTTGACTGGATAGTTACCACCGACGGCAAAATTACCCTGCGTGGCAACAACGGTAAATTTATCTCCAGCGAAAACGGCACCCAGGCCATGACTTGCAACAGGGCTACCGCATCGGGTTGGGAAGCGTTTGGGTTGAATCAATAATAAAAAACTAAAACCAAAGCAGGGGATTGTGCGATTCCCTCCCTCGGGAGGGTGCAGGGAGGGGTTCCACTACTATGCCAGTTATAGGCAAAGCGTATAAACCCCTCCCTGCTCGCTCTGCCTCGCCGCCGCCCTCCCGAGGGAGGGAATTTGAAGAATTTAGCCTTTAATCCATTTACCAATAAACCACCTTTATGAAAACAACTTTAAACTCCCGCCTGCTATGGTGTATAGCAGTAGTTTTCTTCGCGCTTTCATCGTGTCGTAAGGATAATTTTTCAGCCAATCAGCCCAATAACCCTGTTGATAACAGCGCTCAAAAGGCAGTAGCTGTTGATGCCGTGCCTGGCTTTAAGGTAGTAGGTTACTTGCCAAGCTGGGCTGGTGCCGTAAGCGCTGTTCAATTTTCAAAACTCACCCATGTTAACTACGCTTTTGTTGCGCCTACTCCATCGGGTGGTATCGGCGCGGTTGACAACGTATCCAAGCTGCAAAGCCTGGTATCAACCGGTCACGCTAATGGTGTAAAAGTACTGGTATCCTTTGGCGGCTGGAACAATGGCGACGACAGCGCTTTTGAAACATTGGCCGCCAATTCAACTTCACGTACTAATTTTGTGAACAACCTCATCAGCTTTGCTAACCAATACAATTTGGATGGCATAGATATCGACTGGGAATATCCTGACGATGGCGCTTCGGCTAATAATTACGCCGCACTGATGTCGCAATTAAGCACTGCACTACATAACCAGGGTAAGCTGTTAACTGCTGCTGTAATATCAAGCGATGGTTCAGGTGTATTGAACAGCGTTTTTGGCTATGTTGATTTCCTGAACCTGATGGCTTACGATGGTGACGGACCAAACCACTCGCCATATTCACTGGCCCAAACATCATTAAACTATTGGATTGGTCGCGGATTGCCAAAGGCTAAAGCTATTTTGGGTGTTCCGTTTTATGGTAGGGAGCCATATACCTCCTATGCCGATATCCTTGCGGGTGGCGGCAGTCCTAATTCAGATACCTGGAACGGGATTGGTTACAACGGTATTCCAACCATTAAAAGCAAAACTACACTGGCAATTAACCAGGGCGGAGGTATCATGATGTGGGAGTTATCACAGGATGTTACGGGTGCTAATTCTCTATTATCAGCTATAAACTCGGTTATCAACGGCAGCACAACGCCGCCTACATCCCCTCCCATCGGTACCGTAATTTCGCTTAAAGGCTTTAACAACCTATATGTAAGTGGCGAAAACGGCACACAAGCTATGAACTGTAACCGTGCTACCGCAGGCGATTGGGAACATTTCACCGTACTTGATGCAGGCGCCGGTAAAATCTACCTGCGCAGCATGGGCAAATATGTATCATCAGAAAACGGCACGCAAGCCATTACCTGTAACCGCACTACACCAGGCGACTGGGAAAAATTTGACTGGATAGTTACCACCGACGGCAAAATTACCCTGCGTGGCAACAACGGCAAATTCATCTCCAGCGAAAACGGCACACAAGCCATGACTTGCAACCGGGCTACAGCATCGGGCTGGGAAGCCTTCGGCCTAAACCAATAAAACTATTAACTGATCTATAACAAGGCCGGGGCTATGATTTGACATCATAGCCCCGGCTGTTTTCAGAGGATTATATTATGCACGTTAAGGAAAAATGTCATTTCGATAGAGCTTGAGTGGGGATGAGCGCCGGAGCGAAAGAGAAATCTTATACACCCTGACAAGCGTAATGCAGGGCGTAGAAGATTTTTCGCTATCGCTCAAGAGATAGTTTCTCCTCACCCTTACCGCACAAGTCCCCTACCTGTTCGTTCGAAATGACAACAGTAATTTGTTATTTTCATCAAAAATCACTTCGCGAACCTCGGCAGCAGATTAGTGGCGGCACCCATCATTTTTACTTTATATCGATACCCTCCCCCAAAAGAATCTTCCTCTTTTAAAAACTCGTGGTTCTTTTTGCTGATCCAGTAGGTTTCGGTAAAATGGCGACCGTTGTAATCGCTCTCGTTATACAGTTTCCAGCAATCAACCTTGTTACCATCCAGTGTGGCAATTACCTCGCTGCCGGTTACTTTGTATAACACATAAAGCGGCGCCGGGATTCCCGCCTCATAAAAAGGGACAGCAAAACTTTTGCCCTCGGCCAGCGGTAACATCTCAAAGGTTTCAATGTCTAAATTCCAGTTAAGGTTGGCGAAAGCGAAATCAAGCTTAAAATTCTTTACCTCATTATTGGCAACGGTATCGGCACTTACCACTTTATCAGCAGCCCAGTTAAAGGCTTTTGTTTTTTTACCGATGGTTTCTGAATGATAGATCGGCGCAAAATCCGCTGCTTTATTGATGGAATATATAGAACGATACGACGAACTATCGCTGCCATACCAGTGCTGGGTTACGGTAAATACCTTTTCGCCGTTGCGGGTTTCGAGGTTGATATCGCGCAGCCAAAGCCAAAATTTCAGACTGCGGTTGTCTTTTGTATTTTGAAAATACACGAGGTACTGTTTTAACCCGGGTTTAAGTGCTGATGTAAGCAGGCGCTTGTCTTTTACGCGGATGGTATCGGTTTGGGCAAATACTTTGGGCGTATGCGATAGCAGCAGTAAAAGGCTGAGGCTTATGGCTACTATTTTTTCGGCTAAGTGTTCGGTTTTCATGATAATTTGATTGTTTGATAAGGATAATTTCTGTTAACAGTTCAAAGCTGCCCTTTATCAATCGCCCGGTAAAATCAGTTAAACCAATGCTCCGTTCTTTTTAGCCTAATCCTGTATTTATTCAATAATGCACCGGCAGCCCGGCTTATTGAACATTTAGAGCCATTTATTGAATAAATACCGGCAATGATTTAAAACCGGCATCAACAAACAAAAAGCTTAGTAATTTTAAAAATGCAATTATTTAAAACCCGGCCAACTATTAAACAACTCCAGCTTTTGGTATGGGTATCAGTGTTCCTGCTCCTGTTTTTTTCTTATTTGCCGATGGATGGCGCGGCCGAATCGGCTATCTATGCCAGTGTAACCACCTCCTTTTATGCCATTATGATATATGGGAATATCCAGGTACTATACCCGCTGTTTTATCAAAAGGGCAAATATGTTTGGTATGTGCTGCTGGTGATTTTATTTGTAGCAGCAACAGGCGTGCTCCGTGGGTATACTACCTTATTCCTTTATAATACATTCTTTGCAAAAACACCGGAGGAGATCAGTTTAAAAGCTATCATTAATTATGTTTCGGGCGGAGTACTTATTTATATGATGAGCCTCATTTTCCGGATAGCGTTAGAATACTTCAAGCTAAAACAACAAACCGAAGAGATCATCATTCAAAAAAGCCAGGCCGAGCTAAACCTGCTTAAATCACAGGTGCAGCCGCACTTTTTATTCAACACGCTTAACAACATTTATTACGAGGCTTATCGCGAAGCGCCCCGCACAGCGGCTTTGATTGAGCGGCTTTCGGATATTATGCGCTATTTTGTTGATGAAAGCCCCAAGGATGATGTGGCTATCGGCACCGAAGTGCAGTTTATTGAAAATTATATCGCGTTAGAAAAAATCAGGATCAGGCATGAGGTGGTGGTATTTTTTGAAAAGAATTTCAATTCAGATCTCCGGATTCCACCTATGCTGCTCATGACTTTTGTGGAGAATATTTTTAAGCATGGTATCGATAAATCGAGCGAGCAAAACCTCATCGGCATCTCTTTGGTTCAACAGGATGGCTACCTGTTTTTTAAAACCAATAATGCCATCCATACCGAAATGGCCGGCAAGCGTACCACCGGCTTTGGTATTGTTAATTTAACTAAAAGGCTAACCATGCTGTATGGTTCAAACTTTGACCTCAAAATTGATAAAAGCAACAACACCTTTGCCGCATATTTAAAGATCCCGATAGCATGAACTTAAGCTGTATCATAATTGATGACGAACCCAATGCGGTTAACCTGCTCGAGATCCTGGTGCAGCAAAGTACCCAATGGCAGCTTAAAGCAAAATGCTATAACGCGCTTGAGGCGCTTGCCTTTTTGAAAAACCATAAGGTTGATTTTATTTTTTTGGATATCAACATGCCGCAGCTAACGGGCATGGAACTGGCAGGCCTGCTGCCACCGCAAACCAAAATTGTATTCACCACCGCCTATTCGGAGTATGCAGCCGAGAGCTATACCTACCAAACTATCGATTACCTGCTGAAACCGATCACCCTGAAACGTTTCCTGGCGGCTATGCAAAAAATAGAAGCTTATTTTGTTAAGCCTGCTCCTGTGATACAGCAACCCCCAACTACTGATGAGGGCTATTTCTTTGTAAAATCGGGCAAGGTATTACGCCGGATCCTGCTTGACGAGATCTTATACTTTGAAGGCGAAAAGGAATATGTAAGGCTGGTAACCGCCCAGGAACAATTACTTATTTATCGCCGTTTAAAAGATATTGAAGAACAGCTTTCGCCCCCCTTTGTACGGGTACACAACTCCTATATTGTAAACACCAAACAACTGGTAAAAATTCAGGATAACCATATCTATATCGCCGATAAACATATCCCCGTAAGCGAAAAATTTAAAGATAGCTTTATGATGATAATTAATAAAAGGATATTTTAGCATAAGTAAGGCAAACCAGGCCTTGCCCTATCTTATGAAATTCAAAAAACTATCTGCCCTGTTGCTTTTGCTATTTGTCATGTTCAATAACTCATCCTTCGCGCAGCAAAAAACCGGCTTCCTGTTGGTTGATGAGCAATTGTTAGCCAAATCGAAAGAGCTATTAAAACAGGGAGATAAAGAAGCATCCGCAAAAATTAACACCATTATCGGGCGGGCGGACAGCGCGCTTACCAAAGGCCCATATTCCGTTACTTTCAATAAAACCAAAACAGCGCCCAACAACGATAAGCACGACTATGTGAGCCAGGCCCCCTACTGGTGGGCCGATCCAGCAAAACCAAACGGCCTGCCCTATATCCGCAAAGACGGCGAGCGTAACCCGGAAATTTATTTATTGCACGACCGCAGCCAACTCGGCGACATGTGTTCGGCCGTAAAGCAATTGGCATTTGCTTACTACTATACAGGCAACGAAAAATATGCTGTGAAGGCCAAAACCTTACTGCAAACATGGTTTATTGATCCACCTACCCGCATGAACCCCAACTTAAACTATGCGCAATACATTCCGGGATTAAATGATGGGCGGGGTATTGGTATTATTGAAAGCCGTGAACTAACTGTCATCCCCGATGCCATTGCCATGTTGAACGGCAGCAGTGCTTTTGACGCTAAATTGGTAAACAATATTAAAGATTGGTTCAAAGCTTTTGCCGGCTGGCTGCAAACCAGCCCTAATGGTAAAGACGAACATTCACAACTCAATAACCATGGTTCCTATTATGATGTACAGCTCATTGATTATTCGCTTTTTACGGGAGATAAGAAAACGGCTGTACTATTGCTTCAAAATACTACTATAGCCCGGATCGAAAAACAGTTTACACCCGAAGGTGCCCAGCCCCTTGAACTGGCCCGCACCAAATCATGGGATTATGTGAACATGAACCTGTATGCCTGGTGCCAGCTGGCAATACTGGCAGGGCATGTAAATATCGATCTGTGGCATCAGCAGACTGCTGATGGCCGGGGAATGAAGGCTGCTGTAAAATGGCTGATCCCCTATGCTTCCGGCGAAAAGAAATGGGAAAACCAGCAGATAGCCGGGTTTGAGTACGAACAGTTAAAATTTATTATGGATAAGGCGAGTGCGCAATATCCTGATCTGAAGTTTGATGAGGTGTTTAAGAGATTCCCAAGAGAATTGGAGGTGGAATAATGGGAGTATACTATTTAGATAACTTACCCGGCAATCCCGTTTTTTTAGAAACTCTTTCGCCTTTTCTACTTTGTTCACAACAAAAGGGGCATTAGAATGATCTTTGATATCATTACTTAAGATGGCACGACCATATCCTATTTCCGTGTCTCTCGTTTTTTTGATTGTTGACATAGTACATATTTACTTAATAGTTACCTCACTCACTTCCACGATAAATTTAAAACTGGAGCATGAGGAGCGCGCCTCTTCTTCACTCTCACTGCTATAAGCACATAGTTTAAATAACTGTTACTAATCCTCTCCTTTTAAGCTATTTTCTCGCAAAGGCGCGAAGACGCAAAGTTTTTTCTTAGCGCCTTCGCGTCTTTGCGTGCTTAAATAAATCGTACACAATTGATATAAACCTTTCGCGTCTTCCAACCCAATTGTCATAATTTCAAAAAACAATTATAAGTAAATAAACATTTACTTATAATTGTATCGAGATTCAAATTACTCACATTATGAGGCCAAAGAATTTAGAAAAAGAACAAGCCATCCGCACCATTGCCCTGGATATCATCGCCAGTGAAGGCCTGGAAAACCTGAGTATGCAAAAGCTGGCTAAAGCGGCTAATGTATCTCCCCGTACCATTTATATTAAATACGAGGATAAGGACGATCTGCTGATCAAGCTTTTCATTACTGAAGTTTTAGGGGCTTATGAAGCTGCCATATTAAAAGACTTCGATACGGAGATGGATTTTGAAACCGGGGTAAAAAAACTCTGGCATAACGGTTTTCAATATTTAACAAACAACCGTACACACTTCGCGCTGATCCTGTATGGCAAATCCTCACCGCTGTTAAATAAGGCTTATCAAAAGCAAAATATCAGGCAGGGGCAGTTTTTTGCGCCTATCCATCAGTTTATGGAGGCTAAAGTAAAGGCGGGGATCATTCTCAATCTTCCTTTTGACGTGCAGCGGGCATTATTGTTCTCTCCGATGCTTGATTTGGTAAACGAGTTTTTTGATCACGCCGACAGGCCTGTACAGATTATTACCGATGAAGTAATTGCAACCTGCTGCGATGCGGTAATAAAAGGAATAATGAAATAATTAACAACATGAAAGCAATTAAAAACAAAAACATAGCTATTGTAGGCGGCGGCCCCGGCGGGCTAACCCTTGCCCGGATCTTACAAATGAACGGCGCCAGCGTAAAGGTTTACGAACGCGACCTGAACCGGGATGTGCGGGTGCAGGGCGCTACGCTTGATCTGCATGAAGAATCCGGATTAAAAGCGCTCGAAGTGGCCGGTTTGATGGATGCATTTAACGCCAACTACCGTCCCGGCGCCGACAAGCTCCGCGTTGTAGATAAACATGGCAACATTGTACTTGATGAACATGGTGCCGATGGAGGTTCTTATAACCGTCCCGAAATTGATCGTGGGCCGTTAAGGAAAATCCTGCTCGAATCTCTACAGCCCGACACGGTTGTTTGGGATAGTCAATTTGTAGCGCTCGGCGAACAGGATGGCACAATTAAATTGGAGTTTAAAAATGGCACAATCGCCTGGGTCGATGTGGTGATAGCAGCAGACGGTGCCAATTCCAGGATCCGCCCGTATATTACTCCTATTAAACCTTTTTATGCTGGTGTAAGTGTGATAGAGGGCGCAGTTTATAATTCGGAAAAGGCAAGCCCCCGGATCCATGAACTTTTGAACGATGGTAAAATATTTGCCATGGGCGATGAAAAAACACTCATAGTAAGCTCAAAAGGTGATGGCAGCCTGGTATTTTATGCAGGTATTAAATCGTCCGAATCGTGGTTGCAGGATAGCGGAATTGATTTCAGGGATAAAGCGCAGGTATTTGCCTGGTTTAAACAGGAGTTTGCTGGCTGGGATAGCATCTGGGATGAACTGTTTGAAAACGCCGAACCTGTATTTATACCCCGACCGCAATATTGTATGCCTTTAGATCAAACCTGGGAAGCTTTACCAAACCTTACCATGCTTGGCGATGCCGCTCACCTGATGCCACCCTATGCCGGCGAAGGCGTAAACATGGCTATGTTCGATGCTTTGGAACTGGCCCAATGCCTGCTTAGTGATGATTATGCCGATACACATGATGCAATTGAAGCCTATGAAAAACAGATGCGCACAAGGGCATCAGAAACCGCGGCCATGACATTGGAGCAAACGGATTCATTGCATTCGGCTGATGGGTTAAGGAATTTGGTGGCGATGTTTAACCCGGAGGAATAATCCCCAATAATGCTCCGCTAACAGCCGTTAAAACAAAAGCGTCATTGCGGGGTACGAAGCAATCCCCGATCTGCAGAGCCGCTCTGTATAGTTTGGGATTGCTTCGTACCTTGCAATAACGGTTTTATTATGCTATTTTAAAAACCTACTTTTAATCAGGCTATCAGCATCACTTTATAAAGTTCATGATACCGTAATCTCGCCCCTCAAATCTGTTTCCAGCCATTCTTTCACCTGCAGCGGGTCATCGCTTTGGCCAAGCAGGTACATCATTTTGGTTACAGCCGATTCAAAGGTCATATCATAGCCGTTGGCAATGCCGATATCTTTAAGGTGCTTGCTGGTTTCGTAACGGCCAAGCTCAACAGTACCAACCTTACATTGCGAAATATCAAGGATCACTTTACCCCTGTCCACAGCATTTTTAAGCAGATCGATAAACCAGGCATCGGTTGTGGTATTGCCAGCACCAAAGGTTTCCATTACTATACCCCGTACATCTGCACTTAAAATGTTCTCTACTACTTTAGGGCTTATGCCCGGGTACAATTTCAATACACCAACATCACTCACCAGGTTGTTGTGCACTATCAGCGAGCTTTCATCTTCAGGCTGCCTGATATCGTTTACACTAAAGCGTAAATGCACGCCAGATTCGGCCAAAATAGGATAGTTTGGCGAGCGGAAAGCCTCAAATTTGGATGAATTATATTTAAAAGCCCTGTTACCGCGGAAAAGTTTATAATCAAAATAAATACAAACCTCGGGCACGCGGGCACGATCGTTCTTTTTAGCTTTGGCAATTTCAATTGCCGTCATCAGGTTTTCCTTTGCATCGGTACGGATGGCGCTTATAGGCAATTGCGAGCCCGTGAAAATGATGGGCTTGCCTAAGTTCTCTAACATAAAGCTCAGTGCAGATGCAGTATAAGCCATTGTATCCGAGCCGTGTAAAATCACAAAACCATCGTTATCATGGTAGTTTGACTGGATTAAACCAGCCAGTTCGCTCCAGATCTCGGGGTTCATGTTTGATGAATCTATGATCTCTTCAAACGAGTGTACCTTAATACGGCAGTTAAGCTTTTCAAGCTCGGGCACATTATCCATTATTTGCTCAAAATTGATAGGCTTGAGCACCTTTGTAACCGGATCACTCATCATACCTATTGTCCCTCCGGTATAAATGATCAAAATTTGGCTCATTAATTAAGGTTTATGTTGTAATAAATATTAAACAATTTTAAATTCCGAACACAAGCCTGGAATTTTCGGTAGTGACCTCAGCCACTTTCTCAATGCTTGTTTGGTGAAGCTCTGCTACCTTTTGGGCAATAAACACCAGGTATGAGCTTTCATTAGGTTTACCCCTGAACGGAACGGGCGTAAGGTACGGAGAATCTGTTTCTAAAACTATATGCTTTAAGTCAATTTCCGGTATTACCTTCTCAAGTCCCGAGTTTTTATAGGTTACAATGCCACCTATCCCGAGGTAAAAATTAAGGTCGATCACTTTTTGGGCCTGCTCAACCGTGCCGCCAAAACAATGAAAAATGCCGCGCAGCTTTTCATCAGCTTCCTGCTGCAATACCTCGTACACCTCGTCAAAAGCATCGCGGCAATGGATCACAATTGCCAGGTCAAGGCTTTTGGCCCAGTTAATCTGCTTTACAAAAGCATCCACCTGTTCTTTTAAATGCGTTTTATCCCAATACAGGTCAATACCAATCTCACCAATGGCATAGATCTTATTCTGCTGATGGGCATTCATAATGGCCGAAAGTTCGTCTTCCCAATTTTCCTTTACATCGCAGGGATGTAAGCCCAGCATCGGGTAGCAATATTGAGGATACTCATTCACCAAATCATAAACCAGTGGTACGGAAGCTGCATCAACATTTGGTAAAAACAAGCGGGTAATGTTATTATCGATACAACGCTGCATTAACGCCGTGCGTTTGTCAGTAATGGTTTCGTAGTATAGATGGGTGTGCGTGTCGGTTAAAACCATGCTGCAAAAATAAACCTTGGATACTTAATAACGAATTTATAGCGGTAAAGTATCCCCCCAATTAATTTAAAATTGCGCCTTATAAACAAAAAACCTCCTGCTTTTAAGGCAGGAGGTTGATTATCATATATTTTCAATACTACTAATTGGTTTTTTTGGCAGGTTTTACTTTTACCATTTCAATATCAAATAACAAGGTGCTGTTTGGCGGAATAGCGCCCGAACCCCGCTCCCCGTAACCAAGGCCTGATGGGATAACGAAAGTGGCTTTTGAACCCTCGTTCATTAAAAGCAAGCCTTCTTCCCAACCCGGTATAACCCGCCCCTCGCCAATAACAACGCTGATAGGTTCATAAGGACGGCCTGGTTGATCTAAACCTGCAGCCTTGGCATTAGCCTCAATGCTGCTGTCAAACACTTTTCCGTTGAGCAATTTGCCGGTATAATTTACCAGCACTGTATCACCGTTTACCGGTTTATATTTATCCGACGGACTTGTGATCATGTATTGCAGACCCGAGGCTGTAGTTGTGGTTTTAAGACCGTGAGCAGTTACGTACTCATTGGCTGCGGCAACTTCAGCTTGTTTTTGTTTTTCCATGGCGGCATTCCTTTCGGCCATAGCTTCATTTATGGATTGTATCTTTTCCATCTTTAAAACAAAAGTCAGGAAACTGCCTTTCGGAAAAAATGGCGGGCGGGCTTCTTCATGGCCTTTAAATATCGAATCGGTAGGGATTTTTACCAATGCGCTGTCTTTAGCGGCAAGCAGAGGGAACACATCCATCATATCGCCCAAAGCGCGTGACGGTTGGATCTGTGCCTGTGCAGGATGACCTGCAGTATAGCTGCTGTAAAGCACAGAATCTTTACCTGTTTTCTGGATAAAGTTAAAGGTGATCACATCGCTGATCTTTGGCTTTGCACCCGGATTTGCAGTGTAGATCTTATAAAAAGAACCTTTAGAAGTTTTAAGCATGCCAGCAACCTGGGGAGGTGTGACACTCTTTTTCACGATGGCAGGCTTTTTTACAGCACCACTTTTGGCTGCAGCCGTATGTTTTTTTACACCACCTGTTTGTGCACTGGCTGTCAATGCCGAGACAGTTAGTAAAGATGCTATAAAATAAAGAATGTACTTTTTCATAAGCTATAAATAAAAAAGCCTTTCCTGCGGGTGCAGGAAAGGCCTTGTAAAATAGTATAATTATTTTGTTGCCGGAGTTGGCATTTGCATTTGCGGCATAACCGGTTTCGGTGCGTTTGGATTTGGATGAACGATATCAACCAGCTCAACTTCAAACACAAGCGGTGTGTAAGGCTGCATTTGCGGGCTGCCCTGATCGCCATAACCTAATGCTGATGGAACAACCAACACTGCTTTGGTACCTTTATTAAACAATTGGAAAGCTTCATCCCAACCTTTGATCACTTTGCTTTCACCTACCGGGATACGGATAGGCTGATAAGGGTTCATTGGGTTGATCTGCATTTTTTCTTTTACAGCTACAGCTTTAACACTTGTTTCCAAAACCTTGCCGGTAACAAGCCTCAAAGTATAGTTAATTACGGCTGTATCACCTACTGCTACGTTTGCACCGCTGCCTGGTGTAGTAACTGCATAGTTTAAGCCTGAAGTTGTTGTTACAAATTTCAGGTCTTTATGAGTATCTAAATAACCTTTGATCTTAGCGGGCTCTTTACCTTTAAGGGCATCAGTTTGACCTTTCATGTACTGGGTAACACGATCGCGGAAAACAGTTTCGTTAAGAGCGCCTTTGGCAATAACCTTTTCAATTTTAATTGTATAAACCAGGTATTTACCTTTAAAACCCGGCGGGCGTTGCTGACCACCTTTAAATACCGAATCGGCTGCAATTTTGAATGTAGCGCTATCACCTTCGCCCAATAAGCTCAACCCTGAAACAATATCACCTTTCATCTGAGGTTTAGGCATCAGCGTTGGTATAGGCTGGCCATTATCATATGAGTTATTGATAATTGAATCTTTATCAGTTTTAAGGATCATGTTCAGTGTCATAAAGTCACCTTCCTTAACTTTGGGATTGCCTTTTGAAGTGTGGATATTATAAAGCAAGCCGCCTTCGCCCTGCTTAAACCCACCGTTGCAACTTGCAAATCCAATAGCCGCAAGTGACAGAAACATCAGTTTTCTTTTCATCATTACTTTTTTACTGTATTAATAGTTTTTTATATTCAGGTAAAATTTGTTTAAATTGTTGTACAACCTGCTCAAGGCTGTTTTCGGAATGACCACCGGCCGCATTGCGGTGACCGCCGCCATTAAAGTATTTTTTGCAAATCTCGTTAGCCGGGAACTCCCCTTTTGAGCGTAACGAAAGTTTTACCCTGTCGCTGCGTTCAACTATAAAGGCAGCCAAACGTACGTTTGCCATCGATAGTGCATAATTTACCACACCTTCTGTATCACCGGTTTCAACATCAAACCGTTCCAGGTCCTGCTTGCTAACTGCAATAATAGCTGTATTAAATTCGGGCAGTACTTCCAGGCAATTAGCCAGGCAATGGCCCAAAAAGCGTAACCTGTTTTCGGATGCGCTATTGTATACCAGCTCATGAATGCGCCAGTTAACAGCACCGGCATCTATTAAATCGGCAACTATGCGGTGAACTGTTGATGTAGTGTTTGGAAGCCTGAATGAAGCCGAATCGGTCATGATGCCTGTATAAAGACAGGTTGCCACATCCTTATTTACAAGCTCTTTATGGTGCAATTCGTTTACAATAAAATCATACACCAATTGCGCGGTAGCGCAGGCGTTGATATCCCAGTGCCTGTAATCGTCAAAGTCGGCAGGTTCCAGGTGATGATCGATCATGATCTTGTAAGCGCTGCTTCCGCCAACTAATTCACCCATATCGTTGATACGGCTCAGGGCATTAAAGTCAAGGCAAAATATAAGTTTCGCATCGGCTATCAGGGCGGCAGCCTCTTCGCGGTGCTCGGTATATATAATAACATCCTCATTACCGGGCAGCCAACTTAAAAAGTCAGGGTAATCTGTAGGGGCAATAACCCTGGCATGATGGCCCTGCTGTATCAAATAATTATATAAGCCTAATGACGACCCCATAGCATCACCATCAGGTTTATGATGGGTTGTGATCACTATCTTTTGAGGCTGCGTTAAAAGGTCAGTAAGCGAAGCTAAATCAAACATCAATTCTTAAAAAAGAGTTGCAAAGCTAAATAAATTAATCAAATACAAACCATCTAATTTAATTCAAAAAGCTTTATCTTACAGTTACAAAAGCCTATTTTTGCCGCAAATTTTAAATATCACCCAAGCTATTAACAAACTTGTGGTTTAAAGTTGACCCAAAAAAGGCATTTAGTCTATTAATAACCCAAAAAAGAAACAATTATTTCAATGAAAACCAACAGAACATTTACCATGATAAAGCCTGATGCTGTTGCTGACGGTCATATCGGTGCTATTTTAGACATTATAACCAAAAACGGTTTTAAAATTATTGCCCTTAAATACACTAAATTATCTGCCGAAAAAGCCGGACAGTTTTACGAAGTGCATAAAGAGCGTCCTTTTTATAACGGATTGGTTGAATTTATGTCATCAGGTCCTATTGTGGCAGCTATCCTTGAAAAAGACAACGCTATTGCCGATTTCCGCAAACTGATTGGCGCTACTAACCCTGCTGATGCTGCTGAAGGTACCATCCGTAACCTGTATGCAAGGTCAATTGGCGAAAATGCCGTTCACGGTTCAGACTCTGACGACAATGCCGACATTGAAGGAAACTTCTTTTTCTCGGCTTTTGAAAGGTTTTAAGTAAGCTCATTTCGGGTGCAATCAGGCAACCAGCGGGTTACACCCGAAATGTTTACGTTTTTCTTGCAATTATGGTTACATTTTTTTTAACTTTACATCCGCACCTGAACTATATTACATAATTGACAAACCGATAATATCACACAACATGAAACCACTATTCAAATACATATTTTACGTACTAATATTGGTATTGTTGGTTATTGGTTCGATTATGCTTTACAGGACACACCCCGAAGCGCAACTTGCCTTCACTATTCCAGGCCTGTTCATCCTTGCTTATTCAAAGCTTACCGACGACCTTAAATTAAGGCAACACGGTTTACGCATGTTTAGAGGAAGATAATCTCTTCAACAAGCACACTTTTAGCTTCATTGTTTATTTTTTCAATTATCTGGCTGCGCATCAGCATCAGTTCGTTTTTTATTACGGATGATTCTATCCGCAGGAATAATTTTTTATCGCGCACAAATAACTCTTTAGTACGGTTAGCTACCGATTTGCCTACCAGGTTTGGCCAGGCCGTAATAACGCCCGTTTCATCAAAACGCCGTTTGATCTTATACACATTAAGCATTTGCTCAATGGCCTCTTTAAGTGTTTTGTCGTTAGTTTTACGCATCAATCGCTCCTCCCTTTACTTTAAATAGTTTAACAGCTACCCCTATTTTATTAAAAACACTTTCAACACGTTCTACCCCGGTATCAGTTATAAAAACCTGCCCGAAATCATTATTTGATACCATCTGCATTAATTTGGTAACCCGCCCGTCATCAAGCTTATCAAAAATATCATCAAGCAAAAGCAAGGGCTTAAATCCTTTTTGCTGATACAGGAAAGTATACTGCGCAAGCTTAAGCGCAATTAAAAATGATTTTTGCTGTCCCTGCGATCCGAATTTTTTCATGGCCATACCGTGAATATTGAATTGCAGGTCATCTTTATGAATCCCGGCTGTCGTACGTTCCAGCACTTTATCCCGGTCAAAGCTCTTCTTTAATAAACTGTCAAAATCATCTCCCAGCAATTGCGATTCATATACCAGCTCAACACGCTCGGCATTATCGCTCAAAAAATCGTAATGCTTATTAAAAATAGCAACAAACCCCTCCATGAAATCCCTGCGCCTTTCAAAAATGCGATTACCTGAAGCGTTCAGCTGCTCATCAATTACTTCAAACAACCCGGCATCATATCGCCCCGTATCAGCCACTTGTTTTAAAAGCGCGTTGCGGTTGGTGAGGATCTTGTTATAAGTGATCAGCTCATCTAAATAATGATTATCTGTTTGCGATATTACATTATCAATAAACTTGCGCCGCTCTTCGCTCCCTTCGGTAATGATACTGGTATCATTTGGCGAGATCATTACCAGCGGCAACAGCCCGATATGATCGGCCAGGCGCTGGTAGTCTTTTTTATTGCGTTTAAACTGCTTTTTTTGATTGCGCTTTACCGAGCAGGCGACAGCCTCGGGCTGATCATTCTTATTAAATACGCCGGTAACAATAAAAAAATCGGCACCCTGCTTAATCTGCTGGCTGTCTATCGGGTTAAAGTAACTTTTGCATAACGACAGGTAATGAATAGCATCGAGCAAATTGGTTTTGCCCGCACCATTGTTTCCGGTAAAAGCGTTAACCCCCTCGCTGAAAACCAGTTCGGCCTCATCGTAATTTTTAAAGTTGATAACTGACAGCTGTTGCAGGTGCATGGGATGGCAAAGTTAGTGTTTTTTGGTGAGTGGTTGTTTTTTGGGTGAGTGGTTGATTGAGTTTATTAGGTGAATGGTTGGTGTATTTTGCGAAAAGCGGCTTATTTAGGTTGATTAGCAAATGATTTAGCTTGATTAAAGCATGGCCTTTTAGCAGATTTTCACTACTCACCTGATCAACTCAATCAACCGCTCACCCTTCTTTAATTATTTAATACAAAAGGTATTGCCAGTAAATTTGAAAACCGTATTTTTGCAAACTTAATTTTAGAACAACAATGTCAAAAACCCAGGCTAACATCAAAGTTGCAGCACCAGAAAACAATTTTGGTCAGAGTGGCAAATTTGTGCGTGAGAATCAAAAAAGCTTATTATTTATTGTAGGGGCCATTATTGCCCTTATAGCTATCTATTTCATTTACTTAAAATTATACTTAGGTCCGCGTGAAGTTACTGCCACTAACCAAATGTATAAAGCACAGGATTTTTGGCAGCAAAAAAACTGGGACAAAGCCATTAAAGGTGATGCCGGTTTCCCGGGTTTTGAAAAAATCATCAGCGATTACAGCAATACCAAAGCTGCAAACCTTGCTTATTTTTACTTGGGTACAGCTTATTTAAACAAAGGTGATTACCGTAAAGCTATTGACAACCTTACCAATTACCGCGGTGATGATAGCATGCTGGCAGCCGAAGCTTTTGGCAGCACCGGCGATGCTTACGTAGAATTGAAAGATTACGAAAAAGCAGAAACCTATTTCAGCAAAGCTGCTGATAAAGCAAAGAATAAATTTTTATCGCCGCTTTACCTTAAAAAATTAGGTTTAGCTTACGAGGCTCAGAAAAACAACAAAGACGCTGCTGAAGCATATAAAAGAATAAAAACTGAATATCCTGAAAGCGACGAGGCTCGAAATATCGACGAATATATAGCCCGCGCTGAAGCGAAACAATAATTTATTTCGGATTTGAGAATTTCGATTTCGGATTTATCGGGTTTTAAATACCTTTAAATCCGGAATCGATTTTTTTTATAAGCAGATTTTGATCATCGATCACAGCGCTTAACAGATCCGAAATCGAACCTCCGAAATTCGAAATAAAAAATATCCGAAATCGAAATTCCCAAATCCGAAATATCTATGGCTACACAGCTTAAAAACCTTTCCGACTTTTCGAATACCGAAATACCATCAGCAGCACCGTACCGCTTCGGTATAGTTGTAGCCGAATGGAATGCCGAAATTACCAATGCACTTTACCAGGGCGCATACCAAAGCCTGGTAAGTAACGGCGCACTGGCCGAAAACATTTTTTCATACCAGGTACCCGGCAGCTTTGAGCTTACATCAGGAGCAGAGCTATTATTAAAAAAAGGTGGTTTCGATGCGGTAATTTGCCTGGGCTGTGTAATACAGGGCGAAACAAGGCATTTTGATTTTATTTGCAACGCAGTAGCAAACGGAGTAAGCAATGTTGCCATAAAATACTCAAAACCTGTTATATTTGGTGTATTAACTACTGATAATCAGCAACAGGCTATTGACAGGGCGGGCGGCAAACATGGCAACAAAGGCGATGAAGCAGCTATCACTGCTATCAAAATGGCGGCCCTTGCTGAAACATTAAACAGTTAAAACCCGTTAAAGCAATTAATTTTAGCTCAACATGAAAAAATTAGTTTACATAGCACTTATAGCTGCGGCAGTTGCAACAGTATCATCTTGCTCAAATAAATTATGCCCGGCTTACGGCTCATATCCCAAAACTGGTCGTTAACAGTTAATTGTCATTTTTAAACCTGCTTAAACACATTACACAGTTTTTGTGTTATAATTACGTTATAGCATTTTAACTATATAATAATATGAACTGGATTTCGTTGGAGACGGCCGATCAGCTTATGGCGATCAAACAACAAGAAGGCTATAGCCTTATATTTAAACATAGTACACGTTGCTCCATCAGCATGATGGCAAAAAGACGTTTTGAGCTTGACTGGGATAATCTTCCCGAAAATATATCCCTTTATTTTTTAGACCTGATCAAATACCGCGACCTGTCAGGCCAGGTAGCGCAATTGTTTCAGGTACACCATGAATCGCCACAATTATTACTCATTAAAAATGGCGAATGCATTCTTGACCAATCGCACAGCGGGATCTCTGTTGATGAAACTTTAGAAGTGCTGAATTAGTCTTTTAGTTCATGGTTCATAGATAATGGTTCATGGTTTTTAGAGAAAACTGATGAACCTCCCCATATTGTTATAAATGATAATCGTTTTGCAATAATCCGGGCGACTATGAACTATGAACCATCCACCATGAACTAATAATATTCAGTTTTTAACTACATTTGTACCATGATTGAATTGCCGGTAGTTCCTGCTGTTAGCCAGCCTGTACGCAAGCCCGATTGGCTTAGGGTTAAGCTTCCTACAGGAAAAGAATATGCTCACGTACGCAGCCTGGTTGATACTCACAAGCTGCACACTATATGCGAAAGTGGTAATTGCCCTAATATGGGCGAGTGCTGGGGGGCCGGCACTGCTACTTTCATGATCCTGGGTAATATCTGTACCCGTTCGTGCTCGTTTTGCGCTGTTGCAACCGGCAGGCCTTTAGCTGTTGATGTTGATGAGCCAAACCGCGTAGCCACCTCCGTAAAACTGATGCAGGTAAAACATTGCGTTATCACCTCTGTTGATCGCGACGACCTGAAAGACGGTGGCTCCATCATCTGGGCTGAAACCATCAATGCCATCCGCCGTGAAAGCCCCGATACTACTTTAGAAACCCTGCTGCCCGATTTTAAAGGCAACTGGGATAACCTTGCCCGTGTTTTGGAAACCAGGCCCGAAGTAGTTTCACATAACCTCGAAACAGTTAGGCGCCTCACTAAAGAAGTGCGGATCCAGGCAAAATATGATCGCAGCCTTGAAGCATTGAAACATATTTCAGAAGCAGGCTTACGCACAAAATCGGGCATTATGCTTGGTTTGGGCGAAACAGAAGAAGATGTTCTGGAAGCCATGGACGACCTGCTTGCCGCAGGTGTACACATCCTTACGCTGGGACAGTATTTACAACCAACACGTAACCACCACCCGGTTATAGACTGGATCCATCCCGACCAGTTTGCCCGTTACAAACAATTTGGACTGGATAAGGGTTTTAGATATGTGGAAAGCGGCCCGCTGGTTCGCTCATCCTATCATGCAGAAAAACATCTGTTTGAAATGTGATAATTCCTTTATATCTTCACCACGTTGAGTAAAAAACGAAAAATATCGCTATCGGAAGAAGAGCTGGTGCTATCATTGCAGCACCGGGAAAAAATCGCCGTAGAAGCGCTATATGATATGTATTCGGCCTCGTTATTCGGGGTGATATCACGCATAATAAATGACACCGCTATAGCCGAAGATGTTTTACAGGAAACCTTTGTAAAAATCTGGCATTCCTTTTCAAGCTACAGTACTGAAAAAGGCCGTTTATTTACCTGGATGGTTAATATCGCGCGCAACCTTGCGATAGATAAAATCAGATCAAAAGATTTTAAGAACCAAAACAAAAACCAGGAGATTGAAAATAACGTAACTTTCATTGACGAGCAAAGGAACACAGTTTACAAACCTGAGTTAATGGGCGTTAAGGATTTAGTGCAAACGCTAAAACCCGAACAAAAGCTGATCATAGAGCTGGTGTATTTTAAAGGTTATACCCACGTGGAAGCCGCCGAAGAATTAGGCATTCCGCTGGGTACCATTAAAACCCGGTTACGAATGGCTATCCAGGAACTCAGAAAACATTTTAATTGAAAGTGGAAGATTTAAAAGCATATATAGAATCAGGGATACTGGAACTTTACGTTTTGGGGGATGTTACCCCGGCCGAAAAGTTGCAGGTTGAAGATATGGCTTCAAAGCATCCGGCTATTAAGGCCGAGCTGGATGAAATAGAGCGCTCAATGGAACTGTATGCTGAAGAAAACGCCATCGAGCCATCAGAACATTTACGCAGCCGCATATTAGGCAGCTTACTTACCAATTTTGGCGACGATAATAACTTTCCAACACAAACACACGTAGAACGTGAAAAAGTTGTTGTTATGCAGCCTGATAAAGAAAAAGAAACCAATTTTTATAAATATGCATTTGCTGCATGCCTTGCTTTATTGTTAGCAAGCGCAGTGGCGTTGTATAATCTTTATAGCCGCCTTAACGATACAAATACCCAGCTAAGTGCAATGCAGGCCCAAAACCAGCATTTTAGCAACACTGTTAGTGCAAAAGATAGCGAACTTAACCTTTTAAGAGATACTTCATATAAACTGATCCACTTAAGAGGTACTGCCAAATCGCCTGAATCGATGATGACCGTGGCCTTTAGCCCATCTAAACAAAAAGTGGTTATTGATATGGAAGGCCTTAAACTACCGGCAAACGATCAAACCCACCAGTACCAGCTTTGGGCATTGGTAGGCGGGAAACCGGTTGACCTGGGTGTGTTTGATGCAACAGCCGATTCGAGCGGATTCAAGAACATGAAAGCAATAGCCTCGGCCGATGCCTTCGCAGTAACACTTGAGCCGAGAGGCGGTAGTGCAAGTCCAACATTGTCAGAAATGGTGGTGCTCGGCAAATACTAAAGCCATAAAAAAGCAGCCTCCGGGCTGTCATAAAGCAAAAAGCTTACATTTTTTTCAGATTTATTCCGAAAACGATGTAAGCTTTTTGCTTTTTATACGTTTGGTACTTATATTTCGTGTAAACCTAAACTACACGGGATTAATAATTTAACTTTTTTTTAACAAAAACCAAAACCAATTATTAGTTTTTTTGTAACTAATAAGTACGTGCAAACGTCTTATGAATAGTTAGGACATAAACGAGAGAAAAAACCAAAAATCCTAACCCCCAGATTTGAGTATTTAGTTCTTTATAAGATCAGTTAATAGTTAATTTAAAACGGCTGTATAATACTTGCAGCCGTTTTTTTATGCTCTTAACTTTGCCATGGTAACCGGCAGCTGCGTGATAAGCTTACCTGGTAAAACAACATGCATCCGGCTGGGCAGTGCCAGCTCATCTCCGGCCTTACCATGAATATAAGCGCCAATAATGCAGGCCCGCTCCGGCGGGTACTTTTGTCCAAGCAGCGCAGTTATCACACCGGTAAGCACATCGCCCATTCCCCCGCTTGCCATAGCGGCATTTCCTGACGAGTTAAAATAAGCTGTGCCCTCAGGTGTAGCAACAATGGTATAATCATTTTTAAGCAGGATGCATAGGTTTAGTTCCTTTGCCTTTTTTATTGCAGTTTGCAGCCGCTGCCACCAGTTGGTATGTTCGCCAAAAAGCCTGTCAAACTCTTTCATGTGCGGGGTTAAAATACTCCCTGCGGGCAATTGTGTTAACAATTCCTGATTTTCGGAAAGCAGGTTCAAGGCATCGGCATCAATAACCAATGGCTTTTTATAGTTTTTGATGATGGCTTTTAACAATACCAAAGCATCATCATCTTTTCCTAAGCCCGGCCCTACAGCTATCGAGCTAAATTTATCCCATTCAATATCGGGCAATTCAGTACCGCTCCTTACTATCGCCATAATTTCGGGCAGGTAGCTATTAAGCGCTGTTAAACCACTTTCGGGGATACAGGCAGTTGTTAACCCTGCCCCCGCATGTGCCGCCGCTGATGAGCTTAATAATGCCGCTCCCATAGTTTTTGCCTGTCCTGCAACAATCAACGCATGACCGTATGTTCCTTTATTACTAAAACGGTGCCGTGGTTTCAGCATTTGCCTGATATCTTTTTCTTCAATAAACTGGTATGGTGAATTCAGGCCCTGAACAAACTTTTCGCTGATACCAATATTTACCGACTCCCAGCAATTGATATAAGGTGCCGATTCGGGCAGCAGGAAATTGATCTTGGGCTGCTGAAAGGTGATCACAAGATCGGCTTTGACGGCGATCGTATCTTTAGGTACTTCACCTTCCGAAAAGAAACCTGTAGGAACATCAACAGCAACCACTGTGCGCTCAAGTTCATTGATATACTTAACCAGCCGTTCATAATCGCCGCTAAGCGGCTTGTTTAAGCCACTGCCAAGCAGCGCGTCAATAATTACCGGGCTGTCATCCTCTGGGATTTCACTGCCTTTTGTAAGTTCAGTTATGGTTACGCAGGTTTGCTTTAACCTCTCAAAATTGTGGTTAAAATCGGCAGATGCCTTATCCGAAAACCGGGCTATTACAACATAAAGCTTATTATAATGATGATCGCACAAAATACGTGCTATGGCAAGGCCATCGCCTCCGTTATTACCGGTTCCGCAATAAAAAGTTATGGGCTCATTTTTATCGGGGAAACGGTTTGCAAACCAGCCCACAAAAGCCCTGGAGGCGCGCTCCATCAGGTCGACAGATGATATCGGTTCATTAACAATAGTATAAGCATCGCCCTCGCGAATTTGTTCGGCAATTAATAAAGGAAGCATATATCCTAAAGTAAGGATTTATGGGATTTGTTTTAAGAGAAATTATTGGTGGCCACCACGGTTCTTAAAGACGCTTAACAATATTCAAAAATTCGTTAGCAGAAATTATCTTAACAGAAGGAAAGGCGAGCTGTTTTACAACGTTAAAATGAGAATCATTAGTAACCAGATAATCAGCATTTGCGGCTACGGCTACGTCAAAAAATTTATTATCATCCGGATCGCTGATGATTAAGTTCCACGAGTAGTATACTTTTTGATTAATCACATTAACCGCTTCAACAAAAATTTCGAGCACTATTTCTGCTGCTTTGGTGCCTGAACGGAGCTGAATTATTTCTTCGTACTCATAAATAATCTCATCAGATATGATAAGATTATATTTTTCATCAATAAAAGCCTCCCATATGGGTCGGTACTCACTCTTTTTCCCTATCGCAACTAACAGAATATTTGAGTCGAGTACAATGTTCATCAATGCTTTTTGGAAGAACTACGAAAATGCACCTTACTTAATTGTTCGTAAGTTTCGGCTGTAATATTGTTTCCACTTTCCCATTCCTCAATTGCTTCATCCAATTGCTGAGAAAGAAGCTTAACTGCAAGACGTCTTATTTGGGCAAAGTCGGCTTCAGGCAAAGGTTTTTTTAATAGCCTCAGCATCATCACCTGTTGCTCGTTTAAAGACTCGGAGGTTAACTCTTTTGCTCCCATAAATCAAATATAACGAAATGCTGAGATAAATTATTTTTTAATTGCGCGTTGTAATCCCTAAGGATAAAAACAAAAAAAGGCGGACAATAATGCCCGCCCTTATTTATTAGTAGTTGTAGGGGCTAAACATTTTGGGGCATTTGCTTCATGGTTTCGGCCAGGTCAAGCTCCAGGCCTTTGGCAACAGCCATACCTAAATTGATATCGGCCCTGAACCAGTGGCAAAGCTGGCGGTTAACGATCATATCTTTTTTAGGGCCTTCAATGCCACTCATCGAGTTTACGATGTTGGCAATCAAATCCTTTTTTTGCTGGCCATCCATCAGGCGGTAAAGGTTTCCGGGTTGGGTGTAATGATCATTTTCGCCTTCGGCGTTACGGTCGTACCAATCACCTACTGAGCTTCCAAAATCCCAGGCAGGTTCCTTGTAGCTTTGGTCAACTTCAATATCGTCAAAGCTGTTAGGGAAGTAATTAGGGTTTGAACCACCGTTACCATTAACGGTCATCTGACCATCGCGCTGATAATTGCTTACCAGGTAAGGGCATTTATTCACCGGGATCTGCTCGTAATTGCCGCCTAAACGGTAACGGTGCGCATCTGGGTATGACAGGATCCGCCCCTGCAGCATTTTATCGGGCGAGTAACCCACACCATCAATAACGTGTGCCGGTGCAAATGCAGCCTGCTCCACATGTGCAAAATAGTTATCGGGGTTTTCATTTAATTCTAATACACCTACATCAATCAACGGGTAATCGGCATGTGGCCATACTTTAGTTAAATCGAACGGATTAATATGGTATGTTTTAGCATCAGCCTCAGGCATCACCTGTATTTTAAGCGACCATTTAGGAAAATCGCCGTTATCAATAGCAGTTAACAGGTCATGTTGCGCAAAATCGGGGGCTTTACCGCGCATGTCTGCGGCTTCGGCATCGGTAAAGTTTTTAATGCCCTGCTGGGTTTTAAAATGGAACTTAACCCAAAACCTTTCATTATTGGCATTAATGAACGAAAAAGTATGACTGCCGAAGCCATCCATATGACGATATCCGTAAGGCGTACCGCGATCGCTCATTAAAATGGTTACCTGGTGCAAACTTTCAGGATTCAGCGACCAAAAATCCCACATCATGGTAGCGCTTTTACAGTTAGTATATGGGTCGCGTTTTTGGGTGTGGATGAAATCACCAAATTTTTTAGGGTCTTTTATAAAAAACACGGGGGTGTTGTTACCAACCAAATCCCAGTTCCCATCTTCGGTATAAAATTTAATAGCAAAACCACGCGGGTCACGTTCTGTATCTGCCGAACCTTTTTCGCCGCCTACAGTCGAAAAACGCAGGAACAATTTGGTTTGCTTACCTATTGTGTTAAAGATCTTGGCACGGGTATATTTTGAAATATCATGCGTAACTGTAAAAGTTCCATAAGCACCAGATCCTTTTGCGTGAACCACACGTTCCGGGATCCTTTCGCGGTTAAAGTGGGCCATCTTTTCGTGCAGGATGAAATCCTGAAGTAAGATCGGTCCGCGGGGGCCGGCTGTCATGGAGTTCTCATTTTCCACATAAGGCTTCCCTGATGCAGTGGTTAATTTCTTTTTATTTGTTTCCATATTTAGTTGGTTTTGATAATTCAAACCTCATGAAAATATTTCAATAGAAAAAATCAATATTTATTATCTTCGCATAGTATTTATCTATATTACATGACTATTACACAACTGGAGTATATTGTGGCGGTTGATACCTACCGCAGTTTTGTTGCAGCAGCCGAAAAATGCTTCGTAACCCAACCTACATTGAGCATGCAGGTGCAAAAACTGGAAGACACCCTGGGTGTTAAGATTTTTGACCGCAGCAAACAACCTGTAGTACCTACCGAAATAGGGATTGAAATAATTACACAGGCGCGCATCATGTTATCTGAAAGCGAAAAGATCAAAGAGATCATTTCCGACAGGCAAAAGGAGCTTTCGGGCGAATTGCGGGTGGGTATTATCCCTACTGTTTCGCCGTATATATTACCCAAAATCATTCACGGCTTTATTGAAAAATATCCGCAGGTAAAACTGATTGTATGGGAACAAACCACTGAAGAGATCATCCAGCAGTTAAAACTGGGCATGCTTGATTGCGGTATCCTTTCAACCCCGCTGCATGAAAGCAATCTTACCGAAATCCCTGTGTTCTATGAAAACTTTGTAGCCTATGTATCCAAAAACAGCAGGCTGTCAAAAAAGAAAAACATTGTTCCGGATGATATAGATATGGAAGAGATCTGGATCCTGAACGAAGGCCATTGCATGCGCGAGCAGGTACTTAACATTTGTCAACGCCGTAAATCGACCAAAGGTTTTCAGCATTTTGAATATAATACCGGCAGCGTTGAAACCCTTAAACGCATGGTCGATCAAAATAACGGCGCCACCATATTGCCCGAGCTGGCCCTGTCCGAACTGAGTGAAAAACAATTGGATAAGGTGCGCTACTTTAAATCGCCCGAGCCCGCCCGTGAGGTAAGCATTGTGATACAACGCAACTTTTTAAAACGCCGCATGATCGAGGCTTTAAAAGCTGAGATCCTGGAGTTTGTACCAAAGCGGATGAAGAGTAAAAAGAAAAAAGAAGTGATGGATATTTAGGCTCCGCCCTTTTCTTCCAGCCATACTTACGAAGTTTTTAAAACTTCGTAAGTATTTCCTTTCTTCTCTTTTGAGTTATTTCCATTTTGGAAACCTATGAGTTTCCGGACAATACAGTGCAATGTAAGTTACTGTATTACAGAACATAAAACAACGCTATTTAGATTTATTATAAATAATTTGCATCATAACACTTGCGTGACTACTTTTGGGCACTTATTTATATTTAGTCTAAATAAAATGAATCAACCCCAACCATCTTTTAAAAAGATCTTTTCGCTTTCATTTTTAGCAATCCTGCTACTCATCAACACTATCCCAACTTTTGCGCAGCAAACAAGGGGCACTCTTAAAGGCAAAGTTATTACTGCAAAAAATGACCCTGCCGAAAATGTCTCAATCGTACTTAAAGGCACCAAATTTGGCACCATAACCGACGAAAACGGCCTGTTTGAAATTAAAGCCCCTCAAGGTAATTATACGCTTGTAATATCTGAAGTTGGTGCAAAAGGCCAGGAAAAAACAGTAACCATAACAGCAGGCCAAACAACTAACCTTCCCGCTATCAGTGTTGATAATACTATTCACGGCTTACAGGAGGTAAATATCAATGCTAATAAAACCAACAAATTTAAACGTACCCGCAGCGAAGATGTAGCCAAAATGCCTTTGGCCAACCTCGAAAATCCGCAGGTTTACAATACGGTTAGCAGCCAATTAATACAGGAACAATTAGCTTTTTCTGTAGATGATGCACTCAGGAATGCTCCCGGTTTACAAAAAATGTGGGATGCAACCGGTCGCGGTGGCGATGGTGGCGCTTACTATAACAGTCGTGGTTTTATAGTACAGAGTACCATGCGCAATGGTATTGCCGGTAATGTTACCAATAGTATCGACGCGGCAAACGTCGAAAGGATCGAGATCATCAAAGGCCCATCGGGTACTTTGTTTGGCAGTTCATTAACATCATACGGTGGTTTAATAAACCGCGTAACCAAAAAACCTTATGATACCTTTGGCGGCGAAGTAAGCCTGTCGGGCGGAAACTTTGGCTTTTATCGCGGCAGCGCCGATATCAATACGCCTGTCGATAAAGATAAAAAAGTATTATTCCGGCTAAATACCGCGTTTAATCATGATGGCAGCTTTCAAAACAATGGTTTTTCGCGCAATGTAGTTATCGACCCAAGCATCGTTTACAAAGCCACCGACAGGTTAACTATCAGTGCTGATGCAGAACTATCCTATGGTAAAAACGTAGGTAAAACCATTTTCTTTTTCCCTTATGGACAAACAGTTCAGCAGTTAGGCTTCAATAGTGCCGATAAATCAAATATTGATTACAGGCAAAGCTACCATGGCGATGGTCTTACCCAAATATCACAAAACAGGAACATCTACGGCGAAGTAAAATACAAGATCTCAAACGCATGGACCTCACGTACCAACCTGAGCTTTACCCATAGCTACTCAGATGGCCACGGCCTTTACTATTACCTGATGCCGGGCGATTCCATATCACGTAACGATCAGGCTACCCGCAACAGCAAGGATGACATGATCGAGATTCAGCAAAACTTTAACGGCGATTTCAAAATAGGCAAGTTCCGTAACAGGTTTGTTGGTGGTTTGGATTTCTTCAGAGAAAACTCACAGCAGTATTTCTACGGCAGTACGCTTGATACAGTATCGACAACAGGAAACCACAACTATAATAACTTTAACGGAGCAGCCATGGATGCTATTTATGCATCAGGAGCTATTGGCTTTACCTATCCGGCCATGTATAAACAAAACACTTACAGCGCCTACATATCAGACGTGTTTAATATTACCGATCAGTTAATAGCATCGGCAGGTGTACGTGTAGACAGGTTTGACAATAAAGGTAACTACGACCCGACAACACAAAAAACTTCGGGAGCTTTTAAACAAACCGCATTTTCGCCAAAATTTGGTTTGGTTTATCAGCCGGTAAAAGATCACGTATCAATATTTGCCAATTACCAGAACAGCTTTAACAACCAAACCGGTACTACCGAAAACAATAAACCACTTAAGCCTGAACAGGCCAATCAAATTGAAGGCGGTGTAAAATTAGACCTGTTTGATGGTAAATTAAGCAGTACAGTAAGTTACTACGATATCAAGGTAAAAGACATTGTACGCCCATCTACTGTAAACCCGGTGCTTTCTGTACAGGATGGCACGCAATTCAGCAAAGGTTTTGAAGCTGAAGTAATTGCAAATCCCGTACCTGGTTTAAACTTAACTGCAGGCTTTACTTACAACAATTCAAAGCTTACCAAAACTGCCGATGCAACTGTTGAAGGCCTTCGCCCTGCAACAGCGGGTTCACCTTACCAGGCTAATTTCTGGGCAAGCTACAAAATTCAGCAGGGCTCTGTTAAAGGTTTAGGTTTTGGTATTGGCGGCAACTATGCCAGCGACAACAAGATTATCAACAGCTATACTTTAGGAGTATTCACGCTGCCATCGTACACTATACTCAATGCATCAGCATTTTACGACACCAACAGATACAGGTTTGGAGCCAAGCTTGATAACTTTACCAACCAAAAATACTGGTTAGGGTACACTACCGTTAACCCGCAAAAATTAAGAAGTTTTGCATTAAGCGCCACCTACAAATTTTAATGATGACGCTTTTTAAGAAAACCATATTATTCATACATCGCTGGCTCGGATTTATATCCGGGCTGGTGGTGTTTATAGTGAGTATCACCGGCTGTATCTTTTGTTTTCAGGATGAGATCCAGGATGCTATACATAGCTACCGTAAAGTCGAGGTACAAAACAAGCCATATATAGCTCCCTCAATCCTCAAGGCCGAAGCGCTAAAAGGCCGCAAAGGGGCTACAGCCAGTTATATTTACTACTATGGTATTGGTCGTCCGGCCGGAGTATTGGTAACCGATAAAAAAGAAGGCCTCCTTTTTGTTTACCAAAACCCTTATACCGCCAGGATCACTCATACCGAAAGCCCTGCTTCAAATTTCTTCGTTGTTGTTGAATACATTCACTTGTACCTATTGTTACCAGCCAACATAGGCAGCATGGTGGTTGGCATTTCGGTAATTATTTTTGTAGTGCTGATGATAACCGGTATAGTACTGTGGTGGCCCAAACGCAAAAGCGACCGTAAGCGGAGCTTTACCATTAAGTGGAACGGACGCTGGCGCAGGGTGAACTACGACTTGCATAATGTACTGGGCTTTTATGCTACCAGTGTCGCCATTATATTGGCTATAACCGGCCTTTCAATTGCCTTTGACTGGGTGCGTGAAGGCATTTACGCTACCGCCAATCTTGGCAAAGCACACCCCGAAGAAAAGGTGGTTTTCAAATCCGACTCGTTATTGAACGGTAAAATGGATACCACCCAGGTTATCAACAAAGCGTATTTAGCGGCCAAAGCCGGTTCGCCAAATGCGGAAATGTTCTTGATATATGATGATGCCACCAAAGCCGGCGCTGTAGGTATAACCGCCTACGCGCAAGCCCTGCACTACTATAAAAGCGATAGCTACACCTTTGATAAATACACCGGCAAATTATTGAACCGTACGCCCCATGATCAAAAAAGCGCCGGCATGAAGATGAATAACATGAACTATGATATTCACGTAGGCCAAATCTTAGGGCTGCCCGGTAAGATCATCGCTTTTTTAGTGAGCCTCATTTGTGCCAGTTTGCCTGTCACAGGCTTTATAGTTTGGTTGGGCAAACGCAAAAAGTCCAAATCAAAAAAAGTAAAAACCGTTGTGCATAGACGGACGGTAAGGCAGCATTTGCCGGCTAAGTAATAAGCCCTCACTTACCACCCGTCATTGCGAGGCACGAAGCAATCCCCTACTTTACAAGGCGAATCTGCATAGTTACTCTGCTTATTAGGGATTGCTTCGCACCTCGCAATGACGTCTTTTTAATCATAGTTCGACTACCACCTCATCATCCAGCGGATGCCCGGTGCAGGTCAGGATCCAGCCTTGCGCAAGGTCCGTTTCGGTAAGCACATCGTTCTTCACCATTTCTACTTTACCGCCGGTGCATTTAACCATGCAGGTAGAGCATACGCCGCCACGACAGCTATAAGGTAATGGGATATTGTTTTGCAGGGCTGCCTGCAGTATGGATTGATTTTCACCCACTACAATATCATGCAGTTCTCCCCTATATTTAATTTTGATGTTTTTGGGCGGAAAGCTGGTATAGCCGCTTGTTACAGCAACAGTTTCGAGCACAAAATTTTCACGGCGGATCTTAGCCTGGTCAATGCCCATATAAACCAGGTCGAACCGGATCATGCGCATGTAGGGAAAGGGGCCGCACAGGTAAAACTCTGCATCGGCCAAATTAAAACGGGTGTGCTGCTTTACCAGCTTTTCTACCTTATCAGTATTGAGGCGGTTGGCCTCACTGCTCAGCAGGTGGATAATGATTAACCTTTCGGGATGCTCAGCTGCCAGTTTATCCAGCTCATCTTTAAATAAAACAGAGGCAGCATTTTGATTACTGTAAATAAGTATCAGCCTGCTTTTACCATCCCGGCTCAAAATATATTTTAGTTGCGAAAATATAGGGGTAACGCCGCTGCCGGCGGCAAATAAAAACAGGTCTTTTTCCTGCTGATAGTTGCTGATAGTAAAACGCCCGGCCGGGGCGAGTGCCGTTAACTCATCACCTTCCTTTATCCTGGTAAGCATAAAACGGGAGATCTCACCATTGGTAATGCGCTTTATGGTGATAGCCAAACAGGGCTCATCCGGTGACGAACTTAGTGAATATGACCGCCTGGTCTCTTCCTGCCGGTGGCTAAATATCAGGGTAATAAACTGCCCTGCTATATATGGGATGGAACTCCCATCAACACTGCTCAAATAAAACGTAGCAGTATCAGGAGTTTCCCATTTTATGCGTTCAACTTTTAGTTTTAAAATATCTTCAGTCATCAATTAGTAGCGCTGGTGCTTATCCTCAAGCATTCTGCGGATAACGCTGTTCTTTTTGCCGTAAGTATAGTAGATAACCAAACCAATTGCAAGCCAAATGATCAATCGTAACCAAGTATCGCCGGGTAAAAATGTCATCATGGCAAAACAGGTCAGGATCCCCAGTATCGGCACAAGCGGAACAAGAGGTGTTTTAAAAGGCCGGTGAATATTGGGCTGCTGTTTACGCAATATGAGCACCCCGGCGCAAACCATAACAAATGCAAGCAGGGTACCAATGCTGGTCATTTCACCAACTACACGGATCGGCACAAAGGCGGCAAACAGGGCGATAAAGGCGCAAAGCATAATATTCGATTTCCAGGGCGTACGAAATTTAGGGTGGATCTCTGAAAACACTTTGGGCAGTAAACCATCTTTCGACATAGAAAAGAAAACCCGCGACTGGCCCAGCAGATCGACCAGGATCACTGAGGTATAACCGATCAATATAGCCAGTACGATAGCCTTACTCAGCCATTGATAATGCGTTTTTTCAATGGCGATGGCAACCGGCGCGCCCGAACCTATAAACTCCTTATAATTAGCCATACCGGTCATTACGTGTGCAAACACAATGAACAATACCGTACAGATGAGCAGTGAACCGATGATCCCGATAGGCATATTGCGCTGCGGGTTCTTAGCTTCCTGTGCCGCGGTTGATACAGCATCAAAACCGATAAACACAAAAAACACTAACCCGGCTCCCCTCAATATGCCCGACCAGCCATAATCGCCCCAAACCCCGGTATTTTGCGGAATATACGGATGATAGTTTTGCGGGCTAATGAACGACCATCCCACCGCAATAAACACCAGCACAACCCCAACTTTTAAACAAACAATAGTGGCATTAACCAATGCCGAGCCCTTCGTACCGCGGATAATGATACTGGTAACCAAAATCACAATTAAAGCAGCAGGTAAATTAATGATCCCGCGCAGCACATCGCCATTGGCCGCCATTGCTGTTTCAAATGGCGACAGGGTAAGCTGTGGAGGCAAATACAGATCAAACCACGACAAAAACTTAGTAAGATATTGCGACCAGCTGATGGCTACCGTTGCCGCCCCTACGGCATATTCAAGCACAAGGTCCCAGCCTATGATCCAGGCAAAAAGTTCGCCCATGGTAGCATAAGAGTAGGTGTAAGCGCTGCCCGCAACCGGAATCATGGCCGAAAACTCGGCATAACACAGCGCTGCAAATGCACAACCTACCGCAGCAATTAAAAAGGAGAGCGTTACCGCAGGTCCCGAATGCTGCCCTGCTGCTATGCCGGTTAATGAAAATAAACCGGCCCCTATAATGATACCTATTCCTATTAAAATAAGGTTAACAGGCCCAAGCGAGCGTTTCAATGAATGTTCCCCTTCCTCCTTTGATTCGCGGAGCAGGGTTTCTATGGGCTTTTTGATCATGATATAAAAAAGTCCACAAAGTTAGTAGATTATTGCAGAGGTGTGGTATGGGGATATAATTGGGAGGTAAAATATACGCCTTGGCAACATCAATTGCGACGATCCGTGAAGACACGGATCGAGGGAAGGAGTAATCCCCCACGTCCGCGCCCTCACGGACGCCAACAAAAATAAGACTCATGTCATTGCGAGCGTAGCGCGGCAATCTCGTAGCCAATACATGTCCGATCTGTATAGCTACGAGATTGCTTCGTCGTGCCTCCTCGCAATGACATGGTTTTTTGTCTGACACCAACAAAAAAGCGGCAGGATCATCAGATCCTGCCGCTTCAAATTTATAAGCTTAAATAAAATTAAGCAGTTGCTTTTGCGTAAAGCTCGGCAACGTGGTTCCAGTTAATTACATTCCAGATAGCCGCCAGGTAATCAGGGCGACGGTTTTGGTATTTCAGGTAGTAAGCGTGTTCCCAAACATCGATACCCAAAATCGGGGTACCTTTAACTTCGGCAATGTCCATTAATGGATTGTCCTGGTTAGGAGTTGAAGTTACAGCTAATTTTTTATCGGCAGTAACAATTAACCATGCCCAGCCAGAGCCGAAACGGGTTGCACCAGCTTCAGATACTTTGGTTTTAAAATCGGCAAATGAACCGAAAGTGCTTTTAATAGCATCGGCCAAAGCGCCTGTAGGCTCGCCGCCACCGTTTGGTGATAACAAAGTCCAGAACAAAGTATGGTTAAAGTGACCACCGCCGTTGTTACGTACAGCAGCAGGGAATTTAGAAATATTTTTGATGATATCGTCGATATTGCTATCGGCTTCCGGCTTGCCTTCCAAAGCTTTGTTTAAGTTGGTAACATAAGCCTGGTGGTGTTTGCCATGGTGAATTTCCATGGTCAGTTTATCAATGTGCGGTTCCAGAGCATCAGTAGCGTAGGATAACGCCGGTAGTGTAAATGCCATAATTTTAGTTTTAATTTTAAAGTTTACTGTTTGTTGTGACGTAACAAATATAAGCGTTGACGGAGGTATTTGTTCTAAATAATTGTCATGTTTTCTTTTTAGTTCATAGTTGATAGTTCATGGTTCATAGCTTATACCTATCTTCCATTACCATCAACTATGAACCATGAACTATCAACTCTTTTTCCGCTTCCCCTTAAAAAAATCCTTTACCAGCTGGCTGCATTCGGCTTCGCGGATGCCTCCGGTGATCACAGTTTTAGGGTGGGTTATTTTTTGATTGATGCGGCCGAAGCCGAGTTTATTGTCATAAGCGCCAAATACGATCTTACTTACCTGGAACCAGTACGATGCCCCGGCACACATTACGCAGGGTTCCATAGTAACATAAAGGGCACAACCCTGCAGGTACTTACCTCCCATTAAATTGGCCGCCGCTGTAAGCGCCTGCATTTCTGCATGGGCCGATACATCATTAAGCCGCTCGGTAAGGTTATGCCCCCGGCCAATAATCCGGCCATTGTAAACTACAATTGCTCCAATCGGAATCTCATCTTCCTCAAGCGCGTAACGGGCCTCCTTTAAAGCCTCGCCCATAAAATAATCATCGGGCGATATGGTGGTGGCATCATCATCAAAACTGATATATCTCATTTAAATAAGTTTGCTGCCGTTTGGCACAGGTTTTTCAACGGCGGTTAATACAATATCTCCGTTTTCGTCAGCAAAACCGGTAACCAGGAATTCCGACATAAAATTGGCGATCTGTTTTTTAGGAAAGTTAACAACGCCTACAATCTGCCTGCCAACCAGCTCTACTTTGGTGTAATGTTTGGTGATCTGTGCGCTGGACCACCTGATGCCGAACTCTCCGAAATCAACCCTCACTTTAAATGCCGGTTTGCGGGCCTGGGGGAAGTCTTCTGCTTCCAGTATGGTGCCTACGCGGAGTTCTACTTTTTCAAAATCATGCCAGGTGATGGTTTCCATGGAGGCAAAGGTAAAAAATATGCCTATTACTGTAGTTACAAACTACAGGCATAAAAAATCCGAAGTCGGAGGCTTCGGATAGCGAGGTGTTTAAATAAAAAATGTCATTGCTGTAAAGGTTAGATAATTCGGTAACAGAATTAGCTTTATATAACTAAGCTAATTTTGTTATGCGAATAAACACCAATGATCTGACGCTAAAGCGAAACTATCTAAGTAAGTATCGTT
>NZ_JBHLTS010000072.1:0-123300 GCF_042434235.1 Mucilaginibacter angelicae | reverse complement strand
TTTGCCACCTCAATGTCTCCAGATAACCTATGCAAGTTTCCTGATCGGGGTACTTCTTAATTAATTCTAAGATATTCATTTCCATAAATATACTTATTTTATCTGTCTTTTCATAGGCTATTACCCTCTCGAGGGTAATAGCCCATGTATTGACAGTTAAAGCAAGTTGGTATGGCGCATAGTTGACTCACCCGGTCTACGCTACGCTGGACCACCCTCTCTCCGCCTTTGGCGTAAAGAGGGTAAAGAAAAATAAGGGTAAATCCCCCTCTTTACGCTTGCGTAGAGAGGGGTGACAAGCGCAGCGATGTCGGGGTGAGTCGACACGACGGTTAATTCTTTACTTATGCCTTTTCATGGGCTATTACCCTCTCGAGAGGGGATTTTGAAAAAGCCTCCATTTTGACAATAATCTCATCCAACATTTTTATTACCTTAAGCCCCTCATATCAACGAAACACTTACAAAATGGCGCTTCTTGGCAATTTAGGCAATTACAAAAATTTCGGACTTCTGATCATCCGCCTGGGACTTGGAATTATGTTCATTTATCATGGCTACCCAAAACTTATGGGCGGTACCGAAAGCTGGAAACACCTTGGCGAATCAATGAAATATGTTGGTATTCATTTCTGGCCAATGATCTGGGGTCTGCTGGCCGCAGTTACCGAATGCTTTGGCGGCTTCCTGCTCATCATCGGCCTTGCTTTCAGGCCGGTTTGTATCCTGATTCTTATAACCCTTGTGGTTGCTGCTTCAGTGCATTTAGGTACCGGCGGCGGGCTTGAGGATGCGGCTCATGCCATTGAGGATGCCGTTATGTTTGCCGGTTTAATATTTATTGGGCCGGGGAAATATAGTGTAGATAAGAAATAATAAATTAATTCAACATTAAAGACAACCTGTTTTAACGCTATCAGTTAAATAAAATAGCTATTAAATACCCCTAAATACCCATTGACCCGAGACATATTGACATCATATATTTATAAAAAATATATCACAAATCAATATGAAAAAACAACTATTATGGGGCATGCTGCTGTTAATGGCAGGTTTTAGCTCATGCAAAAAGGACTCTTTTAAACCTGTTAATGATGAAAGCAGTACAGGGAAAAGCACAAAGGTAAATGTAGCACAACCAACTTACACCTACGCCGACTTAATACTACAGCCAAGGCAGCCGGGTGAAACCTTTGACACCTATAAAGGTATATGGTCAGGGCAGGAGGTTAAAGTAATCGGTACCCCTTCATGGTACCAGGCTGGATATCCTACTTTGGTGAATGGAGCACCGGCATTTGGCGCTTCATACGGTGTATATAACAACGCAAATTTTATTACAGCATATACAGTAGGCGCCCAGGACTTTTTTACACTTTCAATCGGAGCGATATCATTACCTAATATTACAGCTCTGCGTTCGGATCTGGATAGCTATAGTAATGCCATAGATATTTGGGTTGCTAAAAGCTCAGTGGACGCAGATTTCTATCCTAACAACCCTTACCCGAATCCGTATGATTATATAAAAAACTCCTATACTGATCAAATGGGGCACTTCGTAAACGTTACAGGAAAATTGATCAGGGTAACAACAGGATCACATTGGGCACTTGCTTCAATTGACTATCCAAGCCCCAAACCGCTACCTCCGCCAGCGCCGCAAATTATAGGTGGTGTGCCTGATCCAAATGACCCAACACTGTATTATGTATTATCAGGAACAGGGAATGCAATTACAAGTGTAAAAACAGTTAAAAACGGTGTGGATTATCCAATGACAGGAGTTTCAGCTACCGGTTCCTACACACATACCAATGGCACTACAATATACCATGTAACTGTAACCATTCACCGATCAAATGGAACAACCTTTTCCTTTACCGGCGACTTAGATATTTCGTAAACTATTATTTCACCACAATGTATCACAAATCAATATGAAAAAACAGTTATTATCGGGCATGCTGCTGTTATACTACATTTGCATTTGATAATAGTGATGATTCACGATAACTTTATTTGATATAAATAGAAAAGGCAGTAAGCGATAAGCTCACTGCCTTTTCTTCATATTAAATAGATTACTTATTCAAATAATCCCCCAAACCCTTCAAATACCCCTCATTGATCTCATCATCGCCAAGCTCTTTGTTAAAGGCTTTGATCTTGTCTGCCTCGGTAGCAAATACAGTTTTTATCGATTTACTTTTTAGCTCAAGGGCTGTAGCTGGTTGGTTTTAACGTTCAGTACAAAATAGTGGTTTTCATCCAGCGGAGGTGCGTGTTCCGCTTTGATGAATCAATCGCATAAACACATGGGTGCGTAAAAGCTGGGAACATCTTGGCGCTTCCATGAAATATGTGGGGATCCATTTTTGGTCGGGTGTTTGGGCCTGCCGGCCGTGGTTACAGAGTTTTTTTTGGCGGTTTTCTGCTTATCATCGGCCTCATGTTCAGGCCGGTTTGTATCCTGATTCTTATAACCCTTGTGGTTGCTGCTTCAGTGCATTTAGGTACCGGCGGCGGGCTTGAGGATGCGGCTCATGCTATTGAAGATGCTATTATGTTTACCGGTTTAATATTTATAGCCCCGAAAAATACAGTATAAATAGGAATAATATATTAACTTACAGTCACAATACTGTTATATTTAAATCTTCAGTTAAAACACCTATTCATTTAGGTTTAAAATACGGATTGATAATACCATATTGATATTATATTTTCATAAAAAATATATTCAATATGAAAAAACAACTATTATGGGCTTTGATGCTACTGCTTGCAGGTTTTAGCTCATGCCAGAAGGACTCTTTTAAACCTGCAGCAACCTCAAACCCTGCACCTGACAAGGTGAAAACAAATGTCACAAATCCAACCTATCGTTATGTTGATTTAGTATTACAAGCACGTAAGCCCGGCGAAAATTTCGATACTTATATGGCCCAGGGGTTTGGCCCTGCCCCACTCATTGTTACCGGTACACCGTCATGGAACTCAGATATGTATCCCGTTTTGCAAAATGGTGTGCCTGGTGTACAATACGGCATAACTGCCGCCGACGGATATAATTCCGCTGTGACTAATGACTTAGGCAGCGGTTCCTTTGTAGAAACTACAGGCACATTTCTTGGTTTTAATGCGGCCGTTTTTCGTGCAGATGTAGCCTCTTATAACCAGAAAGAAAGTATTTTTGAAGCACTCTTCCTCAATGGCACTGTGCCAACGGGCTTACCTCCTATGATTTCCGATTATGTAAAGGCAACCTACGACCAACCAGGTATCATAACAACCACAGGTAAAGTTATTAGAGTTACAACGGGTTCGCATTGGGCTATAGCAACTATTGATTATCCATTGCCGGCTGTTTCAAACGCATCTCCATCAAATCCTCTGTTTTTGGGTGGTGTAACTGATCCGGCAAATCCAAATAAGCTTTATCATGTATTTGGATTTGGAGGGAAAATAACCAAAGTTAGCCCTGATGAGGCCAACTCCGCTTCCGGTACCTATACAGCAACAAGCAATTCCTTTATATATACCGTTACCATTACCGTGGTTCGGAAAGACGGCACAAGCTTTACCTGGACGGGCAATACTATAGATTTATCTTAAAAATATATTCAATATGAAAAAACAACTATTATGGGCTTTGATGCTAATGCTTGCAGGTTTTAGCTCATGCCAGAAGGACTCTTTTAAACCTGCAGCAACCTCAAACCCTGCACCTGCCAAGGTGAAAACAAACTCTCTTGACCCGCAAAATTTTTATGCAGATCTTGTACTGCTGCCTCGCAAAGCTGGAGAGAATTTTGACACCTATTCGGCATTCTTTAGCGGCGTGAATGTAATTGTTACGGGGTCTCCATCATGGAATACCGTGATGTATCCAACCTTGCTGAATGGCGTGCCTACTGCAGGCGCCGGTGTAGCTACCGCAGATGGACAAAATGCCTTTATCAGCCCGATAGGCACATATGGAACCTCCTCTAAAGTAATACAAGATGGTGATGCATTTGTAATTGTACAGGGGCAATTAGGCTTCTTCGATGCTTCGGCTTTCCAAAGAGATCTTGACGACTTTAATTTTGCCTTTGATGTCTTTATTTCAACAGGTGCAAGCATTCCATTTATTGGTGATTACATTAAAGACAATTATTCTACAGGTGGTGGGGTTGTAACAATCCCTGCCAAGCTAATCAGAGTCACTACAGGTTCACATTGGGCTGTTGCAACCATTGATTATCCAGCTCCCAAAATTACATCGGTACCCGTAGTTACTATCCCTTCAACAGAAGTAATAGTTCAAGATCCATCAAACCCACATGTAAGCTATTATTTATATGGAAAAAACGGCATATTTACCGGAGGAAGCTATGCATATGATGGCAATGGCACAGATACGGCAATACAAATATCCGGCACTTATTATCAAGTAACACCACATACAGGGTTATATCATTCACACGGAACTATAACCAGGTTAGACGGAACAACATTTACATTTGATCTTACTGCTGACCAAACCTAAACTTAAAAGAAACGGCCGGTTAAATATTTAACCGGCCGTTTCTTTTATATAAAGAGATTACTTATTCAAATAATCCCCCAAGTCCCTTAAATATCCCTCATTGATCTCATCATCGCCATGCTCTTTATTAAAGGCCTTGATCTTGTCCGCCTCGGTAGCAAATACGGTTTTGATCGATTTGCTTTTTAACTCAAGGGGCTGCAGCTGGTTGGTTTTAACGTTCAGCACAAAATAATGGTTTTCATCAACATACTCATCGTAGTTATTGCCGCTCGAGGTAATGCCGTTAGTGGTAAAGCTGGCCTTAACAAACTTTGATTTAAGCTTATTATAGATCTTGTATTTATCACCTTTGACCAGCAGCAAAATAAAGCGGTTGGGGTCGATAGCCGGCACTGTTTCAAATGAATAAGCCTGGTCATTGTCATCAATAATTGTACAGGCTTTTACTTCGCCCTTATCGGCCTGGAAAACCTTACGCTGGTCGCGGGTAAACAGCAGATCGCCGCCATCTTTATCAAAATTAAAGAAGTAATCATTGCTCTGGATCAGCGAATCTTTAACACTTAAAGCAAAGCCGTGCATCCATGATTTTGAAAGGAACCTGCTGCCATGCAATTCATCATGCCCTGAGATCATATATAACGAACCCGAGATATTGGTTGGCACCTCCGATTCCATCTTAAAAAAATCGCTCCCGGTATGGCTGCTCAGTGCCTTGCCCGCACCTTGTGACAGGCCGGCGGTCATCGTTATTTTAATATTGCTTTGATTGCCGATGACAATCGTGGTATCCTTTAAATTAGTAGCCGAAGCAACCAGTTTCGATGCAGGATCAGCCTTTAACGAAAAGTTGCCCATCTGGTCGGTATAGGTAGCATAGCTGTGGTAGGCATCGCGGATAAAAACAAACTGAACGGGTTTGCCCTGCTGGTTGTTAACCGTACCGCTAACTGTAATGGTTTGGGCTAAAGTAACGGTGCTAACCAAAACAGGTACCAGGCACAAAAATATTTTTCTCATAGGTTTAAGTTAATTGCAAATTCTATAAAACTAAAGTATAAATAATAAGCAACTATAACGGAAAAACGTTATATGTATTAGCTTTTTTACAATACAAATATTACCATCAATGATACACCTGACCGATAAGTTTAAATCCTTGCAATTAAACATCGCTTCAAAAAATTGAAATGCAAGCATAAAAAAAGGGCACCCTATTGGATGCCCTTAATATTTATAATTTATTTTTTATTTATGATAAGTATCATCCATCCATCTACCAGGTGCGGCAGCCCCGGTAGAGTAATTTAACTCAAATATTTTAGGGTCTTTGCTTGTGGCTGGTGGAGGTATAGTAAATTCAGCTGGCCTAAAGTTGGTTATGTTGACATCTGTCCATTTTTTAATGTTATCCGCATTAAAAATAACTTTCCAATTTGTATAGTTTATTGTACCATCTGTAGCAACTGTTCTCGTAAAAGTAACATCATATTGTACACCCTGACCGTTATATGTTGTGGTCATTGCGAATTCAGTTGGCGAAATAGGTGAGATTACAGCTTGATGGCCAGTAAATATCCCCGGGCCATCAGGTGCTAAACCTTCGCCTTTTGACGGAATTGCATGCCTTGTAACACCACCAACAGTCACATCGCCAGGACCATTTGCACCATCTTGCCATCTCCTGTAATCATAAACATAAATTCCTGCAAAATCATTACCAATTACATGATAATAATGCAATGCATTATTCGCCGAGATATTTAACCCAGGTGCACTGGTAATACCAATCGGAAGCATAAAGCTTTTTGAAGGATCCAGCTTATTTTTATATACTGTAAAGGTTAATATTTTTAATCTTTGGCCAGCTGGTATATCTACAATTGTCGTTTTGAATGTATAAGCCGTAGCTGGCATTATTTCATATTGAACTGCAGGATTATTTTTAACATATTCCGCAATCTTGGTCGGTATTACATCTACCGTAATTTTTGTATCAGTAGTTAGCGTTTTAGAGGATGCTATATTAACACCGAACGAAATAATAGCAGTATCAGTAGTGATCGCATCAGCACTAAAACTATTCAAACCGCTTAGTGGAAGCTCAGCAGATACTCCCCCCTGCGAAAAGTCGACGTATGTCTTGTCTTTAAGGCAAGAGCTTAATGAAGCCGTTGCCGCCAAGCCAAGCAAAATCGTTTTTATATAATTTAATTTTTTCATTTTCTTTTAGTTTAAAATTATTTTGCCCAAAATATTTTCGACTTGAATATATCAATAGTACCTTCAGCGCCCACATTTGTAGCATTGGTTTTATATTCAACAACCGGGTAAAAAATACGTGTTACCTGTGAGGTAGCATTTACGCCCGGATATGTTGACAATCGCAAACCACTTGGGTACCCTGTGCGGCGAAGATCATTAAAAGCTTCAAGCACACCGTAAGGATTTAAGGCAGCCCATTTTTGGGTGATTATTGCTTTTATCTTATCCTCTAATGAACCTCCTGCCGGGTAGGCAATAGCCGACTGTGAATAATAAGTTGTCGCCTGCGCCGCAGTAAGCCCCTCATCGGTAAATGAAGCAGTGATGGCTGCATTATATAGTGCCTGGGCATCACCTGTAGTGTAGCCTCTTGCTGCAGCTTCAGCCTGCTCAAACAAGGCCTCAGCCGATGACATGATATAGGCATTCATTGTAGCGGCCTTTAATACGCCTGGGCCAAATTTGCTCGCGGTTTTATTTGCAGGCACGGTAGCTGTACCACCAAAGTAGCTGCCAATAACATTACCATCGCCATTAGGTGCGTACACTTTAGTAAGGCGGGGGTCGTTATTAGTAGTTAAAAAGTTAATGAAATCGGTATTGGCCTGGTATTGCTGATTACCCAATGTACCGGCACCTGCTTGCGAGTAACCCCAGTTTTGCCAAAGCGGGCTTTGCTGGCCGCCATTAGCATCAGAATTAGTGTAGCCCGGGTTTAACGAAGCCGCTACTGTTCCGTCAAGCATTTTATCGGCAGTAAGGCCGGTTGCCAGCGTTTTACCACCGGCAGGGTCAACATTTACCAAACGTAAGGCAATCCTTAATTTAAGGCTATTGGCAAATTTTGTCCACTTGGTCATATCACCTTTAAACATGATATCTGCATTCCCTGGGTTTGTGCTTGCTGCTCCTCCGGCTATTAATGCAATAGCTGCATCCAGCTGTTTTGGCAAATCGGCATAAATAGCCGCCCCTTTATCATATTTAGGGTTAAGGTTTTTGGTACCTTGTAAAGCATCGGTATATGGTACATTATTATAGCTGTCAACAACTATCTGGTAATCATACACAGTCATGATCTTAGCTATAGCGGTATAGTTAGCACTTATGTTTGCATCAATTAACGCTTTATAGTTAGAAAGATTAAGGTATGTAGGCGACCATATATCAAAATCATTTGTAGTAAACTGATATTGATCAAAGTTTGCAAAAACCTGGTAACCGGTGCTACGGCTTAAATAATTTAAATAACCGCCATATTGCCTAAGGGTTGTACCGTTAATGATATCGGCCGAGCTTTTAAGTGCGCCCGATAATAACAGGCCCGGAGCAGCTACCGATGGCGTATTGGGGTTGTTTTTTAACTCATCAAGATAAGTTTTCTTGCAACTGCTGCCAGCAATTGCCACACCCATTAATATAATTGAAAGATACTTTTTCATCTGAATAGTTATTAAAATGTAACATTAAGAGTAGCTCCGAAAATACGGGTTGGAGGCAACTGGTAAGTGTTGATAATACCTGTACCGTTACCTGATGTTGCTGCGAACTCAGGATCGGAGAAGGTATTTGATTTTGGCCTGATCATAACAAGGTTTCTGCCTATGATACCAAATGAAGCCCTTTTGATAAACTTCACTGATTTTGTCCATTGTGAAATATCAAAGCTTAAGTTAGCTTCACGCAGTTTCCAGAAAGCAGCACTTGATGTATAAGCAGCAATAGAGTTATAATAAGCACCTGCATTCCAGAAACCCTGGTTACCATCAACAACAGTAGTGCTGGTGTTTGGTACATATACACCCGGAGATGTTTGGATCACAGAATTAGGATAGATGAATGCCTGGCGATCGGCAGATGCAGAAAGGTAAGATACACCTGCTGCTGTTGCTGAAGCTATGCCCTGGTTGTATACTACATAACCACTGCGGTATTCGCTCACTGCAGTAAGGGTAATAAATTTCCAGCTTGCAGTTGTTGTTAAACCTAATATATATTTAGGTGTTGTACGGCCTAAGTTAACCAGGTTTGAGTTGGTAATAGCATAACCTGTAACCGGGTCAACAACAACATGGCCTTGCGGGTCGCGTGTTACATCGGTACCGTATAATACCGGGAAAGGCTGACCAACCACCGCCTGGATAGCGGCTGCACCTTGTGATGCTACAGTAATTGATGATAAACCGGCAAATAATGATTTAACTTTTGAATTTTGGATAGCTAAGTTACCGCCAACATTCAGGTAAAAACCGTTTGATTCTTTAGTAAGCGCAGTTACATCTAATTTAAACTCGTAACCTGTATTTTCAACCTCGCCAATGTTTACAGTAGCATTGCTATAGCCTGTTGTTGGCGATGTTGTAATTGGCAGTGTTTGGTTAGTGGTATTACTTTTATAATAAGTAAAACCTGCATTGATCCTGCTGTTCAGGAAGCCCAAATCAGTACCAAACTCAATTTCTTTGGTTTTCTCCGGCTTAATAGTAGGGTTATTTAAGGTTGTGCTTACAGTTAAACCACCTGTGTTACCATATGGGAAACCAGTAGTTGGATTGAAGGTGTTAACCGTGCTATATGGTGCTACGTTGATATCACCCACCTGGCTGTATGAAGCCCTTAATTTACCATAGTTAATGATTCTATTGTTCTTTAACGCAGGAATAGCTTCGGTGAAAACAAATGAACCTTTTACTGATGGGTACCAGAATGAACGGATGCCGCTGGCCAGCCTTGAATCGTGGTCATTACGTATAGTACCTTCAATAAAGGCGAAGTCTTTGTAACCGATGGTTAAATCAGCAAAGTAACCTATCTGGCGTATTTTGCCTTCGGTTCTTGAGGTTGCCGGTGTACCCAGGATACTGCCAATGTTATAAAAATTATCAACCAGTAAGTTGGTACTGTTGTTTTGAACATTGTTATAATAAGCCTGCCATAATGAACTACCTACCAACAGGTTTGTTGTAAAGTCGTTAAAGAACTTTTTGTGGAAGGTTAAAAAGAAATCCTGCTGTAAACGTGAGTAACCTTGCGGGCCAGCTACAGCATTATTTGTACCTGCAGCCGGGTTGGTTATAGAACCGTCACCAAACTGGGTGATGTTTTGTACCTGACCAGGGATATAACCTGTTGAACCTCCGTATGATTGGCCCTGCGTGCCAAAACCGCCTGCAAACACATGATCAACACCATAATAACCTGCAGTTGGGTCAATCAGGTTACCATCAGCATCCTTTGTCTGGCCCAGCGCATATTTGCTGAACTGTACAGATGACCTTCTGTATTGTTGCTGACCGGTACCAAAGTTACCTGATAAACGGTAGCTTGCATCTAACCAGGTAGTTGGCGAGTAAGTACCGCCAAAGCTGCCGTTAAAGTGATCGGTACGGGTATCCACACGGTCATTTTTGATGATCCAGTATGGGTTTACACCGTATGAGTTAAAGTATGTGTTAACATCAGCAAACGGTTTTGTCGGGTCGCTGAATTTAGTTAACGGCACCCATGATGGAGTGTTGAAGATAGTGCTGTATAATGAACGGCCGCCATCTAATGTAGCACCGTCATAACCACCGCTGCCTACAGTATTGGTATAATCCTGTACATAGCTGGCGGTGAACTCGGCCTTAAACTTGTTATAAGTTTTTGCTGCCGATACACGTACACTGCTCCTTTTGTATTTATCATCAGGCAATACACCTGTTTTAAATAAATGGTTGGCAGTTAAGTTAAAGCTGTTGTTGGCATCACCTGATGAGTAAGAAAGGTTATTCTCTTCGCTGTGACCTGTATTGAAGAAAGCCAATCTTGGGTCAGTCTTGGGGGTCATGTAAGGGTAGCTTTGAGTAGTACCATCTTCCAACGGAATACCTAACTGCTGCATGTGACCATCATAAGCAGGGCCGTATGATTGGTTTTCGAAAGGAGCAGTAGCGGTAATGAAACCGGTAATAGGGTCCTGGAACGGATAACCTTCACCACCGTAACCACCAAACTTGGTTTGGAATTTAGGGAAGTAAGAGATTTTCTCTAACAGGTAGTTGTTGGTGTAAGTAACCTGTGGCGCACCAGTTGGGCTACCTTTTTTGGTAGTGATGATCAATGCACCGTTTGACGCATCCGAACCGTAAAGTGCGGCTGCACCGGCACCGTTAAGGATGTTCACAGATTCGATATCGTCAGGGTTGATGGTGTTTACCTCATTTGGAGAGATCGGCGTACCGTTTAATACAACCAGTGCATAGTTGTTACCAATAATGTGACGGCTGCCACGCAGGGTAAAACGGGTATTAGGGTTAACACCGTTATTGAGGGTACTTACCACCAAACCAGGTACCTTAGCAGTTAAGCCGTTGGTAAAGTTGGTTGGGTGTGCTTCGGTTAAGCTTTTTGCACTTACAGTTGTAGCTGCTGCACCTTGTTCTTTAGCCTGGCGTTTGATACCCAAAGCGCCTGTTACAACAACCTCGCCTAATGAACGGGCCGATGTTTCTAAAACAACGTTTACTGTGCTGCCTGTTGCTGATTTTTCAATGGTGGTGTAGCCGATGAAGCTAAAAACGAGGGTGGCATTTGCCGGTACACTGAGTACATACTTACCGGCCGGATTGGTTTGGGTACCGATGGTGGAGCCCTTTACCTTTACTGTTACTCCCGGAATGGGTAGGCCGTCGTCTTTGGCCGTAACCGTACCAGTAACTGTACGGTTTTGTGCGAATACTTGCGTCATAGACAACACAAGTAAGCACAAACTTACGAGTAGAAGTTTTTTCATTTCGTTAATAATAAGATCAGTTAATAGTTAATTAATCATAAAAGTAATGTTACGTTATCAAAAAGTCAAGTAATTTCTTTTAAAACGTCATTTTTTTTTCAAAAATCCAAGTTTTAGCTAAAAGAATAATAATTATAGTACTATGTATTGCATAATACAATCTAAAACATATATCTTTGTATTATGATCGTCGAAAACACCCAAACCCAAATGAGGAAAGGCATACTGGAGTATTGCATTCTCTCTATCATAGCAAAGGGCGAAACATATGCATCAGACATAATTGCTGAACTTAAGAAAGCCCAACTGCTTGTAGTTGAGGGTACTCTGTATCCTCTTTTAACCCGTTTAAAAAACAATGGCCTGCTCACCTATAACTGGGTGGAGTCAATTTCCGGGCCGCCCCGAAAGTACTATGTGCTCTCGGACGAAGGCCGCGCAGTACTTGAACAATTAGATAAAACCTGGCAGGAGCTGGTATTTGCTGTTCAAACAGCTATCGGAGAAAGAAAATAGAAAAACCTACAAATTCACTATAATCATGAACAAAACAATTATCATAAATATAAACGGCATGGTTTTTCATATTGAAGAAGATGCCTACGAAGTGCTGAAGAACTATATGACGGATGTAAAGCGTCATTTTTCTACTTCGGCCGATAGCCTGGAGATCACAACCGACATTGAAAACCGCATTGCCGAAATGTTTAACGAGATCCTGGCACGCGATGCCAAACAAGTTATTGTTGAGGCTGATGTTAAGGAGGTTACTGAGCAAATGGGCAGTGTGCAGGATTTTGAAACTGCAGAAACCGATGCCAAAAGCACAGGCGGCAATCCGTTTGAATATAATACCGAACGCCGCAGGCTTTTCCGCGATCCTGATGATCATCTTGTAAGCGGTGTATGCGCAGGTATTGCTAATTATTTTGATATTAACCCGGCCTGGGTACGGCTAACCTTTGTTATCCTGGTGCCTTTTGCCGCAATGGGCCTTATTATATATAGTATATTATGGATGGTGGTGCCCAAAGCCATTACCCGTGCCGACCGCATGGCCATGAAGGGCGAAAAGCAGGACCTGAAAGGTTTTAAAAAGAATTTTGAAGAAGAGTTAAGCACCGTACGTGAAAACCTTCAAAACTTTAAACACGAAGCCAAACCTTTTATTTACCAGGTGCGCGACCTCATCAGCGATATTTTTGAACACCTTGGCGCCTTTTTAAAAGGCACCGGCAGTTTACTTGCTAAACTACTGGCTGCAGCTGTTTTACTAACCTGCCTCGGCCTTACCATAGCGCTCATCGTTTCGCTTATCGCTTTATTTGCAGCAGGTAACATGGGCATCTATAACCTGTTCCCTTTCAATATAGCTAACCACCAGGCTAACGGCATATTTATGATAAGCGGCTTTTTGGTACTAACCATACCTTTATTAGCTATCATTTTATCAACAATCGGCTTCCTGTTTAAAAAAGCTTCATTTAACCGTTCAATCGGTACTACCTTATTATGTATCTGGCTGGCTTCATTAGGGGCGGTTTCTTACTACGGCGTAAAAACTGCCGCCGGCTTTCGCGAAGGTGGTAAATTCACGCAAACCATTAAGCTTAAGCCAACAGCTAATAATACCTATTATCTGCAGCTGAACGATACCAAGTATTTAAGTAACGAGGATAGTACCCGACTTAAAATAAATGAGCGCTTTAAAGGTATGATCATTTTAGATGATGACTTTAACGGCGATGACATGCCAAATCATAACGTTACCATCGATATTGAAAAAAGCGACGTGCCACAGCCTGTATTGATCGAAACTTTCAGCGCACGCGGCACCAACCTGGAGGAGGCGCTGATCAACGCACGCAGTGCGGCTTACCGTTTTGAGCAAAAAGATTCGGTATTGAATTTTGACCGTCACCTGGAAATGCCCCAGGGCTTTTTATGGCGCGGACAGGAATTGCACCTTACCCTAAAAGTACCGCTTAACGCTAAAATCATTATTGATCAAAAGCTCGACCGCAATATCAACTTTAATATATACGACTGCAAAGATCAGGGTAACAACAATAACGGTATCACTACCGCCACCTATATTATGACTGCAAACGGCCTGGAATGCAAAACCGATACCAGCAATATAACTGCCGACAAGATCATGGAAAAGATAAAAGCATCAAAAGACGCAGGAGTGCCTGATACAACCAATGCACCGGAACATTAAAAACCAACTGCCTGTGAAAGCCATTTTTAAATATATAAGCCTGCTAATTTTTAGCGGGCTTATTATACCTTTTTACTTTCTGTTTCAAACAAACGGCAAATCGCTTTTAAACAGCAGGATAAATAATGCCGGGACAAGCATTCCTGGTAAAAATGAAATGCCAATTACCTTCCGGATTATTAAGGATCTGGCAAAAAATTTAATGCCTGCATTAAAAAGTGAAAATAATCTGTAACCTACACCCCTGTTTTTGCATCTTAATGTAAAAGCAACACAATTACCATTTCCGGGTAATCCGGCAATATAAATTTAATAAACTTTAAAAAATGGCTTAAAGGCCAGGTGGGATTGCTTTGCCTAATTTTTAAATCAAAAAACAGGAACACTATGAAAACAATCGCCTATATCTCATAACTACTAAACACCAAACGCCGGAAAAACACGCCGGAAACTAAAAAAGCTTATTTACAAATTTTAAAAAAGAAGCAATTCTTTTAATGGCATTGTATTGCCCTTAATTCTAAACAACTCCAAAAATGAAAACTATCATACACAACATATTTTATACACTGCTGCTTGTTGCTATCAGCTGCAGTGTATCCTTTGCCCAGCAGGCCGCACCTGCCGCCAAGGTATCCGGGGCCTTACTCAACGAACAGGGCAAACCACTTGATTACGCCTCAGTAAGCCTTTTACGCGCAGCCGACTCAACCGTAGTTAAAGGTGCGCTCAGTAACGATGCCGGTGTTTATGTTTTTACCAACATTAAAGCAGGCAATTATATTATTAAAGCCACCGTGGTTGGATATCAAAAGGCAGTGAGCAAAAGCTTTACTGTGCCTGCCAATTCATCGCAGGTTACAGCACCAGCTTTAAATATGCATGCCGGCAGTACTGAGTTAAAGGCCGTTACCATTACCGCCACAAAACCCCTTATTGAGCGCAAGATTGACCGCACAGTAATGAACGTTGAAAACAGCGTACTGGCAGCAGGAAATACCGCCATGGAAATTTTAGAACGCGCGCCCGGCGTTACTGTTGATAAAGACGATAACATCAGCCTGAAAGGCAAACAGGGCGTAACCGTAATGATCAATGATAAGTTAACCTATCTTACTGCTGCACAACTGGCTACTTTGTTACGTTCAACCGATGGCAATACTATTAAATCTATCGAGATCATTACTAACCCATCGGCAAAATATGATGCGGCGGGTAATTCAGGGATCATCAACATCAAATTAAAAAAGAATACGCAATCGGGCACAAACGGCAGCCTTACCGTGGGCGGGGCAAAAAGCCAGTACTGGCGCGATAACAGCAGCCTTAACCTTAATCACAAACAGGGCAACCTCAATGTATTTACTTCGTTAAGCAGGGGCGATAACAAACGCGACCACGATATTGGCATCAACCGGATCATTACCGATACGCTTGGCAACAAAACTTATTTCAACCAAAAATCAAGCTTGCCAAGTGTCAACCATTATAATAACTATCGTTTAGGTGCCGACTATGACCTAACCCCAAAACATACTATCGGTTTTGTGGTGAGTGGTTATTCAAACAGTGAAAAGGCCCTTAATGATAACAGAACCATCATCGGTAAACAATTTGGAGTGGCCGATTCATCATTGCATACTACTTCGGATATCAGACAAACCTATAAAAACTTCGCCCTTAATCTTAACGACAGGTTGAAGCTTGATACCAGCGGCCAGGAACTGAGCATTGATTTGGATTATTCTAAATTCAAGAATAACTCAAATGCCATGTATAATACTGATTATTTTTTGCCGGATGGAAGCGTACAGCATGCACCGCAGATGCTCCGTAACCAAAGCCCATCAACCATAAGCATTTATACCGGCAAAGCCGATTATACCAAACCACTTACCAAAACCATTAAGCTGGAAGCAGGCGTGAAATTCAGCAGCGTTAAAACTGATAACGACCTGCAGGCCCAGATCTATGATAACGGGGCATACCGAAATGACACCACCCGTACCAACCGTTTTATTTACGACGAAAAAATTAGCGCCGGGTACTTAAACCTGAACAAGCAATTCAAAAAATTCTCGGTGCAATTAGGTTTACGTGCCGAGCAAACCCGGTCGACCGGTAACCTGATCGGCAGCACCCCGGTTAAGAGGAGTTATTTAAACCTGTTCCCAAGCGTATTCATTAACCAAACCCTTAATGATAAAAATGAGGTAAGCTTTTCATACAGCCGCCGTATCGACCGTCCTGGCTATGACGATCTGAACCCTTTCATTTATTACCTTGATCCATACACCTATTCGCAAGGTAACGCGTTCCTGAACCCGCAATACACTCAAAATTTTGAACTTAACTACACCTATAATAAAACCATCAACGTAAGCCTTGGCTACAGCCATACTACCGATGCTATCACCGAACTGATATTAACCGAAGGTAAACGCTCGTTCGAAACACACCAGAACCTGCAGACCCAAACAGGTTACAATATCAATATCAACACCCCGTTCACCATTACCAAATGGTGGGAAGGCAATGTTAACGCAACCGCGTTTTACCTGGGCTTTAAATCAGATACCCTTGCCGGACAGAAATTTAACGATGGGCAATGGGCATTCCAGGGCCGTACAACACAAACATTCAAATTTGCCGGCTACCGCTTTGAAGTAACGGGCGATTATCAATCGGCATTAACTTACGGCATTTACAAGATCAGGCCGCGTTACTCAGTAGATATGGGTGTCAGCAAATCATTCATGGAAAAGAAATTTAACATCAAAGCTTCATGCGATGACATCTTCAACATCCGCCGTAATGATTTAAGCAGCCAGGTGGTAAACAATAACTTTACCATCAAACAAAAGAATGATACCCGCGTAATGCGCCTCACTTTTACTTATAACTTCGGCAACAACTCCATCAAAATGCGCGAACACCGCAGCGGCGCCGATGACGAAAAAGGCAGGGTGAAGGGGAATAATTAATTAGCCCCCCAACCCCCTAAAGGGGGAGCTTTCGATTAGCATGTTGCAATGAATACAAAAGGCCTGATTCCAAATGGAACCAGGCCTTTTAATTATGAAAGCGATGTAGCTGCTCCCCCTTTAGGGGGCAAGGGGGGCAATTACTGCCCTACCATAAATACTGCGTTACTGAACAACAGCTTGCCGTTTTCCCAGAAACTGCGGAACAGCGGGTCATCAACCATATAAACTACCGAACCGCGGCCCATAGGCTGTACGCCAAGCAGCAAACCGTTGGTGATCTTCTTTTTTGATTCGGCGCCTACAAAGCCTGATACATAACCATCTTTTTTAATAGTGCCTACGTTCCAGCCATCATCGCCGGCAAAAAGATCATAGATATCGTCATTTAATTTTAACGAATAATAATAATCCGGCAAACCGAAACCAAGCGGATGGGTATTATCAAGGTTCAGCTTATAAATAGCGCCGGGGATAGATTCACTAAGCGCTAAGCGGTCGCGGTCGCCATAAAGCTTAACTATCTTATCCTTGTCCTTTTCTTTATCCTTGTCTTCTTTTTTCTCTTCCTTGTGTTTAATCAGGAAGCCCTTTTTATCAACCAATAAGGATACGGCGTTGTCAATCGCTATCAGCTTGCCACCGTCGCGGATCCAGTTCTGTAATTTATCCGAAGGAAAATCCTCATAACGGCCATCAGGACAAACCACCACATCAAAATCACCTAATTTGGTGCGGCCTAAATCCTGGTACCTTATTAAAGTAATGGGGTAACCTATTTGCGCTTCAAACAAATGCCAAACCTCACCCATGGCTTCAGAGTTTATACCATCGCCGGCAATTAAAGCAATTTTGGGTTGATGGATATACCTTACCGCATCCGAACCGATATCCGAACCTTTATCAACAAAACCTGTTGAAATTGGGGTGATCTCCTGGTTAAGTGATGCTGCCGTTTGCGTAACAACCTGGTCAAAATCGGCCTGGTCATTACCGGCACGGGTAACTATTAACGAACCTGCTGTAAACTGTTTACCTCCTGCTTCAAATGGTTTTTCGGCATAGCGTACTTTGATCTTCTTTTTAAGCAAAGCTGCCAGGAATTTGACATCATTAACCGATTGCCATGCCGATACATAAGCATAGGCATGCGTATTTACCAGGGGCTTAGGCTCGGCTACACTCCACTCGGCACTGGCTGGCTTAAAGGATTCCTTTAAGCCGTAAGCCTTTAAACCATATGCATATGGAAGCGACCATGCCGTAATATCATAAGTATTGGAGTCGGGGATAAATGTTTTGGGCTCCAGCAGCACATGCAGCAATACCGCTTTAGGCTGATAGGCATTAATTACCAGGTCATTGGCGCCCACATTATATTGCTCTGTTTTTTGGGTAACATAATTAAAGCCTAAAACTGCTTTATTAGCTAAACCAAAACCATACTGAATGCCATTGCGGCTCAGCATTTTTGCCAGCGCATTAATTTTATTGTTGTTATCGTTTTTGATAACGTAAGTTTTATAATCGCCCGGAGGGTTAGCGCGGCTGTTATCAAAAAACTTTTTGTATTCATCCAATAACTTTTGAGTATTCAACGAGGCTATTTCAAGCGTGCTTAAACTTGTTGAATGGTGATGGGCTACACGCTGCACTAAAGTAAGGGTATCACCGCTGCGGGTAACCACGGCCAAGCCTGCACTAATGCCGCCCTGCTCATACGTCATGCCGATGGAGCCGTTATATAAAGGATAGGTATCGCCATAAGATGGATACAACAAATCGAACTCATATTTGGTAAAATACATCCAGCCGTTTTGATCAAAATATTTGGCGTTGTTTTTACCAATGGTGATCTGAAACTGGCGCTGCCATGCGGTAATATCTTTATGATATGGTTCGGCGGCAGGGGCAAAATAATATGGCGCATTATAACCCTGCTCATGGTAATCAACATGTACCTGCGGCAGCCATTGGTTGTACAGCCCTACACGTGCCTGGGTTTCTTTTTGCTGCTGCCAGGCCCAGTCGCGGTTAAGGTCAAAGTAAAAGTGGTTCACCCTGCCGCCCGGCCATGGTTCAGCATGCTCACGCGATGTTGGGCTGGCATCGGGCGCAGCGCCAACTACCGAATTATAGAAATTCACATAACGGTCGCGCCCGTCGGGGTTTAAACATGGGTCGATAACAACTACCATATTTTTTAGCCAGGCTTTGGTAGCGGTATTTTCCGGATCAACCATGTCAAACAAAGTCCACATGGCAGCCTCACTTGATGCAGGTTCATTGCCGTGCACATTATAGCTTAGCCAGGTAACAACCGGCATGGCAGTGCTGCCGCCGCCGCTTTCAATCCCGGCCAGTTTAAGGTTATTATGACGAATCTCTTCCAGCCTGCCAATATTCTCGTCAGATGCTATAAACATAGCCAGCAATGGCCTGCCCTCATTGGTAGTACCAAACTGCTGCAGCTTTACATTTTTGGATGCCGATGCTACGTATTTAAAATATTCAACAATGCGGTAATGTGGCGTAAAATGCTCACCCAGCTTATACCCCAGGAACTCCTGCGGCGACTGAATTTTTTGCGCAAAAGTTGGGCAAAAAAAGCTTATAAATACGAAAAAGAGTAAATGTCTTTTTATCATAAATAAATAATAAATGTGTAGGAGAAAAGAGATAAGCTAATATGCATAAAATATTGGCAGATGTGCAAATTTCAAATGTGCAGATTATTTGAATGTGCAGATGTGCAGATTTCAGATTACCTGTACTACCACATATTAATGATAAGATATTTACTCATCTATCATTTGAAATTTGCACATCTGTAATTTACCCACCTATCATTTGCATATCTGCACATTTGCACATCTGTAATTTAAACTTTTTCATCTGAAATCTGCACATTTGCATATCTGCACATTTGAAGCTTATCTACAAACATGACACCTATCCAGGCCCTGCAAAAATATTTTGGTTATAGTGCCTTCAGGCATGAGCAGGAAGCTATTATTCAAAATATACTCAAAGGGCAGGATGTAATGGCGCTGATGCCTACCGGGGGCGGCAAATCGTTGTGTTACCAGCTGCCTGCAGTTTTGCTCGAAGGCCTAACCATAGTGATATCGCCGCTTATCGCCTTGATGAAAGACCAGGTGGATAGCCTTAATGTTAATGGTATCCCCGCAGCTTTCCTAAACTCCTCCTTAAATCCCGAAGAAACAAGGATCCTGGTAAACAGGCTCCGGAATAACGAGATCAAACTGCTTTACCTGGCACCCGAACGTTTGTTCAGTGCCGAAAGCAAGGAAAATAAGGAAAACAAGCTCATCCCCTTTTTAAAAACCCTGAAAGTTGCGCAGATAGCTATCGACGAGGCCCATTGTATCTCATCATGGGGGCATGATTTCAGGCCCGAATACCTGATGCTGGCCGGTTTAAAACTGGAGTTTCCGGGTGTGCCGGTCATAGCACTTACCGCTACGGCCGATAAACTCACTCAAAAAGATATCCTTGAAAAGCTGAACCTCACAAAGCCGGCAGTTTTTGTATCCTCATTTAACAGGGCAAACATCACATACCGCGTATCGCCCAAAAAGAACAGTTTTAAACAGCTCATCGCTTTTTTAAATGAGCATAAGGATGAATCGGGGATTATCTATTGTCTTTCCCGTAAGTCAACTGAAGCTTTGGCGGAAGATTTAAAAGATGAAGGCTTTTCTGCCGAGGCTTACCATGCCGGATTAACTAATGATGTGAAAGCCCGCAACCAGGAAGCTTTTTTGCGCGATGATATAAAGATCATTGTGGCTACTATAGCTTTTGGCATGGGCATCAATAAATCAAACGTGCGCTATGTGGTGCATGTCGATCTGCCTAAAAATATTGAAGGCTATTACCAGGAAACAGGCAGGGCAGGGCGCGATAGCTTACCATCCGAAGCCTTACTGCTTTACTCGCCCGGCGATGCTATGAAATTACAGGCATTTGCAAAGGTGGAGGGCAACGAACAGCAAAGTCGCATTATGCTTAACAAGCTTAATGACATGGTGAAATACTGCCAGCTGCTTTCCTGCCGCCGCCAATACCTGATGAGATATTTCGATGAGGAATTTCCGGCCAAGTGCGGCTCATGCGATGTTTGCCTTACCGAGTATAAACGTTTTGATGGCACGCTGATCGCTCAAAAAGCACTCTCGGCAGTGGCCCGGCTAAATGAGCGTTTCGGTGCCAATTATGTTATAGATTTTTTACGGGGATCAAAGAGCGATAAGATCCGCGAGGAACATAAACAGCTTAAAACCTACGGCATTGGTGCCGATATTAGCAAGGCCGACTGGCAGCACCACATCCGCGAGCTGGTAACCATGGGCTACCTGCAAACTGCGGGCGACGAATACCCGGTTTTAAAGCTTACCGCACTGAGTACGGATATTTTAAAAGGGGGACAAAAGGTTGAATTTATTGAGATAGAAAAGGTTGAAGAAGTACATCACGAAGAAAGCCTGCCATTTGAAGCCGAGCTGCTTAACCAGCTTAAGGAGGTTAGGCGCGGTATCGCTATCAATGAAAATGTGCCTGCCTATATTATAGTGTCAGACGCCACTTTGCAGGAAATGGCAACCTACCTGCCTCAAAGTTTAGATGAGCTGCGTTTGATCTCCGGCTTTGGCGACATTAAACTGGCCCGTTACGGGCGCGAACTGCTGGAGCCCGTTAAAACTTATTGCGCCGAAAAAGGCCTCGGTTCAAAAATAAAACAGAAATCGCCGAAACGGGAGCGGAAAGTAAAATCGCCTGGACAGACCAAATCTTCTTCGCGAAGCACTGATACCAAAGCCGAAACGTTTAATCTATATCGTTCCGGAAAAACCATTGCCGAAATAGCTGCCGAACGTGGGTTCACTACATCTACCATAGAAACACACCTGAGTTATTATGTGCAAAACGGGGATCTGGATATAACCGAAATAGTACCACAGCAAAAAATAGCTGCTATTTCCGATGCTGTTGAAAGTTACGGAGCAGAAAAGCTATCACCATTAAAAGAGATTTTAGGCGAGGATTATAGCTATGGCGAGATCAGGGCTGTGATAGACTGGATGAAGAGGTAGGAATAATTTAAATTTGCGTAAGACCTATGTCATTGCGAGGAGCGGGGTGGGAAAAGCCAGGGCGCGACGCGGCAATCGCATGCTACACAGAGCGGCTATACTTCCGTGCGATTGCTTCGTCTCTCAATGACATGTTGTAGAACCCAGACTTACGAAGTTTTAAAAACTTCGTAAGTCTTTAACCTTGCGCTCGTTTGCAACGAGCGCAAGGTATGTTAAAACCCATGTCATTGCAAGGAGGAACGACGAAGCAATCTCGTAGCTATTATACAGAGCGGACATGCATTGGCTACGGGATTGCCACGCTACGCTCGCAATGACATAGTTTTTTAATCTTGCACTCGCTACAAACAAACGCAAGATAATTGTACTTTTAATTTACGTTTGCCATTAAATACACATGACTACCACTACCCAACAACTTTACGATATATACCTCAAACACCCCATTATCAGCACCGATACCCGGAAGATAACACCGGGCAGTCTGTTCTTTGCCCTTAAAGGCGATAAATTTGATGCCAATACCTTTGCCCAAAAAGCAGTTGAAGCCGGCGCAGCCTACGTGGTAATTGACAACCCTGATTACAAACTGGGCGAGCAGTATTTATTGGTTGATGACGCGTTAACCGCTCTGCAGGATTTGGCCCGTCACCATCGCCGGCAGCTTAGCATTCCGGTTATTGGCCTTACCGGCACCAATGGTAAAACCACGACCAAAGAGCTGATCAATGCCGTACTGTCGCAGCATTTTAAAACCCAGGCTACGCAGGGCAACTTAAATAACCACATTGGTGTACCGCTTACCATATTAACTATTGGTGCCAGCCATGAGGTTGCGGTTATTGAAATGGGCGCCAATCATCAAAAAGAAATTGAGCTGCTTTGTAGTATCGCCCAGCCATCGCACGGCTTAATTACTAATGTGGGCAAAGCGCATTTGGAAGGTTTTGGAGGGATTGAAGGTGTGAAGAAAGGGAAAGGGGAATTGTACGACTTTATGGCGGCGCCCCCCCCGCCCCCTAAAGGGGGTGCTTATCGACATCATAGCATCACTTTCATTAATAGTGATGATACTGTTTTAATGGAGATGGCCGTGGCCCGCCGTTTACCTCATGTGGAGTATTACGGTACTGATGCTATTGATAACCTCATCAGCGGTGAACTGTTGGAGAACTCGCCATTACTTACTTTAGAGTGGACAAATAATAAAACCGGCGAAAGCCATCAGGTTAAAACCCAGCTTACCGGTACGTATAACCTGCCTAATATTTTGGTGGCTATCTGCATCGGTATATACCTGGGGCTGCCGGCTAACGAAATAAATGCCGGGATTGAAGGTTATCAACCTAAAAACAACCGTTCGCAAATTGTGCAAACGGCTACAAATACCCTCATTTGCGATTATTACAATGCCAACCCCAGCAGCATGTTTGTAGCTATTGAAAACGTGGGCAAAATTGAAGCAAAAAGAAAAGTGCTCATTTTGGGCGACATGTTTGAAATGGGGCCGGAAGCAGCTGTTGAACATGCATCGGTTATCCGCAAGGCTATGGATACCCCGGTTGATGAACGGATCTTTATCGGGAAGGATTTTTTAAGTCAGCAATCTGAAGCCGGAAACCAGGGACCGGCAACTTTTTATGAAACTGCCGAAGACGCTATTGCTGCCTTAAAAGCACAGCCTATAAGCGATTCAACCATATTGATCAAAGGATCGAGAGGTATGGCTTTGGAGCGGTTGGTTGAGTTGTTTTAAAATACAAATACAGCCTTTTGAAGCGTCATTGCTGTAAGGTACGAAGCAATCCCAAACTTTACAGGGCGGACCCGCTAATCGGGGATTGCTTCGTACCTCGCAATGACGGGATGTTGATTGACTATTCCCTCCTTAAACTATCAACCGGGTTAGCCAGCGCGGCTTTAACGGATTGAAAGCTGATCGTGACAAAGGCTATCAACACCGCAATAACCGCGGCTAATACAAAAGTTGTCCAGCTTATGCCAACGCGGTAGGCAAAAGCATCCAGCCAATGGCTCATGGCCAGCCAGGCAATTGGGAACGCCACAACAATTGCAATGAGCACCAGCTTAATAAAATCTTTGGCCAGCAGGGTAACAACGTTCCCTACTGTTGCACCCAAAACCTTCCGCACGCCAATTTCGCGGGTACGCACCTGGGCTGTGTAAGCCGCCAGGCCAAGCAGGCCAAGGCAGGAAATTAAAATGGCAATCCCTGCAAAATAGTTAAATAACGTTCCTTCCCGTTGTTCGCCCTGGTAAAGCTTATTGAAGATCTCATCCAAAAAAGTATAACTAAAAGGGAACTGGCCGTTGTACTGTTTAAACTGGATACCGGCAGCAGCAATGGCTTTCGGCACATCGTTACCCGTGGTTTTGATATAAATGGATCCATAACTATCCGGCTCATAATAAAATACCACCGGTGCAATTTTTTCGCGCATGCTGGCAAAGTGAAAATCTTTAACAACACCTATTATAGTACCATTAGTTTTACGCAGCCTGAAACGTTTGCCAATAGGATCTTTTAAGCCAATTTCTTTAACAGCCGCCTCATTCAATATAAAATGCGTACTATCACTCACCGAGCCATCAAAACTATGCCCCTCATGCATTTTTAATTTAAAGAAGGAGATAAAATCCTTATCAATTCCCTGCGGGTGCACAATAAAAGTTTGCCCAATGGCTTTGCCGTCCCAATCGTTATCGCCCGAAATACCGCCGTTGTTAACAATGTTCCCGGTTGACCGCGTTACGGCCTGAACACCCGGTTGTTTTAAAAGTTCGGCCTTAACAGCGTCATAATGACCTTTCATATCGCGCATCCAAAAACCAAATACATGGCTTTTATCATAGCCCAGATTTTTTGACCTGATATAATTAAGCTGGCTGGTTATCACAATGGTGCTGATAATCAATACTACCGAAAAGGTAAACTGTACCACTACCAGGATATTACGAAAAACCACATCGCCAATGCCGTTGGATATTTTACCTTTAAGTGCCTTTAATGGCTCAAAAGAGGACAGCAGCAATGCCGGATAAATACTGGACAATAAAAGTGTAGCTGCTATTGTTCCTGCTATCACGAGCCAAACATGATGATTGGCGATATTAAAGACCAGTTGTTTCCCTGCAATTTCATTAAACACAGGCATGGCGTTATAAATTACAAACACTGCCAAAACCGATGAAAGCACGAACAGCAAAGCGGTTTCGACTACAAACTGCATAAACAATTGTGTTTTTGCTGCGCCGATGATCTTGCGCATGCTTATTTCCTTGGCCCGAAGCATCGCCCGCGCGGTTGAAAGGTTAACGTAGTTAATACAGGCAATAATCAATATCACCAGGGCTATAATAATAAAAATGTGTACGGTGCTGATCCCACGGTCGGTACCATCGGCATTGTAAAGGTGCATTTTAGTTGCAGGCAGCAGCAGGTAATCGGCATCGGTATCTTCGGGTTTGCGTTTCAGGTGAACCTTGTTCAAATCGGCCGAGAGCTGTTTTATTGAAGTACCGGGTTTCAGCTGCAGATAAGTTTCATAATTGTAATTGCCGAAATCATGGTTCAGGTCGACTTTATAGTTGGTAAACATGTATTTGACATGAAAGCTCATCGGCATGATCATATCATAATTAATGCTTGAGTTAAGCGGAAAATCGTTAATAACACCTGATACCGTAAAGTTTTCTTTATTATCGGCCACAATGACTTTTCCCATAGCATCCGCATTTCCAAAATATCTTTTGGCTGTGCTTTTGGTGATCACTACTGAGTTATCGTTGATAAAAGGCTTTGCCTTACTACCTTCAATCAGCGGGAAATCAAAAACAGTAAACAGGGATGGATCTGCAAAACCTACCGCCTGCTCATTAAAAACTTTATCCTGGTATTTAAATAAGGAGAAAAACCAGTTATTGGTAAGGCGCACCTGGTTTTGCACGGCCGGCAATTCCTCTTTGGCCAACGGCCCCATCGGTGCCACCGTAACCTGCCAGATCTGCTTACTGGCACCTGTGCCTCCAAAAAGTTCTACCCTGTAAATATTGGATGCATTTTTATGAAAGCTATCAAAGCTAAATTCGTCCTGTACCCAAAGCAGGATCATGATCCCTATGGCGAGGCCCATCGTCAGACCGGCTATATTAATTACCGAATAAAATTTATTACGGATGAGGTTACGCCAGGCGGTTTTGATATAGTTCTTTAGCATAATAATATTGGCTTTATCAGGTAGTAAGCTAATTAAAATGATGCCAATATTTTAAACTGCTATTTATCAGAAACTTACAAAATACCAACATACTACATCGTTCATAAACGAACAATCGGTGTTCATTTATGCAACGGTGTTTTTAGAGATTAGTGGTTGGAGGTTAGAGATTGATTTGGGATTTGGAAAATATACTATTATTAATAATCTAAAAAGGTTAGTGCTACGGAAATATCCTTAAACACTAACCTTCTATATTTGCGACTGGCCCGTAATCTTCGGCCTTTATTTTCCTAAACTAACCGCTAACCTCCAACCACTAATCACCCGATCGCAAACTCTTTATTGGGTTAACACTTGCAGCTTTTACAGATTCATAACTAACCGTAAGCCAGGCAATACCTAAAGCCGCGGCTGACGCCACGAAAAATACCAGCCAGCTAACATTAATGTGATAAGCAAATCCGGATAACCAGGTATTTACAGCATACCAGGAAACCGGTAATGCTATACATATAGCTACCAGGATAAGCCTGGTTATACCTGACGATAATAGATATACCAGTTTTAAAACGGATGCACCTAATACTTTGCGTACCCCAATTTCTTTAGTACGTTGTTCGGCTATAAAAGCCGATAAGCCATATAAACCAAGGCAGGAAATGAAAATGCCGATAGCCGCAAACAGTTTAAAGATATTGCCCATCTGTTGCTCGCCGTGATAAAGGTTGGCCATTTGCTGGTCGACAAAATTAAAATTGAACGGATAGGCAGGACTGATTTCCTTACTTATTTTTTCCAAAGCTTCAATAGTTGCCGTGGTGGTTCCGGGTTTGGTGCGGATAACAACCGTGCCGCCACCTCCAGTTAAAGAAATGATCAATGGCTCGATAGCCGACTGGGCCGGTTTAAAATTAAAATCTTTAACCACCCCAATAATAACACTTGGTTTGTTATGCAATGTCATCGGCTTTCCTATCGCTGCCGCGGGATCGGTAAAGCCCATCGAACTCAGTAATTTTTGGTTAATGACACAATTATTCGAGTCGGTTTTGATGGACTCAGCAAAGAAGCGGCCAGCCAGTAATTTTAATCCGAATAAGCGGGCAAAGCTTTCACTCACATACATTGCCGGAGTCGGAAAACCTTGTGTTTTGGGATCTTTACCCGGCCATGAGGCGTTTGCGCCGGCCCCGATATCGATGGGAAGCTCGCTTGTGACAGCAAAATCACTGGTGAGCGGATTTCGTTGCAGCTCGCTTCTCAATAGCGCCTCTTTATTTTCCATATCCCCGTTCATTTCCATATATAAAAGGCTGGATTTATTAAAGCCGGGGTTCCTTTCTTTTACAAACTTGAGTTGTTGGTAAATAACCACTGTACCTATCAGCAACACAACCGAAACTACAAATTGGGCTACCACCAAAGTATGGCGGAAAAATAAATTGCCCCCCATTGATTTAACATTTCCCTTAAGCACTTTAACCGGGTTAAAGCCGGATAAGAACAGAGCCGGATAACTGCCCGATACCACCCCGGTTAATAAGGCAATGCCCAATAGACCAAGCCAAAGCTTCGCATCGGCAAAGTTAACGGCGAGCTGCTTACCAACCAGCTGATTAAACATCGGCAGCACTAAAATCACTATCCAGAGTGCCAGTAACAATGATATAAAAGCAATGAATACGGCTTCACTTAAAAACTGCAATATCAATTGAAACCTTTGCGCTCCGGCTACTTTCCGCAAACCAATTTCTTTGGCCCTTCGGGCCGAACGTGCCGTAGCCAAATTCATAAAATTGATACAGGCAACTGCAAGTATTAAAATGGCTACAATAAAAAACATCTTTAAGTACAGCGCATTACCATGCCCGGGCATATCCATCTCTATTGCCGGGGCCATGTGAATTTGAGTAATGGGCTGAAGATGGAACGCACTTTTCATTTGCGGCTCGTGCTTATGATAGATCTGAAAAATCTGGGTTTCCAGCTTTTTTAAATTGGCAGGGCTTGGATCAAAACTTTCATCCAACTGAACATAGGTATGGAAGTAGGGCGCTTCCCATTGATATTTTTCTACTTTGGGATTAGCCTTATATAAGGCTGCCGTTGGCATAACAAAATCGAACTGTAAATGTGAGGTAACCGGAGTGTTGGCTAAAACCCCGGTCACCATTACATTTTCGCTATTGTCTTTTCGTAAAAACTTACCAACAGGGTTTTGATTGCCAAAATATTTCGTGGCCGTTGCCTCGGTTATTAAAACGCCGTCTATCTGCTTTAAGGCTTCAGTACGATCGCCCTTTACAAGCGGGAATGAAGATACGTCCAGAAAATTCGGATCGGCATAAAGCACCCGGTCTTCTACAAACCTTTTATCGTTGGCTTCAAACAGGTAACTATTCGGACTTATACGTACCGTATTTTTAATAGCCGGCAATTGTACTTTTGCGGAGGCCGCCATTGCTGTGGGAGTACCGGCCATGGTTAAGCCATCAACATCCCAGTTTATGCGGTATAGTTGCGCCGCATTTTTATGAAATTTATCATAGCTTAGTTCATTTTGTACCCAAAGCAATATCAGGATACTTGCTGCCAGGCCAATGGCTAAACCGAAAATATTAATAATGGAGTAGACTTTGTCCTTAATTAAATTACGATAGGCAAGTTTAAAGTAAATTCTGATCATGGTTATGTAGGTTTAAAGGTTTACTAACAGAGGGCCTGCATAATATCGCTTTAAATTTCGTGCCATGATATAAATTACTAACAATGAACCTATTGAAAATCAAGACAAAATAATATTGTTCGGAAACGTTACAGCAGGTGTGCGGCTTTAAACGCCCAACTTATTCTGAAAATAGCTATTAAAATTGATTGACAGGAGCCGGAAGGCGATCAACCTTCAAAAACAGGAGTTATGATATTATGGTTCACCAGGATCCGCATCAGCATATCAACCGAAAAATCACGTGTAATATCAATACTGATAAAATCCCTTTCGCCATTCTTAACCTCGCAGGCGTCCCTGTCAAAATATAAAACCAATCCACGCATACTACCCGATATAATAACAATCCGTTCGTTATTGATCAGTTTAAAACTATTGCGGGTACGCTTAAAAAAGCTGCACAAGTTTTTAATATGCCGATAGGTCATTAATGAAATGATCATACTGTCAGCTTTTAATAATGGTGGCCAATCGCTGCCTGATAATGATATCTTTAATACCTGCAGGCAATAAACCGTTTAATAAAACAAGTACCCTGTTTATCCAACCGGGAATAATCTCTTTTTTTCCCTTCAGCAAACCATCCACTGCTATACGTGCTACGTGCCCGGGCTCCATAATGGTTGCCTTTGATATGCCCTTAAGTTTATTATTTATTACCAGCAGTTCGGGCTTGGTGTTGATGCCTCCGGGACTAAGCAGGCTGATCTTTACATTTGAGCCATGAAGCTCCAGCTGCAGGCATTTGGTAAAATACCTGATGAATGATTTGGTTGCGCCATAAACCTGCTTTTTAGGCACCACAAATAAGCCGCCCAAACTGCCTACATTTAATATATATGAAGTAGCAACAGCATCGGCCTGGGCCAGGAACAAGCGTGTAAGGAGCACAGGTGTAATCACGTTCAGTTCAATTTGCTTTTTGTAAAACCCAATGTTCAAATCTTCAAACCACGACCAGTTACCTAAACCCGCATTATTGATAAGCAGGTGCGCCGTAATTTGCTCATGACTAAGGTAATCAAAAATTGCCGGGTAACTTTCAGCAAGGGTTAAATCAATTTCCAGATAATTTACTTTAACCTCAAAATTTTTGCGGATAAAGGAGGCCAGCTCAGGCAGGCCTGATGCAGGCAGTGAAACCAGCACCAGGTTTATATGGCGCGATGCCAGTTCAATGGCAAATGATTTACCCAGTCCCTCACTTGCACCGGTAATGATAGCGGTTTGGTTCGTCATACGCCGGCTTGTTTAAGGTAGTTAACTGTTTTGTGCATCCCTTCGGTAAAAGGGGTTATCCGGTAACCCAGTTGGCTTATAGCCTTACTGCTGCTGTATTTTTGATCGTACTTTAAACGTTCGGCAAATTCCGGTAAAAAGAAGGGGCGCAAACCGGTAAGCTGTGTTTTCAGCTTTTCGAGATGACTGTAAAATTCAATTGCTTTTAAAGGCAGGTGAATGAGCCGTTGCTGCTTTCCGGATACCTGGTGCACGGTATTGAAAAAATCATTAAAACTGATGTCCTCGCCGCCTAAAATATAACGCTCGCCGCTGACCCCATGATTCATAGCAGCCATGTGCCCGTCAACCACATCACTTAAAAAGGCATAATTTGCTACCTGTTTACCGCTGCCGGGTATAAAGCGCCATTTGCCGCGCAAATAAGCCGACACCATTTTGCCAACGGTATTGCTTTCGGTAACCGGGCCTTCGCCATACACGCGTGATGGGTTTACCGTAACTACATGCAACCCTTGTTTAGTAAAACTTTGTACTTCAAGCTCGGCCAGGTATTTAGTGCGTTCATAAGCAATAGGGAAGCCCGCTATCCGCGGGTCATTCTCGTTCATGGGGTGTTTCACGGTAGGCCCCCATACGCCGCAGGTAGAGGTGTAAACTATTTTTTTTACCCCGGCATTGGCAGCAACTTCAAGCACATTGCGGGTGCCAATAACATTGATTTCATGGTAATCATCGGGGTTACGGCACCACATTTTGGCCAGGGCAGCTGTATGGTAAACCTGTTCGCAGCCCTGCATGGCCCGGCCCAGGCTTTGCCGGTACAGGATATTGCCCGTAACCGGCTCAATATTTTTGTGCTTTATTAAATACGGATGATCGGTATTGCGGCATAATGCTTTAACATCATAGCCCTGCATAGCCAGCAATAAGGTAAGCTGCCTGCCGATAAAACCTGTTGCCCCGGTTACTAAAACTTTCATACAGGTATTACAGCTATAAACAGGTTTACCCCCATCCCTTACAGTTAATTTTTTTTAGGATAATTTAACTATTAGGTTTAATGGCAGAATTATTTAAATTTGAAATAACTATAAAACAAGCCTTACCTAAAATGAACATGTACCAGGACCCACACAGCACATTTGCCGGTTTTTCGCCCGAAGAGCTGGGGTTTTTACAGCACGCAACACCCGATCTTACCGAAAGCCAAAAAAAGTATTTTTATATGGTTTACAGCAACAAGCGTAAAAACGCACAGGATATATTGCTGTTTACCCTCCTGGGCTTTGTAGGTTTTGCAGGCATACAGCGTTTCGTTTTGGGGCAGGTTGGCATGGGCATACTTTACCTGCTAACAATCGGTTTTTGCTGGATTGGTACTATTGTCGATCTGATCAACAATAAGTCGATAACCTTGGAGTATAATAAAAATATGGCTTATGAAAGCTACCAGATGGCCAAAATGAGCAGCTAAGACTTTTATTAATAATGTCCTTTTAAGGAATGGACCTTTATCCGGCCTTCCGCTTCCAGTACTTCGTAGACTATCCGATGTTCCTGGTTTATTCGCCGGGACCATAATCCTGTAAGGTTATGCCTGAGCATTTCCGGTTTACCAATACCGTTAAATGGGTCTTGGCTTATGGCCAGAAGTAATTGTTGAATCTTTTTCTGAATGATCTTGTTCCCTGATTTTTCCAGTACTCAATATCAAGCTGAGACTCTTCAGAATAAATTATTTCCATAGATCGTCGGTCTTGATCGCCTTGTATCTTCCGGCTTCAAAATCTTCCTTGCTGCGATTTATTTTTTTTTCAAATTCAGGGTCATATGTCGATTTTTCTTCCTCAAACTGGATCTTTAAAGCTTTCATAACCGCTTTTAAAGCATCCGACTTTTCTTTATTTTCAGGATGTGCAATTAAAATTCCCATACATCAAATTTACTGTTTTATTTTTTCTTTTATTTTAAGAACGATTTATTTAATAGATTAGCTTAATTGTATATATGAAATTATCTGCACTAACAGCTTACCTTGAAAGCCTTGCGCCACTTAATTACCAGGAAGATTATGATAACTCCGGCCTGATAGTTGGCAACCCCGAGCAGGAGATAAGCCAGGCGCTCATCTCACTTGATTGTACCGAGGCTGTGGTTGATGAAGCTATTGCTACAGGTTGCCAGGTGATCATATCGCACCATCCCATAGTTTTTAAAGGGCTCAAAAAATTCAATAGCAAAACTTATGTGGAGCGCGTGGTTGAAAAAGCTATCCGCAAAGGGGTTGCCATATACGCCATTCACACCAATCTGGATAGTATCATGACTGGTGTTAACGCCCGCATTTGCGAAACTTTGGGTTTAAAAAACAATCGCATATTGTTACCTAAGCATAACCTGATCAAAAAGCTGGTTACCTATGTACCCTTAAGCCATGCTGATGCCGTGCGTGATGCTTTGTTTGCGGCAGGAGCGGGCACCATAGGCAATTACAGCGAAACCAGCTTTAATGCCGAAGGTACAGGAACATTTAAGGGCAATGACGCAGCTAACCCTTATGTGGGCGAAGTTGGTAAACGCCACAAGGAAAACGAGGTGCGTATTGAAACCGTGTACCCGGCCAACATGGAAAGCAAGATCCTGATGGCCCTGATACTGGCGCACCCTTATGAAGAAGTTGCATACGATCTTTACAATTTAACCAACCAGCACCAGCAGGTAGGCTCGGGCATGATAGGTGAGCTGGAAATGCCCCTTAACGAAGAAAGCTTCCTGTTTCATGTAAAGGATAAGATGCGCACACACGTGATCAGGCATACTAAATTAATAGGCAAACACGTTAAAAAAGTAGCTGTTTGCGGTGGTTCGGGAGGCTTTTTGCTGAAGCATGCCATAGCCGCCGGGGCCGATGTTTTTATCACAGCCGATTACAAGTATCATGAGTTTTTTGATGCCGAAGGAAAGATAGTTATTGCAGATATCGGACACTTTGAAAGTGAACAATTTACGCAGCAATTATTGTATGAAATAATTAGAAAAAAATTCCCTATCTTTGCCGTCCGTTTAACAGAAGTAAATACAAACCCCGTCAAATATTTTATTTAATGGAACAAACCGTAGAACAAAAGCTTAAAGCTTTATACGAGCTACAAACTATCCACACCAAGATTGACAGGATCCGCCAGGTAAGGGGCGAATTGCCAATGGAAGTTGCCGACCTTGAGGACGATGTTGCAGGCCTTGAAACCCGCATACAAAAGATCAAAGGTGAACTTGACGATGTGGAAGATGATATAGTTACCCGTAAAAACCTGATCAAAGAAGCTCAGGCAAACATCAAAAAATACGAAGGCCAGCTTAACGAGGTTAAAAACAACCGCGAATATGATGCTATCTCAAAAGAAATTGAGATCCAGGGCTTAGATATACAGGTGAGCGAAAAGAAGATCCGCGAATACGGCTTCGAAATCACCAACAAAACACAGGTTTACGAAAAAGCACTTGCCGACCTGGAAGCCCGTCAGGCCGACCTTGATGCCAAGAAAGAAGAATTAGGCACCATTACTGCTGAAACTGAAAAAGAAGAAACCGAATTGAACGCACAGGCTGCAAAAGCAACCCAAAACATTGAAGAGCGTTTGTTAACTGCTTATACCCGTCTGCGTCAAAACGCTAAAAACGGCCTGGCAGTAGTAACTATCCAGCGTGATTCATGCTCTGGCTGTTTTAACCAGATCCCGCCTCAGCGCCAGTCAGACATCCGTCAGCGTAAAAAGATCATCGTTTGCGAACATTGCGGACGGATTCTTGTTGATGAGCAAATGGCTTTGGAAGCTGAAGAAGCATAAGCAACCACTTATAAAGTTAAATATATCAAAGGCACCCGATGGGTGCCTTTTTTGTTGCATTTATTTAACCGATATTTATTCCATGCCTAAGTCACGTCCTGTATACTTTGCACTTGTCATTATAACCATCATCCTCGGTCTGTTATCTCGCCATTTCAAATCCATCCCATTATTTATAGGTGATATTTTATGGGCAACCATGGTTTACTTTATTATGCGGTTCCTCTTTATCAGTAAGCCCGTCAAGTTCAATGTTATTGCAGCCTTGTTGTTTTGCTTCGCAATAGAGTTTAGCCAGCTTTACAAAGCGCCGTGGATAAATGATCTGAGGCATACTTTATTTGGCAGGTTAGTTTTAGGCGAGGGCTTTTTGTGGAGCGATTTGTTGTGTTATGTTATTGGGCTGGGAATGGGTGTTGAGATTGAAAGGCTATCCTTCAAACACAAAAAACAAAACCGAGTAAATCGGCTCTAAACCTCGTAGGCTATCAACTTCAAATTATTCACAGTCTTAAACTGTTTATCCGAAGTTATAAAAGGAAGATTAAAAGAAATCGCGGTAGCAGCTATTATAGCATCAGGAAGTTTTAAATTATATTTCCTTTTGATTTCAATACATTTATCCTTAAGATGATTGTTCATCGGAATTATTGAACAGTCATCCAACAAATTGAGAATTTCTTTTTCTTCCTTTTCCGTCAAATCTTTAAACCCGAGTAATTCAAGTTCTGTTATAAAGGAAATAAAGATGTTTTTACCATTTAATATTTCTGCTATAGTATCATTTCCATCAAGCAAATACAACAGGATATTTGTATCAACTAATATCTCTTTCCCACTCATTCCGTAGTTTATTTTGAATGGCCAAAGGATTTTCCTTCAAAGCAAGCTTTCCATTGTACTTTTTAGCATTAAAGCCCCCTGTAACAGGTTCCTTATAAAGTACGCTTTCAATCGCCTCTATATCTTTTTTGGATGCACCCTTTTTTAATACCAATACCATATTAATCCTTTCATAACAAATTTAACAAATTTTATACATATTCTCCTCAAAACATACTCGTCTGCTTACCTTTCCTCGGCACAAATAAACTATAATCATATTCCGGCATTTGCCTGTCGGCCATAAAGCGTTTACAGGCCATCCTGAACATCTGGTGAATGGACTCGGCTATTTTACCATCACCGCTCATCCGGCGACCGTAATCGCTGTCGTTTAGCTTACCATCATGCGTGGAGCGGATCATGTTCAGCACTTTTTCGGCACGATCGGGAAAAGCTTTGTAAATCCAGTCGCTGAAAATCTCGGCTATGCTGCCGTTCAGGCGTACCATGGTAAATCCCGCAGCTAAGGCGCCTCTATCGGCCGCTGCTTTGATGATATTGGGCACTTCATTGCTGTTTAACCCCGGAATAATAGGCGCCGCCATTACCCGCACCGGAATGCCCCTTTCAGATAATTTTTGTACTACTGACAGCCTGCCTGTTGCCGTTACCGTACGTGGCTCCAGCTTTTGCCTTAATTGTTCGTTAAGGGAGGTAATAGATACATTCACATGCACCAGGTTCAGTTTGGCCATATCGGCAAGCAGATCGATATCCCGCAAGATAACATTGTTTTTGGTGATGATACTTACCGGGTTCTTATATTTCCAGAACACCTCCAGCAGGCCCTGCGTTATTTTCAGGCTGCGCTCAATAGGCTGGTAACAATCCGTATTGCCCGAGAGCATAATGCAAACCGGCTTGTAATTTTTTTTGTTGAAATATTGCTCAAGCAGTTCGGGGGCATTGGGTTTGATGATAATCTTCCGCTCAAAATCAAGCCCGGCGCTAAAGCCATAATATTCATGACTATTGCGGGCGTAACAGTAAATGCAGCCATGCTCGCAACCCTGGTAAGGATTAATCGAGTACATATGGCTCAAATCGGGGCTGTTTGATTCACTTACTATTTTTTTTGGTGTTTCTTCAAAAAGCTGCGTGTTGGAATTTTCAAGCAGGGGCTCGTCAATACCCTCGATATGATCAAGTACATACTTGTTTTTCAGGAACTTATTGTGCGTATTTACCTGTGCACCCCGCCCCTTAAAAAAATCCGGATTTTCCTCATTTGACATTGAACAAATTTGCTAAATTAATTAGCAAATTACAATTCAATCAATTTATTTTTTATGCTGTATAAAACCAGTCCCACGCGGCTTTTGATCTGGAGTTTTTCAAAAAGCTGGTCGCGGTAACTATCAACGGTGCGTACGCTGATATTCATGGTTTCGGCAATTTCTTTGTACGTAAGCTCGGTGCCGGTAAGGCGAAGGAACTCTATTTCGCGTGGGTTAAGCTTGATGTTCTCTAACTTACTGTTAAAGTTGGTGATCAGATGGCGGGTTACAAACTCAGGATAGTAAAGTTCCCCTTGCGAAACCTTCAAAAGGGCCTCTTCAACTTCATAGGGTTCCGAATCTTTAAGCAGGTAGCCTTTCACGCCCATTTTTACCATGAGCAGCACCTTTTCGGCATCCTCAAACATGGATAATATGATGATCCTTACACCTGGATGCTTAGCCCTGAGCACCTGTGCAGCTTCAACGCCGTCCATAACAGGCATACTGATATCCAGCAATATTATATCAGGAACAATACCACTGCTTATAGTATTTACCAGTTCCTGCCCGTTTGCGGCCTCAAATAATATATTGTATCTTTTAAAATTGGTAACAAGAGCAGCCATACCACTCCTGAAGAGTCTGTGGTCGTCAACTAAGGCTATTTGAATGGGTTCCTTTAGCATAAATTTGTTGTACCAGGGGATTGAACGACAATTTTATCTGGCAACCCTTACCAGGCGAGCTGGTAATAATTACGTCCGCGCCTACTAAAGCTGCCCTGTTTTCAATGTTCCGCAATCCCGAACCGCCCTTATTATCAACCTTTTCGGTATTGAAACCAGCACCATCATCTTCGATGAGCAAATTAAACATTTGTGCAGTATAATACAAACTGATTTTAAGGTTAGCTGCTTTAGCGTATTTCAGGGTATTATTCACTGCCTCCTGAAATATCCTGAATATCACCAGCTCACGCTGCTCACCCAACCTGTATACATCGCCTTCAACATCAAAAATAACGTTGATAATACCACTCCGGGTTAAGCGATCTGTTTCGGTTTCAAGGGTTTTTATAAGCCCCTGTGAGCTGATATGTTCAAAACTCATGCTTTTGGAAAGATGCCTTAAATCATTAATGGTTTGCGAAACCAGTTCACGGTTTTCATTTACCCGTGCTTTTTTTTCATCATCGAGGCTATTGTTGAGCAAGCCAAGGTTCAATTTCACAAATGATAAAACCTGGGTAATATTGTCGTGGATCTCGCGGCTTATATCATTAAGCGTTTGCTCCTGGATCTCTATCTGGGTTTTAAGCATCTCCTGCTTAAATGAGGCTTTGAGGTGTTCTTTTTCAAGCAGGTTTTTATTTTGCTTTTTTTGATACATGAGCATAAAGCCGATGATAAATACACCAAGCAGCAACATGAGTGCTGTACCCGCTATGATAACGAGGATAACCTGTTCTTCCTGAAAGAGCATATAAAGGCAAATGATAATAAGAAATTCAACGCAAACGTTGTTAGGTTAAGCAGTGTTGCAGCTATCAGATAAAAATGATAATTATTTCGGTATACCATATAGCTGAACAATGAATAAAAAAATGTTGTGGTCACATAATTAAAAAATATCCCCGTTAACGCCAAAAACGGAGGATGTGTTATCAGTTCGATATACTCATCGCTGTCGTTATTCAAAAGGCGATAATAATAATTACAGACCATCCATATCAGGAACAGGTTTTGGATAACTGTAGCTGCAGTTGCCCTTTTCCAAATGCCTTGTATGAACAATATATCAAGTATCGATAGTAATATAATTACTCCTGCACCAATATAAACTTTCTTCCGTTTCTCCGGCCGCTCATCAAATCCCTGTATAAACCTGGTATAAAAAGCAAACAGCAGGATATCTTCAATATTATTACACCAGGCGTTTGAATGGTAAATATTTATCCAGCCAAAAATGTTTACAAAGTCGTAAACAACAAGAAAACTTAATAAGGCTAACAACGACTTAAAGTTCCTGTCGAGCGACCGGTATGTAAAAAGGCAGCAAACAAAAGCCACCACATCCATTACATAATAAAAATCCTCCAGCATGAATGCTAAAATAATACATATACTTCAGCATTCATGCAACAGGTTAATTTATTCTATGACTGGCACATTGGCGGGCATTCCCTTGTGCTTCGCAAGGCGGCAAGCCCGCTTACTGCCAGGTTTGCAACATCATCTGACTGTATTGCATCTACATGCTGATCCACGCCTTTACCTGCCACGGTACCAACAATAGCAACCGATGTTTGATGCGGAGCATTGCCATGATCGGCATCATGCACACCGAAGTGCAACCTTACGCCGGTTGCATCAGAAGGCAGATTGCTGATAAATTCTTTCAACTTATCAAGCGGGATCCAGGTAGACTCCGTGTCGTTAACACCGTGATGATCGTCAATAATTGTTTTACGGGTACTTTTGTACCGTTCTACCATTTCCCTGGCGGTTTTTAAGTCAATAGGTTCCATATAATTTCGGGGTACTTAAATTAAGTCCCCAAACTAATCAAATAATATAAAACAACCTATCCGTTATTTCACTGTTTTGCACCCCGTTTAAACACGGTAAAAGTATCCATCAACGTGCAACACAATACATGGTATTATATGTTAAAAAGCCATGCGTAAGTTTCTACAAAAGCTGTTAACAAAGCCTGTGGCGCGGCTGGCCGACAGGTTATCTTCCCGGCCCGATAAAAAAAGGGTAAATACAGCATTAAGCCGCTTATATAAAAATCTGTTAACCGGCTCCGGCAAAAAAGGCTTGGTGATACCTTTCGATGCAGAAAATGATAAATTCATCATCCTGTCCGATCAGCACAAAGGGGCGCGGGACGATATGGATATATTACCCTTGCCGAGAAAAACTATCTTGCCGCCCTTGATTATTACCAGAAGCAGCAGTTTTTCTACATCAATCTGGGGGATAGTGAAGAGCTTTGGGAAAACCTGTTCATCACCATAAAACGGCATAACAAAGCCACCTTTGAAAGCGAGAAGCAATTCATAACCCGTAAAATGTTCATGAAAATTTTCGGCAACCATGACCTGTACTGGGATAATGATCCCTTAGCCATGGCCGGCTTAAAGCAAATTTATGATGAGGTAATTAAAATATACGAGGGAGCAGTTTTACAAACCAAAATCAATGGCAAGCCTTTAAATATCTTTATGACGCACGGCCACCAGGGCGATTTGCAAAGCGACGGCAACTGGTTCAGCAAATGGTTTGTATCTGATATCTGGGCCCCCTTCCAGGCTTATTTAAAGATCAATCCCAATACACCGGCCAACAACGACCTGCTCAAAACCGATCATAACCGAATTATGTACGAATGGAGCTCGAAACAAAAAAACATGCTGCTTATAACCGGGCACACACATCAACCGGTTTTCAGATCGTTAACCCATCTCGAAAAGCTATACAACGATATAGCTAAAGCAAAGAAAGCCGGAGATGATAATCTGGCTGATGAACTAAGCAAACAGATTGTGAACAGGCAAACCAAAGGCGATGCAGCACCCGACTTCAGCACTTCAGACCCAAGTTATTTTAACAGCGGCTGCTGCTGTTTTGACGATGGCGATATCACAGGCATTGAAATAGCCGATGGCCAGATCCGCCTGATCAAATGGGAATACAACAATCTAAAGCAAAGTGAAAGGATAATACTGGAAGAATGTAAGTTGGAAGAGGTGTTTTGAGGAGGTGAAAGGCGAAAGGCGAAAGGTAGCAAACTAAAACAAAATCCCGTAAATCCTATAATCCCAAAAATCCAGGTTCAGAAAAAAAATCAGCGGTCACCCTTCCAGCATAAAAACAAAAAGCTCTTTAGGGCCATGAGCACCTAATACCAATGTTTTTTCGATGTCGGCGGTACGGCTGGGGCCTGTTACGGTGCTGATCATGGATGGCAGCTGGTTGCCGTACTTAGCTTTGATGAGTTTAAAACCATCTTTCAAATCCATAACCATTTGTGAGGTATAAGCCAGTACAATGTGCACCGATGGATAAATGCTTAACCTGCGGCCTGCCATGTTTCCGTTGGAGAGCAAAATGCTGCCGTTACGGGCAATTAAAGCCTCGCATAGCGTAAAGCCTACTTCGGCCTGTTCAAAATCTTTATCGGTTTCATAGTGGGGATATTCAAACTGGTTCAGGATCTCCTGCAGCTTTGGCTCCCAGCAATAAATTTTGTGCCATTTACGCTCTTCGGCAAGGGTAAGCAGGTTTTCGATAAACTGCAGCTCATCTTCACAAAAAATAAACTGACCGGATACATTGGTAAACTGCTCGGCGAAGATCACCTCCGGCATTTCTTCTGTCGGGGGATAAAGTGGCAGGTCTTCCAGCTGAGGGTATGGGTTATCCCTTTTCTCCAAAAGTGCCTTCCTTATTTTTTTAAGCAGTTTTTCTTTTGATGTGGTGATATCCCTCATGGCTAAAAAAGAAAAGCCACCAGCTTTGCCGGTGGCTTTATATTATAATTAAAAAATTAAAGTTTCGGATCTTCGCTATCTACTCTCGAAAGTTCAGGATTAGTAAGCGTTTCAGGAATGGCGTTGTTATCCACATCGGGGTTTAACGCGGCCTCGCCGTTTACAAACTTATCATAAGTTGTACGCTCATCAAACGGACGCTTGCCCAATATCTCTTCCAAATCACTTTGGAACAATACCTCTTTTTCCAGCAGCTTTTGAGCTATGCTCTCCAAGCCTTCGCGTTTTTCATTTAGCAGTACTTTAGTTTTTTGATAAACCTCATCAACTAATTTACGAACCTCGTTGTCAATCATTTCGGCAGTAGTGTCAGAGTACGGTTTGTTAAACTGGTACTCGCCCTGCGGATCATAGAATGAAACGTTACCAACGTTACCGTTCATACCATAGATTTTTGTCATGGCGTAAGCAAGTTTGGTAATACGCTCTAAGTCGCTCAATGCACCGGTAGAGATCCTGCCAAAAACAATGTCCTCGGCAACCCGGCCACCCATTGATACACTCATTTCATCAAGCAATTGCTCGGTGGTATATAAAAACTGCTCTTTTGGCAGATATTGAGCATAACCCAATGCAGCCACACCACGCGGAACAATAGATACTTTAACCAAGGGATCGGCATGTTCCAGGAACCAGCCTGCAATAGCGTGGCCGGCTTCGTGGTAAGCAACAATGCGTTTTTCTTCGGGAGAGATGATCTTATTTTTCTTTTCCAAACCGCCAATTACACGGTCAATAGCATCCTGAAAATCGGTCATATCAACCGACTCTTTATTTTTACGGGCGGCAATCAGCGCAGCTTCGTTACAAACGTTAGCAATTTCGGCACCTGCAAAACCAGGGGTTTGTGCCGACAATTTTTTGGCATCAACACCATCAGATAATTTGATAGGTTTTAAGTGAACCTTAAAGATCTGCTCGCGACCGACCAAATCCGGTTTATCGATAGATACCTGCCTGTCGAAACGTCCCGGACGCAATAAAGCCGAATCCAGTACATCAGGACGGTTGGTAGCAGCCAATATAATGATACCTGAATCGGTACCGAAACCATCCATTTCAACCAGTAACTGGTTCAGGGTGTTTTCGCGCTCATCGTTACCACCTACTATATTGTTTTTGCCACGGGCACGGCCAATAGCGTCAATCTCATCAATAAAAATGATACAAGGAGCTTTATCCTTTGCCTGGCGGAACAAATCACGTACCCGTGATGCACCCACACCTACAAACATCTCCACAAAGTCAGATCCTGACAGCGAGAAGAAAGGTACCTGTGCTTCGCCTGCAACAGCTTTAGCCAGCAAGGTTTTACCAGTACCCGGCGAACCTACAAGCAGCGCGCCTTTAGGAATTTTACCACCCAGGTTGGTATATTTTTTAGGATTTTTAAGGAAATCCACAATCTCCATTACCTCTTGTTTGGCTTCTTCCAAACCGGCAACATCATTAAATGTAACGGTTACCTGGGCTTCCTTATCAAACAGGGTAGCTTTTGATTTACCAATGTTAAAGATCTGACCACCGGGACCACCTCCAGAGCCACCGCTCATGCGGCGCATAATAAAGATCCATACACCGGCAAACAATATCACCATGATAACGCCCTGTACCAGCCAGTTTGATAACAGGCTTTCATGGCCCTGCTCAAACTGCAATGATACTTTCTGGTCATCCGGTACATCTTTTTGAGCATCGGCGATAGATTTTTTCAGGCTCTCGTATGAGGCATCTGTAAAAGTAAACTGCGGACCGCTGTTGCTGGTACTTGTATTGAAAAAGTTTTTGTCTTTAGATACGTTACTGGCAAAATACGGTTTTGATAAACTTTGTGGTTTAATATAAACATCGGCCATAACCAGGTCGCCGCTTTTATAAGCTACGATTTTTTGAACATCATTTGTACGAAGCATGTTAGCTTCAAATTCCTGGAAAGTAACCGGTTTGCCCGATCCGCCGTTCAACAAGGCCGGGATCAGCAAAAACGCCAGGATAACAATACCATATAACCACATGATATTGAATTTAGGCGGCTTTGGTGAGGGCTTCTTGTTCACAATTTTTCGGATAGGTCTTGGATTTTCTGATTTAGAATCTTTAATATCTTTCATTTCTTTTTACGAGCTCAAACTTACAATCTATAATTTAAATTTTACGCGGTAACAGTAAGACTATGCGTTGAGCCTTTTTGTGACGGATGTTTATGCACTTTTATAATATTTAATATCTGCATCGCCCCACAAATCTTCCACACCATAAAACTCACGTTTATCGGTCCTGAAAACATGGATCACAACATCCACATAATCAAGCAGTATCCACTCGCCATACTCGAGGCCCTCTTTGCGCCAGGGCTCGGTTTGGGTGGCTTTGAAAATTTCATCCTCAATGCTATTTGCTATAGCTTTTACCTGTGTCGACGAATCAGCATGGCAGATCACGAAGTAATCTGATACCGAACTGAATATATTACGAAGGTCTAACCTGATAATATCATTGCCTTTTTTCTCCTGGATACCATGTATTGCCAGCTCTGAAATATAGGCAGATTCACTTAACACTTTGTTTTTTACCATCAAAAAGAATTAGTTTTGAACGTTTTTGAGTATAAAATTATTACACTTTGCAAAATAACATATTTTCAGGATTATTTGTTGGTCAAAATTTAGTAACAATTAAACAAGTTGATTCAACAAATAGTTTTCTTAAAAACTTACTGTCAAATTCCAAGCCAGTACCTGAAGGTACGGTCATTATGGCAGAAGAGCAATACGCAGGCCGGGGCCAGCAACAAAATACCTGGCATAGCGAACCCGGAAAAAACCTTACATTCAGCCTTTTATTAAAACCTGATTTTTTGGCCGTTGGCGATCAGTTTGATCTGAACCGCGCTGCAAGTTTAGGTGTACATGATGCCTTGCAGCCCATATTGGGCAACGGGCTAAAAATTAAATGGCCCAATGATATTTATTACGGCGACAGGAAACTTGGCGGCATGCTCATTGAAAATACAATACATAGCGGGCAGCTCAGGGACTCTGTTATTGGCATCGGTTTAAACGTAAACCAGGAAAATTTTCCTCCTGGCGCTGCAAATGCCACCTCTGTCAAACAAATCTTACAAAAGGATTATGATTTAACCCTGTTATTATCGGAAATTTGCAAGCTTATTGAAGTTTACTACCTGAAATTGAAGGCCGGCGAAATTGAATTTGTAAGGAATGCTTACTTAAGCCGACTATACTGGTTAAACGAGGTTAAAAACTTTGAGTCAAACAACGGGATTTTCAATGGCACTGTAAAAAATGTATTGCCAAACGGCTTACTGGTTATTGAAGATACTAATGGGCAGCAACTTGAGTTTAACCTTAAAGAATTGAAATTTTTAAACAAATAATAAAAACTACAAAACACAAATGAAGAAACTATTGGTATTGGTAACCGCGCTCATCATCAGCGCCGGCGCTTACGCCCAGATCGAATCGCCGGTTAGGTGGTCGTACGCGGCAAAAAAGGTAAATGAAAAAGAAGCTGTGGTATTTTTAAAAGCTACCATACAAAACGGCTGGCACATTTATTCACAAACCGTAAAAGACGGCGGCCCAATAAAAACCTCATTTGATTTTACCCCATCAAAATTATATGCTGCTGTTGGCAAAACTACCGAGCCTACGCCGATAACCAAATACGAAAAGTCATTCAGCATGAATGTAAGCTATTTTGAAAAAGAAGTGGTTTTCAGCCAAAAAATCAGTTTAAAATCGCCCAAGGCAACAGCAGTTACAGGTAAATTAACTTACATGACCTGTAATGATATGAAATGCCTGCCACCGGAAGATGTTGATTTCACTATCCCTTTAGGTAAATAATTCAGCACACCTTAACAGTAGTCATGAAATTATTAAATAAAGGTGCTTCCCTGCGTGCCGGGCTTATCGCATTAATTACCCTGATCATCCTTAACATAGCCGGAGCAAATCCGGTTTATGCTGTACAAAAGAAAGCAGCAGATACTTCGGTATCGGCGGCCGATGTTACATTTACAGAGATCCCTACTGCTGCTGATAGCTTAGCGATCAGGAAAAAGCAAGCAGATTCGGTAAAAAAGGCAGAAGCGGCAAAAGCTTCAAAAACAACTACCTCTGCTTCAAAAACAGCCGAAAAACCAAAATCACTTTGGCAAATCTTTATTGAAGGCTTGTTAGGCGGCTTCACTGCGGTAATTTTGCCTTGTATTTATCCTCTATTGCCTTTAACAGTAAGCTTTTTTACCAAAAAAAGTGGCAGCAGGAGCAAAGCTGTCATGCAATCGCTTATTTACGGTATATCAATCATTGTAATTTATGTTACGTTAGGCTTGCTGATCTCCATAATTTTCGGGTCGGATGCGCTTAATGAGCTGGCCACAAACGGCATATTTAATATTTTCTTCTTTTTACTGCTCATTGTATTTGGTATTTCCTTTTTGGGTGCCTTTGAAATTGTGCTGCCAAGCAAGCTGGCCAATAAGTTGGATGAAAATTCGGACAAAGGCGGTCTTGCGGGAATATTCTTCATGGCAGCAACGCTTGTTGTGGTTTCATTCTCTTGCACCGGTCCAATTATAGGTACGCTGCTGGTTGATGCTGCATCAAAAGGCGACCGCCTTGGCCCGGCAATGGGCATGTTCGGCTTTTCGCTGGCCTTAGCTTTACCGTTTACCATATTCGCTTTATTCCCTTCGGCACTGAAAACCCTGCCTAAATCGGGCGGGTGGTTGAACAGCGTTAAAGTTGTATTAGGTTTTCTTGAGCTGGCATTTGCATTGAAATTTTTATCAAATGTGGATCTTGCCTATCACTGGAACTGGTTTGACCGTGAAATATTTTTATCCTTATGGATAGCTATTGGTTTGATGATCGGGCTTTACCTGATTGGCAAAATCAAGTTTTCGCACGACAGTGATGTAAAATACCTTACTATTCCGCGTACCTTCCTGGCAATAATTGTATTTGCGTTTGTTATTTATATGATCCCGGGCTTGTGGGGAGCGCCATTAAAATCGATAAGCGCATTTTTACCTCCGGAGGCTACACAGGATTTCAACCTTTCAAGTATTCCGGATGGTTCAGGTTCTGCATCGGCTACACCATCGGCAGCTATACCGGCAAGCATTGGCGAACGCAAGTATGCAGAGAACTATACCCGTATTAAAACCAAAGGACTGGATGCATGGTATGATTACGACCAGGCACTGCAGGTTTCAAAAGCACTGCACAAACCGATACTAATTGACTTTACAGGCTTTAACTGTGTTAACTGCCGTAAAATGGAAGCCAATGTATGGTCGGACCCGCAGGTGTTTAGCCGCATAAAAAATGATTTTGTATTGCTGCAGCTGGTTGTTGACGACAAAGCCGAATTACCCGCAGCAGAACAGTTTGTATCAGATTACAGCGGTAAAAAGATCACAACACTTGGTGGTAAATGGAGCAATTTGGAAGCTAAGCGCTTCAACTCAAATTCGCAGCCGTTATATGTAATGCTTGATAGCGAAGGCAACTTACTTAAAGATGCTTCGGGTGCCGAAATACCAACATCACCGGCTAATTATGACATATCCAGTTACCTTAAATTTTTAGACAGCGGCATAACTGCTTACAAAAAATAGAGATCGAGTTAAAAAAATAAGTGTAAATTCGCGCAAAATTCAAATTCCGCGTTTTATTGGTTAGGCGGGGTTTAAATAACGAACAATATTTATTACCCTAATTAGTTATGAATGGGTTAGCCTGTTCATAACCAAAACAAAAAAATGACTCAGATCAAAAATATCGGCGTTTTTACTTCAGGTGGCGACGCACCGGGAATGAATGCTGCCATCAGGGCGGTGGTACGTGCCGCTATGTATTACGGAATTGAGGTTACAGGCATCCGCCGCGGTTACGATGGTATGGGCAAAGGCGAATTTGTTCCTATGAACCGTAAATCGGTTTCAAACATTATACAGCGTGGGGGCACTATACTTAAAACTGCAAGGTGCGATAATTTCAGAACGCCCGAAGGCCGTAAAATTGCTTATGAACAACTGATAAAAAACAAGGTTGATGCTTTAGTTGCCATTGGCGGCGATGGTACATTTACCGGCGCTAAAGTTTTTGGCAGCGAGTATGATATCCCGGTGGTTGGTTTACCCGGCACAATTGATAACGACCTTGTAGGTACCGATTTTACCATTGGTTATGATACTGCTATCAACACTGTTGTTGATGCTGTTGATAAGATCAGGGATACTGCCGAATCGCACGATCGTTTATTTATTGTTGAGGTAATGGGCCGCGACTCGGGCCTGATCGCTTTACGTACCGGTATTGCTACCGGCGCCGAAGCCATCCTGATCCCCGAAAGTAAAACCGGGCTCGAAGGTTTATTGAACCGCCTTGAATTTGGCCGTAAAGACAAAACATCGCGCATTGTGATTGTTGCCGAGGGCGAAGATGCCGGCGGCGCGTTTGAAGTAGGCAGGTTGGTACAGGATAAGTTCCCTAATTACGATACCAGGATTTCTATTTTAGGCCACATACAACGCGGTGGAGCACCAAGCTGTATGGACAGGGTATTGGCAAGCCGTGTTGGCGCTGCTGCCGTTGAAGCCTTAAGAGATGGGCACCGTAATGAAATGATAGGCCTCATCAATGGTGAAATTGCTTACACTCCGTTTGAGCATGCTATTAAACATCACCAGGGCATTGATCCAAACATGATTAAGCTGGTTGAAATGCTTTCCATGTAATTTCAGCTAAAACGATAAATAAAAACAGCCCTGATTTAATTTAAGTCAGGGCTGTTTTTATTTGATCAAAGATGCTGCCTACAATAATTTAGCTGCAACCTCCTGCCAGGTATTTACCCGCTCGTAATCGGTAAGCAGCATGTTATGCGGCGAGGTATATAGGATCTTCCGGCCGTTAAATGTGGTAAAGTTTTTAATGCGGTCGTCAATCATGATATCAACATCTAAAATCTTGTGCCCGCAAAAAATAATGTTTGTCCACGAGATAAAAGGGAAATGCTCCTCAAGCCAGGCCTGCTTATCCTCTAATGAGTATTTAAACTCCATAGCCGCCGATGCTATATATACATCATATTTTTCATGCAGGGCTCTCACCACTTCCTGCGCATCGGGCATTACGGGGATATCCCTGAAAAAACCGCGTTCGTTAATATAAACCCGTAAGGTTTCGCTCAAATGCGGCGGCAAAATCTCCCTGAATTCCCGGCCTTCCATATTGCCCAGGCTAATTTCTTCATTATGCCTTTCTTTATACATGCTGATGAATTTGCCAATGGTATCGGCAATAACTTCATCCATATCAATAGCTATCCGTGTTTTTCTGTTGATGCTCATGGCGGGTAAGTTCCGATTTTTTTAAATTACTGCAATGTTAAGTTTAAAAAAACAGCCCAAAACGGCAGTTTTATAGATAAAAACAACCACTCACCTAATCAACTCAATCAACCACTCACTCAAAAGATAAATAATTAATTATCAAGCATTTTAAATTTTAATAATTATTTATACCTTTGCATCCCCGCAGAAAGAACTCCGGGGATAATGTTGAATACATAAAAATTTACAATGGCAACTAAGATCAGACTACAAAGACACGGTAAAAAAGGTAAACCTTTTTATTACATCGTGGTAGCAGACTCACGCGCTCCACGTGATGGACGCTTCATTGAGCGTTTAGGTTCATACAACCCAAACACTAACCCCGCAACTATCGACATCAATTTCGACAAAACTTTAGATTGGGTTAACAACGGTGCCCAGCCTACCGATACTTGTCGTGCTATCCTTTCATACAAAGGTGTGCTGTACAAAAAACACTTACAAGGTGGTGTTAAAAAAGGTGCTTTAACCGAAGAACAACTGGAAACCAAATTTGCTGAATGGCTTGACCAGAAAGACAGCAAAATCACCGGTAAAAAAACCAGCTTAAACGTTGCTAAAGACGAAGCCCGCAAAGCTGCTTTAGCTGCTGAAGCTAAAAAGAGCGAAGAAAAAGCTGCTGCTATTGCTGCTAAAAACGCTCCTGTTGCCGAAGAAACCGAAGCTCCTGCAGAAGATGCAGCAACTGAAACTGAAAGCGCAGAATAATTTATTTGAAATCAACGTACAACAACAGGCATTTTGTCTTTGATTATTACGCTTGATTTCGTGAATCCTGATAATGGCGGAGCAAATAGCTTCGCCATTATTGTTTAACCCTATTTTACATGAAAACTGAAGATCATTTCAGGATAGGCAGCGTATTAAAAACCAAAGGCTTAAAAGGCGAGCTGCAGATATACGTTGATTTTGACGGCATTGAAAACATTAAGTTCAATGCAGTATTTATTGATATTGCCGGCAAGCTGATCCCTTATTTTGTATCGTCGATAAAATACCTGCAAAAAAACAATGCCTACCTTAACCTGGAGGATGTTGATACTATTGAAAAAGCATCGGTACTGGCTAAACGTGATATCTATCTGCCAAATAAATTAAAGCCCAAAAAGAAAAAAGCCGAATTTACATTGAATGATGTGGAAGGCTTTATCGCTATAGATGAAACACACGGCGAACTGGGCGAAATAATAGCTGTACAGGAATACCCTCAGCAATTAATAGCTACTGTGCTGTATAAAAATAAAGAAGTGCTTTTCCCGCTCAACTTGGAGATCATTAAAGGGATAGATATTGAAGGCGGCGAAATTTACATTGACCTGCCGGAAGGATTGCTGGATATTTACCTGGAAGGATAGTTTTTTTAGATACAAGAATTTAGAATAAAGAAATAAAACCCCCCAATGCCCGTGTCCCCACGGGCATTTTCCGTTACATAGAATTTCAAAAAATATTTTGTCAAATATATTTGACATTTGTAAAGTTTATTTTACTTTTGGTAAGCCAAACTTTACAATTATGAAATCACGTATCTTATTTCCGTCAAATGCCCGGTTCCTGGGGCTGTTTTTATTTTTAGCAGGAATTGCCTTTTTTATTTATTCGCAAAACAGCTCAAAAGAGATCTTTGTATGGCACAGTTTCTCAACGGGAAACAGTTTTTGGGGTGCTTCCAGAGATGAATCTTTTGATGATGAGATCCAGTTGCTTATGGTATTATCAGGCTTAATTTTATTGGCGTTTTCAAAAGAAACCGTTGAAGATGAGCATATAGTACAACTCCGGTCAGACTCATTGCAATGGGCGGTTTATGTTAACTATGCTGTTTTCGCGGTACTCATCTTCGCCTCCTATGGCATTACTTTCCTGATGTTTACTATGTATAATGTATTAACCCTGCTGGTGTTTTTCATTATCCGTTTCAGGTGGAAGATGTTTTTATTGAACAGGGGCTTAACAACAGAAGTTAAGGGGGCCATACAATCATGAAATCACGCTTTTTATTCCCGCACTGGTTCAGGTACCTGGGGCTGGCCCTTTTCCTGATCCATATCCCTATTGTGATGTTTAAAAAAGAAATGGGTTTCAGTATGCATGACGAACCCGTAAGCGACAACCTGTTTAACAGCCATCACATCTTTTTCATGACGACGACTTTACTTATGGCCGTAGGCTTGTTCTTTATCGCTTTTGCCAAAGAGCGGATAGAGGACGAACAGATTTTCAAGCTCCGCCTCGATTCGCTGCAGTGGGCTATTTACGTAAATTATATACTTTTGGTGGTGAGTTTAATATTAAGTAAAGACACCGAACATATTTTGTTTTTAAATTTATTGGTACCGCTTGTGTTTTTCATTGTACGTTTCAGGTGGAAAATTTTTCAGAACAACCGCCTCATCAATAAGGAAGAGGGGCAGGCATGAAAAATAACATCCGGGTTGAGCGCGCTATCAAGAACATCACCCAGGCCGAGCTTGCCGAGCTTATCGGGGTATCGCGGCAAACCATTAATACCATCGAAAGCAACCGGTATGTGCCATCTACCGTGCTGGCTTTAAAAATAGCCCGCGTATTTGGCAAACCAGTTGAAGAGATTTTTTCGTTAGATAACGAGGATTAACCAAACCAATATAACCATGGCAACAAAACCAAGCTTCGCACCTCAGTTAGCCATTCCGCATGGTGTAACCGATATCAGCTTTTACATTAACGCTTTAGGAGCCGTCGAGCTCAGGCGTTTCAGCAATGACGATGGCAGCATCCATGTGTCAGAACTTTCGATAGATGGCACCCTGTTCCACCTGCACGAGGAAACGGAACGAACTGCCGTACTTTGTCCCGATACAATAAAGGCCACGAGCGTAACCATCGGTCTTTTTGTGGATGATGTGCACGCGGTAATGGAACAGGCAAAACAAGCAGGTGCAAAAATAGCTTCCGAAGTAACGGACTGGGACTATGGCTACCGCCAGGGAGATTTTGTTGATCCTTTCGGGCATCGATGGATGATTGAGAAGGCGATTTAAATACAGCATTTTATAAACATGTCATTGCCGCAGCGCGGCAATCGCACGGAAGCATAGCCGCCCTGTATAGCATGCGATTGCTTCGTCGTTCCTCCTCGCAATGGCATAAATGACATAATTTTAGCACAGATTTTATCACATTAACCAATTCCCCCATGGCAAAGCAACCCACCTACGGCAACGGCAAAATATGCTATATCGAAATCCCGGCCATTGATATCAACATATCATCAAAGTTTTTTCAAACAGTTTTCAACTGGCAGATCCGCACTAATAATGAAGGTTTTGCTTCATTTGATGATGGCGTGGGCGAGGTAAGCGGCATGTGGGTAACCGGCCGCGAACCGATGGGCAAAGCCGGATTACTGATATCTATTATGGTTGATGATGCCGAAGCAACACTTAAACTAATAGAAGCCAGCGGCGGCACAATCGTTCAACCAATAGGCAAAGATTTCCCGGAGATAACAGCGCATTTTACCGATCCGGCTGGTAATTTATGGGGAATTTATCAGCACAGGGGATAAAAAAGTTCCTGTTTACTTATACCATCCTGCACATCAGTACGTTATGCGTTAACTAACCTAATCTCAATCAATGCTGTTCCCCCGCTACTTCAAAATCATCGGACTGATCCTGGCAATTCCATCATTGATATTGGGACTGATGTTTCAGTCTGCCAATTATGTTATCCCATTCCTCAATTATGGCGGAAGAAGCCGAAGCCAGATTTTTACGCCTCCCGGGGCAAATAATATGACGGACGAACTGGTCACCACAGCATTAGTACTGGGGTTGCTTTTTATTGGCTTTTATAAACAAAAAAACGAAAGCCCTGCCATTCAAAACCTCAGGCTCAAAGCCTTGTTCTGGGCCGTTTTAGTGCAAGGCTTCTTAGCTTCCACACTGTTGATCGTATTTAATTCCGGCATTTTTAAATTCGATTTTATAAGTAAATACAACAGTACTGTTTTTAACCTGATATTGAATAACAACCTGTTTATATTGCTCATCATCTTTTTATCCCGATTCTATTACCTGCTTTATGGCAACAAGGGGCAATCAAAACTACGTTACATTTCATTTCGTCCGCTCATTTTAGCAAGCCAGGTAACCGCTGTTATACTGTTCATCCTCACCCTACTCGCTTCGTTTGATATTTTGCCTATTAACCAATGGGATAAAGCAATTTTCTTTTTACCGCCAGCAATTCTTATCTGGGTTTGGTCGGGAGAGAAAACAGAAGATACAGTTATTGAAAACATCAGGCTAAAAGCAATGCTGTTAAGCGTAATTTTCAACTATAGCTTATTTGTTGTACTAACATGGGTTATTTATAGTATTGATTATCTCGCTGTATTATGTATCAGTATAGCATCAGTCCCATTAATTTTCATTCCCATTTTTTACTGGCTTAAATTCCGGCATAAACAAAGCGCGGTCCGGGCATTTTCAGCATCATAAGCTAACGAAATTACGCCAATACCTCTGCACATTTGAAATCTGCACATCTGCACATTGATTTATTATCTTTGCGCCATGCGTTTCGATATCATCTCTGTTTTGCCCGGTTTGCTTGAAAGCCCTTTTGCACATTCTATTTTGCAGCGTGCGCAAAAAAAGGGTATTTCTGAAATTGTTGTACACAACTTACGCGACTATTCTACCCAAAAGCAAAAAAGCGTTGACGATTATCCTTACGGCGGCGGCAGTGGCATGGTGATGACCATCCCACCGTTTGCGGCATGCATCGAAAAATTAAAATCAGAGCGCGATTATGACGAGATCATTTTCATGTCGCCCGATGGCGAAACGCTGAACCAGGCTATCGCCAACCAACTTTCTATCAAAAAAAATATCATTATCCTTTGCGGTCATTATAAAGGCATCGATCAGCGCATCAGGGACATTTATGTTACCCGCGAGATCTCGATAGGCGATTATGTACTTTCGGGCGGAGAACTGCCCGCAGCTGTACTGGTTGATGCCGTAGTGAGGCTCATCCCCGGTGTACTGAGCGATGAAACATCGGCCCTGTCCGATTCCTTCCAGGACGACCTGCTGGATGCCCCGGTTTATACCCGCCCGGCCGACTGGAACGGGCACAAGGTACCCGAGATCCTTTTGAGCGGCAATACCCCCGAAATAGAAAAATGGCGGCACGAGCAGGCGATAGAGCGTACAAGGACACGCCGGCCAGATTTGCTGAATAGGGGCGAGTAGTTAGTTTTAAGGTGGATAAACGATGGCTTGGTAATATTTAGGAGCAGGGGACAGCGCGATTCCCTCCCCTGGGAGGGTGTAGGGAGGGGTTTCTTCGATATACTTAATTGTATAAAAAGTTGTATAAACCCCTCCCTGCTATCACACTTGTCAACCGCACCCCTCCCCAAGGAGGGAATTAAAGAGCGTTCAAACCACACTCACTTAATCAACCAAAAACCCTAAATTAGATTGCAACCAAACAATGCATCCTGCATTATAGTGGCGTTGCAGCTATGAACCCTAACCACACCGAAGCCCAGCTTATTGAACAATGCCGAACCGATCCGGCTGCTTTCGGGCAGGTGTTCGACCGCTGGTATAAACCTGTATTTGGCTACATCATGCGCCGCTGCGGTGATTATGACCTGGCCAGGGATATCGCAGCCGAAACTTTCCTCAAAGCCTTTTTGAAGATAGGCTCATTTAAATGGAAGGGTATCGGCCTGTCGTCATGGCTTTACCGTATTGCTACTAACGAGCTTAACCAATATTACCGCAGCAGCAAATACAAACCCGAGTCGTTACAGCAATTACTGGAAAACCCGCAGATGGAAAAGCTGCTGCATGACCATGCCGGCAATGAACGCGAAATGATGGAGCAGGAGCTGAAAGCCTTTGATGATTATAACCGGATCCGCCAGAACCTGCTTAAGCTTGATATTAAATACCAGGAGGTAATTTCCTTACGCTACTTTGAGCAGAAAACCAATACCGAGATCAGCGAGATCCTGGATAAAAATGAAGGCACGGTAAAATCATTGCTTTCGCGCGGACTGGAGAAATTAAGAAATATGCTTTAACCGCTGCAACCAAAATTAACTAATGCATTATAAGGGTAATTAACATGAAAGATCAAGACGAATTTTTAAAGCAAATGGAAAATTTAGAAGTACCCGATGTAAACCCATCCCAACATCAGCACATGGTAAAAATGGCCATCATGAATGCCGGCCGCTCGGCAGCCTTGGGCCTGTGGCTGGTGATAGTGCCCTGTTATTTTTTGATATGCGTATTCATGTATTATCACTTCCACATTAACGCAAACTGGTTTAGCGCTATGTTCAGCATGATGGTACAGTTGGAAAAAGTGCCATATATTGATTATATCGGTCCGCTGGTGTTATTTATCCTTCCTATTGTTTGCATAATTATCAACCTGCTTTCCATCATTCATGTACAGGTAAAGCAAATTGACCCCGACAGGCGCAAAGTAAAAGAGGTTAACATCAGTATCAGGTTAAAACTGTGGAATATTGTACTGATCCTCATCAGCCTTGCCATTGTATTCGTGTTCATCAATTTTGCCATGACAGAAAACATATCCATCAAAAATTAATTATCATGAAATTAAACTGGTTTACCCGCAAAGGGATCATTTACCTGCCTGTATCCATTATTGGCTGGGTTATATTTGCCATGGCGCTTGCCTATGCTGTTTTCACTTTTATTGATATTGATAAACACTCCCATTCGGTTAGTGATACCCTCATCAATTTTGTATTCAACCTGCTATTGATTGGGTTGGTATACACACTAATTGCTTATTTTACTGAGAAAAAGCCGGTGCCGGAGACTGCCAAAAAATAAAATTCGGGTTTGATCTTAAGCAAGACAATAACTGTTCGAAAGAAAAAAAGCGGCGGATTGTGCGATTCCCTCCCTTGGGAGGGTGTAGGGAGGGGTTCGCCGGCAGACTTATCTGCTTTAATGACGCATAAACCCCTCCCTGCCAATGCACATCCCACCTCACCCCTCCCCAGGGTTTAAGTTTACCCATAAAATTGCTTGTCGTTTAAACAGCAAGGCGTCGTGTTTTGCCCCTCTGGGGCAAGAATATTATATAATTTTACCAGCTACAAACCTTTTGCACCTCTGGTGCATCTGTCCTTGGGCAATTAATACCTGTTTATTAAATTATAAAAATCCCCCAGAGGGGGAAAAGGTTTGTAGAAAAAAACGCCCCATCCCTTACCCGAGCCCCAGAGGGGCTCAACTCACGCACTTTACCCAATTTGACTATTGATTTTGTGGGTTAACTTAAACCCCAGGGAGGGAATAAATAATCCTCCAAACACCTATGGTCTACAGCACGATAATCCCTACTTCAATTTCGTATCAGCAAAATACAGCATACCGCTACGCATAAAAGATGCAAATTCCGGATCAGGGTTGCCATCAGCAGCAGTATACCTTTCATCGGTTACATATAGTTCGGCTAAGCCTTTGTAAGTTTCGGCCTTTAGGTCGGTAGGATCGGTAACGCCCCAGAAACTGCGGATATTGGTATAATGCCTGGCAATTTGTTCCTGCACCTCATCGCTTTCGGGCAGATAGTTTTTAAGAGACTGAAGCCTTTGGGCAATATCTTTTTGCTCTGCTTTCAGTCTTTCTATATCAAGCTTTCCTGTTTCAAGCAGCGCTTTTTCTGAGCGGGCAACTACATCCTCGCCCCATTTATCGGCGGCCTCTTTACGCCACACGGCGGCCTGTTCTTTAGGCATGCCTTCATACAGTTCTTCAATGCTGGTCATTTGTTTATTATTTAGGTTACTGATTGTTTTGTCGATGGTATTCAATAGCTTGCTAATTCTTTCGCGCCGCGCAAGCAAAGCTGTTTTATGATCACTAAGTGCTTTGCCAATATCAAAACCAGGATCATTCATGATCTCTTTTATTTCCTTAAGCGGAAAATCAAGCTCACGGTAAAACAATACCTGTTGCAGGCGTAGTAATTCATCCTCGCCATATTGCCGGTAGCCGGCCCTGGTACGATTGCCCGGCTTTAACAAACCTATTTTATCGTACAGGTGCAGCGTACGCACACTTACCCCGGCAAGCTGTGCTATTTGTTTAACAGAGTATGTTTTCATCCGCATAAAATGATTGATCACAAAGCTATGGTATGACCTAAGGTTAGGGTCAAGTACTTTTTAAAAAAAGTTTTGACAAGCGGTAAACTCCGGCTTGCTATCCACCAAAACCACAACCCGCTGTTAATAAAAAAACTAAATGTGGAAATTTTTAAATTTGGCTTTCATTTATTGAAAATAATCCCTATACTTGCAATCCGATTTTTACGGGCTAAAAATCGCATTAAGAGCTTAAAATCATGGATTTAGTAAAATTTGTTGAAGAGCAATCAGTAGAAAAAAAGCAGCTTCCATCCTTCAAAGCTGGTGATACTGTAAGTGTTCACTATAAAATCAGAGAAGGAAATAAAGAACGCGTTCAGGTTTACCAAGGTGTTGTTATTCAGCGTAACAGCGTTGGTGTAAGCGAAACTTTTACTGTGCGTAAAGTATCAAATGGCATTGGCGTTGAGCGTATCTTCCCTGTTAACTCTCCAAACATCGATAAGATCGAAGTTAACAGCGTTGGTAAAGTTCGTCGTTCTAAATTGTACTACCTGCGTGCCCTTACCGGTAAAGCAGCTCGTATCAAATCAAAACGCGTTTAATTTACCCAACCGTTTAGCGGTATATAAAATATTAAAAGGCCTTTCTGAATTAATTTCGGTAAGGCCTTTTGCTATATGATGGTTTTTAAACTGCCAGCATGGTAATTAATTGATTTTCAAACAGAACCTCAGACTTACGAAGTTTTAAAAACTTCGTAAGTCTTCAACAGCTTGTAACCCACCAAAACTACTGCCGCGGGTTTATGACCATAGGTGTTCGGAAGATGAAGATCGATTGGGAATGTTGGTTTAAAAACCCATCTCATTGCGAGGAGGGACGACGAAGCAATCTCGTAGCTATACAGATCGGACATGCATTGGCTACGAGATTGCCACGCTTCGCTCGCAATGACATATTTTTTAAATTAAAAATAGAGATAATTTCATCTTCCGAACATTTGTGGTTTATAACCCGTGGTGTTACATACCTTAAGCTTTCAGCTTAAGATACACGTTGAAGCTAAAAACTACAACAATACTGAATCACGGGTTATGCCATCGTTAAACCCGCGACAGTATTTAAAAACCCACGTCATTGCGAGGCACGAAGCAATCACCGACTTTACAGGGCGAACCTACATAGCGTCTCTGCTAATCGGGGATTGCTTCGTACCTTATAATGACGTGATTGTAAGTCATTGATTATTAGGTATATTTTTTGATCTATATTATAAATATGGGCGTTGCCTGCGGCCCGTGCTATCCGCTCATACTGCACAGGCATTAGCCACAAGGCCGGTATCCGCTACTATCACTAACGCGTCCCCCGCACACCATCGCTAAAATATATATTTAACGTCATCACGGTTTTTTTCAGGATTTTCCTGATGGTTACTCGCAATGACGCTTTTATAGTGCCTTTATTAAAAACAACTTTTCGAGAGTGCACAAAAAAAGCAGATGAAATAACCCATCTGCTTTTTCATATTAATTGTAGATATTAATTATTCGCTATCTGCCTCTTTAACTGCATCACCACTATCAACTTTCTTAGCTTTTGGCGCTGTAGATTTTTTGGATGGCTTTTCCGTAGCACCCTCTTCTGCAGCCGGGCTTTCCACCACTTCAGGCTGATCAACCACCAGCGATGGGCTTGGTGTAATGGTATTCATAGTCGGCGTTTCCTCTACCAAAACAGCAGGTTCAACCGGTGCGGCAGGAGGTTCAGGAGAAACAATTGCAGCAGGCTTCTTAGCTTCCTTTACAGGCTCCGGATCAACCAGTTCGGCTAAAACGGTACGACCGCCTTTTACTACATCACCAATGTTCACCAATATTTTAGTACCCAGCGGCAGGAAAACATCCACCCTCGATCCAAACTTAATAAAGCCAAACTGCTGGCCCTGATCAACAATATCACCTTCTTTCACATACCATACAATACGACGGGCCAACGCGCCTGCTATCTGCCTGAACAATACGGTTACACCTTTACTGTTTTCAATAGCGATGGTTGTACGCTCGTTTTCTGTTGATGATTTTGGGTGCCATGCCACCAGGTATTTGCCTTTATGGTATTTAAAATAACTTACAACGCCCGCAATAGGGTTACGGTTAACGTGCACGTTAACCGGCGACATGAAAACCGAAAGCTGAATGCGTTTATCTTTTAAAAACTCGGTTTCTTCAGTTTCTTCAATTACCACAACCTTGCCATCGGCCGGGCAAAGTATGGTATTTTCGGCTGTTTCAATATCAAAGAAAGGACTGCGGAAAAACTGCAGGATGATCAAGAATAAAGCACCCGAAAAAATGTAAACTATCCATTTTAATGTGTGCGCGGCAGGCATGTAAAACTGGATCAGCGCATTCAGCACAAAAATGAACAGAATAGTAATAGCGAGTGAGGTATAGCCTTCTTTATGTATGGTCATTATTTATTTGTTTTAATACAAAACTACTAATTTGAAATTAAGTACAGGTATGCATATACAATTGGAGCAGCCATCAGCAAACCGTCGAACCTGTCGAGCAGGCCGCCATGCCCCGGTAATATGCCCCCCGAATCTTTTACGTTGAGGCTGCGCTTGAACATGGATTCGACCAGATCACCCATGGTGCCAAAATTTGAGATGATGAGCGACATGATGATCCAATCAAAACAATTGTACTCTGTATAAAAACGGCTCAAAATATATGCCGCAAACGCACAGATCAGGATGCCGCCGATAAAGCCTTCCCATGATTTTTTAGGCGAATGCCTTTCAAACAGCTTATTGCGGCCAAACTTGCTGCCCACCAGGTAAGCACCAGTATCATTGCTCCACAGCATAATTAAAAAGCCAAGCGGTACGTGAAAGTTAAAAACCCCATCGCCCCGCGTAAAGGCCATGGCATGGAAAAATATAAAGGGTACAACAGCCATCAACAAGCCCAGGTAAGTAAAGCCGATATTAGTGAATGGTGCTGTAGATTTTTTATATAACTCGCCTATTGGGATAAAGCTAAGCAGCACGGGTAGCAGGATAATGTATTTATATGCCGGAAAATAGCAGTTAGCCGCAAAAAAGAAAAATAGGATTACGCCGGCAATTGCACCTGTAAAGCGTTCGGGTTGCATACCGCCCTGTTTAACGAGCTTGTAAAATTCCAGCAGGCAAAACAAGCTCAGTAACAGGTAAAACACACTAAAAACATATGGGCCTAACAAATTAGACCCAATCATTACGATAATAAAAAATAAGCCCGTTATGGCGCGTTGTTTCATATATTAATTTGATTGAGGATCATGATCTCAATAGCTTTGCTAAAATCCTCCTGGTGAATGTAAACCTCTATCTCGCCAAAGGTGCGATGCGATGAATCCTGTTTATTAAGCAAAACAGTATCAATATGATGCCCGGTAAGCATCTGCTTAACAATTTCTGATTGGTAAAAATTAGTTGAAGTAAAAATTTTGACCCAGTTTTTTTCCATTTAACTAAGCAGCGGGCTTTTTCCTTTTGCAGTATTTCTGTACATAAAAAGCAAAATTAAAATAATTATCACGCTTAACGCATAGCTCTGGTAATTAAATACGTGCTGATCGTTAGGATCAAGCGTTATTTTTTTCTGCTGATACAGGTAAAGGATCACAACCTGGGTAGCATTGTTTAAAAAATGTGCCCAAACACTTGTCCAGATGCTACCGCTCCACATTACAAAATAGCCGAAAAACACACCCAATGCCACACGCGGCAAAAAGGTAAAGAATTCCATATGAAAAGCACTAAACAGAATTGCAGTGATCCAGATAGCAGCATGTGGATTTTTTGTTAGCCTGATCATGATGGTTTGAAGCGCCCCCCTGAATAAAAACTCTTCGGCAATGGCAGTTAATAAACCAACAACCAGCACGGCAAAAAGCATATCCCATACGGTGTTCATCTGCAGCATAGCCTCGGTTGCTTTTACTGCCTGGGCTTCCATAGCACGCAAAATATCTTCAAGGCCTTTTAAAGAAGCCGGCAATGCCAGTTTCTGATTAACATTTACCAGCACCTCCATAACCGGCGATGAGCAGATCATGATAGATAAGATGAGCAGCAATAGCACCGGCGGGAATTGAAAAGTGGCCTTCAGATAGTCTGCAGGTTCTTTTACAATAAAACGGGCAAAAATCAAAGGGGCAATAAACAGGGGCAAGGTGGTGCTGATGATCTGCAATGTCCATAAGGCCGCGCCAATATGCGGGTTTTGAGTATTAAAACTGATAGTATCGCCAAGGGTTTTGGTGCCGAATACTAATCCGATAATACCGGCAGCTATTAAACCGCACACAATCAGCATCCCTATGGTTAGCGCAATTAGTATTATAGATTGTAAAAACGGAGTTATTTGACTTCCCTGTGGCTGAGGGGCTTGAGATGGGGCTTTTATCATTCGATGTAAAATTCGTATTTTTGCAGGCTAAAGATAAGGATGTCTGTACAAATAGGAAATATTGATTTAGGGGAGTTCCCGCTGTTGCTGGCGCCGATGGAGGATGTGAGCGATCCGCCCTTCCGTTATGTATGCAAGCAAAACGGCGCGGACATGATGTATACAGAGTTTATTTCAAGCGAAGGCCTGATCCGCGATGCGGCAAAAAGCAGGCAAAAGCTTGATATTTTTGAGTACGAAAGGCCTATCGGCATTCAGATCTTCGGCAGCGATATCGACCATATGCGCGAAGCTACAGAGATTGCCTCTCTTGCCGGCCCCGACCTGATGGATATTAACTACGGCTGCCCGGTAAAACAGGTGGCCTGTCGCGGCGCAGGTGCAAGCTTGCTACAGGATATTGATAAAATGGTTGCCATGACCAAAGCGGTTGTTGAGGCAACACACTTACCGGTGACTGTAAAAACCCGCCTGGGTTGGGACGATAATACCAAAAACGTTTATGAAGTTGCCGAACGCCTGCAGGATGTAGGGATCAAAGCACTTACCATACATGGTCGTACCCGCGCACAAATGTACAAAGGCGTGGCCGACTGGTCGCTGATCCGGGATATCAAGAAAAATCCGCGTATAAAAATCCCCATTTTCGGCAATGGCGACATCGATTCGCCCGAGAAGGCAGCCGAGTGGCGCATGCAATACGAGGTTGACGGCATGATGATTGGTCGCGCAGCTATCGGTTATCCGTGGATTTTTCGCGAAATAAAGCACTATTTTAAAACCGGTGAATATCTTGATAAGCCAACAATTACCGAACGCATTGCCGCCTGCAGCGCTCATTTACATAAATCAATAGAGTGGAAAGGCCCTAAAACGGGCATTTTTGAGATGCGCAGGCATTATTCTAACTACTTTAAAGGGATAGATCACTTCAAAGAATTCAGGATGCGCCTGGTTACTGCCGCTGATCTTGAATCAGTTAACCAGATCCTGGCCGAGATTGAAGAAAAATATGCCATTGAAATGGCTTAATATTTGCTCCCTTTCCATATATTTGAAATAAACGATACTTGTCACATGGTTACCACTATAACTGAGGGTGTTAAGGTTTCCATCGAAACCATATATCAGCCGGAGTATTCAAACCCGGCAAACGATCATTTTATGTTTGCTTACAAAGTAAGCATCGAAAACATGACCAACTACGCCATCAGGTTGATGAGCCGTCACTGGTATATATTTGATTCAAACGGTGCAAAGCGCGAAGTGGAAGGCGAAGGAGTAGTAGGTCAGCAGCCTGTTATTGAACCAGGCCATACCCATGAGTACGTATCAGGCTGTAACCTTAAAACAGATATGGGCAATATGAAAGGCGAATACCACATGATCCGCCTGCTCGATAACGCCACATTTAACGTTCAAATCCCTGAGTTTTATTTAATAGCACCGTACAGGTTAAATTAGTCGCCCCCCGGCCCCCTGAAGGGGGAGTTTTTGAATTGCCCGTTTTTTATGCTAAATAAAAAGAAAGCCGGATGATTTTCATCCGGCTTTTGATTTTATATTATCGCTATTGTTCCCCCTTTAGGGGGGTAGGGGGTTCCTAACGTTGTCTTTCCCTGTGCGGTTTCTCTTCATGTGCGGCCGGAGCTTGCCTGCGGGGGGCTCTGTTACTATGTTGCCCTGCAGGCCTTGCACCACCATTATTTACAGCTGCGACATTTGTCCTCCTGACGGGAGAGTGGCTGTTACCCGAATTATCAGCGGGAGGGGCAGCATTAACATTGTGAGCCGGGCTATTCCCTGCATTCGCTCTTACTGGTGATTGAGACCGGTTTCCTTCCGATGTAAAACGGCTTCCGTTAACCCTGTTCATGGCTGCGGTAGACGGGTGGCCATTGTTATTTCTTGCAAACTGGCTTTGGTCTTTCACCGCAACCTGCCGGTGACTAATTTGATCTGAAGTTGGCTGTACGTGCTCTTCCTTTTCGGCGGCACGTTCCTGTGGACCCGGCTTAGCAGTTACGCCACCCGGCCCGTTAAAGCTATTGTTATTAACGGTAATATTATTAACAACTGTTTTATTGATATAGGTATTATGTACAACCGTGTTATTAACATTCACAACGGCAGTATTGTACTGAAATGAATTACCGGCCCAGCGACCGCCAACATAACCGCTACCTCCGTAACCGTAGCCATAATTTACCCCTCCGTAAAATCCGATATGATGGCCCCAATATCCTTCATGGTAAACATAAACGGCGCCGTCATAACCCCAGTAACCGGGTGTCCACAAATAACCAACTGCCGGTGGACTTACCCATACTCCCGGCACCCAGTAATATCCGCCATCCTGGTCATAAGCCCAATAACCCGGTGTCCACAAATATCCGTCAACAGGGCAGGGTGGCTGTGTATAAGTTGGCAGTACAGGCGGTGCTATATTTACAGAGATCCCTATACTAACTTGTGCATAGGTTTTAACAGATGCTGCTGACATTACCAAAAGCACCATAAATACGCATGTTATCTTTTTCATAATCTATGATTTTGGTCAAACCTACCTGTGTAACATGAACATCACATTAAGTTTCGGCCGGTTAAATGAACAGATCATGAAGATTCCCCCCGGCCCCCTAAAGGGGGAGAGTAAGCGTCACTCTATGAAATACAAAGGCCTGTTTCCGAATAGAACAGGCCTTTGTATTTTACAATAATCGTTCCCCCTTCAGGGGGTTAGGGGCTAATTTCGTCTGTTGTTAAACAAAAACGAAGCATAATAAACCAGCGTAGCCAAAGCGCTCAACGCGGCAACTACGTAGGTCATGGCAGCCCACCAAAGGGCATCTTTGGCCATTTCATGTTCCTGTCCGGTTTGTACTACGGCATAATTGTTATCTAACCAGGCCAAAGCACGGCGGCTTGCGTCAAACTCAACCGGCAGGGTTATAAAGCTAAAAAATGTAACCAGTGCCAGCGCAGCAACACCAATAGCCAAAACATAAGGGTTTCCAGAGAAGAACAGCAGCATGATGCCGATAAACAAAGTCCACTGAGTAATGGTTGATGCCACATTAATGGCAGGTACCATTGCCGACCGGAAACTTAACCAGCCATAAGCTTCGGCATGTTGTACAGCGTGGCCGCATTCGTGCGCGGCAACGGCGGCGGCGGCAATGCTGCGGCTGTAAAAAACATCGGTGCTCAGGTTAACCGTTTTTGTTTCGGGGTTATAATGGTCGGTAAGCTGTCCTTCAACGCAAATTACCTGTACATCAAATATACCATGGGCGCGCAGCATTTTCACGGCTACTTCCTGACCCGATAAGCCAGACATTAAGCCAATTTCAGAATACTGCTTAAATTTACTCCTGAACCTCCATTGTACAATGAAGCTTACCAGGGCAACAATAATCATCAGGAACCAGGCCGAGTTCGGCGCTATGTATCCCATAATTAATGATATGTGATTCATATGATATTGATAAATATTTATTTAAAACTAAGTAGGTTGAAACCTTGCAAACGTTACAGCTCCTGTTCAAAAATTATTCCGCTTTATTTAAAGCCCCGGTAAACAATTACCTTTTTGCATCCCGATTCTTTACTTTTGACATCAATGGAGCCATCATTTTCATACTGGGAACGCAGCGCATTTACCGATAATGCCGACGTAATTATCATAGGCAGCGGCCTTGTGGGTTTAAGTGCAGCCCTGCATTTAAAAAAACAGCAGGCATCGCTAAAAGTTTTAGTGCTGGAGCGCGGCTTTTTACCATCGGGCGCCAGTACTAAAAACGCTGGTTTTGCCTGTTTTGGTACAGTTTCTGAACAAATTGAGGCAATAAATCACTCTTCCGAAGCCGAAGCCATGCGCCTGGTAGCTTACAAATGGAAAGGGCTGCAGCGTTTAAGGCAAAACCTGGGCGATGCACAAATTGACTATCATCAGCATGGCGGCCATGAGCTATTTATGGATCATGAAGAAAGCCACGCGCATGACTGCATCGACAAAATAGATCATCTCAATAAATTATTGCAGCAGGCTATTGGCCGGGCTGACATTTATTCAGTAGCTGATGAAAAAATTTCAGCATTTGGCTTCAGTAAAGTGAAGCATATCATATACAATCCGTTGGAAGGGCAGATCCATACCGGCAAAATGATGCGTGCTTTACTGTATAAAGTATATGAACTGGGTGTATTGGTACTTAACAATTGCAGCATCACTGCTCTTGAGCAGGAAGATAAGCATATCAGGTTAATTACATCGCAAGGCATTTTTAAAGCGGGCAAAGTAATTTTGGCTACCAACGCTTTTGCAAGCCAGCTCTACCCCGGGCTTGATATAGTGCCCGGCCGTGGGCAGGTAATGGTTACTAAACCCGTTGCCGGGCTAAAGCTTAAAGGCACTTATCATTTTAACCAGGGCTACTACTATTTCCGCAATATTGATAACCGTGTATTGTTTGGCGGCGGCCGCAACCTCAACTACAAAGCCGAAGAAACCTGGGATTTTGGACATACCGACGAGGTTAAACAGCAATTGATAACCTATTTGAACGAAGTTATCCTGCCAGGACAAAATGTAGAGATTGATTACTGGTGGAGCGGCATCATGGGTTTCGGGCAGGAGATCAGCCCGATAGTAAAACAAGTACAGCCCGGCATTTTCTGTGCTGTGAGGTGTAATGGCATGGGTGTGGCTATGGGGAGTTTAGTGGGAGAGGAAGTGGCAGAGTTGGCGCTTAATTCATAAAACACTGAATACATATTCGATGTTTGTCATGCTGAGTGTTTAAATCCGTTGGACTCTGAAGGTGCAATGACATCTCCACCACGTCATTGCGAGGCACGAAGATAACCGACCGTAGGGAGCTCATTAATACCTATAAAAATCAAATTATAATTATTAATAATCCCCGACAGGCAGGTAACGATCTTTGTTCTATTAACTAACATCGTCGCGCTCTTGGCCGCGCGGGGCCAGATACTTTTGTCTTGACACAAAAGTATCCAAGACCGAGCGATAGCGAGATAACGAACACCATCCCTAAAAAACAACTGTGAGTAACTCAAGTCAGCAGATAGGCTTCTTTGCCGCACAGGCCTTTGCCCTGCAAAACGGTCAGAACCACGGGCTGCAATTATTTTGCCCCGCTGTGCTCGCGCTTTCCCTATGCTTCTGCAAAAACTTGCTATGCCCCTTCCTGCGCTCAAGGCCATCATTGTTCTGCCCGCTTTCACCCGAAGCTTACCTGCTGACGAGAACATTCTTTATTTATCATGTCATGGGTACATCTTCGTCGTCATGTATAGCGGCTCTGCATCTTTAAGAAGATCCTTTGCTATCGCTATCCATGACATAATAAAAACGGGGGTCATGCTGAGCCCGTCGAAGCATGGTGGACAGGGCCTCTGCGCGCGTCCTTCGACAAGCTCAGGATGACAGGCCCTCTTTTTGTCGTTTCACCTTCAGAGTTCGCTGGATTTAAACTCTCAGGATGACAAACACTATTTTGAACATTTAATTTAGTTCATTTTTACCCTTTGCATCTTCGCGCCTTTGCGCGATTAACCATCTCCATCTAACAGAACACTTCTTAGTGCACACCGCATAAAATTTTGTTACTTTTGCCCATATTGCTATACTTATTTATGAGCGAAGAAAGATCACTGAACTTTATAGAGGAAATTGTTGAAGAGGATTTGGCTGCCGGTAAAAACGACAACCGTGTACTTACCCGTTTCCCGCCCGAACCTAATGGTTACCTGCATATTGGCCACGCCAAGTCAATTTGCCTTAACTTTGGTTTGGCAAAAAAATATAATGGCCTTACCAACCTCCGTTTTGACGATACCAACCCCGTTAAAGAGGATGTTGAATATGTTGACAGCATTAAGGAAGATGTAAAATGGCTTGGCTTTGATTGGGCCAATGAGCTTTACGCTTCTGATTACTTCGACCAGCTATACAACTTTGCTGTCGAACTGATCAAAAACAACCTGGCTTATGTTGACGATAGTACTGCCGAAGAAATAGCCGCCCAGAAGGGTACGCCTACCGAACCAGGTACGCCTAATCAATACCGCAGCCGCTCTGTTGAAGAAAACCTGCAATTGTTTGCCGATATGAAGGATGGCAAATATCCTGATGGTGCCAAGGTACTGCGTGCAAAGCTTGATTTGGCATCACCTAACATGCACCTGCGCGATCCATTGATGTACCGCATTAAGCATGCCCATCACCACCGCACAGGCGATAAATGGTGCATTTACCCGATGTATGATTTCGCACACGGGCAGTCAGACGCTATTGAAGAGATCACGCACTCTATTTGTACATTGGAGTTTGTACCTCATCGCCCTTTGTACGATTGGTTTATTGAGCGGTTAAATATTTTTCCCTCAAAACAATACGAGTTTGCCCGTTTAAACCTTAACTATACGGTAATGAGCAAGCGCAAGCTGCTGCAACTGGTTACAGAAGGCCATGTTGACGGCTGGGACGACCCGCGCATGCCTACTATCAGTGGTTTACGCCGCCGTGGTTATACTCCCGCTTCTATCCGCGAGTTTTGCGAGCGTATTGGCGTGGCTAAACGCGAAAACATGATAGATGTTGGCCTGCTGGAATTTTGTATCCGCGAGGACTTAAACAAAACCGCATGGCGCCGTATGGCTGTACTTGATCCGGTTAAACTGATCCTTGATAACTACCCTGAAGGCGAAACTGAAGTGATGCACGGCGAAAACAACCCCGAAGTTGAAGGCGGTGACGGCGGCAGGGACATTCCATTTGGTCGTGAGCTGTGGATAGAGCGTGAGGACTTTATGGAAGTTGCTCCAAAGAAATTCTTCCGTTTAGGTATCGGGCTGATGGTGCGCCTTAAAAATGCCTATATCATTAAAGGCGAAAGTATTGTTAAAGATGCCGATGGCAACATCACCGAAATACATTGCAGCTACCTGCCCGAATCAAAATCAGGCAATGATACCAGCGGTATCAACGTAAAAGGCACCATCCACTGGGTAAGTGTTGAACACGCTAAAACCGCCGAAGTGAGGCTGTATGATCGTTTATTCCAGGTTGAAGACCCATCAAACGAGGATGGTGACTTTAAGGATTATATCAACCCTAACAGCCTGCAGATCTTATCAACCGTATACATCGAACCAGATTTGGTTAATGCCGAATTAGGCAAACCTGTTCAGTTTATGCGTAAAGGTTATTTCACTTTAGATAAAAACTCTACTGAAGATAAGCTGGTATTTAACCGCACGGTGACGTTGAAGGATGGATGGGGTAAAAAATAGCCTCGCCCCCCGGCCCCCTAAAGGGGGAGTTTTAGAATTTCAAAAGCGGGTTGAACCTTTGGTTCAACCCGCTTTTTTATGCCAATTTCTCTATTCAACCAAGTTGTCCCATAAAAACCATGTCATTGCGAGGTACGAAGCAATCGCACGGAAGCACGACCGCCCTGTATGGTATGCGATTGCTTCGTACCTCGCAATGACATGGTGTGATATTTAAACAACAAAAAGGGCTCAAGCATAATGCTTAAGCCCTTTTACTATTCAATTGAATAAAATTGTTATTCTTTATTCTCCAATGCTTCAGCAGCGGCTTCATCTAAAAACCATTCTACTTCGCCCGATATTGAATCGATAAGCTGCGCAGGATAAAGTTCAATATCCTCATCATCTTCCAGAATGTGTTTTACGGCTTCGGCTTTACCTGCTCCGTAAACTAAAAATGCTATTTGAACAGCGTCATTAATTAACGGGGCGTTCAGAGTAATACGCCATACCTGCTGGTCTTCCAGCCATACTTCTTTTACACCGGGTATACGATCATGCAGTACCGGTGTATAAGGGAATAATGATGCAGTGTGTGAATTATCGCCCAGGCCTAATAGTACCAGGTCAAAACTTACTTCACCATCGTCAAAAAAGGCGGAGATGATCTCCCAGTATTTGGCAGCAGCTTCGGCCGGCTCAAATGAGGTGTCAACCGCAAATATATTGCCCGGGTTTATCATTAAGGGCTCAAACAGCGCCTTTTTAGCCATCAGGTAATTGCTGTCCTTATGGTCTTGGGGCACGTTTCGCTCATCGCCAAAAAAGAAGAAAACCTTTTCCCAGTTTACCTGGTCGGCATAAGTTGTTGATGCTAACAGCTCATATAGCTTTTTAGGTGAGCTTCCGCCCGAAAGCGCCACGCTGAACTTACCATTTTTGTTAATAGCTTCGGTAGCCAGGGTAACAAAATGATCGGCCAGCCCGGTTAAAACTTCACCTTCCGTGTTATAGATATTCAGTGTCATCAGCTTTTTATTTTTTACCGTTTACAGGTAAAGTAAACCAATTATAGCCATCGCGGGCAATTAAAGCTTCAGCAGCTTCAGGGCCCCATGAATCGGCCGAATAATTAGGGAAATTCAGGCTCTTTTTACTTTGCCATGTGCTCAGGATAGGCATTACCAGTTCCCATGCAGCTTCCACCTGGTCACCACGCATAAACAGGGTTTGGTCGCCCATCATGGTATCCAAAATCAGTGTTTCGTAAGCCTCAGGTGCCTGGTTGGTATAAGTACCTTTGTAATCAAACACCATATCAACGGCGTTTAATACCATATCAATGCCAGGGCGTTTAGCCTGTACCTGCAAACGGATGCTCATTTCAGGCTGAATGCTGATAATAAGCCTGTTTTGCTGCCAGCTTTCTGTTGCCTCGGCAGGGAAAATCTGGTGTGGAACGTCCTTAAACTGGATGGTAATAACCGATGAAGACTGGTGCATCCTTTTACCTGTACGCAGATAAAAAGGAACACCCTGCCAGCGCCAGTTGTCAATAAAGAATTTAATAGCCGCAAAAGTTTCGGTATTTGATTCCGGATTAACTTTTGGCTCTTCGCGATATCCAGGTACTTCTTTACCTTTCATCCATCCGCTGCCATACTGACCCCTAACAGTGGAGCTACGCACATCCTCAGCAGTAAATTTGCGCATGGCTTTCAGCACATCAACCTTGCGGTCGCGTACTTCATCGGCACTAAAGCTGATTGGCGGCTCCATAGCAACGTGGCAAAGCAATTGCAACAGGTGGTTCTGGATCATATCCCTCATCGCACCTGAGCCGTCGTAGTAATCGCCGCGTTCTTCAACGCCTAACTGCTCGGTAACAGAAATTTGAACGTGCTCAATATGGTTACGGTTCCATAGCGGCTCCATAATGGAGTTTGCAAAACGGAAAGCCATGATATTTTGAACCGTTTCTTTACCAAGGTAATGGTCAATACGATAGATCTGGCACTCGTCAAAAATGCTCTTTAATAACTGGTTCAGGTCCTTCGCTGTTTCCAGGTCATGACCAAACGGCTTCTCAATGATGATCCTTACACGTTTCTTATCATCGGCCAGTTTGGCTTTTGATATGTTTGATGCAATGATCGGGAAGAAATTAGGCGCTACCGCAAGGTAAAACAACACGTTTGCCTTGGTTTTCCACTCGGCATTGTGTTTCTCGATACGTTTGCCAAACTCTTTATAAGTTTCAAAGTCGTTGGCATCCGATACCTGGTAATAGATGTTTTTAACAAATTCGGCCCATTGTTTATCGTCTGTTTTACCGCTGCGCGAAAACTGGTTGATATCCTTATACAGGTTCTCCCTGAATTGTTCATCAGTAAGCTTGGTACGACCGGTACCTATGATGGAAAACTGCTTAGGCATCCAGCCATCTAAAAATAGATTATATAGGGCCGGTGCAATTTTCCGGGAATTTAAATCTCCTGTGCCACCAAAAATGATGAATATGGTAGGATCTGATTTAGTGCTTGTGCTCATTGTTGTATTTTAATTAATACCGTTAATTAATCGTTTACCGGTGCCCATTGTGTATGGAAAGTACCTTCTTTGCCAATAAGCTCATAAGTATGCGCACCGAAGTAGTCGCGCTGGGCCTGGGTAAGGTTTGAAGGCATCCTTTCGCTGCGGAAAGCATCGAAATAACTTAATGCCGAAGCATAACCCGGAGCAGCAACACCGGCAGCAATAGTGGCCGATAATACTTTCCTGATGCCCGGTAAAGTTCCGGCAACCAGTGCCTGAACATCGCTGTCAAGCAACAGGTGAGGCAATTGCTGATCTTTGCTGTAAGCGTTGTAAATATCGTTCAGGAATTCTGAACGGATGATACAGCCGCCTCTCCAGATCTTGGCAATTTCGCCCAAATGAAGATCATATTTATACTCTTCAGATGCTTTGGTAAGCAGGTGCATACCCTGAGCATAAGTAACGATGCTGGTAAAGTAGAAAGCCTGCTCTAAAGCAACCAATAATTCTTCCTTATCGCCTTTCAGGTCGATAGGGTCATTATACAGCGTTGAAGCTTTTTCACGCAGTGATTTGTATTTTGACAGATCGCGCATGGATACTGATGTATCGATGGTTGGGATAGGGGTTACCAGGTCCATAGCCACTTGTGATGTCCATTTACCGGTACCTTTAGCTTTGGCTTCGTCCTTAATATCATCTAACAATAAATGATCGGTGCCCGGAGCTTTATATTTGAAAATATCTTTGGTGATATCTAACAGGAACGATTGTAAACGGCCTTCGTTCCATTTAGTGAACAAGTCGCCTATTTCATCATTACCTAACTTCAAGCCTTTTTTCAGGATCTCATAAGTTTCAGCAATTACCTGCATAATACCGTACTCGATACCGTTGTGTACCATTTTAACAAAGTGGCCCGATGCGCCGGGGCCAATGTAGGTAACACAAGGCTCACCGTTAACTTTAGCGGCAATAGCTTCAAAAATAGGTTTCATTACAGCGTAAGCATCCTTATCGCCACCCGGCATCATGCTCGGGCCGCGGCGGGCACCTTCTTCACCACCTGATACACCCATACCGAAGAAATGCAGGCCTATGGCTTCCAGTTCTTCAACACGACGGTTGGTATCGGTAAAGTGCGAGTTACCGCCATCAATCAGGATATCGCCTTTTTCCAATAACGGGGTTAATTCCTCAATTACAGCGTCAACAATTTTACCGGCAGGCACTAACATCATGATAGCCCTTGGCGTGGTTAGGCTTTGTATAAATTCCTTAACATCGGCAAAACCTTTAGCGGCCCTGTCACCAGCTTCCTGGTTCAATGAATCTACTTTACCGGTATCTTTATCGTGCCCGGCCACCGCGAAGCCATGATCGGCCATGTTCAGCAGCAGGCTGCGACCCATAACACCCAGGCCTATCATGCCAAAAGCGTATTTGTTTTCTGTTGCGCTCATTTTGTTTTGAGGTTTTCTTTTTTAAGTGTTTCTAAAATCTTTTTTGTGCCTTCGAGGCTGGTATGCTGGAACGAGCGGATACCTAATTTCTGCGCCGTATCAACAAACATTTTCCTGTCGTCAAAGTACACACATTGTTGTGGTGATGCCTGGGCTATGCCCATGGCCAACTGCCAGATGCCGGGATCAGGTTTACGCATTTTCACTTCGCATGATGATATAAAGGCATCAAAACACTCATGCAGCTTAAACTTGCGCACCCGGTAATCATTCAGTTCTTTACCTTCGTTATTAAGCGAAATAATACGGAAGCCGCAATCTTTTTTCCACTCTTTAAGAAATTGCAGCATCGGCAATTCAACCGACGTAGAGAAGATAAATTCCTTAAAATCTTCGCGTACAAAATCCCTTGGGTGGTTAAATATCACCGTATCAAGATATTCGTCGAGCGTGACGCTGCCAATTTCGTATACGTTGAAAATAAAATTGTGCAGGGCGTTAACCTCGGCATAGTCGAGTTTAAAACGTTTGGCCGCTTCTTCGCGGGCTTCGTGTCCCCATCCGTTCGACAGCAAAATACCGCCCACGTCGAAAAAAAGGATCTTCAGATCAGCAACTTCCATAGATGTAGTTTTATTGTTAGTCCTGAGTCGAAAGTCTTTAGTCTTAAGTTCTAAATCAAAAGTTTCGACTTAGAACTCAAGACTTTCGACTAAAGACTTAATTACTTGTTTTTTTGTGTTTCGATAGCGTTCAACAGCTTTTCAAATGGCTTGTTGAATTTCTCGATGCCTTCGTCTTCTAACTGCTGGGTTACAGCAGCAAGGTCGATACCTAAAGAAGGCAATTTAGCTAAGGTCTCGGTAGCTTTATCTAAACCGGCTTCCAAAGTGTTAGCTGCAATACCATGATCACGGAAAGCTTCAACAGTTTCCAAAGGAACGGTATCAACAGTATCCGGGCCAATCAGGGCCTCAACATATTTGGTATCTTTAAATGCAGGGTTTTTGCTGCCGGTACTTGCCCATAGCAAACGCTGTGGTTGCGCGCCCTGGTCAGCAAGTTTTTGCCACCTTTCGCCGCTGAATACCCTTTTGTAAATTTCGTATGCTTTTTTTGCTGATGCGATAGCAACTTCGCCATATAATTCTTTTTCGCCTTTAGCTTCGATGATCGGGTCAACAACCACGTCAATACGGCTCAGGAAGAAACTTGCTACTGATGCAATGTGAGCAATTTTATGACCGGCGGCCAAATGCTCTTCCAAACCTGCAATGTAGGCTTCAGTTACTTCTTCGTAACGCTCTAAACCAAACAGCAGGGTAACGTTGATGTTGATACCTTTTGCAATTGATTGCTGGATAGCAGCAAGACCTGGTTTAGTACCAGGGATTTTGATCATTACGTTTTCGCGGTCAACTTTTTTCCAAAGTTCTTCGGCTTGTTTAGCAGTACCTTCGGTATCTAAGGCCAAAAACGGAGAAACCTCAAGGCTTACATAACCATCAACTTTGTTCGACTCTTCGTAAACACCTTTAAACAGGTCGGCGGCAGCCTGGATATCTTTAACAGCAATTTCAAAAAACAGCTTTTCGTTATCGCTTTCAGATTTAAGGGCAGCAATATCAGCATCATAATCAGAACTGCTGCTGATAGCTTTTTCAAAAATTGCAGGGTTTGAAGTAACACCGCGAACGCCGTCAACATCAATTAATTGTTTAAGTTTTCCTGAAGAGATGATTTCACGGTCAATAAAATCAAGCCAGATGCTCTGACCGAAACCATGTATCTGTGCTACGTTATTAGTTGCCATAATAGGGTTTGTTTTTGTGTGTTTAATTAATTTTTTTAAAAGCGCGATGAAGGTAGCAAAAATCGCTACCAAATCGGTCTGTTATGTAAAGTTCTTAATAAGTACGCCAGCAATTGTAAGATTTATATCATAGTTTGTTAACATACAATCAACTGTTTGAAGCCATGATTATATTCAGGTTATAACCGATAAAAAGCCCGCTCTCAATCACTCCTGTTATCGATTTGATATCCTTTTCAAAGCTTTTTCCAATTTCATCAAACTTGCAATCCAGTACCAGGTTGCCGTTCTCTGAAATTATGGGGCCGTCTTTACCTTTTGCCGGCCTGATGGCTATTTCGGTAGCTCCCAAACTTTTCAGTTCCTTTTCCACATAGGGCAGGGCCTGCGGGAAAACCTCGATAGGCACCGGGAATTTCGAGCCTAATTTATCAACCATTTTTGAATCGTCAACTATAATGTAGCTAACCACGCTTGAGCTGATGAGCAACTTCTCTTTAAACATGGCCCCACCGCGTCCTTTAATCAGACTTTGATCGGGGTCAACCTCATCTGCGCCGTCAAACAGCCAGTCGGGTTTGTGTTCATAAAGGGTTGTCATGGGCAGGCCCAGCTTACTGCAAAACATAGAAAGCTCTACCGAAGTGGGGATAGCCTTTACATTCAGTTTTTCATCTTTTACCCTTTGGGCAATTGCCACCAAAGCCATGTACGATGTTGAACCCGAGCCCACACCTATAATATCGCCATCCTTTACTTTTGCCGCAATTTCGGCCGCTACCTTTTGTTTGCCTTCGATGTTGATGATCTTATCGGCCCACTCCAGGTTATTTATCAGGTTGCTGTTCCAGTTCATGTTAGGGTGAATGGAGAGCGGTGAGTGGTGAGTGGTGAATAGATAACTACTCACCGCTCACTATTCACTACTCACTATAATAATGCTTTCGCTTTTTTAACAACGTTATCAACAGTGAAACCGAAGTGTTTATAAAGATCTTCGGCAGGGGCCGATTCACCAAAGGTGGTCATGCCCAGCATATCGCCTTCATCGGTAGTATATTTATGCCAGCCCATTGGCGATGCCATTTCAACAGCTAAACGTTTTTTGCTTGCTTTAGGGAATACCGACTCTTTGTAAGCCTCATCCTGTTTTTCAAACAATTCCCATGATGGCATACTTACCACGCGGGTTGAAATACCTTCTGCTTCCAGTTTAGCCTGCGCATCCATGATCAGCGCAACTTCAGATCCGGTAGCCATCAGGATCAGATCAGGGCCTTTGCTGCCCTCAGAAAGAATGTAAGCACCTTTTTCCAGGTTTTCGGCTTTGCCGTATTTATCCTGGTCAAGGATAGGTAAACCCTGGCGGGTGAAGATCAATACAGTTGGACCGCCTTTTTTCTCGATAGCAACACGCCATGCATGCGCACTTTCGTTGGCATCAGCCGGGCGGATCACGGTTAAGTTTGGTATAGAACGTAAAGAAGCAAGCTGTTCAATAGGCTGGTGGGTAGTACCATCCTCACCTAAGCCGATACTGTCATGCGTATAAACAAAAATCGGGTTTATTTTCATAATGGCAGCCAAACGGATTGGCGGGCGCATATACTCAGAAAACATGAGGAAGGTAGCGCCGAAAGGCAGCAGGCCTTTAGTCAAAGCCATACCATTCAATGCCGACCCCATGGCATGCTCGCGGATCCCGAAGTGGAAATTGCGGCCTGCACGGTTTTCTGAAGTAAATGAATCGTATTCTTTCAGGTTAGTTTCGGTTGATGGGGCAAGATCGGCAGCACCACCTATCAGGTTTGGCAATGCAGGAGCAATGGCGTTTAATACTTTGCCTGATGCCTGGCGGGTTGCCATTTTAGGGTCGGAACCTTTAAATACAGGCAGTTTATCTTTCCAGCCTGCAGGAAGCTCACCTTTAGCGGCAGCTTCATATTCGGCAGCCAGCTCAGGGAATTTTGCTTTATAATCGGCAAAAAGCTTATTCCATTTTTCTTCAACAGCTGCTCCGCGTGCACCTTTAGTATGGTAGTAATCCAACACCTCGTCAGATACGTTGAATGACTTATCAGGATCAAAACCGAAGAATTGTTTTACCAATTTAATTTCGTCGGCCCCCAGTGGAGAGCCGTGTGAACCTGCAGTTCCAGATTTATTTGGACTACCGTAAGCAATCAGAGAACGAACACGGATAAATGACGGTCTCTGAGTTTCAGATTTGGCATTGATAATAGCCAGTTCAAGTGCATGGATATCATTAACGTCGCTAATATCCTGCACATGCCAGCCGTATGAACGGAAACGGGCGCTTACATCTTCAGTAAAGGCAATATCGGTGCTGCCTTCAATAGAGATGTGGTTATCATCATATAAATAAATAAGGTTACCCAATTGCAGGTGACCTGCTAATGATGCTGCTTCAGAAGTAACACCTTCCATTAAATCGCCATCGCTGCAGATGGTGTAAATATGGTAGTTAAATAACTCAAAGCCTGGCTTGTTGTAACGGGCAGCAAGATGTTTTTGCGCTATACCAAAGCCCACTGCATTAGCAAAGCCCTGTCCCAGCGGACCGGTGGTTACTTCAATGCCAGGAGCCAAACCATATTCCGGGTGACCGGCGGTTTTGCTGTTAAGCTGACGGAATTGTTTGATATCATCTAAAGAAAGATCATAGCCTGTTAAATACAAAAAGTTGTACTGTAAAATACAAGCGTGGCCTGCTGAAAGGATAAACCTGTCGCGGTTTGCCCAATCAGGGCTTTTAGGGTTGTAGTTCATGAACTTTGTCCATAAAACATGGCCCATTGGCGCAAGCGCCATAGCTGTACCAGGGTGGCCTGAATTTGCTTTTTGCACTGCATCGGCTGCCAATACCCTTACGGTATCTATCGCCAATTTTTCTATGTCTTGTTTGCTTTCCATTTTATTGTCGGTATTGTAGTTTTTTGTTTTATTCGGTTGGTTTTACTTTAGCGCGTTTAGTTTTGCCTTCACCCTCGTTGAGCCAAAGCCTTGCACCGCCTTTGATCCCATCGGCATTGGTAACAATCTTCATATTTTTATCAAGCTTAAAAGTAAGCTCATCTGAATTGCCGCCGCCAATATATAAAGTATCGTAATTAAATACGGTTTTCAATATTTTGAAAACCTTTTTCATGCGTTTGTTCCATCTTTCCTTACCTTCTTTTTCTAAAGCCTTTTCACCTATATAGTTATCATAGGTAATGCCCTCCTTTATCGGGAGGTGGGCAAGCTCAAAATGGGGCAATAAATGACCGTCCATTAACAAAGCGGTACCAAAACCTGTACCCAGTGTTATCACCATTTCCAAACCTTTGCCGCTTACAACGCCAAGGCCCTGCATATCGGCATCATTAACCACTTGCGCCGGTTTGCCAAGCGCTTTTTCCAATTTCTTGCTTAAATCAACATCAGCCCAAAAATCAGTACCAAGGTTAGGCGCAGTTTTAACAACTCCATTTTTTACGTAACCCGGAAAACCAACCGAGATCTTATCATATGCAGGAAAATCCTTTACGAGGGTATTGATAGTTTTAATAACATTTTCGGGATTTGCAGGAGCCGGAGTAGCAATTTTGTCATACTCCATCTTTAATTCCCCTTTTTTGTTCAGGATAGTGGCTTTGATGTGTGAACCACCGATATCGATTGAGAGAACCCTTAGTTGGGATGGTGTGTTTTTCATTTAGCGTAATTTATTTAGCTGGTTAGTAATTTGGTGAACCCCTTAGTTCCCAGCGCATAAATATCACATTTTAATAATATCAAATTGTTAAATAATGTGATAAAATCAATTTATCACTCTGCAGCAACGGAGGTAAAGTTAGCGTTGCTTTTATTTACCCAACCAATTTTTAAAAGTATTTTACTTATGCGTGGCAAAATCAATGTAATTAAGGTAAAATGTTAATAACCTCGTTAATTTTTTTAAATAATTAAACTGTTATTACCTGTTTTTAGCGTAAAAGTTTTCCCTTTCCACACAAAAATGCCCGATGTGTTTTTTGGAAGCGCTATATTGATGCTCCATTTCCCTTTTTCAAACACATATTTAGCATAAACCTTCCCGTTAGGATGCGGTATTTCGCCGCTGATATTTTTGATCTGACCCAAATGCGGCTCAATTTTTATTTTGCTGAAACCCGGTGCATAAGTATCCACACCTAAAATGGTACGGTAAAACTCAATGTTAGGGCTTGCGCCCCAGGCATGGCAGTCGGACCGGTTATGGTCAAGGTCGGAGATCTCGGCCCAGGTGGTTAAACCCATTTTAATATTATCCCGCCAAATGTTGAGCCAGTTTAAATAATCATCGCCCAAACCACCCTTTACCATAGCCTGGTGCAGGTAGTATTTAAAGTAAATAGTGCATTTGGTGAGTGCGGTATCGTTCAGTAATTTTAAACTCAGCTCATGTGCCGTAGCGCCATTTACCATTCCTGCTAATACAGCTATGGAATTAGTATGCTGGGAGAATAGTTGCTTATCCTCGGTATCGGCATAAAGTTTTTTACCTGCATCCCAGTATTTGCTTTGAATAGCGGTTTCCAATTGTGCGGCTTTGGCTTTATACATTGCCGCAAATGCAGGCATCCCCATTTTTGCTTCCATTTCGGCCGCCTGCTGATAAGCCCACATCAGCTGCAGGTCTAATATGGCCGATGTGCCTTTGGCGCTTTTTGGCGCCTGGCCAAAATCCCAGCCTTTATCATTCACCCAGTCAACAAATGTCCAGTAGGGCGTATCTTTTAAAGAACCATCGGCCTGCTGGTATTTGCTGAAAAAGTTGAGTACATCGCGCATGCCCGGCAGCTTGTCCTTAATATATAAACTGTCGGGCCGGTACATCCAGTAATCATGCAGCATACCTATATACCATAAGGAAAAGGTGGAGATAATTTGCGGTGAGAATGAGGGATGACGGCTCAGCGTGATCCCTTCGGCCAGCCGTGAATGATCCATCTGGTTGATGGCGTTGCGCACCAGCCTATCATCACCGCTGTTATAAAAGGATACCAGCGCCTGGATGCGGGTATCGCCTACGTATTGCAGCTGTTCATAATAGGGGCAATCGGTATAGGTTTCGCCGGCGCAAAGGCGGGCGGTGCGCCAGCCGATATCCAGCATTTGCTGCATTTCGGGATTGGGCGTTTCCAGTTTGGCGTTCAGCTTAAATGGATAGCCGGTAAACGTTCCGTAAATATCATCAATAATCAGCGGCTCATCTTTGGTTGTTATTTTAACTTCAACATACCTGAAGGTGCGCCAGGTTAGGGTAGTAAATGAATTACCGGCAGCACCATCGGCAATGATACTATCCCGGCGGCCTACGAAGATCTTTCCATCCACATCATTCCGGTTGCCTTTAACTGTGCCTTCGGGGCCGGTCAGTGTTTTAAACAGCGATTCGGTATAACTGATGCCAATGCCTGCATTTTTCCCCCTGCTGAAGTTAAGTGTTAAAAATGCGTTGGTTAAATACGTTTGATCAAGTATTAAAGTAGCTGAAGTATGAGCTGGGACGGTGATTTCTGTTTTGCCTGCAGGGAATGATGATGGTACACTTACACCATCTGCCTTTCTTAACACCGGGATCCTTTGTGTGGTCATTTCCATGGGCGGGATGGACGATGGCACCAGCATCCAGCCAAAAGCATTGGTTACTCCCTTGGGGTTCCCGTTATCAATACGGATGGCATTTTTCCAGTTGGTGTCGTCGAGCCCTGCCGTGTTCCAGTCTTTAACTGATTGGTTTAAATCGATCCGCTCGCCCGGCCCGGCAACATAGTAAGGGTGCCAGCCGATACCGGTAATAGGTAGAAATGATTTGTCGCGGATCCCTTTCCAGGTTTTATTGGTATTGATAAGTTCCTCATTTGGAGTATCGCCCTGCATAATAAACCCTGTTTGTAGGGAGATCTGTGCTTCGGGACGGTAATCGCCATCGTTCCAAACTACGGCAGCTATGAGGTTTTTTCCTGCCACGAGATACGGGGCAAGGTTAACCGTTTCGTAATTCCAATAATAGGTATCACCACGGGCCGGGCCTAATGAAACCAGCGTTTGGTTAACATAAAGCTTATAGCGGTTATCGGCAGATACATGGACGATAAATGATGAAGGCTTAGCTGCAAGCTCGACGCTTTTCCTGAAATAATAAACGCCGTAATCTTTCAGTGATTCACCCGGAACGGTGATCCATGAGGCTTTCCATTGATGATTTAAAAGCGCTGGATTTATGTTTTGTGCATAAGCGGATGCTGCAATAAAAAGAAAAAATGCAAAAAAGCTGCGCTTGAAAAATATCTTCATGAAACAGTGCGGTTTATGGGTGAGTGGTAAATGCTGCACAGCTAAATTACAATTAAAGCGGGATTTAATTTATATGCAATAGGTTTATTGATTAAAAGGCCAGATAGTGGAATATTTTATAATTCCGTTATCTTTATTTTTTACAAACCTAAAACTATGGATGTATTAGCCGTTGTCTTATTAGTGGTTGTCATTATAATGATGCTGAACCACAAGGGCAGTTTAAACAATAAGATCAGCGATCTTGAACTTAAAATACACGATTTAAAGCGCCTTGTTGAGCAGCTTAAGATAACCCGGATAGTTAGTGAAGACGTTAAACAGGTTGAAACGCCCAAGCCGGCAATCAGCGAACCGCCACCTGCGCCGCTGCCTGAAATCCCTGTTGTTAAACCCCAGCCCCCTGCCGGGCCTGAGATAAAACCACAGCCACCAATCCTCAAACCTGAAGAAATTGAAAGGCAGTACGAAGTTATTGAAGATAGCCTGTCAACCATCCATCGCCCCATAAAAACACGCGATTTTGGGCCCGCAAAACCTTTAGAACCCAAACCATCTTTCTTTGAGCGCCACCCCGACCTGGAGAAATTCATCGGCGAAAACCTCATCAATAAAATAGGTATAGCCATTCTGGTGCTGGCCATTGGTTTCTTTGTAAAATACGCCATTGATAACGACTGGATCGGTCTCGTAGGCCGCGTTGGTATCGGCATTCTTTGCGGCGGTATCCTGATTGGTGTTGCCCATATGCTCCGCAATAGTTATAAGGCATTTAGTTCGGTGCTTGTAGGCGGCGGTCTGGCAGTGTTTTACTTTACCATAACGCTGGCATTTCAGCAGTTTCACCTGTTTAGCCAAACAACGGCCTTCGTCATTTTAATTGTGATCACCATTTTTGCGGTGCTGCTTTCCTTGTTGTACGATAAACAGGAGCTTGCTGTAATTGCTTTGGTTGGCGGCTTTGCCAGTCCTTTTATGGTAAGCAATGGCAGCGCCAATTATAACGGCTTGTTTATTTACCTGCTGATATTAAATACCGGGCTGCTCATTATTGCTTATTACAAAGCATGGCGGGTACTCAATATCGTATCGTTCGGGTTTACGGTCATTGTTTTTTCAACGGTGCTGTATACGCTTACGCCGGCTACTTACCATTTTGGTTTTATTTATGCCAGCATTTTTTACGCGCTTTACTTTGTTATTAACATAGCTAACAACGTGCGCGAAAACAAAAAATTCATCGCTTCCGATTTCAGCATCCTGCTTATCAATACCGGTTTGTATTTTGCTGCCGGCCTGTACCTGTTAACCATGATGCATGATGAGCAGTACCGGGGCTTATTTTGCGTGAGTTTGGCTGTTGTAAACCTGGTGCTGTCATACATCCTGTTCCGCAATCGTAAGGTGGACACCAATATCCTGTACCTGCTTATTGGCATTACGCTAACCTTTATTTCGTTAGCTGCACCAATTCAATTGCATGGCAATAACATCACTATTTTCTGGGCTTCAGAAACGGTATTGCTGTACTGGCTTTACCTGCGCTCGGGGATTCAATTGATGAAATTTACCTCCGTTTTTCTGTGGATAGCCATGTTGCTAAGTTTATCGATGGACCTTTACCAAACCTATTATAACTACAGTGAAAGCCTCACTATAATAGCTAACAAAGGTTTCATCACTACTGTTTTTGCTGCCATCAGTTCAGTTTTACTTTCGATACTGGTTAAAAGGGATTCAACGAAACAGCTGCATACCGAAGTTTTTACAGAGCAGCTTTTCGGCGTGGCAGCGCTTGTGCTTTTATATTTAAGCGGCTTATTGGAAATCAACCACCAGTTCCTGAACCATTACCCGGGCACCGGGCTTAATGTTTTATACTTGATGGTTTATACGCCTGTGTTCGTGTTTATTTATTATACGCTGTCAGCTAAAATACAGGTCATCAACTTTGCCGGTGGTGTGAAACTTACCATTCTGCTCATCTGTGTAATTATTTACCTGGTGCTTACACCACAATACTATTCACTGCAGCATTTAATGCTTGAAGGCGGCAAACCATCAGCCAGTCATTTTATAGCACACTGGATAGGCGCTGTATTTATTGGTCTGCTGTTTTACAGGGTGATCCGCCTGTGCCAGCAAACCATGGACGAAAGCCTGAAGAAAGTATTTACCTGGGCATTAAGTGCAGGCGTTGTTTTGTTTTTAAGCTTTGAAGTAAGCCTGATGAGCAACCTCCTATTCTTTAGTAGAGCAAACCCCATTGATCAAATAGAAACCGTGTATGTAAAAACCGGTTTACCTGTATTATGGGGGTTGTTTTCCTTCGCGCTGATGTGGCTGGGGATGCAATACAAGCTGCGGGTAATGCGGGTGGCCTCGTTAACGCTGTTCTCGCTTACTTTATTAAAACTATTTTTGTTCGATATTAAAAACATCCCGGTTTGGGGTAAAATAGCTGCTTTCTTTTGTTTGGGGGTACTGCTCCTTATTGTTGCATTTATGTACCAGCGAACAGCAAAAAAATCCATTGCCGATGATGAAGCTAAAAAAAATGAATAGGCTAACACTTTTTATACTGCTGCTTTGCGGGGCGATATTACCTGCATCGGCACAAAAAAACTTTAAATATAAAGCCGCGCTGCAAAAAATTGACAGCACCGGCTTTTACCGCATTGGCCTACAACCCGGTTTGGTAGCGAAAGCCAAACCCGATCTGTCGGATCTCCGTATTGCCGATGCAAAGGGCAACTTTGTGCCATACATCCAGGCGGGCAGCCTCCCGCAAAAAAGCCAGAAAAGTTTTGTTATTTTTCCGGAGATAACCAACACACCAAAAACGGATACCAGCACCGTTTTCATTATCGAAAATAAAACTGGGCTGGTGCTCGACCGCCTCTGGATCCGCCTGCAAAACACCGCTGTGAAACGCAAAGTGAACTTACTGGGCAGCGACGACCTGAGCCAGTGGTTTGCCATACAGGAAGATATCCCGCTGCAGGAAGCTGTACAAAACAGTGAGGGCACTTACCTGCAATCGTTATCCTTCCCGGCCAGTAATTACCGTTACCTCAAAATCCAGGTAAACGACAAGAACAAAAACCCGGTTAAATTTTTGCAGGCAGGCATTTATACCGAATACGCATCGACCGCTCAAAGCTATACTGCGATTGCGCCTGTAAATGTTATCCGCGCGGACAGTAATAAAACCAGCTTTATTGATATTAAGCTGAATGATAACTACCAGGTAAACAGGCTGCATCTCAACATCAGCGCGCCGAGGTATTATAAACGCGGCGTTGCGGTTTACCAGTTTGTAAACAACGGTAAAGAGCTGTTGAGCGAAGCCGAACTCTCATCAGGTAAAGATCCCGACATGCTCATCGCCGCCAAAACCAATCACCTGCTGATAGAGATAAGCAATGGCGATAACCAGCCGCTGAACATCGGGGAGATCAAAGCTTATCAATCCGACGAATACCTGATCAGCTACCTGGAGGCGAAGCAAAGCTACCAGTTTTTGGTTGGCGATTCATCGGCACAGGCACCGGAATATGATCTTAAGTTTTTTGCAGATAGCATCAGGGGGAACACTCCTGTTATAAAGCACAACCCTGTTGTTAAAAATATCGGCTACTCTGTGACGGTAAAACTGGCCGGGAAGGATTATACGGTGCTGATTTGGGTTGCGATCATTGTTTCATTAGGCTTGCTGTTGTTTTTGACTTTGAAGATGATCAAGGAGGTTAAGAAGAAGGAAGGGGAAAAGTAAACGCTATTAAAATAAACCCATGCCATTGCGAGCGTAGCGCGGCAATCTCGTAGCTATACAGAGCGGATTTGCTTATCGAATAGTAAAACGACGAGATTGCCGCGTCACCCCCATCACTCATTCCCCCGCTGTTCCTCGCAATGACATTTTGGGAGTTTGTTTCATTAACTAACTACTCCCTTACACTCAAAATATCATGCACCGCATACTCCGCTTTTTCATATTGAAATTTAAAGCCACTATCTAATAATCTTTTAGGCATTACCCAGCGGCTTTTTAATATCAGCTCGGTTTCGGTACCGATTACAATAGCCCCAACCTCCAGTAACCATTGCGGGGCAGGCAAACCAAAAGGTGCACCATAGGCCTTGCGGATGGCATGCATCATATCTGTGTTTTTGGCACCTTCGGGGGCAGTACAGTTAAATACGCCTTTCAGTTCGGGATGATCCAGCAGCCATTGGGTACTGCGGGCTACATCATGCTCATGTACCCAGGCCATGTATTGTTGTCCGTCGCCCTGTTTACCGCCGAGGCCAAACCTTACTAAATTCAATAATCGCGGGAAAACGCTGTCGCTTCTGCCAAGCACAATGCCCATGCGCAAGGCAATTTTGCGGGTATGGGGCGTATCGGTTTTAAAAAAAGTACTTTCCCAGATATTGCAAACATCAATAGAAAAGCCATAACCTATTTCGCCGGTTTCCTCATCCTGCGGGTGATCTTCGGCATGGCGGTAAATGGTGGCAGAGGTTACATTGATCCAAACTTTTGGAGGGTTAACCATTTTATGGATCACCCTGCCCAGCAATTCGGTAGGTACCACCCTTGAGCGGATGATCTCCCTTTTATTTTTTTCGGTGTAGCGGCAGTTTACATTTTTGCCGCAAAGGTTTATCAGCATATCGGCGCCGGCAAGGTGTACTGTCCAGCCTGCTTCGTTTTCGCCATCCCAAAGGGCGGTATGCACATTGCCGTTTACCGGTTTTTGTTTACGGGCGAGGATGATCACTTCATCTGCCAAATTGCGGTAGTATTTAGCCAGTACCGTACCGAGGTAACCGTTGCCACCCGCCAGTACAATTTTTTTATAGGGTTTCATGATCAGTTAAGGTTTAAAATCAATAACAATAAAACTATGCGGTAGGTTACCCAGGTGATGGTGAGCACCCAGCCAAGCCCCAGTAATTTGGTACGCCGAATGTGTTCCAGGAACATCAAGCCGGCAACTGCCATAAAGTACAAAGCATAAACCGCCGGACCGAATTGAAAAAAGTGGCTCACAGCCAAACCTGTCAGCAGTAATAAACTACCCGCAAAAGAGATGGTCATCATGTTGCCGAGGTAGGTCCACAGGTTACGGCGGTCAAAGCTGCATATGGCTGCTCCCTGGAAAATGATTTGCCCGCCACAGATCAGGTATTCACGATATGGATTGCCCAATGGCACCAGGCCAACAAGCAGGTGAGCATAGCCGGTTAAAATAAACCCGGTGCAAAACCAGGTAAACAGCAAATACAATAAGCGGTAGTGAAGCTTAAATGTGGGCTGATATTCAAAACCGGTTTCGGCCGCGGGGATAATAACCCGGCGGTTGTATGATATAAAGGCATAAAGCTTGCTCATGAGCCAGATGAATGGCTTAAATGCAAACAGAGGAGTAAATATCGGCCAGGTATTGGCAATTATTTTGAACAGGCTTTTAACGCCATAGGTAACTTCACCGCTTTCCAAATCAATCAAAGCTATTTCATTAACTGCCCGTTGCCTGTCATAAACAGGGCAGGTACTGGTATGTGCTTCTTGCTGGTATGAAGAGCGGCCATTATGGTCAAGCATCCCGGTTTTAACAAAAGCGTGGGTATAAACACGGCACATGGGGCATTCGGCATCAAACAGGATCATGTGGTTCTTGAGCATTTTCATAACTTTCAGCGTTTTCTGAAACAAATATACAATATATTTTAAACTTTCAATAAATACTGAAAATTAAATTCATGTCAATCTGGTTATAAATAACATCTTAAAAAAGCTTTTAAAACGAATTTGTCATTTCGACAGAGCGGAGCTGGGTTGAGCAACGGGGCGAGGGAGAAATCTTATACGCCATGCTCTAAACCTTGCATGAGGCTCTACTGCGCGTATAAGATTTCTCCTCACCCCAACCACAAAACCTTCGCCGGTTCGTTCGAAATGACATGAAGGTTAATTATTAAATGGTAGTAAACTATTAAATGACTAATAAAAAATATTCTCTCGCCCCCTTGCAGAATCAAATCTTATCTTTAACTTTGAACAACAAAGTACTTTTAATGAAAGATCAAGACATTCATGCAGAATTAAGTTCCATCCGCAACCTGATGGAGCGTTCGGCCAAGTTTATTTCTCTCAGCGGCCTTTCGGGAGTAATGGCCGGGATCTACGCGTTTATTGGCGCGGGGATAGGATATAAATTACTTCAGGGCGAATATGCTGCACTTAGGGAGCGCCATACCTATAACGAAGAATTACTGATCATCAAATTATTTATCGTAGCTGTAGCGGTTCTTGTGCTTTCTATCGGTACGGGGATCTGGCTTTCGGTACGCAAAGCTAAAAGAACCGGGCAATCGGTTTGGAATGCCGGCAGCAAACGCCTGCTCATTAATATGGCCATCCCGCTGGTAAGCGGCGGCCTGTTCACTTTGATACTCGTTTACCGTGGTTATTATGGTGTTGTGGCGCCGGCTACAATGATATTTTATGGCATGTCGTTAGTTGCGGGCAGTCATTATACATATTCGGGTATTAGGAGCTTGGGGATATTGGAGATTTTATTAGGTTTGCTTTGTGCTGTAATGCCGGGCTACGGCTTAATTTTCTGGAGTATTGGTTTCGGTCTGCTCCACATTATTTATGGTACAGTAATGCATTTTAGATACGATAAGTGAAGATATCATTAGATCAGTTTGATAAAGCCTTTGAAAACCGCATCCGCCTGCAAATCATGAGCGTATTGGTTGCCAACGAAAGCTACGACTTTAACTCGCTTAAAGAATTGCTTGACCTTACCGACGGCAACCTGGCATCGCACCTGAAAGCGTTGGAGAAGGAAGAATACATCCAGGTGCAAAAAACTTTCATAGGCCGCAAACCCAATACCCGTTACCTGGCATCCGAAAAAGGCCGCGCCGCTTTCCGGCTGCACCTGCTTGCCCTCGAAAATTTAATCAAACAACAAAAACTATAATTTTTTTTATTCATATACTTTGAATTACAAAGTACTTTTAAAACAACAAATATGAAAAACCTTAAAGCAATCCTATATCACGATAGTGTACTAAAACTTGGCCTAATCCTAATCACTATATCTGCCGGTCTCTTCTTTATTGAAGAGTCCGGTCTTTTTGAAGTATCGGAAGGTGCAGCGTTTTCTATTTTCTTTTGTAATTACTTCCTCTCTGTATTCTATTTCTTCGCAATGATAAGATACCGAAAAGAGCTCCGCTATTGGGCCTTGCTCCTTGTATTATGGTTCATCAGCGCGTTCGCCCTTAACCTCGGTATGAATGTATTTGACAAATCAGTCACCTGGTTATGCGTTTTGATCTGCCTGTCATGCGTTGCCCTTATACTCTCCGTTTTTATGGATGAACTTGGCCAGAAATTGAAACATGTTGTCGTATTTTTACTGGGCTCGGCTTTTGTGCTATTTGTATATTACAGTATTTACCTAACCTCCATGTATCTCATCGGCATTTTTGCCGCTATTGTAATTGGCCTGTCCCTGCATGTTTTTGTTCCGGCCGGTCTGGCTATAGTTACCTTCATAACAATAAAAAAGGCGGTGCAGGGAAGCCGTTCACTGAAGGTGGCCGCGGCAACCGGTGTATTAATCCCTATTATAGCATGCAGCATATTTATATGGCAATGGAAAAGCATTAACAATCAGGTTAACCTTGCTATCAATCACAATACTCTATCTGAAGGCAAGCTGCCAACCTGGGTAGTGATCAGTCAAAACATCCCCAAAAATGCGCTGGCCGAACGCATTATTAAAGCAGGCATTGTATACAAAACAGCCAACCTGAGTGATAACTGGTTTTGGGGCGACTGGAATAAAGCTTCATTTGATGAACCCAAAAAGCATGACCCATTTGTGGTAATAGCAAGCCTGTTTGGCGGCGACTTAAACCTCGATGAAAAGGAACGGATAAAAATACTGGAAGCCCTGTATGATTCACGCCACCAGGCACAGGAGCGGCTTTGGAACGGCGATAAGCTGAAAACCGCCAATGTGATCACCAATGTGAAGATCTTCCCGGAATACCGCCTGGCCTATACCGAAAAAACACTGACCGTACACAATACAGGAACTCATGGCTGGTGGGGCAGAGGTGAAGCCATTTATACATTCCATGTACCCGAAGGTTCGGTTGTTAGCTCTTTATCTTTATGGATAGATGGCAAAGAGCAGAAATCAAGATTGACCACCAAAGCTAAAGCCGATTCGGCATACCATCAGATCGTGGGCGTTGAGCAGCATGACCCATCGGTAATTCACTGGCAGGAGGGCAATACTGTAACGGCACGGATTTTCCCCTGTACTCCTGAAGAAAACCGCAAGTTCAGGGTAGGTATTACAAGTCCGCTGCGCAAGCAAGGTGATATGCTTACTTATGAAAGCAGCTATTTCGATGGCCCATCGCCCGAAAGCGCTGCCGAAGCTGTCCAGGTATCATTTTCCAAAAAACCCGAAGGTCTGAACATGCCAAACTTTGACGAGATCAGCGAGGGCATTTATACTGCCGACCGGCTTTATCAGCCCGATGAACAGATCACCTTTAAAGCCCCGCCGCTTGCCGGTGTACCATTTGCATTTGCCGGCAAGGGTTATCAGCTCAAAGATTATCAGCCGCAAACCACAAGCTTTAACCCCGAAGCCATCTATCTCGACCTGAATGCAAACTGGTCGGCCAGCGAACTGAACGAACTTTGGCCTGCCATCAAAACAAAAAAGGTATACTATTACGATGGTAAGCTGGAAACCCTAACGGAGGAAAATCGCGACAATGTTTATAGCAGGATGAGCAAACTCAATTTCAGCATGTTCCCTGTTAATGAGATCAAACACCCCGAAAGTTCATTGCTCATTACCAAATGCGCTGAAACCTCGCCCAACCTGCACGATCTTGACGAATCAGACTTTGGCAAAGCGCTGACTGCTTATCTGCCCAATGCAAAACCATTGCAGCTATACAATATCGGCACAAGCCTAACACCCTATTTAAAAGCGTTGAAAGAGATGCGGGTATTCACCTATAACGAGGGCGATGCAACCACGCTGCAAAGCCGCGTCGCTAAACATGAATTTACCCGCTCGCAGGAAGATTCAACCCATGTAGTGCTTGCCCAATCGGGCCTGGTTATTGAACAAACTGCCGATACATTAAAAACCGGCAATGCCCCCGATCACCTGTTACGCCTGTTTGCTTATAATGATATTATGAAAAAGGTGGGGCCGCATTATTTTGATAAAACTTATGTGCAGTCTGATATTATCGATGAAGCTAACCAGGCTTTTATAGCATCGCCTGTTTCGAGCCTTATTGTACTGGAAACCCAAAAAGATTATGAGCGCTTCGGGATTGATGAAAACAAGAACAGCCTTCAAAATGCATCAGCAAAATCATCGGGCGCAGTGCCCGAACCCGGTGAATGGCTGCTGATACTGGTTGTAATAGCGGTTATAAACTTCTTAGTATACAGGAGCAAGCATGTTCAGCCGGAGCTATAATTTGCAGGAGTATATACCATTTAAATTAACCGGCAGCAGGTTGATCATTAACAGCTGCTGGTTAATATATATTGGTATTGCAACGAGGCTATGTATCATTTATTTTAAATGGGACGCCAATATGCTGCTGGGCCTGGCGCTGATGCCTTATGTCTGCAAGGTAAAGCGCAGCGGCTTTTCATTAAGGTACTTAATTCCGGCAGTTCTCTTCACAGCAATAGCCGTTTACATTCCGGTTAAAACAAATTTGTTCCTGGCATTGCTATTTTCTGCATTGCTATTTTTCGAGAACCTGAAAGGAAAAATAAGCCTGGTATTGTTCCTGCTGCTCTTGCTCATCTCGCCGGCATTTGAGTATATCAGCAATACTTTTAGCTTTCCTTTACGGATCTGGCTAAGCGGGGTAGCGGCCTCCCTGCTTGCAGCAATGGGAATGGAGGCCAGTGCTGCTGGCAACATCATCCAGCTTAAAGGCTCCGAATTTGCTGTGGACCAGGCATGCGCCGGTCTGCATATGCTGGCTACCTCATTCATGATCTGCCTGTTCATGATAGCTCATTACCAGCGGCAGGCGGCAAAGCAATTGCACCTGATGTGGATCTTGTTTTTGTTGGTGTTTACTTTTGCGCTAAACATCTTGTGCAACCTTTGCCGCATCCTGCTGCTGGTATTTTTTAAAATACCGGCAGGCACCTTAATGCACGACCTAACCGGGATCATTTGCCTGCTCATTTATGTGGTATTGCCTTTACTATGCCTTTCTGCCTTCATATTAAAACGGGCCGAAAAGCCATACATCGATCCCCGGTTTTATAAAACTGTCAGACTGGCGCCGGATGAATTACGCTTCCCGCTGATCCACCTTGCATTGGCTGCCCTGCTGGTTGTGGTAACCTTCCACATCAAATCAATGGATGACCTGAATGATAAAAGCGTAAGTAATGTATCCCTAACCGGGTATAAAAAAGCGGTATTGGAAAGCGGGGTGATCAAATTTGAAAAAGCCGGTGCACTGGTTTACGTTAAACCGTCCCCCTTTTATTGCCCCGAGCACGACCCAATGATCTGCTGGCAAGGGAGCGGTTATGTTTTCAGCAAGATAAAAAAAGAAGTTATTGCCGGTCGCCAGGTTTACTTAGGCGAACTTACCAAGGCGAAGGATAAAATTTACGCAGCATGGTGGTTTGATAACGGCAGCATAAAATCTGTCAACGAGTTTGAATGGCGATGGGCAGCAGCAAAAGGGGGCAGGTTGTTTTATTTGGTGAATGTTAATGCCGCTACAGAGGCTGCGTTGCTGGAATCCGTGAAAAGTTTGCCGGCTATAAAACAATAGCGGCCATTTCCTTTCCGCTTCATAACAAAATCGCCTCATTGGTGTCTCGCAAAGGCGCTAAGACGCAAAGTTTTTAGATCAGGCTGAACTCGTTGCAAGCGAGCGCAAGATTAAGCGCATGATCAAACCATAAACTATGTCATTGCGAGGCACGAAGCAATCGCACGGAAGCATATTCGCCCTGTATAGTATGCGATTGCCGCGTCGCGCCCAGGCTCATTCCCGTTTCGCTCTTTGCAATGACATGGTGTTGATCTCCTTAATTACAAGCGAGTTGAATAGGGATTAAGGGGCTGCGCAATATTTCCTGATAAAATTATCGGCTTTATCGCTGCCTATGTTGCGGATAAAATTCCAGTCGTGGCAGGCGCCTTCTTTGTCGCCTTGTTTAAATTTTTCGCTGGCCTGGCTTAGTACATCGTTTATAAAGTCGTCATCGTAGCCAAGCTGTTTTTTGAGGTTAATGATGATAGCCTCTTTAGTGGTATCGGCCTTGCCTTTGTATTTGTTGCTGTAGTAATTAGTCACGGCGTTTTCCAGTTCCTGCTGTGCTTTATAGCTGGCAATGGCGCTTTGCATATCGCGGATATTGGCGGGCCCGCAGCGCGCAGGGTCGGGATCAAAACGGATGGGTTGTACAATGTTTGTTTTGGCATTATAACCCGCCGGGATCACCCATTGGCCCGATGTAAGTTTAATAACCCTTAAAGCCTCGTCGTCCAGGTCAATGCCGGGGCCATCCTGCACCTTGGCATCGTGTACTATACCGTCTTTATCAATTACAAACGAAACGTTGATACTGCCCGAAATACAGTTTTGCCGCGAGTATTCGGGGTAGATGATCTTTGCCTTCAGGAAATCATTAAGCGCCTGCTGTCCGCCTTTAAATGCAGGCTGCTGGGCAAATGAATTGCTTACTGTAAAAAGGAGCAGTGCGATATGGAGGTACAGCGCTTTAAGCATAGTATAAATATCGACAATAAATTGGGGATTATGTTTGGGAATTTTATTGGGTGGTGGTGCGAAAAAAGCGTCATTGCGAGGTACGAAGCAATCGCGAACTGTACAGGGCGGATTTGCGTAGCCCCTCTGCCTATCGGGGATTGCTTCGTACCTCGCAATGACGGGTGGAAATACCGGACTATTGCTATGCTCCTACCCCACATTCACCGCATCCGGAAACCTCAATATCAAACCCGGATCGGGGATATTCTTCTGCCAGATCTCTTTTTCCGAAAACTTGCACACGCCGGGGAAATCGCCCTGCCTGCCTTCCATATCAAACATTAGCTGGAAATGCAGGTGGGGCGGCCATTGACCATTTTCATTGGTATCACCAAAGGTTGCAATCTGCTGGTTTCTAAATATGGGCATGCCAATTGAAAGGCCTTCCAAACTTGTTCGGCTTAAATGACCGTACAGGCTGTAAAGGGTTAACCCATCCAAATCGTGCTGTAAAATAATGGTTGGGCCGTAATCACCAATGTTGTTGTTATCCCGGAAGCTATGCACAGCGCCGTCGAGCGGGGTGTATACAGGTGTTCCGGCATCGCACCAGATATCAACACCTAAATGCAGGCGCCGGGGCTCATCATCAGTATCAAAATGGCTGCTGAAGGCATAAATGGTGCGGTGCTCCATATACCCGCCAATGCCGTAACGGCAATTATTGTTAGTCAGTTTTTCATTGATCAACTGACTAAACATCGAAGGCCTGTTAAAAACCTCTGCCGTCAACTCTTTATTGGCGGCAGTAAGGTCAAAATGGTAAAGGCGGTCATGATCTGCATCAAAATCAACCACTTTGCCAATGGCTTCGGGATGATTATTGATGTAATTAGCAAACAGTGCGTGCCGATCCATTAAAAGCTATTAATTTTCTTCTGTATCGGGCTGACGCTCTTCTTTGCTGATCTTATCAAAGATCTTATCCATGCGTTCAACGTATTCGCTGGTATCGTCAACAAAAAACTCCAGCTGCGGAATGATCCTTACCTGGTCTTTAATCCGTGCGCCCAGCTTATACCTGATCTCCGAAGCGTGCGATTTGATGGTATGCAATGCGGTTTGCACATTAGGGTTACCTAAAAAGCTCAAAAATATACGGGCTATGGCCAAATCGGGTGTTACACGTACCTTGGTTATGGTTACCAGTGTATTAGGCAAATAATTCATGCCTTCACGCTGAAAAATAGCTGCAAGGTCTTCCTGTATTACTCCGGCAAATTTTTGCTGACGTTTTGATTCCATTGGTTGTTAGTTAACGCCGATAAGGCAGATGAGTATTTAATGCTTAATGCAAAAGCCTAAGTTATTGTTTTTGGCTTTTATTAACAATGGCGGCAGGGTGTTAATTACACACGTCCTGCGGTATCTCTTTGGTTATTTTTATTACTTTTTTTACAACAAGGGTGCTGTCATATTCCGATCCCATCCCTGCTTTGCCCGATTTTGATTTGATCCCTTCAACCTCTACGTAAACGGGTTCGTAAGGTTTCTCGAAATTGAGCTGCGAATACTGCAATTCAAGCTGGGCCGAACTGTCAACAGCCCAAAACTCCTGGCCGCTGTCGCAATCTTTAAATGATTTTATTTCGGGGCCGGCGCTGTATAAGCCTTTATAAAGCGTAACCTGCTCATTTTTATGGGTATCATTATTACATGCATAAACAGCAATAACAACAAGCAGTAAAACAAAAACTTTGATGTACCTCATACCCATTTAGCAAATTTACAAATCCTGTTTGATTTCATCCAATCCTTTAATACTTAAACGGGCGCTGATGCCGGCTGCAATTACCGAAATTCCTCCAACAGTTAACAGCACAAGGCCAAAATCCTTAATTTTAAGGTCGATAGGGTACGAGTCCAGCACCGTCATTTTGGCCCCCATTTTTATCCAGCCGTAATGCTGCTGCAGCAGGCAAAAAACGGTACCCAGCACTATGCCAATGATACAGCCTATAGCGGTAATCATCATCCCTTCAAAAAAGAAGATTCCCTGGATCATACGTTTGTTGGCACCCAATCCGCTTAAAATGGCTATATCCTTGCGTTTATCGATAACCAGCATGGTTAACGAGCCAATGATATTAAATATTGCGATGATAAGCACAAAGGTAAGGATCATGTAAACAGCCCAGCTTTCGTAATTAAGGGTTTTATACAATTCGCTGTTTTGTTCCTTGCGGTTTTTCACGGTAAAATCATTCCCTATTTTATCCTGGATGCTTTTTTGCATGGCATCGATATTGGTACCGCGTTTAAAATTAAGCTGGATAGAGGATACATTTACCGGCTGATCGAGCAGGTCGCGGGCAAACTCTATGGGGGTTACGGCTATATCATCAAACTCCTGCTGTATGGCAAACACGCCCGATGGGTTAATACTGCGCACAACAAATTCGTTTAAAGGATTGACCGAGTTTTCCGCATCACGCCGGGGCGAAAAGATCTGCATAGGCGAAAGCTCGTCATGAACATTAATACCCAGGCTGCCCTGTATGGTAGCGCCAATTACGGCAAAATTCTGGTTCCCGCTTTTCAACGTGAACGAGCCGCTGGCTATGGTGCTATCGAGCTGCGGATTTTTCAAAAAATCATCGCTCACACCCATTATAGTTCCTAAAAAGGGTTTATCGCCATACTTGATCAGGGCTTTTTCCTGCAGTACCTCGGTAAAGGAAAACACATGCGCATCTTTATGTAATGAAGCGAAGTAAGGCGTATTGGGGTTGAACGTTTTGCCCAGTTTGGTCTCTATCTTTATTTCGGGCGTAAAGTTGCTGTATAGCGACAGGATAACCTTTTCAAAACCATTGAACACCGAAAGGATGATGAGCAAAGCCGCACTGCCAATGAGTACCCCCAGCATGGAAATGCCCGAAATGATATTAATAGCATGCATTTTTTTGCCCGAGAACAGGTAACGCTTAGCTATGTAAATGGAGGTGTTCAATTGTGTTGGAGTTATACGTTCAGGTTTTACTTATGCTTGATAAAACGTTGCTAAGGCTTTAACTAAGTTAAAAACGGATTGTTTTGTTTTTCGTAACCGATGGTTGTTTCAGGGCCGTGGCCGGGATAAACGGTAACATCATCGGGCAGGGTGAACAGTTTTGTTTCGATATTATCTATCAGCTGGGTAAAGTTACCGCCGGGCAAATCCGTGCGACCGATACTTTGCCTGAACAATACGTCGCCGCCAATTAATATTTTATCATCCTTATCATAAAAGCACAAATGCGCAGGCGAATGGCCCGGTGCAAAGATCAGATGCAGCGTAGTGTTGCCAAAATGAATGACACCGGTTTCGGGCAAAAACTCATCGGGCATAGGCGATACATCATAGCGGAAACCCATAGATGGCGCATAAGCGACCACGGCAGCCAGTGTTTCCGATTCGCCAATGTGGAAACGGGGTTTAAGGCCGTACTGATCAAATATAAATTTATTACCCAGCACATGGTCAACATGGCAATGGGTGTTGAGCAGCATAACAGGCTTGAGGTTATTGCTTTTAATGAAGTTGACAACAGTGTTTTGCTCGGGGGCTGTGTACATGCCCGGATCAATGATCACACATTCGCCGGTTTCATCGTATAAGATATAAGTGTTTTCCTGGTAAGGGTTATTTACAAATGATATAACTTTTGCCATGCGGTAAAAGTACGGAATAAATTGATTGGGTGTTTCGGAATAAGATTGAGAGATCGTCATTGCGAGGCACGAAGCAATCGCGAACTATACAGAGCGGCTCTGCCAATCGGGGATTGCTTCGTGCCTCGCAATGACGGCCTTTATAAAAGGCTTCAATAAAACAATCTAAGCCGCTGTCGCACCCTCAATCAACTCCACCTCCGCTACCGGGCTAAACAGGTAGATGCGTTTGGTAGCAACCTCGGTACATTTAAACCGCTTGCGCAGCTTTTCATCCTTGCGGAACACTCTGCCATCCTTCAACTTAAATAATGCTTTAAGAGGGATCTTCTCTACCGTTAAAATTGCTTCCGATGCTTTCGGCGGATCGTATTTGCGCAATGAGCGGTACAGGTTAAGATCTGAGCAGCTTGATGCCGCGGGATTATCCAGGTAGTTTATGATAGCTTTTTTAACATCGGCCGGAAAAATTTCCTTTTCAAAAAATGGCTGCATCATTTTTTTGAAATTGTTTTTCCATTCTGTTCCGTGAGGCTTGGCTTTTTGCTTATGCTCGTTCCAGGTATGCAGGTGCGCAAACTCGTGTACCGTTGTTACCAGGAAAGCATATGGGTTAAGGTCATAATTAACCGAGATGCGGTGACCTTTGCCGCCGTAAGGCGAGCGGTAATCACCAAATTTACTGTTACGGTTACGCGAAATTTTAAATTCGCATTTGAAGTAGTCGATCCACCGGGCAATAAGCGGGGCTGCTTCTGCCGGTAAATATTTCTCTAAAACTTTTACTTTATCCAATTTTTACCTCAATACAAAAATAAGGATTTTTTGGCTTATAGTTTACAGATCGATAGTGCCTCAGTTTGAAATATGATGCTTAAATGAATTAAAGCTGAAATTACTTCATGCAAAAGTAGAGACCGATAACCGATAGTATTTGGATGCAAAAAACCACCGAAAGTCTCTTAAAGCCGTTTATTTTGAATGGGCCGAATATATAAACTGCCAAGGACAGCAAATATACCGCCAGTGCAAAGCCTGCAACTATTAAAAGATTTGGGCCTTCAGGGTCATTGAAAAAGAAGAATAGCGACCTTGAGCAAATAATGGCCGTTACCGCCAATAGTATTAATGAAATCTTTTTTGACTTAAAATATAAGTTTGGTGTGTTATTACCCATGTCCATAAGATGAGTATTTGTACAAATATAATAATGTCGCCGGAGACTTTTTATCTATTTACTTCTAATTAAAAACCATGTCATTGCGAGCGCAGCGTGACAATCGCACAGAAACACAGCCGCCCTGTTTAGTATGCGATTGCCGCGTCACCCCATCACTCATCTCCCACTGTTCCTTGTAATGACGTGATTTTAAGTTGTTGATTATTAGGTATGTTTTTTTGACAGATACTATAAATATGGGCGTTGCCTGCGGCCCGTGCTATCCGCTCATACTGCACAGGCATTAGCCACAAGGCCGGTATCCGCTACTATCACTAACGCGGCCCGCGCGCGCCATCGCTGAAATATATTTATACGTCATTACGGTTTTTCTCAGGGTTTCCCTGATGGTTCCTCGTGACATTTTGCGCCCTGCTGCCCAAAATCAGAGAATTCGAATAGCAATAAACTTTTACCATGAACCATCAACTATGATCCATGAACTAAACTAAAAAACTACTTCAACCAATGATATACTATAAACGATGCCGTATACGCCAGTGCAGTCATATAGGCAAACTGTGTTGCCGGCCATCGCCAGTCCTTGGTTTCGCGGTACACTACGGCTACAGTACTGGCGCACTGCATGGCGAAGGCATAAAACATCATGAGCGAAAAGGCCACGGCCAGCGTAAACACCGGCTGACCGGTTTGCGGGTTTTTAGCCTCGTGCATTTTTTGCTGTACCGATTGCAGCTTGTCGGCATCCCCTTCTACGCTGTAAATGGTTGCCATGGTGCCTACAAATACCTCGCGGGCGGCAAAGGAGCTGATGAGTGCTATGCCTATCTTCCAGTCGAAACCAAGGGGTTTAATAGCGGGCTCAATAATATGGCCGAATACACCGGCATAGGAGTTTTCCAGCTTTTCGGACGCGATAACTTTGGCAAGACTATCGGGCGTCATCGTTTTGGTATATTGCGGCTGACTGTAAGTTTTATCTATCCGCGCAAACCTGTCGCCGGGGCCGTATGATTTCATTACCCACAGGATCACCGATACGGCTATAATTACTTTACCAGCTTGCAGCACGAAAGTTTTTGAACGATCGTACATGGTAAAAATCACGTTCTTCCATCTTGGCATGCGGTAAACCGGCAACTCCATAATAAAGTAACCGCGTTCGCGTGCCTTCAGGATGAATTTCATTACAAAAGCCACAATAATTGCCGAAAAGATGCTGAGCACATACATGGCTGTAAGCGCCAGGCCCTGCAGGTTAAACACCCACCAAACATTGCGGTTAGGCACTACCAGCGCAATGAGCAGGGTATACACCGGTAAACGGGCCGAGCAGGCCACCAGGGGTGTAACCATGATGGTGATCATCCTGTCTTTCCAGTTTTCGATGTTACGGGTGCTCATGATGGATGGTACCGCACAGGCAAAACCGCCAATAAGCGGCACAACTGATTTTCCGTTAAGCCCTACCTTGCGCATTACTTTATCCATCATGAACGTAACGCGCGACATGTAGCCGGTATCTTCCAGAATAGAGATGAGTGCAAAAAGGATGGCTATTTGCGGTATAAATACCAGTACCCCGCTTAAACCGGCAAGCACACCATCAATGATCAGGCTGCTCAGCGGCCCGGCAGGCAATATTTTGGCAGCGCCGGCCTGCAGCCAGATGAACAGATCTTCGATGAGCGACATCGGGTAGGCCGACCATGAAAAAATAGCCTGGAATATGAACAGTAATATGGCGAAGAAAATGATAAAGCCAAATACCTTATGGGTAAGGATCTTATCTATTTTATTACTTACGGTTTCATCATGGGCCGTTTCCGGCTTGGTAACGGTATCGTAAAGCAGGTCGTTTATAAAATTATAACGCGCAATGGTTTCTGTTGCCTGTGCCTTTTGCGAGTGGAAGGAGTGTTCAAGCTCCAACTCTTCAATCCGGTCACTTTCGGTGGTTGAAAGATAGCTCAGTGTTTCGTGCTGGTGGGCAAGCTGAAGGGCTAAATAGGGGTTTTCAACCTGCATCTCCCCTTTTATTTGCGCTATGATTTCCGGCGCGATACTTTCAACATCAATAGTATCCTGCTGTAAAGCTATTTTATTGGCAAAAGCTATGGCGCTTTTCAGTTTATCAATACCGGTGTTTTTCCTGGCGGAGATAGATACCACGGGCACGCCCAGTTTTTTTGCAAAAAGATCGACATTGATTTTGATGCCTGCCTTTTCCGAAACATCAATCATATTGAGTGCAACCACTACAGGAATCTTAAGGTCGGCTATCTGTGTGTACAGCAGCAAATTACGCTTAAGATTGGATGCATCAAGTATAATGACGATCAAATCGGGCGTTAAGCCTTTTGATCTATCAGCTAATACCGAAAATACAACAGATTCGTCTTTACTTTTGGGATAGATGCTGTAGGTGCCCGGAAGGTCGACTATTTCGGCTGTGCGGCCATCAGGGAGCTGGCAAAGGCCTGTTTTTTTATCAACAGTAACCCCCGGAAAATTCCCGATCTTTTGATTTAACCCGGTGAGTATATTAAACAGAGTTGATTTACCGGTGTTGGGGTTTCCTACAAGTGCAACTCTTATATCGGCTTTCAATGCTTACAAAACTACTGCAAAATGATGGTGGACGCTTCAAACCTGCGTAAGCTAAGCTGGTAGCCTGATACGCTGATGGCAATAGGATCGCCAAGTGGAGCAATACGCGAAATGCGGACTTCTTCGCCAGGTAAACAACCCATCTCCATCAACTTTACCGACATTTCAAGATCGGTAAATTCCTTTACGATACCAATTTCGCCTACTTCCAGTTGTGATAGCCTCATCATTTATAATATAAAACATAGCAAATGTAAGCTTATTTATATTAAATCCAAATAAGATGTGCTGTGATGTGCAGATTTTAAATGTGCAGATGTGCAAATGACTTTAATGTGAAGTTTGGATGCGATGTTTGGATTTCAGATATGCAATTTCAACTGTGCAGTTGGCTTTTTTGTATATTTTTTGTATAATTGATTTGGCTTTTTTACTGACATAGTTATGTCAGTGTTCAACTTTTAAAAAAAGAGGTGTTCAGCTTTTAATTTCTAAAAAATCTAAACCCCTGATTATCAGCAATTATTTGTTCATGCTTGATAATTAGCTGATAGTTGATAAAATTAAAGCATTGATTATCAGCGGTATTTGTTTTGAAAAAAAACGCAAGTGTTTACACTTTAAAAAGTTGAACACCCGCAAATTAAACAGTAATTTTCGCCTGGCCTGATATAGTCTTACGCGCTAACTCATCATTTGCACATCCGCACATTTAAAATCTGCACATCTAACTCATCATTTGCACATCCGCACATTTGGAACCTGCACATTTGATTTTCCCAAAATGCGGGCAGCCGCAGCCTTTGTGAAAAATGCCGCATGATGAAGCTACTGTTAATAACAGCGCAGCCAATAAAATAACCAATCTATTTTTTTTCATTTTTTCCAATCGCCTCAACAGTCAGCATAACACTAAAAATCCCCATACAAGCTCCAAGCACATCGCAAAAAAGATCATTCCAGTCGCCGGTGCGCCAGGTGAAAACGGATACCTGCAACACTTCAATAAGGCCCCCGAAAAATACACTGATAGCCCATATAATAAACACGCCTGTATACGTAAGCCGCCGGGGTTTTTGTTGCCTTATTACGCCAAAACAAACCAGTACAACCTGGGTGAAAAATAAACCGCAGTGCGTTAGCTTATCAAAACCAGCAAAAAACAGCGGCGATTTATCAACAGAATCAAGATGTACAGAGCAAATAACTAAAACAAATAAGGCCCACAAAATAGCGGGCCCATGATATTTTAAGATTAGCTTCATCTTATACGCCGATAACCGTTTTGTAATCATCGGCAGATAAAAGTGAGTCAACATCGGCAGCATCAGCAATGGTGATCTTTACCATCCAGCCTTCGCCATACGGGTCGCTGTTAACCAGGTCGGGTTGGTTGTTTAATGCCGGGTTAACTTCGGTTACAGTACCGGTAACAGGCATAAACAGGTCAGATACAGTTTTTACTGCTTCTACAGTGCCAAAAACTTCGTCTTTAGCAACTTCTTTACCTAATGAAGTAACATCAACATAAACAATGTCGCCCAGCTCGCTTTGAGCAAATTCGGTGATGCCTACGGTAGCTACATTGCCTTCAACCTTTATCCACTCGTGGTCTTTGGTGTATTTTAATTCAGCCGGAAAATTCATGTCGTTAAATTTTGTGTGTTCAAAAATAGTGTAAATATGTTTCAATGTGCAAATTTCAGCTATGCAAATTTATTGATGTGCGGATTTCAGATGTGCAGATATGCAAATGATTTTTGAAGTATTTACTTTTCTGACATTTCCTCAATCTGCACATCTGAAATTTGCACATCTGCACACCAATAAATTTGCACATCTGCATGATTTAAAACTCGCGTTTGGTATGAGCTACCCAGGTATCAAGGGCAATGAGTTGTTTTTCGTTCTCTTTAAACCATTTAACGTTTTCGTCCTGGTTGGCGGCTAATGATATTAGGTGTGCAAATGCCTCCATGTTTTCGCTTTCAGCCATTTGCTTAAAGTAACCAGCCATGTAGCGGGTATAAAACTCGCTTTTAGGATCGCCGTAAAACAGATCGGATATGGCAAATACTTTAGTGAGCTGCAATTTGAGTGAATCGGTAACGGTAAGACTTGATTTGCCCGATGTGGCATTTACAATGGTCATGGGTAAAAGCAAGTTACCACTGTTAAGATCACTGGTATTGATGGTCATGTCAACGCTTTTTTCACCGGTTTTCTTTATGCCGTGGTGCAAAATGTTCTGTATGTTTTGATAGGCTCCTATAGACCTTTTAGTTTGGGGCTCAAGCATCAAAAAGCTGCACCAGGCCAGCAGGGCACAACCGCGTTTGCTCTGCATTTCAAGGGCCATGGCATAAGCACGCTGACTGCTGGCATGTTTAGGATCGAGTTTAATGGCATCTACGGCGCAGTCTTCGCTCTCCTTATATTTTTTTACCCGGTAATAAGTTATGGATAAATTGTAATGCAGGCGCTGATAGTCGGGATCAACCGACAGGCCTTTTTGAAACAGTTCAATAGCTTTTTCGGGTTGATTGTCGTCGTCATAAATACTGCCGAGCATATCATATGCCCCTCCGCTTTTAGGATCGAGCTTCATTAACTTTTCGAGGTATGGGATAGCCTCTTTGGCCTTGCCGCTGCTAAACAGGGTAAAGGACATTTCATGGTAGGCCGTGGGATAATTAGGGTCGAGCTTTAAGGCGGCCTGGTACTTTTCAATTGCTTCGCTGTATTTGCCCTGGTCGTGAAGGGCAACTCCTTCTTTTACAAGTGCAACGGCGTCCTGGTTTGATTGGGCTTTTACTGTAAGCGATAGTGCGACCGCCATAAACAGCAATAGGATTTTGTGATAGGTTTTCATACCGAAATTTACGAAACCTGTTTTGCAAAAAGCAAGGATCGGTCTAAAATTTTCTTTCGGCCGATACCATCCATTCGTCCAGCGCCTTGCGTTGGCCGGCATTGTTTTGCAGCCATTGTACACCGGCCGTTTTATCGGCACTGAGGCTGATTAGCTTAACGGCTGTTGAAAAGTGCGGTGTTTGCGATAGCTTATAAAAAAAGGCGGCATAGTAATTCCAAAAGAAGGTTTTTCCTCCTGTTTTTTCGCCCAGCTTCCCAACCGCTGTAAAGATATTTTTCAACCTGCTTTCCAGTTGATCGCCCGATGTAGCAACAGCAGCGCTTAAAGTTTTATTGAGCATCAGGGTTTCGGCATCTGCTTTCCCTGCTTTTAAGTCGCCGCCTTTTAATAAACTTTGCAGGTTAGTGTATGCTTCGTCGGCACGGGAGCCTTCCGGGTCAAGCAGCAGGAAACTGCACAGGCCCATCAGTGCCGGCACTCTTTTGTTTTGATGAAAAGTTACCAGCCCATATAAACGCTGGCTGTTGGCATGTTTAGGATCGAGCTTAATGGCTTCAATGGCCGCGAGTTCGGCATCGGCATATTTTTGCGCACGGAAATAGGCTATCCCCAGGTTAAAATACAGCGGCTGATAACCAGGCTTTATTTTGATCCCTTCTTTATATGCATCAATCGCCTGTTGCGGCTGATGTGCGGTATCATAAATGCTGCCCATCAGTTCATAAGCCGGGCCGGTAAGATCGCCGCCGGCTTTTATAACCTTGTTTAAGTAAGGGATAGCTTCCGTACCCTTTCCTGATGCATTGAGGCTAAATGCCAGCTGGTAATTGGCCTGTACGTTATCAGGTTCGGAGGCAAGCGCTTCCTTATACTTTTCAATAGCGGCAGGATAATTTTTTTCACTGTTAAGCCTGATGCCTTCTTTTATTGCACTGTTAACATCAGTATTTTGAGCCTGTGCCAGCCCTGAGGCGAGCACCAAAGTCATAATAAGCAAACATTTTTTCAACAAAATCATACTTAAACATACTAAAGAGTGCTAACTAACAGAAAAATTTAAAACTTTAATTAATACCTGCTGTATAATTTCTAATTTTCGCGTTCGTTTAGTGTGAGATAAATTGCTTTATGAGATTAGTGTACAAAAGCCTGGTAGTGTTTACTGCCCCCCTGTTACTGTTAGCCTGTTCATCCAAAAATAAAAATAAAGACCAATCGCAATCGCAGGTTGTAGTCAAGCCGCTCGACACTACCGCCCTGCTGGCCTATAACCCTAAAAACGCCGATAAAAGGATCGATGCCGTAATGCAGGAGCTGCACCGTACCCGCGGCTTTAACGGCAATGTGCTGGTGGCAAAAAAAGGTAAAATAGTTTATGAAAAAGCCATAGGTTGGGCCGATTACCTGCACCGCGACAGCCTGAAGATTAACTCGCAGTTTGAGCTGGCTTCGGTTACCAAAACCATGACATCAACCGGGATCCTCCTGCTGATGGAACGCGGCAAACTGAAGCTTGACGATGATGTTAAAAAGTTTTTTCCCGATTTCCCGTACGATGGGGTAACCATTCGCCTGTTGCTCACCCACCGGTCGGGAATGATGAACTATGTATATTTTGTTGATGATATATACCGCAAAAATCATTTGAACCAGCGCAAGGGGCTTACCAATGCTGAGGCCATGAAAATGATTGCCGATTATAAGCCGACGCGTTTCAACGAGCCTAATAAGCGTTTCCTGTATAATAACTCCAACTTTATGGTGCTGGGCTCCATCATTGAAAAAGTGAGCGGCATGAGCTATGCCCAATTTATGCAGGAAAACGTGTTTAAACCGGCCAGCATGGCGCATACCCATGTTTACTCAAAAGCGGTATATGATAAAATTCCGGTTGATGTTGTTGGGCACGACCGCGGCCAGTGGCGCTATTCGGTAGCACAAAACTTTTTGGATGGGCCCGTTGGCGATAAGGGTATTTACAGCACTGTTGGTGATCTGTTCCTGTTTGACCGTGCGTTACGCGCCGGACTGCTGTTGAAACAGGCTACACTTGACTCTGCCTATGTACCACGTAACCCAATGCTGCACGGGCACTTTAGTTACGGTTACGGCTGGCGTACCTTTACTGCGCCGGGCCAGGAAGTGATTTACCATACCGGTTGGTGGCATGGTTTCAGGCATATTTACCTGCGCGATATGAAGAATGATATTACGGTAGTATTGCTTACCAACCTGGCCAATGGCAGCCTGCTTAAGCTTGATGACCTGTTTAATACTGTTGGCATGCCTGTTGTACGCAAAAGTGCGTATAATGGTAATGGCGATACCAGTGATGATTAACTTTTCGATGTGCAGATTTTCGATGTGCATATGTGCAAATTGGTGGGATGGAATGAAAATTGAGGCTCATTAGGCAGATGATCTAAAAATCATCTGCACATTTGAAATTTGCACATCTGCATATTAAAAGTCATCTGCATATTTGCACATCTGAAATCTGAAATCAAAAAACAATGTTTGATAAACTAATGGAAGCCCAGCAAAAGGCTGGCGAAATGAAAAAACGCCTTGATGCTATCAGTGTATCAGGCTCGGCCGAGGGCGGCAAAATAGTTGTGAACGCGAATGCCAATAAAGTGATCCAATCAGTAATAATTGATCCTGGTTTTTTAGCAGATGTTGATAAAGAAGAACTGGAAGAATTACTGGTTGTTGCAGTCAATAAAGCCCTTGAGCAAGCCGAAAACATTAGCCAAAGCGAAATGGCGGCCATGACCCAAAGTATGTTTGGTGGTTTGGGCGGTTTGGGTAATATGTTCGGTAAATAAGCCTGATTCTTAGGTCTTTTTAAAAGATAACAAAGCGTCATTGCGAGGAACGAAGCAATCCCCGATTAGCAGGTCCGCCCTGTAAAGTTTGGGATTGCTTCGTACCTTACAGAAATGACGTTTTTTGATTCATTATCCACCTCAATTTTGAATCATACATTAAACCTGTTCAAACACATATTTGTAACTTTTCTGCCACTAAATCAAATCGCTTCGGTAAGTGTTTACTTTTGATCTGATCATAAAATAAAATTTCTATGAAGACTACTTATTATGGCCAGTCGGCCCTTGAGATTGTAACCGGTGGGAAAAAACTACTTTTCGATCCTTTTATAAGCCCTAACCCGCTGGCAAAGGATATTGATATTCACAGCTTAAAACCCGATTATATCCTGATATCGCATGGTCATGGCGACCACGTGGCCGATCTTTTGGAAATTGCTAAAAGCAGTGGCGCAAAGGTGATCTGCATTGCCGAAATTGCCGGATGGCTTGGCACCAAAGGCATTGAAAATGTACACGGAATGAACATTGGCGGTGGCTTTAACTTTGATTTCGGTCGCGTTAAAATGGTAAATGCTGTACATTCAAGCACTTTGCCTGATGGTTCACCAGGCGGTAACCCAGCCGGCTTTGTTATTTATGCCGAAGGAAAAGCGGTTTATTTTGCAGGTGACACGGCGCTTACTTATGATATGAAACTGCTGGAAGATGAAAACCTCGACTGGGCATTTCTTCCTATCGGCGATAATTACACCATGGGAGCCGATGATGCTATCAAAGCTGCGGCGTTCATCAACTGTAAAAATATTATCGGCGTTCATTATGACTCATTCCCGGTTATTAAAATTGACAAGGATGAAGTATCCGGGAAATTTATCAAAGCCGGTTTGAATTTGAAATTACCTGCTATTGGGGAGACTATAGAGTTGTAAAATTAACCATGTCATTGCGAGGAGGAACGACGAAGCAATCTCGTAGACATGCCTACCGAACATGCATTGGCTACGAGATTGCCGCGCTTCGCTCGCAATGACATACTTTTTTCAAACGCAAACAGCCCCGGCATTTTACCGGGGCTGTTTGCGTTTAGGATACCAATACCGGAATCAACTTCCTGCTCAGAAAAAAGACTTATTTTTTCATCTTCATGGTGTCTTTTTTCATGGTGGTATCTTTTTTCATCTTCTTTGTCTTCGTTTTCTTCTTGGTAGTATCTGTTTGCATAATGCCTTTTGACGGGCTAACTACAGTAACATGAGCGAAAACGCTGCCGAAAGAGATCGCTGCTAAAGCGATCATACATAGTGCCTTTTTCATAGTTGATTATGTTTTAGATGGTTAGTACTATCTATAACAAATTAACTATGGTTTGTTTTTTTTTATTTTTTAATTAAATAACTGTACCGCTTGGTATTATGGCACGTTTCTTAACTACTACAATTCCGTCTTGCACGGTATGGGTGCCATAATCACCGTCTTCAAGCTTCTCGCCGCAGTTAATGGTTACGTTATCGCCTATGTAAGTATTTTTATCAATGATGGCGTTCAGGATGTGGCAATTATCGCCTATCCCCATAATTGGAGATCCGCTTTCTTTCGATTCGGCAATCTCCTCAAGGGTTTGATAATTGTCGCTGCCCATCACATAACAGTTTTCAATAATGGTATTAACACCAATACGGGTACGAATGCCTATTATCGAATGCGTGATCTGTTTAGCATTGATGATGCAACCATCGGCAACAATGGATTTTTCCATCAGTGTACCTGATATTTTTGACGGCGGCAACATGCGTGCACGGGTATAGATCGGGTTTTTATCAAACAGGTTGAATTTTGGGATATTATCAGTTAAGCCCAGGTTGGCCTCAAAAAATGAAGGGATAGTACCGATATCTGTCCAGTAGCCTTCGTATTGATAGCTGGCTACACGATGGCCCTCAATTGATTGCGGGATAATTTCTTTACCAAAATCGGTGCGCTCGTTGCCTTCAAGCAATTCATATAACAGCTTGCGGTTAAAGATGTAGATCCCCATGGATGCCAGGTATACACGGCCTTCTGCCTGCATCTCCGGACTAACCTCTGAGGCCCAGCTTTCAAAATTGCTTTTTGGCTTTTCGATAAACGAGGTGATCATGTTGTTCTCATCCGTTTTCAGGATGCCAAAGCCCGGTACATCGGCTGCATCAACAGGGATGGTGGCTATGGAGATTTCAGCATTGGTTTCAATATGATGATTGATCATATCTTCAAAATCCATCTGGTACAACTGATCGCCCGAAAGGATCAGTACATACTCAAATTCATGTACAGCCAAATGGTGTAAGCTTTGCCTTACAGCATCCGCAGTACCCTGGAACCAGGCCACGCTCGACGGTGTTTGCTCTGCTGCAAGGATATCAACAAAAGCGTCGCTAAAACTACTGAAGTGATAAGTGTTTTTAATGTGTTTGTTTAATGATGCCGAGTTAAATTGCGTTAACACATAAATGCGCGTAATACCCGAGTGCAGGCAGTTTGAAATAGGGATATCAACCAAACGGTATTTACCCGCAATTGGTACTGCCGGTTTTGACCGCGTTGCAGTAAGCGGTGATAAGCGGCTGCCCTGGCCGCCACCGAGCACAATGGAAATTACTTTGGATGTCATATGGTTAGTTTTAAGCTTTCGTATAGTTCGGTATATTGTTGTGTGGAGCGTGTCCAGGAAAAATCAAGCGCCATCATTTGCTTGCGGAGCTGCTGCATTTTTGCGGTATCTTTATAAAGCTGCTTGGCCCTGAACACTGAATGACAGATATCCTGCACGCTGGCCTGTATAAAGCGGATGCCGTAGCCCCCTTCGTCGCCAAAGTCGATAACAGAATCCCGTAAACCGCCGGTGCTGCGTACAATAGGCATGGTGCCGTAACGCAGTGCATATAGCTGGTTGAGGCCGCATGGTTCTACGCGTGATGGCATGAGCAGGAAATCGGCCCCGGCGTAAATCAGGTGCGCCAGTGACTCGTCATAGCCAATAAATACATTGCAATGCTCCGGGTATTTATTTTTAAGCTGAAGCAGGGCCAGCTCATTTTCCTTATCGCCTGTGCCTAATATTACAAAGTTCACTTCGCCTTCGTTTTCGAGCAGGCTGCGCTCAATGGCGGCAGGAAGCAGGTCGGCACCTTTTTCAACAACAAGGCGACCGATAAAGGTGAACAATGGTTTTTCGGGATCAAGCTCAAAGCGTTTGCAAATGGCTTCCTTATTTGCCTTTTTACCCTTAGCCAATGTTTTAGCCGAAAACTTGTTTGGGATCATCGGGTCGGTTTGGGGGTTCCAAACCTCGGTGTCGATACCATTCATGATGCCATGGCCTTTAGCCCGCTCAATGTAAAACAGGTACTCCAAACCGTTTGAGTTGTAGGTAAGTTCTTCCAGATAAGTTGGGGATACCGTAGTGTAAAGCCAGCTGCATTTAACTGCAGATGCCAATGGGTTGATACCGCCTGCCCAATCAAGCAAGCCTGTTTTGGTAAGATCGATTTCGGGCAATAATGATAGCCTGTCCCAGCCGAAAGCACCGTGATACTGGCCATTGTGTATGGTAAATACGGTCGGTGTGTTAGCCAGCCGCGTATAAAGTTTTGAATGATAAAGCAGGAAAGGGACTAAACCCGCATGGTGGTCGTGACAATGAATGAGATCGGGAGTTTGCTGTGAATAGCTGATCCAGTCTAAAAATGCCAGCTGAAAGGCCATGAACTGGTCGCGCTCATCAGGGTAACTGTAAATATTTTCCCTGTCGAGCAAGCCCGGAATCTTCACTAAGTAAAGCTCAAACCCAAGTTTGTTTGTTTTTTCTTTCAGGATCTCGAAGAAAAGACGGCGGTTGCCGAGCAAGGTTGCCGCAGCAAAAACAATTTCAAATTCGTTTTCCTGGGTAAACTTACGATCGTAAAAAGGCATAACAACGGCGGCCTGCAAACCTGCAAGATTCTGGTACTTAGGCAATGCGCCAACAACATCGGCAAGCCCGCCAACTTTAGCAACGGGATAGCACTCGGCACTCAAATGGTATATTTTCATTCAGGTTTTATTGGCTCAATTTAAGCAAAGATTACCAAAAGAGAAACCTATGAGAATTAATATAGTTTTGGAAAAATTAGATAAAAAGCACTGAAATTTTATTATCGTTAAGATGTTATAGTTGTAAAAATGATAGGGAAAAGGGGGAATTGAGGATACCATTATCTCCCGGCGTCATTGCGAGGCACGAAGCAATCCCCTGTTTACAGAGCAGCTATGCAAGTTTCTCTGTGCAGTCTGGGATTGCTTCGTGCCTCGCAATGACGGTGGAAATAAAGATTTAACTTGCGCTCGTTTGTAACGAGTGCTTAACGTGGTTGGGCGATTGTATCGCCAGTTTGCGTTTTAAACGCAAACCCATATTAAGCGCTCGTTACAAACGAGCGCAAGGGTATTTTTGTGAAGCTCCCCCTTCAGGGGGCCGGGGGGCTTAATGCGCCTCCAGCCAGTTCAATCCTGAGCCAATCTCTACCATGATAGGCACCTCCGTTTTGATGGCGGTTTTCATGTTGTGCATAATGATGGGCTTTACAATTTCCACTTCATGATGCGGTACGTCAAACACCAACTCGTCATGTACCTGCATGGTCATGCGGGTATCCAGCTTTTGGGCTTTTAGCTCACGGTGGATATTGATCATAGCTATTTTGATCATATCGGCAGCCGAACCCTGTATTGGGGCGTTGATGGCATTTCGCTCGGCAAAACCACGAACGGTAGCATTTGCCGAATTGATATCGCGCAGATAGCGGCGGCGGCCCATCAGCGTACATACATAGCCGTTTTCGCGGGCAAAGTTCATAGTATCGCTCATGTATTGCTTAATACCGGCAAACTGGATAAAGTATTGTTCAATGATTTCGGCAGCCTCCTTACGCGGAATGCCCAGGCTTTGTGATAAACCAAAGGCCGACTGCCCGTAAATAATACCAAAGTTAACCGCCTTAGCATTGCGGCGCTGATCGCTGGTTACCTCATCCAACCCGATGCCATAAACGTTGGCAGCCGTTGCCGTGTGGATATCAAGGTTGTTGATAAATGCCTGCATCATGTTGGGGTCCTTGCTGATCTCGGCTATAATGCGAAGCTCTATCTGTGAATAATCCGCAGATACTATGGTGTGACTACTATCCCGCGGAATAAAAGCTTTCCTTACCTCGCGGCCGCGTTCGGTGCGGATAGGGATGTTTTGCAGGTTGGGGTTAACACTGCTTAACCGGCCTGTTGCAGCAACAGCCTGGTTGTATGAAGTATGCACACGACCGGTTTTAGGGTTCACCATCTGCGGCAGCGCATCAACATAGGTCGATTTTAATTTTTGCAGCTGGCGGAAATCAAGGATGTCACGTACAATATCGCTCTTTGCAGCTAATGAAAGCAAAACGTCCTCGCCGGTTTGATACTGGCCGGTTTTGGTCTTTTTAGCTTTAGGATCAAGCATTAATTTCTCAAACAATACCTCGCCTAATTGCTTTGGCGACGCGATGTTGAATTTTACGCCTGCTTTTTCATATACCGTTTTTTCGTACTGAGCAATGTCCGTTTCCAGTGTTTTGCTGAATTCGCGCAGGGTATCATGGTCTATTTTTACACCCTCATACTCCATATCGGCCAATACATAAATAAGCGGATGCTCTATCTCATTAACCAGTTTCTCGCCTTCAACCTCTTTCAGTTTAGGCTCAAAAACATGTTTAAGCTGCAGGGTGATATCGGCATCTTCGGCGGCGTATTCTTTTATTTTTTCAAATTCCACATCGCGCATATTGCCCTGATTTTTGCCTTTGGCACCAATAAGCTCGGTTATGGATACCGGTTTGTAACCCAGGTAATTTTCCGACAGGATATCCATATTATGGCGGGTATCAGGATCGATGATATAGTGGGCCAGCATAGTATCAAACAGGATGCCTTTTACTTCAATGTTATACCATTTCAGCATCAGGATATCAAACTTAATGTTCTGTCCTATTTTGCCGATGCTTTCGTTTTCAAGGATCTCTTTAAACTCGGTAACTATGCTTTGTGCAGCAGGCTGATCGGCAGGAACCGGTACGTACCAGCCTTCGCCCGGTTTAACTGAAAATGAAAGGCCTACCAGTTCGCAATAATTAGGGTCGGTACCGGTGGTTTCGGTATCAAAGCAAAAAGTTGGTTGCTGGGCTAATATTTTAATGAGTTCGGCGCGTTTTTCAACGGTATCGGCCAGGTGATACTCATGAGGTGTGTTGTTGATGTTTTTTGCAGCGATGGTAAGCTCCTCACGAATGTCTTCCACATCAACCGTCATCGTGGTGCGACCAGTGGCCGTCGCGTTGCCAAAAAGGTCGATCTGGGTACCGGCAGGCTTTAACTCGGTTATGCTGAAATCATCGCCAAAAACGCGCCTGCCTAAAGTGCGAAACTCTAACTCGGCAAAAAGCGGCTCCAATAACTCTTTGCTTGGCGCACATACTTCAAGGCCTTCTTCATCTAATTCAACCGGAACATTTAGTAATATAGTGGCCAGTTTTTTTGACATAAGCCCCTGTTCTTTAAACTGCTCCACGTTTTCGCGTTGTTTGCCTTTAAGCTCGTGGCTATGCTCAAAGATGTTTTCCATTGAGCCGTATTGCTTAATAAGGGTTTTAGCTGTTTTTTCGCCAATGCCCGGAATGCCGGGGATGCCGTCAACAGCATCACCCCATAAACCGAGGATATCAATTACCTGGTCAACCCGCTCAATTTCCCATTTGGCCAATATCTCTTTAACACCCTGTATTTCCATCTCGTTACCCATACGGGCCGGTTTGTAAATGAAAATATTATCTGATACCAGCTGACCAAAATCCTTATCGGGCGTCATACAGTAAACGGTATAACCCTTTTGTTCGGCCTTTTTGGCAAGTGTACCTATAATATCGTCGGCCTCATAACCATCCGAAGTAATAACAGGGATGTTGAAGCCTAATATGATTTTTATTACATAGGGTAAAGCTTTTGCCAAATCTTCGGGCATGGCTTCGCGGTGCGCTTTGTAGCCTTCAAAATCGGTATGGCGTTCGGTTGGTGCTTCGGTATCAAATACTACAGCCATGTGGGTGGGGGCCTCTTTTTTCAAAACATCAAGCAGTGTATTGGTAAAACCCATCATTGCCGAGGTGTTTAACCCATTTGATGTAAAGCGGGGTGTTTTACTTAAAGCAAAATGCGCCCGGTAAATAAGGGCCATGCCATCCAAAAGAAATAGTTTTTTCATCTTTTTATGATTTCACTGATTTTTATTTTCTGGGATTTCATCGATTGATTTATGATTTCACAGATTTTAAAATGAGCGATAGTAATTGATTTCATTATGATGCACCGATAAATTAAATGATCAATGCGATTTTTCCCGTTTCAAAAATACAATTAATGTTGACGAATAATCATCCCTTCCAATTCAAAAATCAAACCGGTTAAATCGTCAAAAATCAATAATTAACTAATCAAGAATCTGTGAAATCCCAAACTATTTGAAACTGCAATCAGGAATATGATCATTAACCATACCTGTGGCCTGCATGTGGGCATAACAAATGGTGCTGCCGAAAAACTTAAAGCCCCGCTTTTTCATATCCTTACTGATAGCGTCAGATTCGGGGCTGGTAGCCGGTATTTTATGCGAATGGTTTACAATAGGTTTGCCATTGGGCATAAAGCTGTACAGGTATTTATCAAAAGAACCAAACTCTTTTTGTATGCCGATAAACAGTTTGGCATTGTTGATAGCAGCCAGTATTTTAAGCCTGTTGCGGATGATGCCTGTATCCTGCATTAAGCGTTCAACATCTTCATCGGTAAAGGCGGCTACTTTTTCTACATCAAAATTGGCAAAGGCCTTGCGATAACCTTCGCGGCGGCGTAAAATGGTGATCCAGCTTAGACCCGCCTGTGCAGATTCGAGAATTAAAAACTCGAACAACGTATGATCATCATGTACTTCTTTGCCCCATTCTTCATCATGGTATTTGATATATAGTTCGTCTGTACCTGCCCAGGAGCAGCGGGTTAGATTGTCGGTTTGATTGCTCATTATATTTGTCTTATGTAGGAATAGATGATAGAAAATTTGCTGATTTTTTGCTGACCTAACATGTCTATTACATTTTTGATTTCGGGGTAAGGGGTTTCTCCATCGGCCATAATAAAAATACGTGTTGACCTATTATGCTTTTCGAATGTAGCTTTGCGCGATTCTTTTATCCATTCGGCTAATTCATCGAGCCTTAATCCCGGTTGATTGTAATAATCCGTAGCATTGTAATAATCCGAAATGTATTTTTTAATTTGAGTCAATGGCGTTCCGATCACATCCGTTTCGCCAAATTTATTTATCTCAGCTGGTGTGAAACCGGCGTGGTATCTACCTCCCATATTTTTTAGTGTTGCCTCGCGTATATCCGGAGCATCAAGCTTTAGCATCAACTTTTTTTGCCCGATAAGTATAGTGGTGATGTAGCTATCAGGATCTGCAGTATTAAAAGATGACCCTGTTGGCAAATTGATCAAAATAGGATAACGTATTGCCGGGCGACCACTCAGCATCAAGAATAATAACACGATCAACAATAAGTTGAACATCGGAAACATGTCTACGTCAAAATGCTTTCTGCGGAATTTAGGTTTGTACATAGCGTGAAAAGGTTAAGTAAAGGATTAAACAAAGGTATTACAAGGAGCGAATCCTATAATGCTAAACAGAATCTGCTTCACTCCTTATAACGATGCTGTTGCGTACTTATTTCACCTCATTCAACTCATCCCAGTACTCCACCGCCCTGCGGTAATGCGGAATAACTATTGACCCGCCTACCAGGTTGGCTATCATAAAAATCTCGTTCATTTCATCGTGGTTAACGCCGGCTTCGTGGCATTTGCCAAGATGGTATTTGATACAGTCGTCGCAGCGCAAAACCATGCTGGCTACCAGGCCAAGCATCTCTTTGGTTTTTACATCAAGTGCACCTTCGGCATAACTGGTTGTATCAAGCGCAAAAAAGCGTTTGATGTTGGTATTGGCTGTTTCCATGATCCTGTCGTTCATCTTAGAACGATAGGCGTCAAATTCTTCTATAAGTTTTCCCACAGTACGTGTGTTTATTAATAAAATATTTAAGCTAATTAAGCTAAAATATTTAGCATTTAAAAGAATGGATTATTATTTTTATGGCGTTAACCAAATTTTTTACGCACTGATTATGGAAAGTTTATCACCCAACATTTTTGTAAATGACATTACCCAAACCATCGGCTTTTATGAGCTGCTGGGCTTCAAAGTTGCAATGAGCGTACCCGAAACCGGAACCGATCTTGTTTGGGCCATGATGACCAATGGCAGCGTCACCATGATGTTCCAGGCTTTCAGCAGCCTGGCCGATGACCTGCCGGAGATAAGCCGCACAGATGGCGGCTCATTATTGTTATATATCAACCTCAAAAATATCCGTGCATTTTTTGAAGAAATAAAGGATAAGGTAACCGTATTAAAAGGCCTCGAAACTACCTTTTACGGTGCTACGGAGTTTTCAATAAAGGATAATAACGGTTATGTGCTTACTTTTGCCGAGCATGAGGCCTAATATTCTCATAAAAGTTAACATTAATTATTAAATATATTATTAAGAAGTCTCCCCTTTAGGGGAGATTTAGAGGGGCATATGATCAACTTTAAACGCGCCGACCATATCCAGGTTTGTGTTCCGTTAGAACGGCTGGAAGAAGCAAGGATTTTTTATACTGATGTTGTAGGATTGAAGCGAATAGAACGGCCGGCTTTTAATTCAAAAGGCTACTGGTTTCAGATAGCTGATATCCAGCTGCATTTAAGTACCGAGGAAGCTTTACCGCGCACATCGCGGCATACAGCCTTTGAGGTTACCGACATTACCGAAGCCCGGCGGCATTTAGAAAGTTTCGGTGTTGAATTTTGGGAAGAACCGGTTATCCCCGGCCGTACCCGGTTTTCGTTTATTGATCCGTTTGGGAACAGGATGGAACTGTTGCAGTTTACGGAATAGTTTTATCGTACTGCCGACGAGGTAAAAAAATCTATGTCATTGCGTGGAGAAACGACGAAGCAATCGCATACTATACAGGCGGCTATGCTTCCGTGCGGTTGCCACGCTGAGCTCGCAATGACATGGTTTTGTAACTTTCGTCTTTTTAATACTTCTCGGCTGAAGTCAAACGGTGGAGTTGGCATTGTAGACAGGCTGCCCTATAGTGCCAGCTCAATCATCGGGTCCCAGAAATGCGATTTGAAATCCTGGATCTGGTCGTCAACTACTTTTACCCCTTCGCTTTCCAGCATATCGGCCATACGATTGCCGCCGAAGTGGGCTTTTGCTGTTAATAAACCCTGGCGGTTTACAACCCGGTGCGCCGGAACCGGTGGTTTGGCATTGCCCGCTGCCTGCATGGCCCAACCCACCATACGCGATGAGCCTTTGGTGCCAAGATATGCGGCAATAGCACCATATGATGTTACCCGGCCTGTGGGTATGAGCCTTGCAACCTGGTATACTTTTTCAAAAAAATTAATGTCCTCCATTAAGCAGTTTCAGTAAATGAAAACTTAAGGTAGTTAATGTTTTTATTATCCTTTAAATATTTTTTCTCGTAGTAAGTTTTGATGGAAAGCACTTCATCGGCATATTCCGAATGGTAAAGGTCTTCGGTTTTAGCGTGAAGGTTTAGCTTCAGTTCATCAATTTTTTCGGCAGTATAGGCATGTAAACCGTCATTGTCGGTTTTGAGGTTAACACAGCCGCCTGGCTTTAAAGTGATGATGTATTTATCTAAAAAGCGGGGAGATGTTAATCTCTTTTTCTCACGGCTTAGCTGTGGCTGCGGATCAGGGAAGGTGATCCAGATCTCATCTATTTCGCCGGGGCCAAAATAATCGAGCAGGTTCTCAATCTGGATGCGTAAAAAGGCAACGTTAGGTACGCCATCTTCAATAGCGGTTTTAGCACCCCGCCAAATGCGGTTGCCTTTATAATCAATACCAATAAAATTTTTGTTGGGGAACATGCAGGCAAGGTTCACGGTGTATTCGCCTTTGCCGCAGGCCAGTTCAAGTACCACAGGATTTTCATTTTTGAAAAATCCGGAGCTCCATTGGCCTTTGAAAGGTTTGCCGGCATCTAATTGCAATACATTGTCAAAGGTCTCAATTTCGGCAAAACGCCTTAACTTATCTTTTCCCACTTTACGTTTTTAAAATAAAGCGCAAAAATATTGAAATTATTAACACGAACTACCTGCTGCAGGATGCATTAAATAGAATTGCACCATTTTTTTTAGAATACCCCTATACTATTGCGCCGCCCACAGGCTTAACATAAGGCGCAGGCTTGTATTCTGCGTCCTCTTTCTTTTTAGTGAATTTGGCAAAAAGAGCTTTTGCTTTATCCCAGATGCCACTAACGGTATCTTCGTTAACATAGTTTGATGCTTTTTGCGAAACAAGACCAACCAGTGTTTTTACTAAAAAATTAGAATGCTTGAAAAGCGTTTTGTTTAACGTAAGCGGAATCACAAACCTGGAGATCAGGTTAAGGATATCGGGATGAAAGAAACTGGTGTTTTTTACGCCGTCGGTATCGTTTGAACGCGGAAACAAAGTAAGCACGGTTGAAAATATGGCAGCCGGACTGTTGACGCGTGCCTTCAACGCCAGCGTTTGTTGCTTTTCGAGTGACTTTAACCTGAATATTTCGGCCTGCAGATCGCTGATGTTGGTGATATGAAGATCCATGGTTTATCGTTTAAATATTTTTTGAATAAAGATGTTGACAAGCGGCCTTTCAAGGTGGCGTTTAAATATCTTGATAAACATGGCTATCAAAAAGTAAAGGATGGCAACACAACCAAAACCTTCCCAGTAGGAGTGAAAAACACTGGCCAGAAAAAAACCTAAGGTAACACTTGCAAAAAGAAATGCCAGTACCATGCTTATCACGGTTACCAAATCGGCAATGATGCTTGCTAATATGGAGGTTCCGCCTTCAATAGCTTCATATTTGAAAAGTTTAAACCGTGTTTCGGCGTATTCCTTTAACTGGTCGACTATTGGCGGTAACGGTGGTTGGGTATCTTTTTTAGCTTCCATAGGTAAGGTTATATATCCCGGATGAGGTTTTTATCTGCATCCGGGATTAGTGTTTATACATGCTTATGCGTGCTCAAGGTCGTCCTGGTATTCTTCTTCGGCACCTTTAATTTTCGACTTGATGTTTTCAACAACTTTGTCTTTTAAACCAACCAGGTTGTCAATTTCGGCAGCTGCGGTATCTTTTATTGATTCGCCAAGATTTTTTAATGATTCAGTTAGCTTGTCGCGGGTTTCATTGCCTTTATCAGGTGCAAACAAAATGCCTAACGCTGCCCCTGCTGCTAAACCGGCAAGCAATGCAACAACTACTTTTGAGTTATCATTCATTGTAATATAATTTAAAGTTGAACATTTGATTAGTTACTCGTAAATATCCTGCCAAATATGTGCATTTGGCGCATTTATTTTTATTTAAGTATAAATTAACTTTTATCCGGTAAACAAATTTTACCCTGTGTTCACAAAACTGTTCAGGGCTGTACGGTATAATTTATACACTGTTTATCCGCTCAAGCCTGTCGGCCGCCATGCGGTTTGTTTCATAAATCTCCAGCAGCAGCATGAAGTATGATAACAGTACCGGGCCAAATACCAGGCCCAGGATGCCAAACAAAGGTAAACCAATAAATACCCCTATTACCGAAATTATGGGATGCGTATTGGCTATACGCTTGTTAATGATCATGCGTAAAACGTTATCAATATTGCCAATAACCAGCAATCCATAAACAAGTATGGCCACTCCCTGCCAGTTATGCCCCTGCGCAAACAATAGAATACTTGCCGGGATGCTCAATGTTGGTGCCCCAACAACAGGCAAAAAGGAAATAAAAGCACCTATTACCCCCCAAAACACAGCATCCGGAATGCTCAGCGCATAAAAACCCAGCGCCAGCAAAAAGCCCTGGGTAACGGCTATTATTCCTTGTCCTAAAACGTTTGAATAAGTAGAATCGCGTAGGGCGGTTGCAAATTTTAATGCATGCTGTTCGCGGAAAGGGGCATACTTTAACAGGCCTGCTTCAAACTCCCTCATTTGCGTAAACATAAAATACAGTATAAAGTATAATACCAGCAGGGTTATTATGGTATTGGCAACATTGCCCAGTATAGATGGAAACAGCCCGGTGGCAAAATTACCTAACTTTTGCAGGGTATCTTCGGCAAAATGGGGTTGATTGAGGTTTGTGCCGGCAAACGTATCAATTTTTGAGATCCATTGATCAATAGGGAGATCTTTGAGGTTGATATTTGATATTTTGCCAACAACCATAATGCTCAGCGTAAGAAAAGGGATCACTATAACAATAAGCGAGCTGAAAATGATGAGCAGGGCAACCAGGGTTTTGTTCCAGTTACGCTTTTCAACCAGGTTTACAAACAGGGGCCTGAAAATAGTATACAATACTACCGCACCAAGAATTGCACTAAACAAACTGCTTATTGCATAAAGCAGAAAACAGCCCAGTACAATGATGCTTACCAGGATGATATTGTTGCGCTGTTTGTAGTTGAAAATTGACATTTAGGCTGTTGTATTGATACTTGCTTAAAACAAAAAAACGCCAAAAAGTTTTAGCGTTTCAAGTATTAATTACAACGCCTTTTTAATTGGTATCGTTAAGCAGTTTATTGATCCTGGTTGAGCTTATTTCTATAGTGTCCATATAAAACAAACAATCCGACGTTGGGTTGGGTATTTCGTACCGTAACTGTTCAAGTGCCAGGTGAATGTTTGATAATTGATTTTTTATATCGTGCCTTAATTTACGCAAGGCTTCGGCATCGTTTTTTTCTGCATTAGCCTCCATATTACTTAAGGTTAATGGCCTTCATTTTATTATAGAGGGTTTTACGGTCGATATTCAGGATCTCGGCTGCTTTGGTTTTGTTGAAGTTAACTTCCCGCAGCACCCTGATAATCGTTTCATATTCGGCCTCAAGCGCGGCATTTTTAAGGTCATGGCGCGGCTCTTTCACCTCTGGCACTTCTGCTGCTGCATACGGTGACGGATGCTGCTGTTGTGCATAGTGGTGATTTGGCGCTTCGTACGATAATTTATAGGTCGACATTTCAAGCGGTAGTGCTTTCAATGTGATCTCATTGCCCTCGGCCAAAAGCGCTGCCCGGCGGATCACATTTTTAAGCTCGCGGATATTGCCCTGCCAGCGGTAGTTCATAAAGCAATCCACAACCTCCTGTGAAAGCGACTCAACATTTCGGCCAAGCTCCTGGTTGGCGATCCTTAAAAAATGTTCGGCCAGTAATATAATATCGTGCCCGCGCTCACGCAATGGGGGCATGTAAATGCTGAACTCGTTAAAGCGATGGTAAAGATCCTCGCGGAAACGGCCTTTCTGGATGCCCTCCTGCAGGTTTTCGTTGGTGGCAATGATAATGCGCACATCAAGGTCAATCTCCTTGGTACTGCCTATTCTTTTAACCTTGCGTTCCTGTACGGTACGGAGTAAAGCTGCCTGGATCTCGTACGATAGGTTGCCTACTTCATCCAAAAACAAAGTACCGCCGTTAGCCATTTCAAAGTGGCCAATTTTGGTATACAAAGCACCGGTAAATGAACCTTTTTCGTGCCCGAAGAATTCGCTTGCTGCAAGCTCCTTGGTTAAGGAACCGCAGTCCATAGCTATAAAAGGCTGGTTGTGCCGCGGACTGTTCAGGTGGATGCTTTTGGCAACCGACTCTTTTCCTGTACCGCTTTCGCCTAAAATAATAACGCTGTAATTTGTTGGTGCTACCAGCTCAATCTGGCGGGCCAGCTCTTTTGATGCACGGCTGGTGCCGGTAACAAACTCGGCCGCAAACACAGTTTTTTTGGCCGCATTAGATTTGGTTTTTTCGGGTAAAATGGCCGCTTGCGGCTCCTCGTCAACCTCAACCAGGGCATGGTGGGTTTCAAAGGCCTTATTTATGGTATTTAAGATCTCATCGGGATACAGCGGCTTGGTGATATAATCATAAGCCCCCATTTTAATAAGCTCAACAGCCATTTTAATGTCTGAATAGCCGGTGATGATGATAACTCCGGTTTTGGGGTATTGGATTTTGATATTACGGAGCATTTCGCGCCCGTCTGTATCTTCAAGCCTGAAATCACATAGTACAAGTTGATATTCACCGTTTTTCAACGCCTCCATCCCCCCGGTACCGCTTGATGCGGTACTAACGTCAAACCCATTCCGCGTTAAAAACTTCGATAGCAATAACGCAACATTAACTTCATCATCAATGATGAGGATCCTCTTCATATTCAGCAATTATTGTGCGGTAAATGTATTATTACGTGTCAAAATACAAACAATGTGCTAATTTATACGATTTATTTAATTATAAGGGTTCATATCAACTAAAAAAACATAATAAAAAAGGGGAGCCCGAATGAGCTCCCCTTTTTTTTGTCAAGGTATTTGTAGGGCCATATATTAAAAGCCGTACGCTACACGTAAACCTATAAAGTTCACTTTGCTTGCATCAACACCAGTTGCATATTTGGTAGTTGCTTCATAGCGAACACCAGCATCAATAAAGCTGCTTGCGCTTACTGGGAACTGAACACCAATTTGCGGAGCGTAAACAAAAGCGGTTGATTTATTGGCGCCAACGTCAGATTTGTTTAACAAAAACGCTGCACCGGCTTCACCCTGAACGTAAAAATTGCTAATAGGGAAGAATTTTAAACCAGCTTTAACCGGGATCAAATGAAAATCGGTAGGGTTAACATTGGTATTACCTACAAATACATCGTTTTTACCAAAAACGTTGTTGTAACCTGCGTTAACAGTAACAAATAATTTGTCTGAAAGAACCGGGATATCAGCCTGTACCGAACCGCCTAAATTCCATTTGTAATTGTCTTTGAAATTACCAAGAGGAATACCTGCGTCAACACCGATGCTGTAACGGATGCCGCTTTTAGTTGTAGTTGATGTTGTAGTAGTGGTAGTAGGTGTAGATGTTTGTGCTTTTGCACCAAATGCTAAGCCTGCAAATGCAAGGGCTAATGCTGAAACTTTGAATAAATTTTTCATAACTATTGTTGTGTTTTTGATATATGTTGTTTTAAACACATGGCAAATTAACAACACAAATCAGATGCGATTTTTCATCCAAAAGTCATGAGTATTTAATCGATTGATTAATAGTAATTTATTTTTTGACCCTATGGGTATTATGGTCAGGACAGTGTCAAATGGCGTTATGATTGCCGTTTTTCTGTCAAAATTAACATTGTATTAACATGGTGTTTTGGGCCTGAAAATGATGAATTCTGCGTGAAATTGAATAAAACAGTACCGGAGCACAAAAAATTGATCGCGAAACATGAGATTAACGCAGGTTTTCATGTTAGGGTTCGATTATCATTCGGTTAAATTATCTCTTCTTAACATAGATGGATTTCGGGCGGATTATTTTCGTTAAAAAAATGATCATGAAATACGCAGGCCGTTATCTAATAGTTTTTATTGCATTGTTGCTTGGGCAGATAAGCCAGGCCCAGGAAAAACAATTTAACCACGGCAAGCGGGTGGTGATCATTATGATGGATGGTTTTGGTATGAGTTATTTTAATAATGCACCTATGCCGCATTTAAAAGCCATGATTGCCAAAAGTTTTTTTAAACAGGTTAACGCTTTAATGCCAACGGTTACCAATGCCAATAACACTTCCATTTGCACGGGTACCTTTCCCGAAGTAAACGGCATTAGCGGCAACTTCTTTTTGAATGATAAGGGGGAAGAGGAATATATGGAAGACAAGCACCTTGTACTTGCTCCGACTATATTTCAAAAATTAAAGGCAGATGGCATCAAGTCGGCATTGCTTTCGAGTAAAAAGAAAAGCACCACCCTGCTGCCCGAAGGTGCCGATATTGTAGTATCGCCGGAAACAGCCGATACATCGTGGGTTAACAGAATAGGGACACCTCCAGAGATTTACAGCGCCGAAGTAAACTATTGGACAATGAAAGCGGGCATTTACCTGTTGAAAAACCGGAAAGACATCCGGTGCATCTATATCCATACTACAGATTACCCTATGCATACCTGGGCGCCAACTGATAGCAGCTCCATCAGGCACCTGGCCAACATTGATAACCTGATAGGCCAGATCAGCGAAACTGCTCCTGATGCTACCATACTCATCACTGCCGATCATGATGTGAACCATAAAAGCCGTTGCATAGATGTGAAGAAAGCATTGCAGCTGCAACATGTTGATATTAAACTGGCGCTAAGCCCCGAAAAGGATAAGTATGTAAAGCACCACCGGGGTTTTGGTGGTGCGGCCTATGTTTACCTCAATAAAGACAGTGATTTGCCTGAGGTTAAAAAAGCCTTATACAAAATTAAGGGAATTGAAACAGTGCTTACCCGTGCCGAAGCGGCAAAAAAATACCACCTTCCGCCAACCCGCATAGGCGATCTTATCGTACTCGGTGATTCAACAACAGTTTTTGGCGATCTGGAAAATGGGGCTGAAGAAGACCTGCCGGAAACATACCGCAGTCATGGTTCTGTTTACGAGATAAAAGTACCGCTTATAATCCTGAACGCTGAAAAGATGCCGCCTGCATCATACTTTAATTATAATAAAGATTTGGCGGGATGGCTGACGGATAAGAAATATTGGTAGGGGGAATCTTATTTATAAAATTGTCATTTCGATGGAGCAGTGGGAGGAAAAAGCGTTGGGGCGAAAGAGAAACTATCTCTTGAGCGATAGCGAAAAATCTTATGCGTCATAAAACCGATCTGCATAGTTCGTCATGCGGGGCGTATAAGATCGTATGCATGAAATAGTTAAAGAAGAGTTCTTGAAAGAAAGGTTGTAGATTAAAGTGAAAACTAAGAACAAACACTTTAAATCAAGAACTCATGAAACAAGTTACACAATTAGA
>NZ_JBHLTS010000071.1:0-115626 GCF_042434235.1 Mucilaginibacter angelicae | reverse complement strand
GAGCAAAATCAGCAGAACCTAAATCTCTTTTTGGACCAGGACCAGACTGAGCGAAATCAGCAGAACCTAAATCTCTTTTTGGACCAGGACCAGACTGAGCAAAATCAGCAGAACCTAAATCTCTTTTCGGGCCAGGACCAGATTGAGCAAAATCAGCAGAACCTAAATCTCTTTTTGGACCAGGACCAGACTGAGCGAAATCAGCAGAACCTAAGTCGCGTTTTGGTTGAGGACCGAAAGCGAAATCAGCAGAACCTAAATCTCTTTTTGGACCAGGACCAGACTGAGCAAAATCAGCAGAACCTAAATCTCTTTTTGGCTGAGGACCGAAAGCAAAGTCAGCAGAACCTAAGTCACGTTTTGGCTGAGGGCCGAAAGCGAAATCAGCAGAACCTAAATCACGTTTTGGCTGAGGACCGAAAGCGAAATCAGCAGAACCCAAATCTCTTTTTGGCTGAGGACCGAAAGCGAAATCAGCAGAACCTAAGTCACGTTTTGGCTGAGGGCCGAAAGCGAAATCAGCAGAACCCAGATCACGTTTTGGCTGAGGACCGAAAGCAAAATCAGCAGAACCTAAGTCACGTTTTGGCTGAGGACCGAAAGCGAAATCAGCAGAACCTAAGTCGCGTTTTGGCTGAGGACCGAAAGCGAAATCAGCAGAACCTAAGTCGCGTTTTGGCTGAGGGCCGAAAGCGAAATCAGCAGAACCTAAGTCGCGTTTTGGCTGAGGGCCGAAAGCGAAATCAGCAGAACCTAAATCACGTTTTGGCTGAGGGCCACGAGCAAAATCAGCAGAGCCTAAGTCGCGTTTTGGTTGAGGGCCACGGGCAAAATCAGCAGAACCTAAGTCACGTTTTGGCTGAGGACCGCGGGCATCGGCAGAACCTAAATCACGTTTTGGTTGAGGGCCGTTGGCTGCGTTAGCCAATGTTGCAGTTGATAATATGGTGCTTAATGCTAAGGTTGCTATCAGTGTTAAATTTTTCATGATGTTTTTAAATATGTGGGGGGACGTAAATATTTTTTGTTTGATATATCTCTTTTGTATGTTATTGCTTGTTGCTTAGTCGGCGCTGCCTAAATCTCTTTTAAAGCCGGTTGTCAATGAGTTTACTTGCGTAATTACAGGTTTCTCTTTGTTTTCATTTTTGTTTGTAGCTGATGATAATGCACCTGCACTAAGGGCTACTGTTGCTATGAGGATGAATTTTTTCATGTTGTTTTTATGTTTTATTGATCTTGAATAAATAAATCAGTCAGCACTTCCCAGGTCTCTTTTATAACCGGTTGTAAATGAATGAAGGTTAGCAAACTCAACTTTGGGGCTTTCCTTTTTGCATGATGTAATAGCTCCTGTGAACAGAACTGCTAAAGCGATGGTGATTATTTTTTTCATGACCGTGTATTATTTATCGATGTTGAATTTCTTGTATTGATTTTATTGATCTCAGTCGGCACTTCCCAGGTCGCGTTTAAAACCTGTGGGTGTTTTGGTGAAATTGACAGCTGTTGGCTGTGCATCTTTTTTTGCTGATGAAGACAAAACTGATGACGATGACAGTACCCCGGCGCCTACGGTAAGGAGTACAAAAAACACTGTTTTTTTCATATTGATTAATTATTGTATTTATTATTCTATTTTTTAAATTAATACGATAGTAAATATTTATTAAAACTCATCAAGCTTATTTTAAGCTTATCACAAATATTTTAAAAGCCGGATTTTACTCTCTGTTTTTTAAAAATGCTGTTGTTTTAAATTTTAAAAAAATGTTATCTGTTTCGTATTTTTACACTCTTAATTACGGGGTTAAATTACTAATTTTAAATGTAATATCATTTGTGTTAGTTAGTTGCATGGTATACAATTTATTGCACGTTTTTCACATTATTTCACTTATTTGATATACAAATTATAGCCGCTACTGCACATTTTACATATATGTTGAAATATTATTGTAATTGGTTATAACCTGCTCAAAGTGGTATGGAATAATTGTTTTTTTGTATTTAATATGTTGTATATCAAATATTTAACACTGCAAATATAAATATGTTTTTTAATTAGTTGGAAAAAATATAAAAATAATTTTCCACAGCGTTTTTTATTCTTAACATTAAATATAATTCAGCATTATTTTATAACTTTCACCCGAACAGAACGTAAAAGTTTTTTAATGAAAAAAATCGGCGCATTTATATTATTCTTTTTATTATCGTTGACGGTATACGCGAATGATATAATTGATATTGCTGCTAAAGATACTAATGAAGTTATAACTATAAATGCCAATGCATATAAAAACAGGTTAACCAACCCGGAGCAAACTGTTGAAGATGCTAATAAGGCCCTCAAGCTATCAACCAAGCTTAATTATATTGATGGTATTGCCGAAGCTTATCGTGTTATAGGTATAGGTAAATACTATTTGGATCAACCCGAAAAAGCTATTGAAAACTATCTGAATGCACTTTCATATTTCACCCGTAACAATAACCTGAGGGGGGAAGCAAGTGTTTATAATAATATTGGGATCCTGTTTCGCGATCATGATTATGAACGCTCTCTTGATTATCTTAATAAAGGGTTGGAAATAGCTCAAAAAATAAATGATACTAAACTGCTTGGATCATTATACCTAAACATAGGTAACGTTTATACACGTAAAAATAACCTGTACATGGCGCTTAAGTTTTATGACAAAAGCTTTCCGATATTTCAAAAGCGACATGATACGATAAACATGATCCAGTGTTTACAAAATCGCGGCGTTATTTATTTTAAGCTTAAAGATTATGATAAAGCGCTGAGTTTATTGCTTGAAGCCAATACAGGGGCAAAAGCCGGAGATTTGAATGAATCGGTAGCCAGCGTTGACCTTACGCTTGCGGCGCTTTATATGACCAAGGGCGATTTTAAAAATGCAGAAAAGATGGTGCAGGAGGGAACTGCCTATACCCAGTTAGTGAAAGACCCAAAGCTTGATTACGATTACAAATATACTACATACGAACTGGAGTATAATAAAAAGAACTACGCCCGTGCGGTAAGTTTATTAAGGGAAATATATACGCAGGATAGCGTTACTTACAAAACTAACGTATCTGCACAAATGAATTTGGTTGAGGCCAAGCGCAGGCAGGAAGAGCAGTTGAAAGAGAACGAAAGAATTGCAGAGCGCCAGGCTTACGACCGGACAAAATTTTGGGCGGTAACTGTGGTTGCGGGTTTGATGCTTGTAGTAATTGGTTTGCTTATAAGCAATGTAAAGCGCAAGGCTAAAACCAATTCACAGCTTACCCTCTTAAACGGGGAAGTATCACGGCAAAAAGATAACCTCGACCGTATAAACCATCATCTTGAAGAAATTATTGATGAACGTACTAAGGACCTGCAGTTAAAAAATAAAAAGCTTTCCGAGCATTCTTCATACCTGTCGCACCAGATCAGGGGGCCTATAGCTACTTTACGGGGCTTAATTAACCTCGAAAAAGAAGGCCTGGTTGACCAGGCCGAATGTTTGGATATGATGGATAAGTGCGTATCTGAAATTGATGAAAAGATCATCGAAATGAGCGATATGCTGCATAACCCGCCACGGGTTTAACCTGTAACGATAATTTTCCTTAACTAAAGTGTACCGGCAGGCTTGAGTGTATCTGTGCTTCTATGAGGCCAAGGTAAATACAATACCACGATATCATTTGTAAAACCAGCAATTGCCTGTGTTTGTTATAGCCCTGAGTTTCAAAAGCCAGTGTTTCATTGCCGGAGGTTACAAAAAATCTTACTTCGCCTTTGCTGGGTTTAAAACGGGCCCTCAGTAAATCAAATGCCTTAACTTTTAGCTTACTTTTGGGATCATGAATGATACCATCGCTCAAGGTTTCGTTTTTTGATATGGAGATAAGATAATTTGACATACGTTTTTGTATTTATAATCCGTATGCCACAATTATTACTCCAAAACCCTTATAAAACGCTCATTATCGATAAATTAGCTGACACAATAAAAGGAGTTTTATTTTAATTTCCTTTTATTAAATATTGTTAACTGTTATTTAACGCAGCTGCTAAAACAGGACACAAATGCGAAGCAAACAATGTACACTATCTGTAAATTGTAACATTTACAACACACAATTATATTGCTAAGCTGGCTTTGTTGCGTAATTCCTCATATAGCAATATTACCTTACGCTGTAAATTAGCAATTTCCGATTCGCGGTCTATCAGCTTTTTTTGCGCAACGCTTAAACTTGATGGTTTCATATCAACCTCTTCGGTATCAAGGGCCAGTAGGTTCACTACGTTTATATCAAAAATATTAGCAATTTGTTCAAGGCGCGATAAGTTAATATCGGTTACGCCGGTTTCAATTTTTGAAAATGCCGGAATAGAGATGCCCAATCGGTTAGCCACGTCTTCCTGGCTCCATCCGTGCTGATGGCGTAATGTCCGGATGTTTTTACCAACGGATTTGTTTGTTTTCTTTTTTATAGTATCGCTCATATTCAATTAAGTATTAATTAAGGAAAGGGATACTAATACAATCCAAATGGTATGCCATCATTAAATTACCTTTAAATTAGTGTTATAAGGGCAATTTAATGATGGGTTGTGGTGAGGCATGGGGAATCATTTCCTCAAAGTAGGGATTTTAACTCTTAGTTTATGTTTACTGAACTATGTAGAGCTTTGCAAATTTTAGCAATAATTGCTTTTGACCAATCTCCTTGAAGAAGATCGTAGCCTTTATATCGGGCTTATTACCCTCAAGTGAAAGTACTTTACCAAAGCCAAAACGTTCATGCTCAACCTGCATACCAACCTGCAGATTGGATGTATCTGATGGCTTGAAATCGGCTGAAGGCACATGGGCTTTGGCCAGTATGGATGTGGTTTTTACTGGTGCGGCAGCTGCCGGTTTTGGCTTTGAAAATGTATCTGGCTGTTTGTCCCGGCTCCATGCTTTGCGTTCATCGTCAAAGAACGGATTACTGCCCGAAGCGGGTTTGGCGGTGTAATCGAGCTCAAGGTATTTAGCATCAATTTCGTCTAAAAAACGGCTTGGCTCGCAATTAATCAATGTTCCAAACTTAAAACGTGAGGTGGCGTAACTGATATGCAGCTTGCTTTCGGCACGGGTAACGGCTACATAAAACAGGCGGCGCTCTTCCTCAAGATCGCTGCGTGAGTTAAGCGACATTTGCGAAGGGAAAAGATTTTCTTCCAGCCCCACAACATATACCTGCGGAAATTCCAAACCTTTTGACGAGTGGATGGTCATGAGCGATACTGTTTCGGCATCCTTGTTTTTATCCTTGTCATCGTTGGTAAGCAGGGCTACATCCTGCATGAAAATATCAAGGCCTTTTTCTTCAATATCCTCACGCTCCGAAAACTCCTTGATACCGTTTAAAAGCTCCTGTATATTTTCGTAACGGTTAAGTCCCTCAACCGATTTATCTTCATAAAGATCCTTCAATAAGCCCGAGTGCTGCGCAATATATAAAGCCGATTCGTAGGCTGATTTGGTTTTGGTCAACACCTGGAAACTCTGGATCATGACAGCAAAATTGGAAACCGCACCGGATATTTTTCCTTCCAGGTATTTGGCCGGTTCAACTATCACTTCCCAGGGTGTTATGCCGTGCTGGTCGGCAGCAACAATGATCTTATCAACCGAGGTGTCACCAATACCGCGTTTAGGGTAATTGATAACACGCTTTAAGGCTTCCTCATCATTAGGGTTGAAGGTGAGCCTGAAATAAGATATCAGGTCCTTAATTTCCTTACGCTGGTAAAATGAAAGCCCGCCGTATATTTTATATGGGATGCCCAGCTTGCGTAAAGCCTCCTCCATGGAGCGGGATTGCGCGTTGGTACGGTAAAGTATGGCAAATGCCGACCATTTAAGCCCGTTTGAGCTGCGGTCCTGCATAATGGCTTCGGCTACTATCTTACCCTCCTCGTTATCGCTGAAGGCACGCATAACTTTAATCTTATCGCCCGATTCTTTTTCGGAGAATACGTTCTTTTTAAGCTGATCTTTATTATTGCGGATGATGCTGTTGGCCACATTCACAATGTTTTGGGTTGAGCGGTAGTTTTGCTCCAGCTTAAACACTTTCAGATCGGGATAATCCTTTTCAAAGTTTAAGATGTTTTGGATGTTGGCGCCACGGAAAGCATAAATACTTTGGGCATCATCACCTACAACACATAAGTTTTCGTTAACTGCCGCAAGCTTTTTAACAATCAGGTACTGTGAAAAGTTAGTATCCTGATACTCGTCAACCATTAAGTATTTAAACTTATGCTGGTATTTGTTGAGCACATCGGGATGCAGCTTTAGCAGTTCGTTGGTTTTGTACAGCAAATCGTCAAAGTCCATTGCGCCGGCACGGTAGCAGCGGGTGGCATACATTTCGTAAATTTTGCCCATTTGCCCTCGGCCGCTCGAAAAGTCGTCGGCCTGGATCTGTTCGTTCTTGTTATATTCCTGCCACGAGATCAGGTTGTTTTTTGACGCCGAAATGCGGTTAAGTACAAAGTTTACACTGTACAGCTTGTCATCAAGGTTCATTTCTTTTAAAATGGCCCTTAATACGCTCTTGCTGTCGTCGGTATCATAAATGGTGAAATTGCTGGGATAGCCAATTTTTTCGGCCTCCACCCGTAGTATTTTGGCAAACACTGAGTGGAAGGTGCCCATCCATATATTTTTGGCCTCATTGCCAACAACATGCGTAATACGCTCGCGCATTTCGCGGGCTGCTTTGTTGGTAAAGGTAAGTACCAGTATGTTAAATGAATCAACACCCTTGCGTACCAAATGCGCCACGCGATAGGTAATAACACGTGTTTTGCCCGATCCGGCACCGGCAATAATCATTACCGGCCCTTCAGTTTGTTCAACCGCTGCCCTTTGTTCGGGGTTTAATCCCTGTAAATAATCCAAAATCTTTTCCTCTTTTCTTGAAGCAGCGAAATTAAGGTTTTGGGGCGAAAGGGGAAAGGAGTTTTGTGGATTTCGGATTTCGGATTTTCGATTTCGGATTTGTATTCATTATAATTGAATAATGAAGTTTGATAATTTAAAATGGATAGTAGCAACATTAGTAGCATTGTTTTGGGCTATTATTTTAACCTGCGATGCCTTGACTGCTGATTTTGACGGGGATAACGTTGTTATTAATGCTTTGCATTTAAGAGCTATAACAAAAAATACAGGAGGGAGAGGGAGTTTAAATTATGGCCTTTATGTTCAAGAAAATGATAAGCACTATCAAATTGGTGCTAATTGGGCCGACTGTTTTTACTACGATACCTTTGTTGATAATGTAAAACCAGGACATGTTATAAGGTTATCGGTTTTAAAGACCAACGGTTTGATAATGAACAATGATTTATTAGAGGTTGTAAACGTTGATGTGGATGGAGTAACTTATTTAAGCCATGATTGTGCGAGAGATAGTATAGAGAATCAGAAAAAGATACTACCATTTGCATGGCTTTTGGCAATCGGGCTTTTTACGTATTGCTATTTTAAAATATACCGTAAAAGAAAAATAAAGTAAATCTCCTGCTATTAAGGTTTATAAGACTGTCAAGATTATTTAAAAGTCTAATTCAAAAACCTGTTAATCGTTTTCACCAGCTTATTTACATCAAAAGGTTTGGGAACAAAAGCATCATAACCGAAGTTAACCAGGGCAATGGCCTGTTCATGATAGGCCGAGATCAGGATTACCGGGATATGCCGGGTATCTTCGTTGCCTTTAATAAGCTGGCAAATGCGGCCGCCATTGAGGCCGGGCAACATATAATCAGTTAAAACCAGGTCGGGGTTGTAGTTTTTTACGGCTGCAATAATATCATCGGTACGGTTAAGGCCCGTAACCTCAAAATCATGAAAAGTGAGCACCGTTTCCAGTACCCGTAAAATTTCGGCATCATCTTCAATTATGAGTATATTTTTTGCCATAGATAAAATGCTAATTGTAGTGTAATCGCTATTAGCTCTTAATGTCACAAATAAACAAAATGTTTTATAATTAAAAATATTCCCCAGACCCTATTGAAGTCAATATAGCAGTATATTGACTGATATCTACCTTATTAACAGTTAGATGTGATGTTATTGTGTGGTATTTTATCTTTTTGTAAAGATAATTGTTTTAGTGGTTTTTTACAACTAAAACAACTGATAGTAAGTTAAATAGCTTTCATGCAATAGCGGCGTGCAGCATAACTGCCGGGTTTTGTTTTTGGATGATGCAACTCATTAAAAAGTGGTGTGTCATTTATGGTATAACCTGATAGATATGATTTGCAAAATGAAAATTAAATTTAGCCTGAACCTGGTGTTCCTGATCTGTTTTACTGTTGCCGCAAACAAAAGCGTTGCACAGGATGCCAATAAAGCAGAAACTGATAACGCTGTTGTTAACCTGAATGAAGCCGATACGCTTGGTAGCGGCACCGCTGTAATTATGCCAGCCCCGGATGTTTTAAAAAACATCGGGATTATTTATGATGATGACAATCTGCAGGATCAGATTAAAAGTAATTCAATAAAAATCGCATCAAAAAAGTACACTAAGCTTTATACTGCCGGCAAATTGGATGGGCTAATGATCGATAACCGTTTTGGTGAGGTTAAAATAAACACCTGGAACCGTAATGAGTTTAGCATAGAAGTACAGGTAAATATTTATGCCGATAAACAAACCGACGCACAGAACTTTTTAAACGCGATTAATGTAAGCGACAGCAGGAGGGAGGCTACAGTATCTTTTAAAACAATCATTGGCGATGACGACGGCAATAATGGCAATGTGTTATGGAAGGGAGAGGATAAGCCTCATATTAAAAAAATAGAAGTGAATTATGTTGTTTTTATGCCATCGAAAAATGCTTTAAGCATCAACAACAGCTATGGAACAACCATTTTGCCCGATTTTGAAGGAAAATTATTGTTGAACAACCTATATGGCAATCTTAAAGCAAAACGATTGATCAACCCGCTTAACTACGTAAAAGTAAACTTTGGCAATGCCGATATTGAAGGCTTTAGCGGTACCAGGCTCGAAATTATACACGGCAGCCTCGACCTTAATGAAGGTAATAACCTAAATGCCAGTGTAAGTTATGGCCCGGCACGAATAGGGAAAGTTTATTCGTCGGCCAACATTAATGTAAGGTTCGGTAAGCAGCTCAGGATAGAAAATATCGACAAAAACATAAAAACGTTAAATGTAAATGCCGCCTACAGCAGCGTTGAGGTAGGCCGGATTACCGGGTTAAATGCCAATTTTGATGTAAGCACCTGTTATGGAAATTTAAACAGCAGCGATCCTAAGATTAAACTGCCGGATAATACAACGACCGACATTGCCACAAAAAGCTATAAAGGCCACTTAGGCAAAGGCGATGCAAATAAAAACATCATTATTAAAACAAACTTCGGCCAGGTTAATTTTGATTGAGAAAAAACCATAAAAAATGGCGATGAGCTCAAACACTCATCGCCATTGAAAAATTTCCTCTAATCTCTAATCTCTAATCTCTAATCTCTAATCTCTAATCTCCACACAAATCTGAAATCGAAATTCCGAAATCCGAAATCAAAATCACTCTCCCCTGTAAACGTTGTTTTTCAGGTCAACGTCGGGCAGTTCGTGATCCGGATCAATCTCCATACTTTTGATGGCCGATGTTGATGGATATTTAAACTTCCAAACGCCATCGCGCTGCCAGATATTTACCGGCAGGTGAAGAGTTTCGGTTTTACCGTTAACCTGAACAATTTTAAGATCAACAGGCATAGCCATTTTTTCGTTATTGGTAAGGGTGATCAGTGCGCCTTCGGCCGGATTACCTTTGATGTAGCTTACCGAAGTAATAGCCTGATCAAGCTTCCAGGTAGTAAAGAACCATGATTTCCAGAACCAGTTCAGGTCTTCACCGCTGGCATCATTCATAGCTCTGAAAAGGTCATAGGGCAGCGGGTGCTTAAATGCCCAGTTTTTAACATACTCGCGGAAGGCATAATCAAAACGCTCGGGGCCAATCACCACATTCCGTAATATATCCAGTCCTAAAGCAGTTTTGTTGTAGTATTGACCATAATCATTCAAGCCTATAGCTTCAGGAGCGGTCATGAGCGGGTCTTTACTGTTGCGGTAACCGGCCAGTACGTTTTGTGCCGATCCGCTTTTGTCAACATATTCGCCATTGTTAAACTGCTCGGTGGCGTATTCATTAATGAAAGTATTGAAACCTTCATCCATCCACATGTATTTGCGCTCGTTTGAGCCTACTATCATCGGGAACCAGTTATGACCTATCTCGTGGGTAACATCGCCCCAAAGCTGCCCTTTTTTAAAGTTACTGAGGCAAAAGATAGCGCCGGGATACTCCATACCCAATGCAACGCCCGATACGTTTACAGCCGAGTTCCATGGATATTCAAAGTAAGCTTTCGAGTAAATTTCCATGCTGCTTTTCAGGTACTCGGTTGAGCGTCCCCAGCCATCGTAGCCCGAGCTTTCAACAGGGTAGGCCGACATAGCGATACCTTTACGGCCAGACGGGAAGTTAACCCTTGCCGCATCCCAAATGAAAGCATCCGAGGCGCCCCAGGCAATATCGCGGGTGTTTTGCATTTTATAGTGCCAGGTCAGCATACCCTTAAACGGGCGGGTTGAACCTCTGCCAACCTCGCCAGCGCTGATTATAGTTACCGTTTTATCGCTGTTGCGGGCATCTTCCAGTCTTTTTAATTGAGCAGGAGTAAGCACCTCTTCAGGGTTTTGCAAATCGCCCGAGCCAACCACTATTTTATTGGCAGGAGCGGTGATGTAATAATCAAAATCGCCGTATTCGCAATAAAACTCGCCTAAGCCCATGTAAGGCAGGGTGTTCCAGCCTTCCACATCGTCATAAACGCACATGCGCGGGTACCACTGGGCAATTTCATAAACATAACCCTGCTTAAATTTTTTGCGGCCCATGCGGTCGGCGCCATAAAAAGGAATAGCAAAATCGTAGTTAACTTTAATCTCTATTTTTTCGCCTTTGCCATCCATCGGGGTATTAAGGCGCAGCTGCATGCGGGCATCGGTTATAACAGGATCAACCTTATAGGTTTCGCCTTTGTAAGTAACATCAACAGAGGCAATATGGTAGCCGCCACGACTAAAACCGCGAACGTCAAAGCGGTCGCCGGTATACGGGGTTACAGCCGCCCCGCGCGAATCAGGTTTGAACAGGTTTTGATCCAGCTGCAGCCACAGGTAATCCAATTTATCGGGACTGTTGTTGGTATAGGTGATGGTAACTTCGCCGGTGATAGTAGTATCCTTACCTTCGTTAAGGGAAGCTTTGATCTGGTAATCAGCACGGTTTTGCCAGTATGCAGGAGATGGCTTGCCTGCTGCCGAGCGTGTTCCGCCGCTGGTAACCGGCCAGGTAATAGGACCAAAAAGGTCCTGGTGATTGTACTTTGTAGTATCGGTACTTTGTGCCGATGCCGTTCGCGTTAAGGGCATCAGCGCTACAGCGCATAGTAAATAATTCAGTTTTAAACAGTGCATCTTAAATTTTTGATAATAAGGGGGCAAATAAAGGGAAATAATTTGTGAGTTTGACAATTTTAGATGCCGAAAGGGTTGGATATAAGTGATTTTGACTTATTTGTTTTGGGTTGTAATGGGGATGTTACTTTTAAAAAGTGTTTATATGAAATTGTCATCATGAATAAACTATTATGAGCTTAAACAATCGGTTACTACGTTAAAGATTTTTGGTTTAGATATGCACGCAAAGACGCGAAGGCGCTAAGAAAAAAAGCTTTGCGTCTTCGCGTCTTTGCGAGAAAAAATTTCTCCTCATAACAAGGCTTATAAATACCTCTCTTTAGTAAAACTTTTCTAAATAATTACCATTTAACTTACAGGTGCAATTATATCTGCATTTTTGCAGCAAATACATTTATCATATGAATCGCCTGGCCAACTCAACATCGCCATATTTATTACAACATGCCAATAACCCGGTTAACTGGTATCCCTGGGGCAAGGAAGCCCTTGATAGGGCCAGGGCCGAAAATAAGCTCATCCTGGTAAGTATCGGCTACTCGGCCTGCCACTGGTGCCATGTTATGGAGCATGAAAGCTTTGAGGATGAAGCCGTAGCCGCGGTAATGAACGAGTATTTTGTTTGTATCAAGGTGGATAGGGAGGAACGCCCCGATGTTGACCAGATATATATGAGTGCCGTGCAACTGATGAGCGGCAGGGGCGGCTGGCCGTTAAACTGCATTTGCCTGCCCGATCAAAGGCCTATTTACGGAGGTACCTACTTCCCTAAAAACGACTGGACATCGCTGCTCTTTAACCTGGCCGATTTCTACAAACAAAAACCTGAAGAAGCAGAAGATTACGCAGTACGCCTTACCGAAGGGATCCAGAAATATGAATCGATAGAGTTTGTGGAAGCCCAGACCCAATACAGTAAAACCGACCTGCAAACCATTATCAATAACTGGAGGCGCTATTTTGATAAACAGGAGGGGGGCACAGGTAACGCGCCTAAATTCCCGATGCCTAATAACTGGCTGGCTTTAATGCGCTACGCACATTTAATGAAGGATGAAGAGATTGCCCAACAGGTAAAGCTTACATTGCATAAAATGGCTTTCGGCGGGATCTATGATCATGTTGGCGGCGGCTTTGCCCGTTATTCGGTTGATGGTCGCTGGCATGTGCCACACTTTGAAAAAATGCTGTATGATAATGCCCAGCTCATCAGCCTGTATGCCGAAGCTTACACCTGGAGGCCTGATGAATTGTACAGGCAGGTAGTTGATGAGATCATTACTTTCAGTACTTGTGAGCTGATGTCGCCAGATTATGGCTTTTATTCGGCGCTCGACGCGGATAGTGAGGGGAAAGAGGGCAAATTCTATATTTTCACCAAAGAGGAGATCGAAGAGATCCTGGGCGATGAAGCCGGACTGTTCAGCATCTACTACAATATTACGGAGGATGGCAATTGGGAAGAAGAAGAAGCAAATGTGTTATTCCGCAAGGATAGCGATGAAGAACTCGCCAAAAAGTTAGGCTTACAGGTTGATGAATTACTTGCTAAAATAAATGCTTCAAAACAAAAAGTATTTGAAGCACGCAGCATCCGTGTACGGCCGGGATTGGATAACAAGATCCTGGCATCATGGAACGGGTTAATGCTTAAAGGACTTGCAGACGCTTACCGTACTTTCAATAAACCAGCATATCTTAAGCTTGCACTGAACAATGCCGGGTTTATTTTAAATAACCTGCTTGGTCAAAATGGCAGGCTCTCACGGGTTTATAGCGCCACATCGTCACAGGATAAGCCTGTTGCATTTTTGGATGATTATGCTAACATCATCGACGGCCTTATTGCCCTTTATGAAGTTACCTTTGATGAGCACTGGCTACTGCAGGCCAAAAACCTTGCTGATACGGCTATAGCCCACTATTATGACGAAACACAGGGCATCTTCTTTTTTACGGCCGATGATGATGAGCAGCTGATTGCCCGTAAATCTGAAATTATGGATGGGGTAATCCCGGCCTCCAATTCGGTTATGGCACGGGTGCTTAAAAAGTTAGGCTTGCTTTTTGATAACGAAAGTTACGTTGAAGTTTCGGCGCAGTTGTTACGCAATGTAATGCCTCAGCTGGCAAAGTATGGATCGGCCTATTCAAACTGGGTGATGCTTTTGCTGGATGAGGTGTTTGGAATAAATGAAATTGCAATAACCGGTGCCGGAGCGGAAGCTTTCAGAAAGGAAATGGAAAATAATTACATCCCCAATAAAATTATGTTGGGCGGTAATGCAGGAAGTTTACCTTTGCTGCAGGATAAGTTTGGTGCATCAACACAAATTTTTATTTGTAAAGATAAAACCTGCGGATTACCTGCTAATAACCCGGCAGACGCCCTTAATGAGGTTGAAGCCAGATTTTACAACTAAAAACAATTTATAATGAAGATTGCACCACAACACGTAGTATCATTAACCTACGATTTGTACGTAGACCGTGAAAACACCGGCACCGAAACTTTGGTAGAAAGTACCACCCAGGAACAGCCGCTAACCTTTTTATTTGGTGCAGGCCAGATGCTGCCCAAATTTGAAGAAAACCTGAGCACACTTGCAACCGGTGATAGCTACGAGTTTCGCTTATCTCCTGAAGATGCCTATGGTGTATATGATGAAGAAGCAGTAGCCAACCTGCCAAAAGAAATGTTTCAGGGTACTGAATTGCCTGAAATAGGCAGCATTTTGCCTTTACAGGATAACCAGGGCCACCGTTTTCAGGCTATGGTAGTTTCAATTGCCGAAGATGCTGTTATTGTTGACCTTAACCACCCAATGGCTGGCCAGGAACTGCACTTTAAAGGTAATATCCTTGAAGTACGTCCTGCAACTCCCGAAGAACTATCACACGGCCACGCACACGGCCCGGATGGTCACCATGATCACTAATTATCGATCAGGATATCAAAATAAAAAAGCCCGTTATGAAAATAGCGGGTTTTTTTGTTTGTTGAACTGGCAGGTTGCTCGTATAATAACACTTGAATTGTGATAGGTAGCTTATTTTGTGTTTGGCGGCACCGAGCTTGTATTAGAAATGGAAAACACTTGTTGCTTATCGGCGCTGTTAAGCGGCCTGAAACCGATGTAATATTCATTTCTGCTGTCATCATGTAAAACCTGTAATGAATAAACGGTAGTTGCGCCAAAGCCTACACTGCTGATAAAGAAAGTAGTGCCGGGTGCACCGGTAACCTGAGGCCCTTTTGTAAATACCCATTTGCTTAATTGCTCATTCTGCGGGATAGCATCGGCAAAATAAAGCCCGATAAGCCCGACAGATAAATACTTGTCTGCAACTTTCAAAAAATAGAATGGTTTTCCTGATGATGGCAAATAGCCCCCTTTTACAAAGTTAATGCTAAAGCCTGCTTGTGTTAGTTGCGTATTTATGATAACCCTTGATGCAACTTCAGGGTGGAGAACTTCGCGGGCTGTCGGTTTGAAATTGTATAAACCCGTACCGTTGATATTCCCATACAAATATCCATTTGCTATAGGCATCTCAATGATACTTAAATTGTCAAGTGGGCTGCCGGTTGTTGCAGCCATAGTTGCGTTAACTGCCGTTGCACCCATAGGCGCAGGGCTGGGGGCGGTGTTCGGCTCAACTTTTTCTTTGGTACAGTTTGCTAAAAGCAGGCAGCATGCAATGGCAAAGACATTTAAAACACTGCGCCTTGTGCGCATTACTAAAGCAAACTGAATTACATAATTGTTCCTGATGCGGAGTGCAGGAGCCGCATTGTTCAATAATAATTGAATGGCGGATAAGATAGTTGAAGGTTTCATTTTTTTAAGGTTTTAATTTTTAATGATCTTTGTTAGGCCTGATAAGGTTGCCTAAATCTGATATCAAAACTAATTATAGCCTTAAGCCCTTCCCAATTGGTTTTTCTGCGGCTCTCGTGTTAATTATTAAATTATGCCTTGCGTTTGCAGCTGCTTTTGGGTCTGTATGGATAATTAATAAAAAAATGCTATGGAGTGTTTACTTTTGCGTTTTTTGCAAAAGGTTTTTTCGGCGGGTACTAATTTTTATTAATAAAACTCCAGCCCGCCATCGTTCCTGAAAGCGCACTTCATAACTATACGGCATGCTACCGGCTCATCGTTTACTGTGGCCGGTATAAAGATCTTATCGGCAGGGTCGGGGACATCGATACTCATATTAAAAGCTTTCTCATAATTGCCGCTATACACATGTACTTTGAATGACGCAAGCCTGCCCAGTGGGCTAACCAGCAATTCAATCATGCCGAAAGATACATTGGGGTTAAGGTTCATCAAATCGGGTGGAAGCTTAAACAGGTTAAGGTAGGGCAGGTATCCAAAAAAGCGGCCGCCTATTTTAATCGGTTTGGTAACCCTTGCTGTATCGTTTAGCTGCACATCAACAATGTAATGCAGGTTTGATGTGGTGTCTTCAGGGGCTTCGTAGGTGACCTGGTTGGTTCTGTAGTCGAAGTTTTGTACAAGATGCCCCCGGTTATCAAAAAAGTGCCAAACACCGGTTTTTTTGTCATTTTCGTAGTACCCGCTGGCAAGCGCATAGTTTTTTTGGTAAAGGGCCTGGTATAAGCCCTGCCGGATGCCTTTATTGCTTTTAAGTACATTGAACCGTTCAACCACCGAATCGGTAAGGCGATGTTTTATGACAACCGTTTCGGGAGCAGTTTTTCCGGTGGCGGCGTCCTTTGTTTGTGCAAACACACTGCCGATAAATAATATCGATATAAAGGTTAAAATAAGTGTTCTCAATGCAGGGATATAGATTTTTGTAAATATATAACAGCGTTTAACTTATCTCCAAAAAAAGCGGGATACAAATTATCCCCGGCCGCCTCGGCGCCCGCCGCCGCCTCCTCCGCCAAAACCACGACCGCCGCCATTACGCCCCTGCGGACGGCTGCCTGCAAATTTTTGAAGCCGGAGCGTAAAGCTGAGCATAAAATATCTTCCCAACCGGTTGGTGCGGGTATCGATGATCTGGTTGCCTACCGCAGTACGTGTTATACCTTTGTTTTCGTCAAAAATATCAAAAGCCTGGAACCGGAGCGAGGCGATATGTTTTTTTAAGAACTGGTATTCAACATAGCTTGTCAATAAGGTAGGATCGGCCTTTACTGTGCTGCTGAAGCCGTGATTTATGGTTTGCGTTAAGCTGTAACCTAATACCCAGCTGTAAAAAAAGTAATTACGGCCGTCAAGTCCCAGTGTCCAGGTTTGGGCATCGGTATTTAATGACGATGGAAGACTATAACGTGTGGTGTTAAGGCTATAATTGGCGCTGATCTCGCTGTCCATAATGCTGTCAATATCTACCCTCAGTTTAGCGCCCTGGTTAAATACCCAGTTTTTACCCTCGTTCCTTGCGTTTTCAATGTATGATATATTATTGCTGTAGCTTGCACCACCGTTTAACGATACAGTGAATTTGCGTTCGGCAAAAGGTTTTGAAAACGTATAGTTTCCGTTTACATTGTAAAAACCATTGGTGTTAATATAACGGGTTGCCTGTATAGTATTGTTGCCTTTGGTGCTTTGCGTACTATCGGTAACAGGCGCCGAATTGGTAACTATCTTATCCTGTGTTTCGGCAAATGATAAGCTGGTGAACAGGGAATTACCACTGGCAATATCAAACTGGTTGTAGCGTACATTAAAGCTGTTGGTAAATTCGGGCTTTAAATCCGGATTGCCATAAATTCTGTTTTGCGGGTTTGAATAGTCGGGCTGCAACTGTAGCTGGCTAAATGAAGGCTGGGCGTTGGAGCCGCTGTAATTGAACGAAAAGGAATGGTTTTTAGAAAAGTTATAGATAAACCTTGCTGTAGGTATAATATTGAAGGTAGATGTGGTAGTATGGAAATTATGTGATTCGCCATCGAGCTTTGAAGGTTGAACTGCCAAACCTAAGGTGTAATTATATTTAGTTTGTACCCCGCGCAGGTTTAAACCGATACGGTTAGTAATAAACTGGTAGTTATATATTGTACTTAACGAGTCGACATAGGTTTGCCTGCCCGTTACGGGGTCTACCCGGTAATTGTAGCGGTTATTATCAGTATTTGAATAATTATAGCTGTAGTTACTTTCCAGGTAAGTGCTTTTGCCAATAGGTTCGATGTATGAAAAATGCAGGCTTACCTTTTGTGATTGATTATCCGAATTGATCTGCTGAAACAAAGGTGTAACAACAGTATCCTGCCGGGTAGTGTATTTATCGTTCAGGTCCTGATCGTTTTTTGAATAACTGGCATTGGCATTGATACTAAAATTGCGGCCTTTTTTATGAAATTTATGGTTGTACAATACATTGATGCTGCCTGTTTGCGACGAGTTATTGGTTAGGGCCAGTTCATCACCCGTAACAACACTCTGGTTGCGTGTGTTGCTGAAAGTATCGGTGCTCATGTTTTCGGCAGTGGCATATGAAAAGCCGGGGTTTATTTTAATATAGTTGGATGTATCTATTTTGTATTCGATATTGAAATCAAAACGGTGATTAATACCATGGTTATGATTGGTACTGTTATCCATATTGATGATGTTGCCCGATTGATAAAGATTTTGCTGCTCAGTTGTACTGTTGATATCCCTGTCTTTATCGGCAAAGCTATAGCTGCCATACACTGTTACTTTTTTACTCCAGTCGTCGCGGTAATTGGTACCTATAGACCGGTTGGTAGTAATCCCATTGGCAGTACTTACGCCACCAGCGCTGCTGCTGCCTCCACCGCCACCACGACCAGCCCTTCCACCGCCGCCACCGCTGCTGCCTAAATTAAAGGAGTTGGTATTATTGTTATTCCAGGTACCGATGAGCGCCAGCTGCCGCGCGTCGTAGAATGAATTGGCCGAGAGACGCGCCTGGTACCGATCGTCGTTACCTACGCCAACGCTTCCCTGGCCAAAATTGCCTTTGCTTTTTCCCTTTTGTATGGTGATGTTCAGGATCTTATCCGGATCACCTGTTTTGATGCCGGTAAGATTAGCTTGGTCGCCATAGTCGTCAATCACCTGGATGTTTTCTACAATATCGGCAGGCAGGTTTTGGGTGGCGGTTTGTACGTCTCCGGTAAAATAGTCCTTACCGTTAACCCGTACTTTGGTAACCTGTTTGCCATGTGCAGTTACGTTGCCATCCTTATCAACGCTTACACCAGGCAGTTTTTTAAGCAGGTCTTCTACAGGTGATCCTTCCCGCACTTTATAGGCGCTGGCTTTGTATTCAACTGTATCCTCTTTTATTGTAATGGGGATCACAGCCGAAACCACCACCGTGTTCAGCATATTGGTTTGCACCTTTACTTTAATGGGATCAAGTTTAATGGGTTTGGTATCGTTATCCATTACATAACGGCGGGTAAATGGTTGGTAACCGATGCCACTTATGCTGAGCTTGAAATTTTTGGAGATAACGGCCGGAAAATAAAATGCACCGGCTGTACTGGTTGCTACCACTACACTGTCTTTATCAGATATCAGTTTTACGGTAATTCCGGGTACGGCGCCCACGCTGTCAACTACAGTTCCGTGCACTTCGCGGGGCTGCTGGGCATAGGCCGTTGATAAAAAAAGAATGCCGATAAAAGCGAGCAGTAAGTGTTTTTTCATAGTTTAGGGTCAATTTAGGTTATTGACCATTAAAGTTTAGTGAAGGTTTAATGATTTAACCCCATGTAATACTAATGTTGCATAAATTGTACTTTAGCGCTTAACCCTATACTATATTATCATTATTTATGAGCACTTTACCCGATATCGACGGCTATAAAAGCGTAGCGTTTTCGCAGGCCACCATTACCGAACTGATGATCCCTTCATACTCCAATTTCGGCGGAAAAATTCACGGGGGGATCTTGCTTTCACTGATGGATAAGGTGGCTTATGTGTGCGCCGCCAAACATGCGGGCAATTATTGTGTAACCGCATCTATCGATACCGTAGATTTTTTGCAGCCTGTAGAGGTAGGGGAACTGGTATCGCTCATGGCATCGGTAAATTATGTGGGCAATACATCGCTGGTAGTAGGTATCAGGGTGATCTCTGAAAATATCAAAAATCATTCGGTAAAACATACCAATACCAGTTATTTTACCATGGTGGCCCGGGATGAGTTTAATAAACCCGCCAAAGTACCGGGCCTGGTACTGGAAAACCGGGAGCAGGTAAGGCGTTTTATTGAAGCCCGCCGCCGCAAAGAAATTAAGCAAAGCTATATGAAGGAAGTTGAACAGATTCAAATGCCTGATAACTATGAGCATTGCATTGAACTGCTGCAGGGCGAGCGCTGCCTTGTTGCCGGATAGCTATTGCGTATATAAAGTTTATTATTAGATTGCAGTCTGAAACTGTTAGCGAATGACGAGGCCTGTAGGTTTATTATTGCTGTTATTGATGCATGGTATTACTTATGCGCAAAAGGAAAGCGGAACGGATCCGAAAAAATCTCCTGCCCTGATCAAAACTATCGATAGCCTTAATAAGCTTGTTGAAAATACCTACGTTGGTGCCCCATATGAGGCAAGGGTAATGGCCGAGCATGCATTATTACTTTCGGAAAAAATAAAATATAATGAAGGTACAGGCAGCGCTTTTTTAAACCTGGGGCATGTGTATTGGTCACAGTCGTATTACCCTATCAGCTTATTTTATTTTAACTCGGCTTTAAACTATCTGCCCAAAAACAAGCCATTGGTGCTGGCTCATTGTTATAATTCTATTGGCCGGGCCTATACCGATTTGCAAAATTATGGTAAGGCTTTAAAAAATTTAGAGATAGCCGCCCGCTTTGCAGGTCATGATCCTAAAATGCTTGCCGAGCTTTACAATGAACGTTCGTTTGTTTATGCCAGGCTTAAGCAATACGATAAGGGGATAGCCAATGCTAAACTGGCCATGCAACTGAGCCGCAACATCAATGACCTGCCTGCAATTTGTATATTGTATAGCCGGTTGGCTAATGCCTACAGGTTAAAGGAACAGTATCCGCAAGCCATTGCTTATTCAGATACTGCCCTGCATATGAGCTATCTGGTTAATAACAAGCGTTTGAGGGCTATATCATTTATTGAACGTGCTACCATTTATAATTTGTTAAACCAGTATGATAAAGCTATCGGTCTTGCTCAAAAAGGTGCAGCTTTATCAGATAGTATAGGGGTGATGGATGGCATCTCGTCTGCTTATAAAACCATGACCTACAGCTTTGAGCAAAAGCACGATATGGTGCAGTCGCTGGCCTATCAAAAAAAATACACCCAGGCGCTTGATAGCCTTAACACTATTAACAAACGTAAAAATACGGAGCTGATCCAAAGTTATTTTGAGTTGAATAGCCGGCTTAATGCTATTGCAGCTGTTGAGCAAAAGGCTAAGGCATACCAGGAAAAAATCCATTTGCAGAAAGCTATAATCGTTACACTGTTTATCGTCTTGCTGATAGTAGTATTGGCTTTATCGGTTACGTATTACCATTACAAGCAAAAACGAGTTTTAAGTAACCGGATGCGTAAACAGCATAAAGCATTACTGATTCAGAAAGAATTGATAGAGGGGCAGTCTGCAAACCTGGCCGGTATTAATAGCCTTAAAGATAAGTTACTGGCTGTAATAGGGCATGACCTGCGTACGCCGCTTGCTAATCTGCATTCTATATTACGCCTTTACAATACAGGTGTTTTAACCGGAGAGGAAGTACAAAGCCTGATGGGAGAGATTGAACCTGTAGTGCAGAGTGCTGAATTAACCCTGTCAAACCTGCTTGAATGGGCGGGAAGCCAGATCAAAGGTGTAAATCACGAACCATCGGCGGTTGATATCCATTTAATTGGGATGGAGACAGAGCGGATCTTCAGCTATCTTTTTCAGCAAAAAAATATCAGGTTTGAAAACCGTGCTTTGCCGGGGATGTGTGTGCAGGCTGATGAGCGGCACCTAAAAGTGGTTTTAAGTAATTTGGTAAGCAATGCCATTAAATTTACAGGTGATAACGGCAATGTTACTTTACAAAGCACTATTGATGAAGGCTTACTGGTAATTAGCATTACTGATACAGGTAACGGGATCCCTGCTGAAAAACTCGATCGTTTATTTAACCTGAATACAAAATATACTGCAACAGGCACCTCCGGCGAAAAAGGAACAGGTATCGGTTTGTTTTTATGTAAGGAGCTTGTTGAATTTAACGGCGGCAGGCTGTGGGTAAATTCAGAAGTAAACAAGGGTAGTACCTTCAGTTTTAGCCTCCCTTTGGTAACAGATTAATCTTCTATCAAAAATTATTCCTATTTAAAATCTGTAACCTTACTACATGATTAATTCTTATTAAGTAATATGTTGCTGATATTGCCTTTTATAATTTCCTATAAAGAAATTTAATTATTTTGAAAAAGTTTTAATCTTTTGTTGGGTAATTTAAATCTATTTATCCCGTTGTTACGTATAAGCAATAAGTACTTTTTACTATATTGTGACAATTTATAGCAATTCTCCGACAAATTAAACTAACTCCCCAAAACTTAATGGCATTTTTAAACACTGTGCTCGAACCACCTGCATATGGTTGGACAGATGAACTTGGAAACCTCTCAAAACCCACCAACAAGCAAATTGTAAAGGAATTTTTTAAACGTTTGAATGTATTCAGCGATAAAAAAAACTGGCTCTCGTTTTTAAGCTGGTCGTTAGTACTGGCTTTAGTTCCGTTTTTAGGGCTGTTCATTTTTAAATATTTCAGCATTACAGGGCTTATTGTTGCCTTTGTATACAGCATGATCATTATGGGTACCCATGGTACTATCTGGCACCACAGGTATTGCACCCATGGCGCCTATACTTTTAAAAATAAATTCTGGCGCTTTTTTACACAAAACCTAACACTTAAAATTATCCCTGAAGAGATCTACGCGGTATCGCATCATGTGCACCATGCGTTGTCTGATCAGCCCGGTGATCCTTATAATGCCCAGGGTGGTTTTATGTATTGCTTTTTGGCCGATGTTAACCATCAGCCCATAGCCCGTAATATGGACGAAGCCTCTTACAACAAATGTGTTAACCTGATGAAGCATACAGGCATAACTGTTAACACTTACAAACAGTATCAAAAATGGGGAACCCTTGCCAACCCAACCCGTACTGTAATTGGTATCATATTAAACTGGGGTTTTTGGTTTGCTGCTTTTTACCTGTTAGGCGGCCTACCACTGGCCTGCGCTGTATTTGGTTCGGCGGGGATCTGGGCAGTTGGTGTACGTACCTTTAATTACGAGGGCCACGGCAAGGGAAAAGATATGCGCCGCGATGGTGTAGACCATAACCGCGAGGATATGTCCATCAATCAGTTATGGCCGGGCTATGTTGCAGGCGAGTGGCATAATAACCACCATTTGTATCCTAAAAGTGCCCGTTCTGGCTTTAAACCATATCAGTTTGATTTGGCCTGGTGTTATATTAAAATGATGAGCATGCTGGGGGCTGTTAGTTCATACCGCGATTCAAAAGCTGATTTTTTGAAGGAATATTGTACTCCTGTTCCGGTAGTTGTGCCGGTAGCCGTTTTGGTTGCTGATAAGGCTAATGTATTGGTGGCAGCGGAGTAAGCTGTTTTTATAAATATTATACAAAAGCCATAGCGAGATAATTGCTATGGCTTTTTTGTGTTAAAGAAACGTCTCCTCTGCTTGCCGTTGTTGTCACAACAACTGTTCGGAAGCTTTTTTAATTCCCTCCCTCGGGAAGGGTGCGGCTGAAATGTGTGTTGGCAGGGAGGGGTTTGTACGCCATTTCAAATGAATAGGCCTATTGGTGAACCCCTCCCTACACCCTCCCAGGGGAGGGAATCGCACAATCCCCCCGCTTTTTTATTTCTTCCGAACACCTATTGTGACAACACCAACAACGGCGAGACTTGGTTTAATAACTACCCAGGTGTTAAAAATACACTTTGTAAAAATCTGGTTATACGTTAAAAAAATGGAGAAATGTTAAAATAGTACTATCTTAATTGCAAATTGATTATATACCTTTAGTGAACCGATTATAGTGTACACTAAACACAAAAAACCAATGCGCAGTAAAATATTCAGTGTTGTTTTATGCATGGCTTGCCTTGCTTTATCAGTTCCGAGAGCAAATGCACAGGATTTGGGGATCTTTGATGGCCAAACAGATGTGGGTACAGTTAAGCATGCCGGCAGTGGGGTATATGACGCCAAAAATCAGCAATATACACTTACCGGCTCGGGTCAAAACATTTGGGCTACGCATGATGATTTTCATTTTGTGTGGAAGAAAATGAAGGGTGATTTCATCCTCCGTACCAACGCCGCGTTTATAGGTAAGGGTGTTGAACTGCACCGTAAAGTCGGTTTGATGGTTCGTGCTACACTCGATTCAAACTCAAAACATATCAATGCTGTTGTTCATGGCGATGGTTTAACCTCGCTGCAATACCGTAAAACAGTAAGCGGAATCACCGAAGAAAAGAAGGCATCCATCACCGCTGCCGATGTGATCCAGCTGGAACGCAAGGGCAATATCTACACCATGTCGGTAGCCCGCAAAGGCGATTTGTTTGTGAGCGAAGAAGTGACCGACCTTGATTTGGGCGATGATGTTTATGTAGGCATTTTCATCTGCTCGCACAATGCTGATGTTACTGAGAAGGCAGTATTCAACAACGTACGCATAATTACCCCGGCCCCGGCAACACTCGTGCCTTATAAACAATATTTAGGCAGCGCTATTGAACTGCTCGACCTGGAAAGCCAGAATACCACGGTGATCTACCAGTCGCCAAAATCTATCCAGGCCCCAAATTGGATGCTGGATGGTAAGTCCCTCATTTATAACAGTGAAGGTTCCCTTTATAAATTCGACCTAAAATCGCATACCCCAACATTGCTCAATACCGGTATGGCTAAAAATAATAATAACGACCACGTGCTTTCTTTTGACGGCAAAATGCTGGCCATCAGCAGCGGGGATGGCGGCCCGTCTATCGGTTATACCGTGTCTTCGGCAGGTGGTGAAGCTACCCGCATAACACAAACCGGACATGGGGCAAGTTATATGCATGGCTGGTCGCCCGATAAAAAGTACATTGTTTTTTGTGGCGAACGCAATAAAGAATATGATGTGTACCGCATCCCGGCAGCAGGTGGTCCCGAAGAAAGGTTAACCAATACTCCGGGTTTGGATGATGGCCCTGAATATTCGCCCGATGGTAAGTATATCTACTTTAATTCGGTACGCAGCGGTTTGATGCAGGTTTGGCGTATGAAAGCCGATGGCAGCGAGCAAACCCAGCTTACCAATGATGATTATAACAACTGGTTCCCGCACGTTTCGCCCGATGGCAAGTGGATAGAGTATATTACCTTCCTGAAAAGCGAAGTAGCCCCCGGCGATCATCCCTTTTATAAACATGTATATTTAAGGGTAATGCCTGTTGGCGGCGGTCCGTCAAAAGTGGTAGCTTATTTATATGGAGGCCAGGGTACTATCAACACACCTTCATGGGCGCCGGATAGCAAATACCTGGCTTTTGTAAGTAACTCTGATTTATTGTTTCCTGTATTTCCGATAGCAAAATAACCTTAAAACGTAATACCATGCATACAACACGCAGATCATTTTTAAAAACCGGAGCCATGGCCGTAGCCGGGGCAGCCTTGCTTCCTGATAGTTTATTTGCCGCAACAGATAATAAACTAAAGCGGGTAGGTGTACAGCTTTACAGTGTACGTGATGCCATGAAGGCCGATCCGCAGGGAACGCTTAAAAAAATTGCTGATGCAGGTTACGCACATGTGGAGCATGCCAATTATATCGACAGGAAATTTTATGGTTACACCGCAAAAGAGTTCAAAAAAGTTTTGACCGATCTTGACCTGAAAATGCCAAGCGGTCATACCGTAATGACACCTCAGCATTGGGATGCATCTAAAAATGATTTTACCGATGCCTGGAAATATACCGTTGAGGATGCAGCTACCCTGGGGCAAAAGTTTGTGATAAGCCCATGGTTGGATGAAAAAGTACGTACGGATACCGATGCTTTGAAACGTACAATGGAGCAGTTTAACAAATGCGGCGAGCTTTGCAAGCAATCGTCAATGATGTTTGGCTATCATAATCATAATTTTGAGATCAGTACCAAAGTTGGCGACATCACCCTTTACGATTATATCATCCAAAATACCGATCCTGCTTTGGTTGCCCAGCAAATTGATATTGGCAATATGTTCAGCACCGGCGGCATGGCGTTGGAGTTTATCAATAAATATCCAGGCCGGTTCCAGTCAATGCACGTAAAAGACGAAATTAAAGTACCGCCGCATAATGGCGATGATACTGAAAGTACCATCTTAGGCAAAGGGATCCTGCCGGTGAGGGATATTGTTAAAGCCGGTGCCAAAAAAGGAGGTACCTCATTGTTCATTATTGAACAGGAAGCATACCAGGGTCAGGATCCCATCGATTGTGTAAAAATTGATTTACAAATCATGAAAAAGTGGGGCTATTAACAGTATAAAGCTAACTTACACCTTTGTGAAGATTTAATTTTTCCATCCTTTGATTTTAAATTGTAATTATTAAGTTTGGAGATACGTTATAAATCATATTAAGCCTTACCCTTTATTTGTCCAATAAATTAAAAACTATCAGGCAGATAGAAGAGGCTTCGCTAAAACAATTTAGTTTAAACAATGGACCGGCGCACCGTCATTAAAAACCTGGCTTTGATAATAGGAGGGGCAGCATTGCTCCCGGCCTGTTCGCAGGATAAAGCGAAATCAAAGGTAGCACTCAAAAACATGGATATCACTGCCGGTCAGGAGCAACTGATAGGTGATATTGCGGAAACCGTTATCCCCAAAACAACAACGCCCGGTGCAAGGGATCTGCTGCTGCATTTATTTGTGCTGAAAATGGTGGATGATTGCTATAAAAAAGAAGATCAGCAGGCATTTATAACCGGAATGAGCCATTTTGCAGATGCCGTGCAGAAACAATATAGTAAAACGTTTGATCAGCTTGATGCCAAAACCCGGGAGACCTTTTTACTGGATATAGAGAAAGAAGGCAAGGCTGAAGAATTTGAAGCTGCTAAAATGGATAATAATCCGGTTCCGCCGTTTAACGGTAAATACTCGTCCGAGTTGAAGAAGTTTTACAGCATGGTAAAAAGACAAACAATCAACGGGTATACCAATTCAAAATATTTTATGACCAACATAGTGGTTTACGAGCTTGTTCCCGGCAGGTACAACGCGCGTTTCCCTTATAAATTAAAGCAGGCAGTTTAAGCGATGGCTAATTTAAATATCGACAGCGTTAAGGATCGCACTTTTGATGCCATTGTAATTGGCTCGGGTATGAGCGGGGGATGGGCTGCCAAAGAATTTACCGATAAAGGATTAAAAACACTGATATTGGAGCGTGGCCGTTATGTAAAGCACATCAAGGATTATCCCACAACCAATATGTACCCCTGGGAATTTGAGCACCGCGGCCAACTGCCCATGGCAATCCAGGAAGCGAATCCCATTGTAAACCGCTGTTATGCCTTTGGCGAAAGTGCCGCACATTTTTTTGTGAAAGACGCCGAGCACCCGTACATCCAGGATAAACCTTTCGATTGGATCCGTGGGTACCAGGTAGGAGGCAAATCCCTGCTATGGGCACGCCAAACCCAACGCTGGAGCGATTTTGATTTTGAGGGACCCGCCCGCGATGGTTTTGCGGTGGATTGGCCTATCCGTTATAAAGATATCGCGCCCTGGTATAGCTATGTGGAGAAGTTCGCAGGCATCTCCGGCAACCGCGATGGTATTGCCGAATTGCCCGATGGCGAGTTTTTGCCTGCATTCCCCTTAAACACGGTAGAAGAATATTTCAGCAAGCACGTAAAAAGCACTTATAAAAACCGCTATGTGATCAGTGCCCGTTGTGCGCATTTATCAACCCCTAACCAAATCCACCTGGATCAAGGTAGGGTACAATGCCAGCGCCGTACTATCTGCGAGCGTGGCTGTCCTTTCGGTGGCTATTTCAGCGCTAACGCCAGTACCATTCCATGGGCTTTAAAATCCGGTCATGCTACCTTGAGACCATTCTCGGTTGTTGAATCAATTATTTATGATGATAAATTGGGCAAGGCAACCGGTGTGCGCGTTATCGACACAAATACTAAAGAAGCTATTGAATATCACGCCAAAGTGATTTTTGTAAACGCAGCGGCTTTGAATACCAACCTCATTTTGCTCAACTCCAAATCGCACCGTTTCCCTAATGGTTTGGGTAACGATAGCGGTGTGCTGGGTAAATACGTGGCATTCCACAACTATTCGGCGCATATCGGTGCCCAATACGATGGAGCCAAAGAATGGACAACTGATGGTCGCAACCCCGCCGGTGGTGGATACATCCCAAGGTTCAGAAACGTGTACAAACAGGAAACCGACTTTTTGCGTGGTTATGCCTCCGGCTTCAGCGCATACCGTTACCCTGACCGCAGCTGGGATGGTGTAGGCAGCAGCCTGAAAAATAACCTCGCCAATAAAGAACTTGGCCCATGGCACGTAGGCTCGCACATGATGGGCGAAACCATCCCGAAGGAAACAAATTTTGTAAGCCTTGATGATAAGCAAAAAGATGCCTGGGGCGTACCGTTGCTAAAAATGAACATCGATTATGATGATAACGATGAAAAGATGAAGAAGGACTACGTGGAGCAGCTAACCGAGATGTTTACCAGTGCAGGCTTTACCAATATCAAAGCAAGTACGGATAAACGTGCCCCCGGCTTGGATATCCACGAAATGGGCGGTGCGCGCATGGGTAACGATCCTAAAACATCAATATTAAATAAATGGAACCAGGTGCACAGCGTTAAAAACGTATTTGTTACCGATGGCGCCAGCATGACGTCAACCTCATGCCAAAACCCATCCTTAACCTATATGGCCTTTACCGCCCGCTCGGCAGATTATGCCATGAGCCAGATGAAAAAGGGGAATATATAGCCCCCAACCCCTAAAGGGGGGTAAAAGCTTCTCCCCCTTTAGGGGGCCGGGGGGCGAGCTATGTGTAACAAAAACACAATGAAATATTTGGAAAATGAATTTTATTCATACATTTAACGGAGTAACCAAGTACTAAACAAATTAAACTAATCATATTATTCGTATGTCTGCAAACACTTATGACGCAATAGTCATTGGCTCAGGAATTTCAGGCGGGTGGGCTGCCAAAGAACTAACACAAAAGGGTTTGAAAACCATCATGCTTGAGCGTGGTCGTAATATTGAGCACATTAAAGATTACGTAAACGCTACCAAAGATCCATGGGAATTTCCGCACAGAGGCGGTCGTACCCAAAAAATGATCGAGGATTACCCGGTTCTAAAACGCGATTATCCACTAAATGAAGTTAACCTTGACTATTGGGCAAGTGATAAAGATAGTCCTTATACGGAAGTAAAACGTTTTGACTGGTTCCGTGGTTATCACGTGGGCGGACGCTCATTAATGTGGGGCCGTCAGTCATACCGCTGGGCCGATGTTGATTTTGAAGCCAACTTAAAAGATGGTATTGCTGTTGACTGGCCTATCCGTTACAAAGATGTTGCGCCATGGTACAGCTATGCAGAGCAATTTGCAGGTATCTCCGGTAATAAAGATGGTTTGGCCATCCTTCCCGACGGCGATTTCATGCCGCCAATGGATATGAACGTTGTTGAAAAAGACGTATCAAAACGCCTTAAAGAATATTATAAAGAAGCACGCCACATGATCATTGGCCGTACAGCGAATATCACTGTACCGCATAACAACCGTACCAATTGTCAGTACCGTAATAAATGCTGGTTAGGTTGTCCGTTCGGCGCTTACTTCAGCACACAATCGGCTACTTTACCTGCGGCTATGGCTACCGGTAATTTAACGGTTCGTCCATGGTCTATCGTTACTAAAATTTTGTACGATAAGGACACCAAAAAAGCAAAAGGCGTAGAGGTACTGGATGCCGAAACCAACAAAACTTATGAATACTTTGCTAAAATCGTTTTCGTAAACGCTTCAACCATTAACTCGGCCTGGATCCTGATGAATTCGGCAACCGATGTTTGGGAAGGCGGCTTAGGCAGCAGCAGCGGCGAGTTGGGCCATAACCTGATGGACCACCACCTTAACGTGAGCGCTTCGGGCAGGTTTGAAGGCTACGAGGATAAATATTACTTCGGTCGCCGTGCAAATGGTTTCTATATCCCACGCTTCCGTAACCTTAATGGTGAAAAACGCGATTATATCCGTGGCTTTGGTTACCAGGGCTCGGCAAGCCGCGAAGGCTGGAGCCGTGACATTGCCGAATTGAATATAGGTGGTGCATTTAAGGATGCTTTAACCGAACCGGGTTCATGGCATGTAGGTATGGGCGCTTTCGGTGAAACATTGCCTTACCACGATAACAAGGTTACCATCGACAAAACCAAAAAAGATAAATGGGGCTTACCTGTTGTTGCCATTGATGCCGAATTGAAAGAAAATGAGCTGAAAATGCGTATTGATATGGAGAGAGACGGCAAGGAGATGCTGGAGGCGATAGGCTGTAAAGATGTGCAAACGTCTAACACCAATCCATTCCTTGGCCGTGGCATTCATGAAATGGGTACTGCGCGTATGGGCCGCGATCCAAAAACTTCGGTACTTAACCAGTGGAACCAGGTTTGGGATGCTAAAAACGTATTTGTTACCGATGGTTCTTGTATGACATCGGCTGCATGCCAAAACCCGTCGCTTACCTATATGGCTTTAACTGCCCGCGCAGCTGATTACGCTGTAACTGCGCTTAAAAAAGGAGAAATTTAATCATCACCACATAAAAACAACCTAATAACAAAATACCTATGACTGAAGAAAAGGACAAAACCCCTAATCCGTCGAGAAGGCAGTTTATTAAAAGCAGTGCTATTGCTGCGGCAGGCTTTATGATCGTTCCGCGCCATGTATTGGGCGGGAAAGGTTTCATCGCCCCAAGCGATAAATTGTTAATTGCCGGCGTTGGTGCAGGTGGTAAAGGCCAAAGCGATATTGCTAACTTTTACAAAAGCGGTAAAGCAGAGATCGCTTTCTTATGCGACGTGGACGACAGAAGATCTGCCAAATCACGCAGCGATTTCCCTAAAGCAAAGTATTATAAAGACTGGCGCGAAATGTTTGATAAAGAACACAAGCATTTTGATGCTGTATCGGTTTCAACCCCCGATCATAACCACGCTATTATCACCTACAATGCTATGCAACTGAACAAACACGTATATGTTCAGAAACCGCTAACGCATGATATCTGGGAAGCCCGTATGTTAACCGAGGCTGCCAAAAAGTATAAAGTGGTTACTCAAATGGGTAACCAGGGCTCATCAAATGATGGTACCCGTTTAATGTCAGAATGGTATGATGCCGACCTGATTGGCGATGTGCATACCGTTTACTGCTGGACAAACCGCCCTGTTTGGCCGCAAGGCATTGCATGGCCGCCGCCACAGCAAAACATCCCTAAAGAATTGGATTGGGACCTGTGGTTGGGTACTGCACCAAAAAAAGATTACGTTGATAAATTGGTGCCGTTTAACTGGCGCGGATGGTGGGATTACGGAACCGGCGCCCTTGGCGATATGGGTTGCCACCTTGTTGAAGCACCTTTCCGCGTGTTGGGTATTCAATACGCAAAAGACGTACAGGCCAGCGTTGGCAGTGTTTATGTAGATGAGTTTAAAGAAGGCCATTTCCCAGAAAGCTGCCCTCCGTCGAGCCACATTACGTTAACATTCCCTAAAACTGAGAAAACCAAAGGCGATGTTACCCTGCACTGGATGGATGGTGGCATCCAGCCTGAAAGACCTGTGGAATTGTTAGCGAGCGAAGATTTTGGAGGTGAAGAAGGTAACGGTACCTTATTTATCGGAACAAAAGGAAAAATGTTTGCAAGTACGTATTCTGACGCGCCTACATTGCTGCCAAAGGCACTTACTAAAGATGCAAAAGCCCCGCAAAAATGGGCTCGCGTACCGGGTGGTGCAAATGGTCACTATGCACAGTGGGTTGAAGGTTGTATTGCCGGTTACGGTAAAACAGAGTTAAGCTCATCGTTTGATAAGGCTGGTCCGCTTACCGAAGCATTATTAATGGCAAACCTTGCGGTGCGTGGTCATGAGCTTAGAGGCGGCAGGGTGAAACTGGTATGGGATAACCAGGCCATGAAGGTTACCAACTTTGATGCCGTTAACCAATACATTAAACGCGATTACCGTGAAGGTTTTGTGTTAAAAGCGTAATTTAGGAATATGTGATTAGTTGGGAAAAGACTTACGAAGTTTTTAAAACTTCGTAAGTTTGGTAAACACTAAATCACTAACCCCAACTAAATCACTAATTCATTAAATCAATAATTAAACATGAATAGAAGAGAAGCGATAGGCAGGGTAGGTTTGATCCTTGGCGGTACCATCATCGGCGCCGAGTTCTTCATCTCCGGATGTAAACCATCTTCGCCAAAAGTAAACGACCTGTTTACGCAGGATGACCTTGCCCTGATGGATGAAATTGGCGAAACCATTTTGCCGGCAACATCAAGCCCGGGTGCTAAAGCTGCCGAAATTGGCAAGTTTATGTCAGTAATGGTACAGGATTGCTACAAAACCGATGATCAGAAAATTTTCACCAAAGGCCTTAATGACCTTAATGATGCAAGCGACAAAAAATTCGGTAAAAAGTTTATGGAAGCTACCCCTCAGCAACGTACCGAACTGTTAACCGCGCTTGACAAAGAACAAAAAGATTACACCAAAACCAAAAAGCCCGAAGATCCTAACCATTACTTCAGGATGATGAAGGAATTAACTCTGCTGGGTTTCTTCACTTCAAAACCGGGTGCTACACAGGCATTGCGTTATATTGCCGTTCCTGGTAAATATGACGGCAACCTGCCATACAAAAAAGGCGATAAAGCCTGGGCAACCTAAAAAATTGCAATATCAATTGATTATACCTTTGGTTTTTACAAAATTTGAATTGCCATCAAAAACAGCATTATGTAATAATGCTGTTTTTGATGTATACAATCGATTGAGAAGCCTTTAATCAAAAAACATCAACCCCAACAAAAACAAATGAAATTAAGATTAGGAATGATCGGCGGCGGACAAGGTGCCTTTATTGGTGCTGTACACCGCATAGCTGCCCGTATTGATGGCGAGTATGAACTGGTTTGCGGCGCTTTTAGCAGCAATGCCGAAAAATCACAAGCCAGCGGCCTTTTGCTTGGCTTACCTGCAAGCCGCTCATACAGCTCATACCAGGAACTGATTGAAAAAGAAAAACAACTGCCCGAAGATGAACGCGTGCAGGTAATTAGCATTGTAACGCCTAACCATGTGCATTTTGCCCCAACCAAAATGGCGCTGGAGAATGGTTTCCATGTGGTGCTTGATAAACCCATGACCTTTTCGCTTGATGAGGCCAAAGAGCTGGAAAAAGTAGTTAAGGCATCAGGAAAACTATTTTGCTTAACTCATACTTACACCGGCTACCCGATGGTTAAGGAAGCTAAGCAACTGATCAAAGCAGGTGCAATAGGCGCTATAAGAAAAGTTTATGTTGAATATCCGCAGGGATGGTTGAGCAGCTTTTTAGAAGGAGAAGATAACAAACAAGCCTCATGGCGCACCGACCCGGGTAAAAGCGGGATTGCAGGTGCAATGGGCGATATAGGTACCCACGCCTTTAACCTGGCCGAATATGTTACCGGCTTACAGGTTACTAAAATTTGTGCCGATATCAACATCGTAGTTGAAGGTCGCAAGCTTGATGACGATGGTGCTGCCCTGTTGAAATTTAACAACGGTGCAAGCGGTGTGCTTACTGCCACTCAAATTGCAGCCGGCGAAGAAAATAATGTAAAGATCAGGGTTTATGGTGAAAAAGGCGGTTTGGAATGGCACCAGAGTGATGCTAATTCACTAACAGTAATGTATACTGATAAACCCGCCGAAACCTGGCGTACAGGCGGTGGTTATACCAGCTCATTCGCTCAGCATAATACACGTACACCTGCCGGTCACCCGGAAGGTTATTTGGAAGCGTTTGCCAACCTCTACCGTAATTTTGCCTTAACAGTTAAGGCCGGTTTGGAAGGTAAGGAAGCAACTCCGGAAGAACTGGATTTCCCGGGCATTGAAGAGGGCGTTCGCGGAATGGCCTTTATCGAAAATGTGATAGCATCAGGTAAATCGGATACCAAATGGACTGATTTTACTATTTAATTTATCATCTATTTAAAACAAAAAACATGACTACTATAAAAGGACCTGCCATATTTATAGCACAATTTATAGGAGATACGGCACCATTTAACAGCCTTGAATCTATTTGCCAGTGGGCAGCGGGTTTGGGTTACAAAGGCGTTCAGCTGCCAACTAATGATACCCGTTTTATCGACCTGCAAAAAGCTGCCGAAAGCAAAACTTATGCCGATGAAATTAAAGGCATCGTTAACGCTGCCGGGTTAGAAATAACCGAGCTATCAACCCACCTGCAAGGTCAGCTGGTTGCCGTAAACCCGGTTTATGATGACCTGTTTGATGGCTTTGCCCCTGAACATTTGCGTGGCAACCCTGCCGAAAGACAAAAATGGGCCGTACAGCAATTAAAATATGCTGCGCAGGCTTCAAAAAATTTAGGCTTAAATGCTTCAGTTACCTTTAGCGGTGCTTTGCTTTGGCCAATGATGTACCCGTGGCCGCAGCGCCCTGCAGGTATAGTTGAAACTGCTTTTGGCGAACTGGCCAAACGCTGGACCCCAATACTGGATGTTTACGAAGATAACGGCATCGATCTTTGTTACGAGATCCATCCGGGCGAAGACCTGCATGACGGGATCACTTATGAGATGTTCCTTGACCATGTAAAAGGCCACAAACGCGCCAATTTGCTTTATGATCCATCGCATTTTGTACTGCAGTGTTTGGATTATTTGGAATATATCGACCTGTATCATGAGCGCATTAAAATGTTCCATGTTAAGGATGCAGAGTTTAACCCAACCGGACGCCAGGGCGTTTATGGCGGCTACCAGAACTGGGTTGACCGCGCCGGTCGCTTCCGTTCATTGGGCGACGGACAGGTTGATTTCAAATCGATTTTCAGCAAATTAACACAATATGATTACAAAGGATGGGCTGTGCTTGAATGGGAATGCGCGCTTAAACATCCGGAAGACGGTGCAAAAGAAGGTGCCCAATTCATCAAAGATCATATTATCCGTGTAACTGAACGTGCTTTTGATGATTTCGCAGCATCAGGTTCTGATGACGCGTTTAACAGGAAAACGTTAGGGATATAACCGCCTATGTCATTGCGAGGAACGAAGCAATCGCGAACTGTGCAGATCCGCTCTGTATAGCATGCGATTGCCGCGCTACGCTCGCAATGACATGTATTAAATTTAATACCCCCGCCAGGTAAAGATGGGATTCACAAAGCGGGCAAATATAAAGCTGAAGCAATTCAGCAAAATGCATTTTGATACAACCAATTAACCAATTATCATATAACCTAAATAATTAAAAATGCAAACTATTAACCGTACACAGCTATTCAGGGCAAGCTGCCTGTCGTTGCTGGTAACTTCATTATCATTCGGTATCCGTGCCGGGATTTTGAACGACCAGGGGGTAAGATTTCACTTGAACGCCTCACAACTGGGCACCATTGCGGCAACTGCTTTCTGGGGCTTTCCGCTGGCTATCATTATCGGTGGCTTTATTGTGGATATTATCGGCATGAAAAAACTGCTGGTATCGGCTTTCATATTTCACTTGATAGGGATCCTGCTCACCATTTTTGCTAATGGCTACTGGACGCTGTTCCTTTCTACCTTAATGATAGGTATTGCTAACGGTACAGTTGAGGCTTCTTGTAACCCGCTTGTAGCTTCGTTGTACACAGACAATAAAACCACTAAGCTTAACCACTTTCACCTCTGGTTCCCGGCGGGTATCGTAATCGGTACTCTAATCGTATTCGGACTGGATACTGCTTTGGCCCATGGTGTATCGCCAAAGCCGTACTGGATCTCGCAGGTTGAAATTGCGCTGATGCTGATCCCTACCATAGCTTATGGTTACCTGTTCTCTAAATTAGACTTCCCGGTTACCGAAAGGGTTTCGGCCGGTGTTAGTACCAACGATATGTACAAAGCATTAGTTAATCCTTTGTTTCTGTTCATGATCATTTGCATGTTCGGCACAGCTATTACCGAGCTTTTTACCAACCAGTGGACAGATGTTTTATTCAAAACGGTAACGGATAACGCCATACTAATTTTAACCTTTGTTGCTTCGGTACAGGTGTTGGGCCGTGCTTTCGCAAGCCCTATTGTACACCGTTTAGCGCCGCAGGGTGTATTGCTGATCTCCGCTATTTTATCGGCCCTGGGCATTTACCTGATGGTTCATCTGCATGGCGATGCCATCTATTTTGCAGCGGTAGTTTTTGGTCTGGGAGTAGCTTTCTTCTGGCCATGTATGATAGGTTTTGTGGCCGAAAACCTGCCGCGTACGGGTGCCGTAGGTTTAAACCTGATGGGCGGAGCCGGTATGTTCGGGGTATCTATTTATATGATGTTCATGGGTGGTTTTTACGATAAAATCATGGCTTCAAAATTACCGGCAGGCGCAAGTCTGGATGCTTACCGTTCGGCCCCGGCAGGTTCGGATATGGCTAAGGCGTTTGACGCGGCACGGTCGGCAGCTGGTCCGGAGGTATTGAATACAACCCTGATCATCCCGGTTGTATTAATCGTTGCATTTGTTGGCCTGGTAATTTACATGCGCTCACGTAAAAAAACTGCTTCATTAGGTGCTATATCGGTTTAATGAGGTTTTATTTATGATAAAAAGTTGTAATTTTCGCCTGATTAACCAACCCAATTAAAATTACATGATGAAAACGGCAGGAGCTTTGTTAAGGAACAGATTTTCTGTAAGGTTATCATCGAAAACCACAATTAAACTTTTATGAAAAAAGTATTCTTTATTCTTTGTATCAGCGCAGTGGTTACTGCCTGTGGCGGAAATTCATCAAAAAACACCGGTGGCAGTGACAGCACCAATGGCGCAAACCAAAGTGCAAAAGCTGCCGATGCTAATGCTGATACAGTTGTAGCAAAAACAGGTACCGAATCAGCAGGCGGTTCTGCAGGTTCATCAGCCGGCGAAAAATTAATGGCATCGTTAGATTGCAGCACCTGTCATAAAGTTGATACCAAAGTTATCGGCCCTGCATTCCAGGATATAGCAGGTAAATATGAAGCTTCAGACGCTAATATCGAAATGCTTGCTAAAAAGATCATCAGCGGCGGCAGCGGTAACTGGGGCAACATTGCCATGACCCCGCACCCTTCATTACCTGAAGCTGATGCCAAAGAGATAGTAAAATACATTTTATCATTAAAAAAATAATGGGGATAATTAAATCCGGCTTTAAAATATAACTATGAATATTGGAATTAGGGTAAAGCTTTCAACAATGATGTTCCTGGAGTTTTTTATCTGGGGCGCGTGGTTTGTAACAATGGGTACTTATTTAACGGTTACGTTAAAGGCTACCGGTACACAAAATGCCGGGGCTTATGCAACACAATCGTTAGGTGCAATTATAGCTCCTTTTGTTATCGGGCTTATTGCTGATAAGTACTTTTCGGCACAAAAAATATTAGGGGTGCTTCACTTACTGGGTGCAGCATCATTATATTACGCAACTACCATTGCCGATTTTGATAAGTTTTACCCTAATATCCTGTTTTACATGATCATTTATATGCCAACGCTGGCATTAGTAAATTCGGTTTCGTTTAAGCAGATGCAAAACCCAAGTAAGGAGTTTCCTCTTATCAGGGTATTTGGAACAGCAGGATGGATCATTGCCGGCATAACTATTGGCTTGTTGGGATGGGAAAAAAGCGGAACGCTGGTGCTTACCTTTAAAATGGCATCAGTAGCATCATTGATATTAGGCTTATTAAGCTTTACACTGCCTGATACCCCTCCGGTAAAGAAAGGTCAGAAAACTACATTTGGCGATATCATTGGTTTAGATTCGATAGGGTTATTGAAAAACAAGTCGTATTTGATTTTCTTTTTGGCATCGGTAGCTATATGTGTGCCTTTAGCATTTTACTACAACTTTACCAATCCTTTTTTAAATGAAGTAGGCGTTAAGGCTGCTGCCGGTGTACAGTCAATGGGCCAAATGTCCGAACTGGCCTTCATGGCAGCTATGCCACTGTTTTTTGTGCGCTTCGGCGTTAAAAAAATGCTGGCCATTGGTATGCTTGCCTGGGTATTACGCTATATCTTCTTTGCATACGGTGACGCGGGCTCAAACTATTGGATGCTGATAGCCGGTATAGTAATGCATGGTATCTGTTATGATTTCTTCTTTGTAACCGGCCAGATCTATACTGATAATTTAGCAGGCGAGCGTTTTAAAAGCGCAGCTCAGGGTTTTATTACGCTGGCAACTTACGGTGTTGGTATGCTTATCGGTTCGTACATTTCAGGCCCTATTGTTGATCATTGGAAAATATCTGAAACATCACATAACTGGCAAACTATCTGGCTGATCCCTGCCGGTATTGCTGCTGTGGTATTGATCTTTTTCCTGGCATTTTTTAAAGATAAAACCAGCATGGCCACAAAGCCAGGTTTGGATATTCAGGAACCTTCTGCACAAACCGAAATATAATCATGGCATCAAATCAAAACAGGCGTTCGGCTATTAAAAGCATGATCGCGGGCACGGCCGCTATCGGCGCGTCGGGCGTATTATCTTCATTTACCACCGAAACAGAAAAACATATGCAGGCTGATGATAAGCTCAAAGGCAATATTAACCATGCGGTATGCCGCTGGTGCTACGGTGACTTTACGGTAGATCAGCTTTGTGCAGCCGCAAAAGATATCGGCATAAAAGGCATCGACCTTGTTGGCCCTTCAGATTGGCCTACACTCAAAAAATATGGCCTGTTCTCCTCCATGTGCAACGGGGCGGAGATTAATCTTACCGATGGGTTTGGTGATAAGGTGTATCATGCCAAACTGCATGAAAACTATACCAAAATGATTCCGTTGGTGGCAGAAGCCGGTTATAAAAACCTGATCTGCTTTAGCGGGAGCCGTCGTGGTAAAACCGATGAGGAAGGCTGGAACAACTGTGTTGAAGGCCTGAAACCTATGGTGGCACTTGCCGAAAAACATAATATAATACTGGTAATGGAATTGCTTAACAGCAAGATTGACCATAAGGATTACCAGTGCGACAGGGTAGAGTGGGGTGCTGAACTTTGCCGCAGGCTTGGTTCTGAAAATTTTAAGCTGCTTTATGATATTTATCATATGCAGATAGACGAAGGAGATGTGATCCGTAATATTCGCGCCAATCACCAGTATATAGCACATTACCACACCGGTGGTGTGCCCGGACGTAACGAGATTGACGAAACACAGGAGCTTTATTACCCGGCCATTATGCGTGCCATTGTTGAAGTAGGGCATAAGGGCTTTGTTGCACAGGAGTTTATCCCCAAACAAAAAGACAAAATAGCTTCGCTTAAAAAAGCGGTGCATATTTGTGATGTTTAAACCTTACATCACCTTATCACTCTAAAAAGCTAAACTAATAAAACAAATACATGACAACCAGAAGAACATTTTTAGCACAAGCCGGATTAATAGCAGCCGGTGCGGTTATTGCACCAAAGTTGGTATCGGCAAAAGCTTCAAATAAAGTGGGCCTGCAATTGTATAGCCTGCGCGATCAATTACCCAAAGATGTAAAAGGTGTTATTGCACAGGTAGCAAAAGCCGGTTATAACGAGGTTGAAACCTTTGGTTTTAACAAAGAAACCGGTTATTGGGGATTAAAGGGTAAAGAGTTTAGCCAGCTTTTAAAAGATAACGGCTTAACAACGCCAAGCGGACATTACGGTTTAGATCAATATCTGGGCGACGGCAAAATGGACGACCTGAACGCTTACATTGAAGTGGCTAACACCATCGGTCAGTCGCACATCATTATCCCTGCTTTAAATCATAACTTCATTAAAACAGTTGATGACTGTAAAGGCATTGCCGAAAAGATGAACAAGATTGCCGAGATTCTGAAAAAATCGGGCTTAAAATTAGGGTATCATAACCACAACTTTGAATGGGCGCCGGTTGGTGATACTACTTTTTATGATGTAGTGCTAAACAATACCGATCCTAAGCTGGTTGCCATGGAAATGGATATTTACTGGGTAGTACGCGCCGGTAAAAACCCGGTTGAGATCTTTGAAAAACACCCGGGCCGTTTTGCGTTTGTGCATGTTAAAGACAGGGATAAGACCAATGCCGAACTGAATACCGAAATAGGCAATGGAGATATCGACTTTAAAACCATATTGGGCAAAGCTAAACTTGCAGGCATTAAGCATTTTATTGTTGAGCAGGAAAACTATACCAATATTGATCCGTATGTGAGCATCACCAAAAGTGCTTCATACCTGAAAGATACCCTTCACGTTTAAACCAATTATTTTTAGAGAGATGAAATATCCATTAATACTAACCGCCCTTTTAGCAGGAAGCTGCTTCATGGCGAACGCGCAAAACGCTAAACCCGAAGATACCGAGATTTGGGAGCCAATCCCTAAAGTAGTTACACCAGGTAAAAATTTAGGCGATGCACCGTCTGACGCTATCATTTTGTTTAACGGTAAAGGCCTTGACGAATGGGTTTCTGTTGAAGATAAAACCCCGGCCAAATGGTTGGTAAAGGGTGATGTGCTTACCGTAAACAAAGCTACCGGTAATATCGAAACCAAAAGAACTTTTAGCAATTACCAGCTGCATATTGAGTGGAAAGTGCCTGCAAGCATTACAGGCAGCGGCCAGGCCCGCGGTAACAGCGGTGTATTCTTAGCTTCAATAGGTAAGGGCGATGCCGGTTACGAGTTACAGGTTTTAGATTCGTACGAAAACAAAACCTACGTTAACGGTATGGCAGGCAGCTTGTACAAACAAGTAATCCCTTTGGCAAACCCTGGCCGTAAACCCGGCGAATGGAATGTTTACGATGTTATCTGGACTGCTCCTGTATTTAACGAGGATGGTTCATTGAAATCGGCAGCAAGGGCTACCGTGTTTTTTAACGGTGTGCTGGTTGAAAACAACTTTGAGTTGCTTGGCCCTACACAGTACATTGGCAAACCATCGTACGAAGGTAAAAAACATGGCGCTTCGCCAATTAAATTGCAGGCCCACGGCGATAAAAGCGAACCGCTTAGCTTCCGTAATATTTGGGTAAGAGAGCTGTAAGTTATATTGATAATTTAAATATTGTAAGCCTCCCGGTATTTGCCGGGAGGCTTTTTTTATCTCATGATTTTTGGGGCTTTTGCTATAGGATTTACTATTGCTTAATAGTATCTGTTTTATTATTTTTTTTATTTACATTAAACTTATAAATATAATGGCCGTATAAGCTAAGCTATAAGCCATTTTGTTTCTTGTTTGAAGAAATAGATTTTCATTAAATTTAATACAGCCCGTTACTGTGAATATTTATAAATATTTATTTATTGTAGTTGCCTTATTGGTTGCTAAAAACGGGTTTTCGCAGGATAGGAACCTTAAATTTGAGCATATTGGCACCCGCGAAGGCTTATCTCAAATTAATGTAAGCTCCGTAATTCAGGATAGCCGCGGTTTTATATGGATAGGTACCCGTGATGGCCTTAACCGCTATGACGGATACGGTTTTGTGATATATAAACACAGTATCCAGGATGATAATTCATTAAGTAGCAATCTGGTATCGGACATTGCAGAAGATAAAGATGGCAACATTTGGCTGGCTACACTTTTTGGCCTGAATAAACTTGATCGTAGAACGGGTAAGTTTGTACATTATTTTCATGACAGCGCCAACCCCAACAGCATCTCAAGTAATCTTGTAAACCGGCTGATATTTGATCATGAGGGTATTTTATGGGTAGCAAGTCAAAAAGGCGGACTTGACAGGTTTGATATTCCTAACAATAAGATCACCCATTATAAACACAGTGATACAAACTCGTCTTCGCTAAGCGACGATGACGTAACTGCACTTAAGGAAGATTCAAAACATCGTTTATGGGTTGGTACCTTAAGCGGTGGTCTTAACTTATTTGATAGAAAAACCGGAACTTTTACCCGCTATCAAAATCAGCATGGGGTAAATTCAAGCATTTCCGGAAGCTACGTAAGCTGCATTTATGAAGATAACTCCAATCGGTTGTGGGTTGGTACCGAGGATGGCGGTCTTAATTTATTTACTGCAGAAACGGGTACATTTAAGCATTATCTCCATAACGAAAAAGATGCTAATAGTATTTCGGGCAATACCATTTTGGCCTTAGGGATGGATTTGAACGGTAATTTGTGGATAGGCTCTGAAAATAATGGCGTTAATATCCTGAATATGGTTACCGGTAAAATAACAGCCTATAAGCATGATGATATTGATAGAGGCAGCATGAATGGCAATTCTATTTACAGTATTTGCAGGGACAGGATGGGCAACATGTGGCTTGGGGCCTTTAGCGGGGGCATTAACTTATATAAACGCAGTACCGAAAGCTTTTCGCATTTCAGGCATAACTCATCACCAAACAGCCTGGCCAATAACTTTGTACTTTGTTTGCATGAAGATGAGGCAGGCAATATTTGGGTAGGTACCGATGGTGGTGGGGTTAACGTGTTTAACAAGGATGGTACCGTTAAACACTACGTGAATGATCCGGCTAATGCCAACAGCCTGTGCGGAAATTATGTGTTGAAGATTACCCAGGATTTAAAAGGTAATTTCTGGATGGGGACGTGGGGAGATGGTTTGTGCCGTTTTGATCCTAAAACCGGGAGGTTTACTACCTTTAAGCATGATGCCGCAAAGCCTGGTAGTTTAAGTAATAATAATATCTATGCGCTTATCCAAACCCGTGATGACCGCACCTGGGCAGGTACTTATAATGGAGGGCTTGATTTATTTGATGAAAAGTCGGGCACATTTTCGGCGTTTCGGTATGATCCTAATGATCCCAAAAGCATCAGCAGTGACAGGGCTTATTCATTGCTCGAAGATCATAATGATAACCTTTGGGTGGGCACTTTTGACGCCGGGTTAAATTTGATGGACAGGAAAACCGGAACCTTCACCCGTTTTCAGCATGATGAAAAACATAACAGCATCAGCAATAACAGCATCCCCGATTTATTTGAGGATAGCAAAGGCCACATTTGGATCAGTACCCTTTCGGGGCTTAACCTTTTTAACCCGGTTACTAAACATTTTACAGTATTTACTACCAAAAATGGCTTGCCAAGTGATGTAATTTATGCAACACGCGAAGATAAGCTGGGTACTATATGGGTTAGCACCAACAATGGCTTATCCAACTATGATCCGGTTAAGCACACTTTTAAAAACTATACCATCGAAGATGGTCTGCAGGATGAAGAATTTAAATCACATTCGGCCCTGCAAACAAAAGAAGGCAGGATTTTTTTCGGAGGTATTAACGGCTTTAATTCATTTACTCCAGGGCAGATCTTAAAACCATCGGCCTTTATGCCCCTGGTGATCACCAATTTTCAATTGTTCAATAAAACGGTAAAAATTGCCCGCGACAAAGATGATCCATCTCCATTAAAACAGGATATAAGCGATACACGGTCGGTCAAATTATCGTACAGGCAATCGGTAATCACATTACAGTATGCAGCGCTTGATTATTCTTCATCTGATAAAAAGAACTACAGTTATATACTCGAAAATTTTGATACAGACTGGAATAACGTTGGTAGCAGAAATACTGCTTCATACACCAATTTGCCCCCGGGCGAATACACCTTTAAATTAAAATACCAGAATACGTCAGGGTTATGGTCGCCGGCTACAACGGGGTTGAAAATTACCATTGTGCCTCCGTTTTGGTTAACCTGGTGGTTTAAGTTAATTGCGGCAGTAACTATAGTTGCTTTATTATACTCCATTTTTAAATACCGGGTTAAATTTCTCAAAGCGCAGAAAACCGTACTGGAACGCCAGGTAAAGGAACGTACCGAGAGCCTGGTGAAAATGACAGCCAACGAGCGCCTGGCCCGTGAGGCATCAGAAAAAGCACGTGAAGAAGCCGAAAATGCCAATAAAGCCAAGAGTATTTTCCTGGCTACCATGAGCCACGAGATCCGTACACCGATGAACGGTGTTATAGGTATGGCAACATTACTGGCCAGTACCAAATTGACCAACGAACAGGAAGAGTATACCGAAACCATAAAAAATTGCGGCGATGCGTTGCTGACCGTTATTAATGACATCCTCGATTTTTCCAAAATTGAATCGGGCAATATGGAGCTTGATGAAGAAGATTTTGATCTGCGGGATTGCATAGAAAGTGTTTTGGATGTTTTTGCCGAAAAAGCCTCACGTCTAAATCTCGACCTGGTGTACCAGGTTGAACATAATGTGCCGGTTCAGATCATTTGCGATTCATTACGTCTTCGCCAGGTATTGATCAACCTGGTAGGTAATGCTGTGAAATTTACAACTCAGGGCGAAGTTTTTATAAGCGTAGGTGTAAAAGAGCAGAAGGGGGACGACCTTGATTTGATCTTTAAAATAAGGGACACAGGCATTGGTATTGCCGATGATAAAATGGAGCGCTTGTTTAAGCCATTTTCGCAGGTTGATTCAAGCACCACGCGTAAATACGGAGGTACAGGTTTGGGTTTGGCTATCAGCGAAAAGCTGGTTAAGCTAATGGGCGGCGAGATCAGTGTGCAAAGTGAAATGGGGCGGGGTACTACCTTTTCGTTTACCTTAAAATCAAAAGTGGGGCAAAACGTAAAACGAAATTACGTTCACCTTAACCTTGCCGAGCTTGAAAATAAACGGATCTTATTTGTTGATGATAATGCCACTAATCGCGATATTATTGATACACAGTTGAGACAGTGGAAATATGATCCTGTAGTTGTGGCATCAGCAACAGAAGCATTAAAGGTGCTTGACGACCAGGGCGAACATGTTGACCTTTTGATAACAGACATGAGCATGCCCGAAATGGACGGCCTGCAGCTGGCTAAAGAAGTAAAGCAGAAATTTCCTGAAATGCCCATTTTGCTGCTAAGCTCAATAGGCAGTGAACAAGCTAAGCGGGATGATAATGTGTTTAACGCGGTACTGACCAAACCTACCAAGCATAATCTTTTACATAAGCATATTGTTGAACAGCTAAAGGCTGGCAGTGGCATCAAAATCGAGTATCAGCCGGTGCAAACTGTTTTTTCAAAAGAGTTTGCTAAAAATTACCCCATGAGCATTCTTATAGCCGAGGATAATTTAATAAACCAAAAGCTTGCTATACACATGCTAAGTAAAATGGGCTATAGCGCCGATATTGCCGAAAATGGGCACGTGGCCTTAAATGCCATGGTGGCAAAACAATACAACCTGATTTTGATGGACGTACAAATGCCCGATATGGATGGTTTGGAAACAACCCGCTTTATCCGCAGCAATATGCAGGAGCAGCCGGTAATAATAGCCATGACAGCTAATGCTATGCCCGAAGACCGGCAGGCCTGTATGGATGCCGGAATGAATGATTACCTGAGCAAGCCCATGAAGCTTTCAGACCTGATGGAGATGCTGGAAAAATGGGGTAAATATATAAATGGGCTTAACACAACTTTGCTAAAATGAGGTTATATTTACCCCGAAAACCTTCGGCCGTTATGAACTCTTTTTTAAAATCTTCCATAGCTTTTTTAGCCTGCTTTTTTATTGTAGCTGCAGTATTTGGCATTGCGCCTGCGCGTAATTATTATCGGCTTAAAATATATCATTACAAAACCCAGGCCCAGGAAAGTACAATTGAAAAGTATTTGCAGCAGGCCTATATACCTGCGCTGCATAGGGCCGGTATTAAAAATGTTGGTGTGTTTAAACCTATAGCTCAACAGGATACGGCCAGGCTATTATATGTATTTACCCCGTTTCAGTCCTGGGATAAATTAATGGGAATTGACCAAAAGTTGCAAGCCGATGCCACATACCTTGCCGATGGAAAGGAATACATTGATGCTGCATATAATGAGCAGCCTTATACCCGTTTGGAAACAATTATATTGCAGGCCTTTCCGGGTATGCCTTCAACAGAAGTTCCAAACCTTACAGCTAACAAAGCCAACAGGGTTTACGAATTGCGCAGTTACGAAAGCCCTACCGAAAAATACAATGTAAACAAGGTAACCATGTTTAACACAGGCGATGAAATAGGTCTTTTTAAAAGGCTTGGTTTTAATGCTGTTTTTTATTCGGAGGTTATTGCAGGCAGCCACATGCCTAATTTAATGTACATGACCACTTTTAACAGTAAAGAAGACCGGGACAAGCATTGGGACACTTTTGGGAAAGATGCTTACTGGAAAACACTTTCGGCTAAAGCTGAATACCAGCATAACGTTTCTCATGCTGATATTATCTTTCTTCATCCGGCAGATTACTCTGATTTTTAAGTTAATAGATGTTTTGGGAATAAGCTTGGTCCACAGATAAGTTTCAGCAATAAATTTTATTCAAATAAAGTCCCCGGTATTGCTATATGGGCTTGATTTTTGTGGGTTAGGGGATAGGTGGAAAATACAAAAAAGATCATGATAGCGGACGATGATCCGGGGATTGTGGATGCGGTGGAGATCATACTTGATTTTGAGGGGTACCAGGTTTCGTCGACGGTAAATGGAGCGACCATTTTAGATATGAAAACTGAGTTCCCCGATCTTTTGTTGCTCGATATTTGGATGTCGGGTTTTGACGGGCGCGATATCTGCCGTAAACTAAAAAATGACGATACTACCAAAGGGATCCCGATCATCATGATCTCAGCAAGCCGCGATATCGAAAAATCAGCCTATGATGCCGGTGCCGATGATTTTTTAGCCAAACCTTTTGAGATAGATGACCTGTTAGGGAAGATCAGGAAGCATTTGGAAGTGTAAAATACCAGCAAAATCATTGCAGTTTTATCTGATAGTCAGTATTTACAGTTATGTCATTGCGAGTAACTATCAGGGGAACCTGAAAAAAATGAAATGACGTGTAAAATATATTTCAACGATGGTGCGCGGGGGGCGCGTTAGTGATAGTAGCGGATACCGGCCTTGTGGCTAATGCCTGTGCAGTATGAGCGGATAGCACGGGCCGCAGGCAACGCCCATATTCATAAATCGATCAAAAAAAACATACTTAATAATCAATAACTTACAGTCACGTCATTATAAGCGATAGCTCGGCAATCTCGTAGCTAATGCCTATCGAATATGCAAAGCGACTATGCATTTGCTACGAGATTGCCACGTCGCTCCAGGCGCTTTAGCCCATGCCGCTCCTCGCAATGACATGAGTTTAATGTTTGAATTGTTTAAACTCTCCGCATCACAAACCTGTATAGCTTTTTCAGGACGGGGCAAAAAAATCAGCGTCCACGGTCGATATAGAAAACTTTGTCCGATATCGATCACTTTTTGAAAATTGAAAATTCATAATTTATTGATTATTAGTATTTTAATATTGGTATAGCTCTTGCAAAACCTTATCCAAATTTATCACAATGGATAAGGAAATTACACTTGAAGTTACAACTGCCAAACGCAAAAAAACAGCGCTTGTCATCATTATCAGCATAGCTGTTTTGGTGTTTGCTGTGATGCTTTTGCGGGGATATATTAAATCAACCATCACCCAATCTGAAATAACTACCGCCAAAGTTGAAATTGGCAATATCGAAAACACCGTAAATGCTACGGGCGAAGTCTTGCCGGAGTTTGAAGAGATCATCACCAGTCCGATAAATGCTTCTATCAAAAGTGCGCTGATGGACGCGGGTAACAAGATCAAAGCAGGTCAATCAATATTAACACTGGATAAATCGGCTACCCAAACCGATTTTGAAAAACAAAAGTTTCAGCTCGAAACCAAACGCACCGAGATCAGCAAACTCAAGCTTGATCTGAACAAAAGCTTTTACGATATCCAATCAAACAATGACATTAAACAGCTGCGGATCAGTAACCTTGCCGATGCCGTTGAAAATGCCAAGCGCCTGTATAAAGCCGGCGGCGGTACCCGCGAAGGCATTGAACAGGCCGAACTGAACCTTAAAGTTGCCCAGCTCGAAAAAAAGCAATTGGAGAACGAGATCAAAAGCAAACAGCAAACTATGCAGTTGGAAATCAGGGAGGCAGAAATCGCGGCTGATATCCAGCAAAACGACCTTAAAGAACTACAACGCAAGCTTGATTTGGCAAATGTGGTGGCAACACGCACCGGGGTAATTACTTATGTAAATAAAAATATTGGCGCCAACATTCACGAAGGTGAAACGCTGGCCCGCATTGCCGATCTGGGCAGCTTCAGGATCCAGGGCAGTGTTTCAGATAACGTAGCTGATCAGGTACATAGCGGTTTGCCGGTGATTGTGCGGATCAATGATGCACAGCTACGTGGGCATGTGAGCAATGTATCCCCATCGGTACAAAACAGCATCATTTCTTTTGATGTGCTGCTGGATGACAGGGCGAGTAAACTGCTCAGGCCTAATATGAAGGTCGATGTTTTTTTGGTGACGGCTGCACACAGCAAGATCATGCGTGTGGCTAATGGCCCGGCATTTAAAGGCCCATCTGTTCAGGACATTTTTGTGCTGAACAACGGTAAGGCCGAACGCCGCACGGTACATATCGGCCTCACCAATTTTGATTACGTGGAGATCCGGGATGGTGTAAAGCCCGGCGATGAGGTCATTACATCGGATATGAGCGAATACAAAAACTCGAAGGAAGTAACGGTGAAGAATTAGAAATAAAAAATGTCATTGCGAGGAACGAAGCAATCGCGAATTGTACAGAGCGGATTTGCTAATCTGGGATTGCTTCGTTCCTCGCAATGACGGTTCAAAAAAACGACTTGAGCACAATGAAATATTTATACATCATATTATTATTAATCATAGCCAAAGGAGCATTAGCCCATACTGGCGGCGACACCCTGCGGCTAACCCTGCAGCAGGTGGTTGAGCTGGCCAAGGCCAACTCCATTGCCTCAAAGCAGGCCGCTACCGTGCGCGAAACCAAATATTGGGAATACCGCACCTACAAATCAAACTATCAGCCACAGCTGGCTTTAAGCGGTATTTTACCGGGATATACCAAAACATTTTCGCAGGTGCAGCAGCCCGATGGTACCATACTTTTCCAGCCGATCCATAACGACAATTCGTCGTTACAGCTTAACTTTAGCCAGAGCATTACTGCTACCGGCGGTACTATTTACGGTACTACGCAATTGCAGCGCTTTGATGATTTTGACAGGCATAATGTGTTGTATAACGGCATTCCTTACGGTATCAATTACGCGCAGCCACTGTTTCAGTTCAATAGCCTGAAATGGGATAAAAAAATTGAGCCTTTGAAGTTTAATGAAAGCAAGCAGGCTTACATTGAAGCACAGGAAAAAATAGCAGTTGACGTAGAAGGCTATTTTTTCGATCTGCTGCTGGCCCAGGTAAACCTCAAGATTGCCGAAACCAATTTTACCAATACACAGGGGATTTTAAAGGTGGCCAACCTGAAGTATGAGTTAGGAAAAGTATCAAAAAATGAGATCCTGCAGTTGCAGCTGGAAAAGATCAACGCGCAAAAAGCCGTAGGTACGGCCAGGCGCGATATGGAGATTGCCACGCTTAACCTGCGCAGTTTTACCGGCCAGGAGGGGGATGATAAGATCGTACTGGTTGTTCCGCAAAATATCAGCAATATGATCGTTTCGTCAGATAAAGTGCTGGCCGAGGCTTATGCTAACCGCTCGGATGCTATCGCTTTTTCGCGCCGTATTGCAGAAGCTAAGCGCGATGTGGCTAAAGCCAAAGGACAAAATGGGTTGACCGCCACCCTTACCGCCAGCTTAGGCTTTTCAAATACGGCTACCAATATCCCGGATGTGTACAAGAACCCGCAAAACCAGCAGCTGCTGCAGGTGCAGCTTTCAATACCGATACTGGATTGGGGCAGATCTAAATCGAGGGCTAAAACGGCTTTGGCCAATCAGCAGTTTACAGAATATGCTGTTGAGCAGGATAAACAAACTTTTAAACAACAGATAGTAACCCAGGTATCGCTTTTTAATGTAATGAAGGAACAACTGGTTTATACCGCTCAAGCTGACAGCATAGCTGCCGAAAAATACCAGATAGCCCGCGAGCGCTATGTTTTGGGCGATCTGAGCATTACCGATCTCGGCATAGCCTTCCGAGAAAACGACCAGGCCCAGCGCGATTATGTGGCTGCCCTTCGCGATTTTTGGGGAGCTTACTACCAGTTGCGTTATCTTTCGCTTTACGACTTTGAAACAAACAAAAAAATAACCTATAACTAAATCAATAATTCATTAACTCAATAATTCAAACTTAAATCCATGATACGTTTACAAAACATTGAAAAGGTGTACCGCACCGATACCATCGAAACCCTGGCCCTGAACAGCGTAACCCTTGATATTGCCAAAGGCGAATTTTTATCAATCATGGGCCCTTCGGGCTGTGGTAAAAGTACCCTGCTTAACATTATGGGCCTGCTTGATGCGCCTTCAAAAGGGGAGATCAGGATTGATGATCAAAAAACAGAAGGTATGAATGATAAGCAGCTGGCGCAGTTCAGAAATAAAAAGCTTGGCTTTATTTTCCAGAGCTATCACCTCATTAATGACCTGCAGGTACTTGATAACGTGGAGCTGCCTTTACTTTACCGCGATACCACCGCTAAGCAACGCCGGGAACTGGCCACCGAGGCATTAGAGAAAGTTGGCCTGGCCAATCGTTTAAAGCATTTCCCTACTCAACTGTCCGGCGGGCAGCGGCAGCGCGTGGCTATTGCGAGAGCTATAGTGGGCAGACCTGAGATTATTTTGGCAGATGAGCCTACCGGTAACCTTGACAGCGCTATGGGTAACGAGATCATGGAGATCCTCCTTAACCTTAACCGTAACGATGGCACCACTATAATAATGGTAACGCACGATGAAAACATGGCCCACAAAACCCACCGTTTGGTGCGCCTGTTTGATGGCGCACAGGTTCAATAATTAACCGGTTTTAAAATTGAATTTATGCTTAAAAATTATTTTAAAATAGCCATAGCAGTACTTAAACGCCGCAAGTTTTTCACGTTCATCAGCTTGTTCGGGATCAGTTTTACCTTAACCATATTGATGGTATTAACTGCTTTTATTAATAAGGTAATTGGCGATAACTACCCTGATAAAAAGCGGGACAGGTCATTGTACATTACCCGGATCCAGGAAAGCGGCGATAACAATATGATGTCGAGTACATTGTCGTACTACTTTTTGAGCCATTATACCGGCATGATGAAAACCCCTGTTAAGGTTGCTATATCATCAATGTTTAAGGGTACAAATACCTATGTTAACAACAAAAAGATAGCAGTTAATTTTAAATACACCAATGCTGAGTATTGGGATGTGCTCGACTATGATTTTACCGAAGGGAAACCATTTAATAAACAGCAGGTAAGCAATGCAGATCGCGTTGCGATAATATCCGAAGATATGAAACGGGACTACTTTGGCGATGTTACACCGGTAGTTGGTAAATACATCGAAGCAGATAATGTGAGTTACCGCGTAATTGGCGTGGTAAAAAACGTACCGGTAACAAATTATATGCTTTACAGCGATATTTATTTGCCATACACCGTATCAAAAGAAGATTATAAAAGCAAAGGCTATTTAGGTGGCTATATGGGGATCTTGCTTGGTAATTCGGCAAGCGATGTACCTAAAATGCAGGCCGAATATGAAAGCATCATAAAACGCGTGCCTGTTGAGCGGAAAGAATTTAAACACCTTTACAGCCACGCCAATACCTTTTTCAGAAGCTATGTTGATACCGGGAATGAAAAACAATCCGGCGTATTCATCGTAGTTACCGCCATCAGCATTTTTGTATTCATTTTTACCTTGCTGCCAACCCTTAACCTGGTCAACATCAATATTACCCGTATCATGGAGCGATCGTCAGAAATTGGCGTACGAAAAGCTTTTGGGGCATCATCAAAAACATTGGTTTACCAGTTTATTGTTGAAAACCTGATCCTTACTTTATTGGGTGGTTTAATCGGTACAATTTTGTCGGTAATAGCGCTTTATGCTATTAATAATGCTAACCTGATAGACAACCTCGAGCTTAGCATCAATTTTACAGTGTTGTTTATCGGCTTGCTGGTTTGCCTCGTTTTTGGTTTACTGTCGGGTGTTTATCCTGCGTGGCGCATGTCAAAATTGAATGTAGTCACAGCGCTCAAAGCTTAATTTCATTTATCCTTAAATCAAAATATTATGTTTAAGCATTTATTTAAACTCATCTGGAATAAAAAAAAGCAGAATTTCCTGCTTATTACCGAGATGCTGGCATCCTTCCTGGTACTGTTTGCGGTATTTACACTCCTGATGTTTTACTACAACAATTATAAAAAACCAATGGGATTTGATTACCAGGATGTATGGGTGATCAACTATAATAATTCATACCAAACAAAAAATGTCGACTCGCTTGACCTTTATTATGAAACGCTTCGCAAAACAATAAAATCATTGCCTCATATAAAAGAGATCACTTTTGTGAGCGGTAATATCCCGTTTTCATCGCGAACGAACCAAGGCGGATTAACATTTAAAGGAAAACACGTCGACCATCTGAATAATTTTACGGTTGAAGATCATTACGAAAAAGTAATGAATGTTACCTTATTAGAAGGGCGCTGGTTTAATAAGGAAGATGTGGTTAGTAAAAACCAGCACATTATCATTGATGCCGACTTAAAGGAGGCAACTTTTGGCAATGAAACGGCCGTTGGTAAGCTTTTAGGTAATGATGATGATAAAAATAAGTTTAAGGTAGTTGGGGTAATACAAACCATAAAAAGGAACGGCGATTATTTAAAAGCTGGCCCGGGTATGTATTTCAGAACAGATACAGGTTCATTCCGCTGGCTCGATAAAATACTGGTAAAAGTCGATCCCGGTGCCGATGCAGCCTTTGAAGGGAAACTTTACAAAACGATGGCCAATTACATGAAAAACGCCAATGTTGAAATTGAACACCTTGCCAATAAACGAACAGATGCAAATTATTTTGCAATAGTACCCATGATTATATTAGCTATTGTAAGTACATTTTTAGTGATCAATGTTGCTCTTGGTTTGTTTGGTGTGTTGTGGTATAATATCAATATGCGCAGGGGCGAGATTGGTTTACGCCGGGCAATTGGTGCTACAGGCAGATCGGTGTCGGCTCAGTTAGTATCCGAATCCATGATCCTGGCAACGCTGGCGCTCATAATCGGGACTTTTTTTGCCGTCCAATTCCCGCTGTTGAATGTATTTGATTTGCCGGCTATCGTTTATATCGAAGGCATATTATTGTCTGTTTTATTTGTTTACTTATTGGTGCTCATTTGCTCATTGTACCCCGGCAAACAGGCTGCGGCCATTTACCCGGCTGTTGCTTTACACGAAGAATAATTACGATATTGACCGCATATTATGATATTGGTTATTGATGATGATATTGCCGTACGTACCTCACTGATCCTGCTTTTAAAAAGTGAGGGATATGATGCCGTAAGTACCGATGAACCTGCCGAAGCCTTGAAGATCATCAAGAAAAAAGCGCCAGAGCTCATTATTCTTGATCTTAATTTTTCGATAGATACATCGGGGCAGGAGGGAATGGATCTGCTTGTAAAAATCAAGGCCATCAATAGCGCCATTCCTGTTATCCTCATCACCGGATGGGGGAGTATCGAGCTGGCAGTTAAAGGCATGAAGCTGGGTGCAAATGATTTCATCAACAAACCCTGGGTTAATGAACACCTTATCCAGTCGGTAAAAACCCTGCTCGATCTGCAGGATAAAAAGACCGAACACCGGACCCGTAAGCAGCTTGATAAAACCTATAATTTTGAAAACATTGTAGGTGAAGATGCCCGGATGCTCGATATTTTGGAAACCATAGGCCGTGTTGCGTCAACTGATGCTTCGGTATTGATTATGGGCGAAAGCGGCACGGGTAAGGAGTTGATCGCCGAAGCTATCCACCAGAATAGCATCCGCCGTAATAAGCCCTTCATTAAAGTTAATCTGGGCGGTATTTCTACCTCGCTGTTTGAGAGTGAAATGTTCGGTCACATTCGCGGGGCGTTTACCGATGCCCGGTTTGACAGGATAGGCCGTTTTGAAATGGCCAACAAAGGCACCATTTTTTTAGATGAAATAGGCGATCTGGATGCCAGCAGCCAGGTAAAATTGCTCCGTGTATTGCAGGACCGCACTTATGAAGTATTGGGCAGCAGTCGCACCAAAACGGTTGATACCCGCGTGGTGTGCGCTACCAATAAAAACCTGAATGAAATGGTAAACCGTGGTACTTTTCGTGAAGATTTGTTATACCGTATTAACCTGATCACGGTTTACCTGCCCGCCCTGCGCGAGCGGCCCAAGGATATTCCTTTGCTGGTTGATTTTTTTATTAATAACTTAAAGCAGATCTATAACAGGCCAAATTTGTCGGTAGCACCATCGGCCATGAAGTGGCTGCAGCAGCTACCTTTGCCGGGTAATATCAGGCAGCTGAAAAACCTGGTGGAGCGCTCCATTTTGGTAAGCCGGAGGGATGAACTGAGTGTTGATGATTTTAGGTCGCAGTTGGAAATGTCGCCAATAAAAAAGGGCAATATCCAGTTGCCGGGTGTTGGGACTTTAACTTTAGAAGAGGTAGAAGTGGAGATGATAAAACGGGCTTTAGATCATCATAAAAACAAAATAAGCAAAGCCGCGGCGGCGCTGGGCCTCACGCGCAGTGCCCTGTACCGGCGACTCGAAAAATACCAGATCCCGTACGATGAAGCTGAGGACTAAATACATTTTATTTGTGGTGATCCTGCACCTGCTTACCCTGGTGCTTGCATGGTTTATTTTCATCGACAATAAGATCTATTTTATCATAGCAGAAGCATTTGTTCTTATTTCGGCAGTTGTGGCAATACAGCTTTACCGCCAGCTTGTATTGCCTTTAAAAATGTTGCTACAAGGTATAGAAGCCATAAAAGACAAAGATTTTAATGTGAAATTTCTTTCAACCGGCAAACAGGAAGTTGATGCGCTGATTGATGTTTATAACCAGATGATGGACGAGTTAAGAACCGAACGGACACGACAGGAGCAACAGCATTTCTTTTTAGAAAAACTGATCCATACCTCGCCAACAGGTATCATTATTCTTGATTTTGATGACCGCGTACAGCAAGCAAACCCGAAAGCACTGCAGGCCCTCGGCATGGATGAAAAAGCCCTGGTTGGTGAATTAATAAGCGACTTGGATCATCCGCTTTTTGCGCAGATAAAAGTCCTTAAATCGGGCGAAACCATGGTTGTTAAGCTGGATGGGATCAACTCGTTTAAGCTGCAAAAATCTCATTTTATCGACCGCGGATTTTCGCGCCACTTTATCATGTTAGAAGATCTGACTGCCGAGATCCTTGCCGCCGAAAAGAAGGTTTACGGAAAAGTGATCAGGATGATGGCGCATGAGGTTAACAATACCATCGGCCCGGTTAATTCCATTATGCAATCGGCCATGAAAACCGACCAGCTTTGGCATGGCCATGATTTCGATCCGATAAAGGACGCCCTGCAGGTAGCTATGGACAGGAACCAGAACCTCAACTTATTTATGCGCAACTTTGCCGATTTGGTTAAGCTGCCACCTGCCAACAAGCAGCCTGTTATATTGCAAAAGCTTATTGGTTCGGTAGCCAAACTAATGAGCATCCGCGCTGAGGAAAAAGGTGTGTCGCTTAATGTTAATTTACCGGAAGAGCCGATTAAGATCATGGCCGATGAACAGCAACTGGAGCAGGCATTCATCAACATAGTGAAAAACGCCATAGAGGCTATTGATGATAAAGGGTCGGTAACATTTACCATCAACCCTAAAGAAAAAAAGCTGGTGATCACCGATACAGGCAATGGCATTAGCGCAGAGCAGCAGGCTAACCTGTTCTCTCCATTCTTCAGCACCAAAAAAGATGGGCAAGGTATAGGCTTAACCCTGGTACGAGAGATCATGCTGAACCATGGTTTTGAGTTTTCATTGAAGACTGTTGGTGAACGGCAAACAGAGTTTGTGGTTTATTGGGGGTAGGGTTAAGGATTTTAAGATGTATTTATTCTTCAATAAGCCCAATTGTCATTTCGACGAACCGGTTGGGGAACGAGCGTTAGCGTTAGGAGAAATCTTGTACGCCATGCACAATTGCTTTACAGGGCGTACAAGATTTCTCTTTCGCCCCGGCGCTCACAGCCGCCCCATGCTCTATCGAAATGACATTTTTTTTATAAGTAGGCACTCCTCCTCCAAAAAACAAAAAAGCTGCCCCGAAAACACTCGGGACAGCTGGGTTTTAAATAAAACAGGGGTATAAAGGATATTAATAACCGGTATTTTGCTTAAGCTTTGAGTTTAAGATAAGCTCGGCAGATGGGATTGGGAAAAGGCGTTTGTTAACGTCTTTATCAGTTTTGTAACCCCATGACTCTTCATATTTACCAAAACGGATCAGGTCGTTTCTTCTCCAGGTTTCCCAGTTTAGCTCACGTGCGCGTTCCTGTAACAGGTTAGGCAGATCGACAGTAGTCCAGGTTGCTGCTTTACGCTTAGCCCTTAACTGGTTAACCAGCGATAATGCGGTTTCGCCATTGGTTGCAGTAGCGCCTCTCAAAATAGCTTCGGCTTTCATCAGCAGTACATCGGCATAACGGAAAACCGGTACGTCGTTACTTTGGTTACGGTCGGTAGCGGTAACATCCGGATAGTATTTATTATTACGGATACCTTTTGCTTTACCCAGTTCATCGCCGCCAACCTCAAAGGTGGGTACATCAACCAGGGTAAGATCCGGTGTAAAAGTTAATTGAAAATCAACCGGGGCGGTAGGGTCGGGGCCGCTATATGAAGCATCCAGGCCTTTTTTGGTGGTTTTAATGATGATAGGATTGCCCGCGAAATCATACTGTTTACCAATAAGCCAAAGACTGGTACGGATATCGTTAGGATCATTAAACTGTGCGTAGTACGATGGGATGGTACTGCATGGGTTACTTAAGCGGTACAACAAACCATATTTAGCCTGTAAGGCCGGGTGCAGTGAATACCAGCTAAACTGTTCGCCCTGTGCTAATGCATGGTCATAAGGGATAGCGAAAATGAATTCTTTGACTTTAGGGCCGTTATCCGGGTAAAACATTTTAAGGTAATCATCCTCCAAACTGTATTTTCCTGATTGGATGATGTTATCGCACATTTTAACGGCATCATTATAACGGCCGGCGCCAGTGTAAACTTCGGCATTAAGGTACATTTTGGCCAGTATGGCAAAGGCGGTAAACTGTGTTGGCCTGCCGTAGGTGGTTTGGTCAACTACAGTGCTCAAATTAGGGATCACCTCGTTCAGCTCTTTTTCAATAAAGTTAAAAACATCTTTACGGGCCATGGTAGCCGGTTTATCAGCCGAACCGAATGTGGTTACTACCGGTATATTACCGTACAGGTCCATCATAAAGAAAAGCACCATGGCACGGGTAGCCCTCAGTTCGGCAATGGTGGTAGCTTTGGCCGCGTTATCGGGTGATGTGGCAAAAGTAGCAATGATACGGTTACAGGTACTTATGGTACCAAAACCCCATGTCCAGGCATCTTGTACTTGCGGCAGGTCGGCGTTCCAGCTGTGATAATGCAGCTGCTGATAGCGGCCGCCATCGCGCCAGCCACCGGCCCTTGCAGGCATGATAGCCTCATCGGTACTCAGGGTTTGCATTTGCCAGTATGACTGTGCAAACGATCCCCTGAGCTGCGCGTAGGCAGCACCCGAAGCCAGGATAAACTGCTGCGGTGTTGTAGGGAAGTTGGAAGGGGTTAATTCGGTTTCAACAGGCACATCAACTTTGGTGCATGATGATATAGTGATGGCCGCAAAAAGCAGGGCGCAATATTTATGAATGGAAGTTTTCATGTTGATCTTTTAATGGTGGATGATTTAAAATGATGCACTTAAACCGAACAGGAAAGCCCTGGTGCGCGGGTAATAATTTTTGTTATCGATACCCGGTGTAAGTCCGCCTGATGAAATCTCCGGATCGATACCCTTGTAGCCGGTTATAACGGCCAGGTTGTTGCCCGATACATACACACGCAGGTTGCGGATGCCCGGAGTAAATTTCGGGAAGGTATAACCAAGGGTAGCGTTATCCAAACGTAAATACGAGCCGCTTTCAATGTAACGGTCAGAGTATAGATAAGCGTTCACATCCTTTGGCGATTCATTGGCCGATGATGCAGGCAGGTTATAGCTCCTTACATCGCTTGTACGGTTCAGATCGGCCAGGGTAGCGTTCAGGATCTTGCCCCCAAGTGAGCCGCGTACAAAAACGTTCAGATCAAAATTGCCATAAGTAAAGCTGTTGTTAAACCCGAATACCAATTTAGGCTGCGCGTTACCGGCATAAAAATAATCTTTGGATGTTGGCGTGGTAGTAACGCCGCCGCTGTGGCTGTAAAACTGCGATACGCCGTTTGCATCTTTACCTGCATATTTGTATAACAGGAACTGGCCAACCGGGTAACCTGTTTTCAGGATCTGTACCTTATAACCCGTTTCGCCCTGGCCGCCAGGCTCTGCCTGCGGAATAGAATCAAGTTTAAAGCTGCTGTTTGACAGCGATACCAGCTTGTTTTTGTTGTGCGCTATGTTGATCGAAGTATTCCACCTGAAACTGCTTGATGCTACAGGTGTAGCATTAATGGTAACCTCATATCCCTTGTTGGAGATTGAACCTACATTGGCGGTTAAGGTACCCACAAAATACTGGGTGGTTGATACCGGGTAAAAGTAGATCAGATCGTTGGTTTTTTTATCATAAGCCTCGATAGTACCGCTCAGCCTGCCATTAAACATTGAAAAATCCAAGCCTAAGTTATACATAGTGGTTTTTTCCCATTTAAGATCGGGGTTGGCATTTTGTGATGGGCCGATTGAGTTGGTGAACACGCCGTTATAATAAAAAGCACCAGCCGAGCCGTATTTGATCTGTGAGATCAGCGGATCAAAACCCAGCGAGTTACCGGTAATACCATAACTTGCCCTCAATTTCAATTCATTAAACAAATGCTGATTGCGCATAAATGATTCTTCGGTGATCCTCCATCCTAATGATGCCGAAGGGAAGGTACCCCACTTGTTGTTGGCCCCAAAAGCCGATGAACCATCACGCCTTAATGATAACTGCACCAGGTATTTGTTATCATAGCTGTATTTAGCCCTGCTGTAGTACGATATTAAACGCAGTTTTTGATACGGGGTTGTTCCCCAGTCGGTCCTGAAATCGCCGGCAGGCGAGCCAAGGCCGATGTTCAGGTAACCGATATCATCAGTAGGGAAATTACGGTTATTGGCCTGGAAACCGTCGCCATTCACATCCTGCTGCAAACTGTAACCCGCCAATACGTTGATGTCATGCTTACCCGCGGTTTTAGCATAGGTCAAAAACGTTTCGCCTACTTTACGGGTGTTTTCAAATGATGAGCGGTAAGCTTCACCATGCACTCCTTGGTCAAGCGTATACTGGCTATTGTAGTAAGATCCGCCGTTAACCTGCTCGTTTTGGGTTGACAGGCTGATGTTGTAAGTAAACCCCAAAGGAAGCTTCAGCTCGGCAGTGGCATTTATTAAACTCAGTTTGCTTTTGGTTTTTTGATACGCATCGGCCAGTAAAGCTGCAGGGTTATAGTATTGTATCCGCTGCAGGTTTTCTGTATAAGCGCCGTTTTGCATTACCGGTACTGTTGGCAGGTAGCGCAGCATATTATACAACACGATGTTTTGATTGGGGATAATATCTGAATTGCTGGTGGCATTGTTTACAGATAAACCCAGTTTTAAACGATCATTAAAAGCCTTTTGCTCTACCGCCATTTTGGTGGTGAAGCGGTTGAGTGCGCTGCCTTTCAAAATACCTTTATCATCAAAATAATTAACCGAGGCACTGTAGGTAGTTTGATTAAAGCCACCGGTAAGGGCAACGTTGTGATTTTGTGAGTAAGCTGTGCGGCTTACCTCTTTCTGCCAGTCGGTATTAGCGCCTTTTTGATCGGATGGGTCAAGGGCCAGCCCGTTTTTGCTCAGGTAATCGCTCAACTGCGCGGCATTCATCATTTTAATGCTGTTGGCAATTTTTTCAACGCCTGCATAGGCATTGTATGCAACAGCAGTTTGACCGCTTTTACCTTTTTTAGTGGTGATGATGATTACACCATTGGCCGCACGGGTACCATATATCGCAGTTGCAGAAGCATCTTTTAATATATCGATAGTTTCAATATCATCGGGGGCTACAAGTCTTACATCGGCGCCGGCTATACCGTCAATTACATAAAAAGGCTCCTGTGCCTGGCCGGTACGCAGGGTTGAAGGGCCGCGTAAGCTGATAGAGGGGCTTTCATTCGGATCGCCGGAGCGGGTGATATTTAATCCGGCAACTTTACCCTGCAGCAGCTGCGCCGGGTTACTTAATGCCCCCCGGTTAAAATCTTTATTTTGAACGGTTACGATAGAGCTGGTAAGCAGCTTACGCGATTGTTTGCCGTAACCAACAACAACAACTTCCTTTAAAGCAGCCTGATCGGCCTTTAATGAAATATTAAGGGTACTGCCTGAAACGGCTGCCTCTTGTGATTGATAACCTATAAAGGAAAACACTAAAATGCTGTTCTCGTCTGCTTCGATATGATAGTTACCAGTAACATCGGTAACTGTTCCGTCGGCGCTTTCTTTTATCCTTACCGAAACACCGGGCAGGGCTTCGCCTGTTTGTGAGTCGGTTACTTTGCCGGTAACACGCAGTACTCTCGACGAGGTTTGAACGTATATGGTTTGATCGGCCCTTTTAAACGACAGACCCGATTGTTTGGCTATTTTTTTTAATACTTCGTCAATAGGCTGATTGTTTTCAGAAAGGCTTATCTTTTTGCTCAGCTGTGCTTCTGTAGCATTGTGTATAAAATGTAACCCGGTTTGTTTTTCAATTAAGGAAAACACTTCTTTGATTGATTTTCCTGAAACCTGGATGGTGCATACCGGGTCGGAAGTACGGTTTTGGTTTGCTGCGCCGGCCTGCATAACCGCGCACGTCAAATAAATCGCACTAAAAAGCGAGAATATATATTTTTTCATATTTTTGAGATTGCTAATACTAAATTGAATTGAGTCCTTTGGCGAGGACCTGATTACGGAGCAGGTGGTGTGATCTGATCATACTGCCTGTTTTTGTTTTATGCTTTCTTTATTTCATTAAGTTTTACCTTTCTTGTGTTTAGTTACATTTACCGGATATGATCATAGTATTGCCCTGCATTTTCCATGATATATCCGAAACCATTTTGATTTGCTCCATCACTTTTGTAAGCGGGATATTATCAAAAGTGCCTTTCAGCTTGCAGCGCAGCAAGGTGCTGTCTTCCAGTTGTACCGGTATACCGTACCACCTGCTCAGTTTTTTAGCGGCATCAGTCCAGCTGTCATAGTTAAATACCAGTTTATTTGCCTTCCAGCCGGTAATATCTTCGGTTATAAAATCGGTAACATGGGCCTGTCCATCAGTTTTTGAATAGGTCATCTGCTTGCCGGGATCGAGGATAATGCGTTTGGACAGGTCGTCATTCATATCTACCTGAACCTTACCCTGTACAAGGGATACCACGATATTACTATCATTAGCATAGGCCGATACATTGAAATGTGTGCCTAATACCTGGGTGGCAACCTTACCGGTATGCACAATGAATGGCTTTTGGGGATTTCGTTTTACATCAAAAAACGCTTCGCCATCTAAATAAACCTCACGCTTTTCATCGCCAAAATTGCCGGCAACGCGCAGGCTGCTTGACGCGTTAAGGGTAACAACGGTACCATCCGGGAGATTGATCTTCTTCTTTTGGCCGGGTGCAGTACGATTTTCGATGAGGGCTAATGCATTGGCAGGTTTATTATTGATCAGGGTGTTATAAAACCAAAATGCACAAGCTAATAGTAGTACAGAGGCCGCTACGGCAAGCAATGGCCTGAACTTTAAAATGAGAGTATTGATACGCTGGGCCACAGGTTCATTTGGCAGGGCATCCAGTTGATCTATTTTTTTATTGAGGCGGTTCAGGGCATCATGAGCCTTAATGCTGTTATTGGGAACAGCTTTCCTGGCCGACCAGATCTCGGCTATATCTTCAAACGCGTCAGAAAATTCCTTATCAGTTTGAACTTTTTGCAGTAAGTATTGAGTTTCCTCTTCGGATATTTTTCCCTCCAGGTAGCCTATGATCAATAGGTAATGATGTTCATCCATGTATGCCATTTTGAAGTAAGTATTCAAAAGGGCACAATCAGATTACATGATTTTACGATTTAATGTAATGTTAACATTATGACTGATTATTTAACAAAAGCAGGCGCTTCCGGCAATAATTGATGGCCCGGTAAATATGGGTTTTTACCGTATTGGGCGAGATGTTTAAAATTTCGGCAATTTCGTGGTATTCAAGCTGGTGCTGCCAGTTCATTAAAAAAATAAGCTTGCCCTGCTCGGGCAGTTCATCTATAAAACGTTCAATAATGAGGCGGCGTTCTTTTCTGAACAGGATCTCATCAGGGCGGAGGTGATCACTGATCGGTTTATCTGATGCGAACTCTTCGGGCAGAAGTTCCATTTTTTGGTTTTTACCTTTCAAAGTGTAAACCCTGTTTTTTACCGCACCGTACAGGTATGATTTTAGGGAGGTATGGATCTGCAGCCGTTCTCTTCTTACCCATAGGTCTAAAAAAACATCAGCGATAATGTCTTCTCCGTCATTGCTGTCTACACCTAAAAACCTGCAGAAATCTGACAATAACGGATAGTATTTTAAAAATAAGGAATTAAATGCTTCCCTGTCATCCGTTTTAACCTGCGACAGTAATTCTATATCCTCCATTATCATTTTGTCAATGCAGCAATTATATAACTAAGCTGTTACAATGCCTGGCTTTGTAGATTAAGTTATTGTTAAACTTTGGATGGAGGGAGACGGGCCCTTTGGTATGGCGTACAATTTACTCACCCGGTCTACGCTTCGCTGGACCACCCTCTCTCCGGCAAGCCGCAAAGAAGGTTAGAAAAGGACTTGAGAAAAATAAAACACCAAAAATCCCCTCTTTACGCGCAGCGTAGAGAGGGGTGACAAGCGCAGCGATGTCGGGGTGAGTAAACAGGTTAGCATTTTTTTTATAAATTAATAAGATCGTATTAGTTTTTGCTTAATCCTTTTAGTAATGTTGTAAACCAATTTAAATGTTACTTTAACAGATAAGCATACTGCAATTACATTACCATGCAAAGACGGCATTTTATAAAACTTTCTGCAACTACATCTGCTGCCATGCTTTTCAGCAGGCTTACTTATTCGGCTTCAAACGGGGCTGCTATGATGAATGCTCCCGATGAGGTTTGGGCGCAATCCGGTACTGATTGGGTTAAACTTAAGCCATCAAATGGATTACATTATGCTTATAAGGAGATTCATGTAAGCTTAAAAACCAATGGTAACGCGCTTGGCGTTTATGCATCATCGCCAAAGCAGGAACTCAATGCGGTGCGTTTAAAGTGGAAGCATAATACCCCGGCATCTGCTAAATTTTTAGGCGATCATTGGGAGCGCTCTTACGGCGACCTGCAATGGAAAACCGTAGCTGCGGGCATTAAAAATCCATGGTATGTAATTGTACATGATGATAAGCAAACGGCTTGTTTCGGCGTAAAAACAGGTACTAACAGTATTTGCTGGTGGGGTGTTAATGCTGATAGTATCGAACTTATTTTAGATACAACTTCGGGCGGGGTAGGTGTATTGCTGGGCGACAGGCAACTGCATGCTGCCGATGTCATCACCGCTAATGCTAAAACCGGGGAAGATACTTTTGCCGCAACCCATCGCTTTTGTAAAATGATGTGCGAAAAGCCGCGCATCCCAAAACGACCGGTTTATGGCATTAACGATTGGTATTTTGCCTATGGCAACAACTCGGCCGAACTGATTAAAAAAACTACCGCCATGATGGCCGAACTGGTTACCAATCATAGCAATAAGCCATTTTCGGTGATTGATGCGGGTTGGGCAACCTATTCGCCTTTGCTGCCGGGTGATGGCGGCTGGAACGATGATTTTTCAAAGCCAAACGATAAGTTTAAGGATATGCATGCCCTTGGCGATGAGATCAAAAAAATGGGTATGCGTCCCGGTTTGTGGATGCGCCCGCTTTGTGCAAGGCATGATGAAAAAGCGAGCCTGTTAGCGCCGAAAATCCCCGGCAGGGACAATCCTAAAAACCCGACACTCGATCCAACTATCCCCGAAAATATAGCCCGCATCAAACATAACTTTGATGCATACAAGCAATGGGGCTATGAAATGGTAAAGCACGATTTTACGACTTATGATATTGCCGGTCGCTGGGGCTTTGATATGAAGGATAGTTTTACTTCACCAGGCTGGCACTTCAGCGACAGGACAAAAACCAATGCCGAGATCATCCTTAACCTGTACCGCGCTATCCGCGAGGCCGCAGGTGAAAATATTTATGTGATTGGCTGTAATACCATGAGCCACCTATCGGCAGGAGTGTTTGAGCTTTGCCGTATTGGTGATGATACCAGCGGCCATGAATGGGCACGCACCCGCAAAATGGGTGTTAATACGCTTGCCTTCCGCCTTCCGCAGCACAATGCTTTTTATGCGGTTGATGGAGATTGCGTAGGCCTGACCACAGATATTGAATGGAAAAGAAACAAGCAATGGCTGCAATTACTGGCCGAAAGCGGTGCCCCGCTGTTTATTTCAGGCCAGCCCGAGGCCATGGGCGAGGAGCAAAAGAAAGCTGTAAAAACAGCATTTGCACAGGCCGCTAAAGTACAACCCCTTGGTCAGCCATTGGATTGGATGGAAACCATGCTGCCGGCCAAATGGAAACTGAACGGCAGGGTGGTGGATTTTGATTGGAGTTAGTATAGTAAAGTATATGAAGAGAACGTCATTGCGAGGTACGAAGCAATCCCCAAGAGGCAGAGCGGCTATGCAAATCCCTCTGTACAGTTTGGGATTGCTTCGTACCTCGCAATGACGCCGCTTTTTATATCTACCGGGTTGAAGGCAACCCCAATACCTTTATAATCGTAACTAACAATAAAGCCGGTAATAAACCTGGCTTTATTGTTAATATTCCCTTGAAGCAGATCTTAAAAAGCATAAGCCTAATCCTCAATCAACAGGAAAAAGCAAAATTCATCAGGCTTATCATTGCTGATATTGCCATTGCTTTGCTTGATGTTGTTTTTTTAGGTTTGCTGCTGCTCATCGTTAATTTTTATACCCAAAATACTTCCCATAATCTTGGTTTTCTGCCTGCATCAATTGCTAATAATCAATCACTATGGCTCATCGGGATCTTCCTGGTGCTTTTTGCCTTAAAAAACTGGATTGGTTTTTATTCCCAAAACGCCCAGCACCACTTTTTTTATGATGTGGCTTCCCGGTTATCCGAACGGAATATCAGGAATTACCTTGATGACGATTACACTGCGTATGTACATACCGATTCATCTATCCATACCCGGCGCATTAGCCAGCAGCCTATTGAGTTTAGCCATTATATCCTCACCAATTTCCAGCAAATAATATCCCAGGCGGTATTGATCCTTTTTACCATTGGGGCAATCATGTTGTACCATCCGGCACTGTTTGTTTTGCTGTTTGTGTTATTGCTGCCGCCTGTGGCAGTTTTGGGCTGGTTCATCAAAACCAAACTAAAATCCATCCGGGGGCAAATCAAAACGGTGAGCGAAAAAACGCTTCAGCATTTAAATGAGTCTTTATCAGGTTATGTGGAGAGTAATATCTATCAAAAAAATGACTTCTTCAGTCGCCGGTTTTTTAGTTATCAGCAGCAGTTAAATCAAAATATAGCCTCGCAGCAAACCTGGCAAAACCTGCCTTCGCGTTTAATGGAGGTTTTTGCCGTCCTGGGCTTTTTTATCCTCATCGCTGTAAATAAATTAATGGGTGATACACCCGTAGTTAGTATCCTGACCATCGGTATTTTTGTAGCGGCAGCGTATAAGATCATCCCGGGCATCGTAAAAATCCTGAACAGCAGCGGGCAAATGAAAACCTATGAATTTATCCTTGCCGACCTAATTGTCGAACAAAGCGATAAGCCCCAGGTTAATGAGATTGTCGACGAACAGATCAGGTCATTAAAATTTGAAAAAGTAAGTTTCAGTTACCCGGATAAGCCTGTTTTAAATGAGCTTTATTTTGAGGTGGCGCCCGGAGATATTATGGGGATCTCTGGTAATTCGGGCAGGGGGAAAACTACCATCATAAACCTGTTAACCGGCTTTTTAACGCCAACTGAAGGGGCAATTTATATCAATGATAGAATTGTAAGTGCTGAGATGCGCCGGCTTTACCGTAAAAATATCTCGCTGGTAAAACAGCAGCCATTTTTTATATACGATACCATCCTTAAAAATATATTACTTGATGAAGTTACTGCCGATGAGGAAAAGCTGGCGGAGGTACTGGCGTTTTGCGGCTTAAACAAACTGATTGCCGGATATCCGGAAGGCGTTGGCAAGATCATCACTGAAAACGGTAAAAATATCAGCGGCGGTCAGCGCCAAAGGATCATGCTGGCAAGGGCGCTTTATCATGATCATGATCTGTTGATATTGGATGAACCTTTCAGTGAAATGGATGCGGATGCTGAAAATGAACTGTTAACCAAATTGCAGCAGCTGGCGGGTCAGGGTACAATGATTATTCTCATTACGCATAATAAGGCCAGTTTAGCTATCTGTAATAAAGTGATTTCGCCGGATGGGAACTAATAAAATATCCATAACAAGTTTAAACCTTTTTGTCATGCTGAGGTACGAAGCATCTTCTTCGCTCTGCATAGCGGCTTTGCATATTGAAGAAGATCCTTCGCTATCGCTCAGGATGACAAAGAGTTATTGGATCGAGTCATTTTAACTACTGGTCGAAGTTTAGCGATAGCGTAACTTCGACCTAAAACAGTGGAAGCATCCTGCTTCCAAATACCCAACTATCTTGCGCACGTTTGCAACGTGTGCTTAATATGGATTAGCGATTGCATCGCTTGTGGTTTACGTTACAAACGTAAACCCACGTTAAGCACTCGTTGCAAATGAGCGCAAGTATTTGAACACGCAATATTTGAAATTTAAAGCCTACCCGCTATCCCCTCAATCCTCTCTGCAATAGCTTCAAACGATAAGTTCTGCTTATAATGTTCAATAGATAAACGCCGCTTTTCCGGCACATTCATTTGTTTGGTTTGCATAAGTACTTCAAGCAAGGCAGCTTCATTTCCCGGTTCATATAATACACCGCATTCGCCATTGTTGGTGATCATCCTGAACGAAAGGATATCGGTAACCAGCGGCACACATCCGCACGACATGGCCTCGCAAATAGCAGTACCGCTGCCTTCATAATGCGAACCGGAGAGGATAAAATCGGCACTGTTATACCAGTACAATAAATCGGCATGAGGTACTTTGCCTATCAGCTCAATAGCTTCTTTGTTGGGGGATGAGTTTAGTAATTCGTGGATCTCGGGCAACAGCTCTTCTGTATGATAGATCATATACAGCTTTGCTTCGGGCGAACATTCAGCGAATTTTAAAAAGGCCCTGACCACATTTAACGGATCTTTATTATCATTTAAACGACCTACCCATAAAAATACAGGGGCCTCTTTTACGTTTGTTTGAGATTCGGCTACAGGGCGGGGAATAGGAAAAAATACTGAGGAAACTTCCATCACCTCATGTATTTTACCGAGCGATTTCAGGTTACCTGCCGTTACCCATTCCATTCCCATATCATGCGAGGCAAACAGGTAAGCGTCGGCATATTTATCGGCAAGTTTTTGCAGGCTTTTTTTTATGCCTCCTGGGAACGGTTTTTCGGCATGATTCTGAACAATGATGCGGGTGTGTTTGCCCAGCATCAACCCAAGCTGAATTAACTGCAGGGGCTGATGCAGGCCATGCAATATCACAACATCTGGGTTCAGGCTTTTAACATAGCGGTTAAGCTGAAAGTTAAAATGAAGCTTTTTTTTGCTGAAGTTCACAAAGTGATAGGCAATGTTGTTATGCGTAACGATACCCTCATAGTTGATCTGCTTAATGTTGATCACCTCGTGTTTTTTACTCAGGTTGTCCATAACCCCGGCATAGCCCAAATTACGGGTGAACCATGCCTCCGGACTACTGAAATCTGCCGAGTAATTATAACTGATAAAAACGTACCTCATTAAAATAGACCCTCGATACTGCTATAGTTGCTATTTTGAAATTGCAGGAAACCCACATGGTATAAGGATTCGGGGTTGGGCTTCAAAACTTTGTTATTGATCACCCTGCCCATCATCAACATATGATAGCCCATTTTTTTATGCTCAAACACCTCTATTTCCTTATAGCCTCCAGAACATGCCGGTACCGGAAAGCCAAATACCTCGCTTTTGATTGTACTGAAAGGCAGCTCATCAACAGGAGTGGGAGCGGTGCTGGAATGCTTGCCTAAATTGTAAACCGAATTGATATCAACTGTATCGGTATCGCATACCACTACTTTGCCGGCATTCAGGATTTTATCTAAAGTAATATTGGTTGTGCGCAGGCCTAAAAGATAAATGCCCTCTTCCTCAATATAACCGTGAATATCCATAGGGAATACATTACAATATTCATCATCGGCATAAGAAACAATGATAATGCTGCGCGGGTAGGAGTATAGCGCGCTCACAATCCTGCGGCTGTCGTAGGTGTTCTTTTTGGAGCGCAAAAAATACCTGAAAAGCATTTCCCGTTTTAAGATATTAAGCTGATGGTTTTTTACCTCTTCAACCCGGAATAGCAACAAGCTGCCTTTACCGGTGTCTATCTGCTCTATTAAGGAAACATTGATAGAGGCATTCAATATATTCCCGGTCTTAAACTCAACAATTGCATTGTCAGGTTTGATGGTATTTACCTCCGCGGCCGGTAACCAGGCGGCCATGCAAAACGGATCGAGGCAGATCATGCTGTTGTTGCGGGTGATATCAAAGCTTTTACCGGCAACGTTCAAAAAAACCTTCTCCCTGATCTGGCTTTGCTGCAGACGGGTTATATAGAAGGTTTTAATGGGGCTTCCGTTAAACAGAAGTTTTCTGATCGGTTGAGTTATCATATCTCTATTTAAAAAATATCTATATCAGCAAAAGCAAATGCCATATTATCGGGCGATAACCTCGCACCAAGGTCTTTAATAATTACCGGGAACGAAGGGATAGGCTCTGCAAATTTTTTCAAAAATGTATTTAGTGCCGATCTCCTGTCGGCCTGGAACTGTATTTTTCTTAATCCCAACTGCCGGGCTATTTTTATAAGCCTGGGTATAATATCTGGCATGTCATTAACCGCAATGTCAATGTCGCCTATCACCATTCCATCGGCTATCCTGAACCAAATTGAAGTACCTCCCGTTTTGATAGTAAAACTTTCAGTATACGTTTTATGGCCGAGGTAATAGCTATCCCTTTGCAGGCCATAAAAGCCTTCGTTAATTAAAGTGCTTGTTACCCCTTTTTGAGGGGCGACATGCTTTTTCAATACATTTAGCGTATAAAACCTGTATAACCCCTTCAAAAACGGAAGCCTGTTCGCTAATCCTTCCAGTGGAAGCGTTTTAACAGGGATGATAAAACATTCCATTTGGGTGGCTACCTGCCAGTCGAGCTTGTTCACAAAGCCTGGCAGGGAGTTTTGATTAGGGAACCCAAACAATATCAGGATCTCTTCGGCGTAGCAAAGCTCATAAGTAAGTTCGGCCAGTTTAATAAACAGGCCTTTGCCGCGGTGATCGGGATGGGTCATGGTATCTGCCGATTGGGCGGCCAAAACAGGCTGTCCGCCGCAATCGATAAAACAGGGAATCACACCATAAAACGCAGCGGGTATATCACCTGCGTAGGCCAGGTATCCGGTATACATAACCCCGGTAAAAGCGGTATTATATTTCCGGCTAAAAAAATCGGATGCTAAAGCTTTGCCATAAACAGCTTTATGCAGGCTGGTCATATCGGCAAGTCGCTCCTCTGTTAAGCGTTCTATCCTGTATCCCTCGTTATGCATATCTCCCCCTTATTATGGCGTTTAACTGGTTAGGTGTTGATATAAAGGGGTTCACGGTAAAGCGCTCGCGCATGGTGTTATCCTGCCCGTCATCCGGTTTAATAAAATCTGTAGCAAGTAGCTGGGTGTAACCGGCTTCTTTGGCATTGTTTAAAACCTGCTCGTTATATGAGCCATAAGGGAAAGCAAAGCTGCTGATCTGCTTGCCGGTTATATTTTCAAGATAATCCTTGCACATGGTTATTTCGCCTGCCGCGTTTGCAGGATAAATGCGGGCAAGATCATTATGATAGTAACCATGCGCACCAATGGTAACATAGGCCGAGGCAGCCATGGTTTTGATCTGTGAGGGTGTCATTTGCAGCCAGTAATCATCATCATGCCTGTTTGTCTTAAAACTGGTGAGCTGTTCAAGAAAGCTCATCAATGCGGCTTTTTCGTTAAACCCGGTCGATCTTAGTTTTTCAGCGTAGGAAACACCCCTTTCGTCTACGTATTTATTGTTCCTGTTTTTACGATAGGTTTGATTTTTATAAGTGAACTTTTTGGGCCCGTAGTAACCGGCAATGCTCAGCATATCGTTCCATAAAATATCAAAACCGGCATCGCGGATGGCTGTCACAAAAAAAGTGGCCGGTACCCGGTATTTAGTTAATAAAGGCAATACATAGTGGTAGTTATTGGCCAGCCCGTCATCAAAAGTAAGGCAGATGTTAAACTTATCGTTACTGAACCGCCCTGCATAATAATCATCGAGTGAAACCACGTTGAAGTACTTTTTATAGTACTGCAGGTGCTCTTCAAATCTTTCAATAGTTAAAAACAGCGTGTTGAATTTATGCGGATCGCTTTTGCAAACATTGTGATAAAGGATAATGCGGCTTCCGCGGGCATTCTGATATGCTTTTGTATCCAAGCCCAAAACATGGCGTGCATTGCCGCTTAAATAAGCTGCCTTGCGCTTTGATCTCGACCATATTTTTTTGATGATACTCATGCTGCGGGCTGGGCTGGGTAGGGTATAGGAAAACCGGCGTCGGGTTTGTAGCGTTTTATTTCGGATATTAATCCGTGGATATCGCCCTGTACGTATTTAAAACGATTACCGGTGAAAACCTTGCTGTAGTTTTGGCTAATAATGCCGGTAAGCTGGTGATAAAGCGATTCATCAAATAAAAGGATTTCGCCCTTATGCATCACCAGTAAAATATCATCGGGTGTTACCTCGTAAAATGCCTGTAATCCGGCCTTACGGTTTGCTTTGGCTACAACAATATCAGCATCAAATCCATCTGCAATACTACCGGTATTCAGTTTCCAGGTTTTGGCGGGCAACGAGGTAAGAGAATTGTACAATTCTGCATCAGTAAGCATTTGCGTTTTACGTGCAAGGCGGATGTGGTGCCAAAGATCCCAATGCCCGGTAAGCGTGCTATCGGTACCAAATAAAATAGTTGTTTTTGTTTTAAGCTGATCAATGGCCGCTGTTTTATTGAGCAGGAAGTAGTTTGACTCTGGACACCAAACTAAAGCTTTAAAATGTTTGGCCTGTACTGGATCCATGGCCACGCCGTGAATACCGATGAGTTTGCGTTTGAGCAAATTCCATTTAATCAGCTCATCAATTTCGGCATGGGCGGCATTGTTGGTGCCTTCGCCTGTATGGATCACTGCCGGGCTATTTATTTTGAGCGGGTTATTAAGCCGCTTTTTCCAGTTTTTTTCAAACTGGACCGAGTGGATACTCTGGCAATTATCAAATATGGTGATCAGCGGATCATTTATTACTGCCTTTTCGCCATGATTTATGACTGTAGTTACCCCGCAAAGCAGGTTTTTATAAACACCCCAGCGTTCGCGCAGGGCAATGGGGATTTTTAATACAGATGCAATCTCACCTGCATATTCCCGGTGAATGTGCTTTCCCCATTCGGTATAGCTTTCATAAGTTTGATTGCCAAATTGCGGGAAAAGGTTAAAATCAAGATGGTCGTGCGAATTGATGAGCCCCGGAAAAGCAATGGCATCTACCAAAGTCAGCTGTTCGCGGTCATCAGCAAGGGCGGGGGCAAGCTGTTTAATTTTGCCCTCACTTATGCTTATGCCCAGCACAGCATCGTTTCCCGGTATCATCACATTATTCAGTACCATCAGTTCTCCTCAAATGCAGCCCATAGATAATTGGGAAGCCTTTATATTTATCATAAACATGAAGCGCGTTTTTATCAGCATAATAATGCTTCATGCTTTCATCTATTTTAATCTCTTCTTCGGCAATCAGCGTAAAACCGTTATTCAACATTAAATCTTTAATGGTATTTACCGGGTGTACGTAGTTTTCGACAGCTATAAAACTGCTGCCGTGTTTAAATGTACGTTTACCGCCGTTAGCCAGCGTATGCGGATGGAAATCGGTGATAATGATATCTCCGTTTGGTTTCAGGATGCGCATCCAGGCCAGCAGGGCAGCCTCAATATTTTTGATATGGGCAACAGTAAGTGTTGAAACTATGGTATCAAAACTGCCCGGTGGCATATCGCTGAACAGGTCGTCGATAATACGGTAAATATTTGCCGATGGGAACTTTTGCTGTAAACGGGCCAGCATCCCGCCCGAAGTATCAAAGCCGGTTAAAGCTCCGGGCCCTAATGCAAACAGCTTTTCCCAGTGTCTGCCGGTACCACAACCTATATCAGCTACGTTTTTACCGGTGATGATTGTATCACTAACCAACCGGGGGAACAAAACTTCATCCAGATCGAGCATGAGGTTGCCGGGCTGTGCATCATAATTCCCGGCCCAGATATCATAGGCCTCAACCGAATTTTTCTCCAGGATGTTTGGCGGGAAAAAGCGCTGCTTAATATAGTTTTTTACAGTTTGGATCACAATTACGGCGTATTTAGTTAACAACCTTATATCATTAAATACGGCAGTTAAATAATAATGGTTGCCAGTCATTTTATTTATACAGGCAGGCAACCCGCGTTTAAAGGGGGGCGTATTTACTAATGTGAAAGCGATATTGTAGAGGTGGGCTCAGAGATAATTGTTGTATGGGCAATCCCCCGCATTTGTGATTGGGTATGGCAATGGGTTGTTTTGATGTTGGCTATGTAATGGCAGGGGTGCATTTACAGGCCGCATAAACTGAAAAATAAATCCATTGCCGGGGGATTGAAGGCAAAAGCTAAAGTATTAATACTAACAGATGAACAAAATATTATTATTCAACCCGCGCAGTGCCAATAATAAGTACCGCATACCTAATTCGATATTGAATATAGCGGCATCGGTTGATGGAAAATATGACTGGGTTATTGTTGACGGCAATTGTGAGCTTGACCCGATGGTGAAGATTGACAGCTATTTAAGCACCGGTGAGTTTAAATACTTTGGGTTTACGGTTATGCCTGGTCCGCAGTTAAGGCAGGCTATTAAAGCCGCCAAAACTATTAAACAAAAATACCCGGATACCAAAATGATCTGGGGCGGATACTTTCCCTCAAATCAACCTAACGCGGTTTTATATTCGGGCTATGTTGATTTTATTATCAACGGCCCCGGCGATAATGCTTTCCCCGCTTTGATAGATGCGTTGGAGAATAATGAGCCTTATGAGTTTATCCGTAACCTCATTTATAAAGCAACTGATGGCAAAATCATCAAAACCGCCAAGGAAGACCTTTTAGACCAGGACAAACTGCCGCCATTGCCCTATGATAAGCTGAATACTTTTTATCCAATCACCAAGTTTTTGGGTAAAACCTATTTGGGCGAAAAAACGATGGCTTACCACTCGAGCATCGGCTGTCCGTTCACTTGCTCCTTTTGTGCTGTAGTGCCAATTTATGAGGCAAGGTGGAAGGCAAAATCGGCACAGAATGTTTATAAGGATGTAAAATATATTAAGGATAAATGGGGTGCCGATGCTATTGAGTTTCATGATAACAACTTTTTTGTATCAGAAAAGCGTGCGGTTGAATTTGCCCGTTTAATCAAACCTGAAAACATGACCTGGTGGGGCATGGCCCGCATCGATACCATGTCAAAGTTTAAAGATTCATCACTGGCAGCCATCCGTGAGTCGGGATGTAAGATCATCTTTTTCGGGGCCGAAAGCGGTAACAATGCCATCCTTGAACAGATGGATAAGGGGGGCACCCAAACCGGCGACCAGATCATCGAGTTTGCCGAGCGTCTTAAAAAGTTTGATATCATCCCCGAATATTCTTTTGTGCTTGGTACACCTGCACCTACGCAGGAACAGGTACAAGCTCAAATTGATTTTGAGATAGATTTTATTAAAAAAGTGAAAGCGGTGAACCCGAAAACCGAGATCGTGATTTATACCTATAGTCCTGTGCCTACCGAAGGTTCGGAATTGTTTAAACAGGTAATGAAAAGCGGCTTCCGTTTCCCCGAAACACTGGAAGATTGGATTAGTCCGGCCTGGGAGGCCTTTGATTTGCGCAAAAACCCGCTTACACCGTGGCTTACACCCGATATGATTGATAAGATAAGAAATTTTGAAACGGTGCTTAACGGGGTATATCCAACGGTAACCGATATCAGGCTCAATATGATTAAACGTATGGCAATTAAACTGGTAGCTACTATGCGCTATAAGGCAAGCATGTACCAGTACCCGTACGAGATAAAGCTGCTGCAAAAGGTTTGGCGTTACAGGCAGCCCGAAATACAGGGATTTTAATTTATGCAGATGACCGGCCAATCGTTATATCATACTTTTCAGCGTTTTCGTACACTGCAAACGCACCGCATTGCCGCGCTGCCCATCGTAATTTTGATGCCGCACAGTGCCTGCAACTGCCGCTGTGTAATGTGCGATATCTGGAAGGATAACAAAAACCTGAAACAGCTTACCGAAGCTGATGTAACCGACTTGCTTGGTGCGCTTCGGAAATTCGGCACCAAACAGGTATTGATGTCGGGCGGCGAGGCCTTACTGAATACCAATTTTTTCAGGCTTTGTGAGATACTACGGGCCGAAAAGATCAAGGTTACGCTGCTGTCGACCGGTCTTTCTATCAAAAAAAATGCTTTCAATATTTTAAAATGGGTTGACGACCTCATTGTTTCGATAGATGGTGACGAGCTTTTGCATGATGCTATCCGCAATGTTCCCGGCGCGTTTAATAAGCTGCGGGAAGGAGTGGAGTATATCAAATCTATCGAACCAAAATACCGCATTACGGCCCGTACGGTGATCCACCGGTTAAATTACAGGAACTGGCCGGCCATTATTGAGGCGGCAAGGCAAATGGGTATTGACCAGGTAAGTTTTTTACCTGCCGATGTAAGCAGCCATGCCTTTAACCGCCAAACGGCATGGGCCGAGCCTAAGCAGCACGAGATCCTGCCCGGCGAAAATGAACTTGCCGAGTTTCAGGGCATAGTGAACCAGGTACTCGCCAACAAAAGCGATTTTACCAACTGGTTCATCGCCGAATCACCAGCTAAGATCCAGGATATTTATGGGTATTATGCTGCCTTTTACGGTCATAACGCGTTCCCGTTTAAAAAGTGCAATGCGCCATGGGTATCTGCTGTAATTGAGGCTGATGGTGCCGTAAGGCCTTGCTTTTTTCATGAGGCGATGGGCAACATCAGGGATAATTCATTAGATGATATTTTGAATAGCAAAGAGGCGATCAATTTTCGCAAAACACTGGATATGGGTAATAACCCTACCTGTGTTAAATGCGTGTGCTCGCTTAATTTATCGCCGTTGGCGAGGTTGGATTGATAAAATAGAAATTATAAAAGCGCGGGATTGTGCGATTCCCTCCCCTGGGAGGGTGTAGGGAGGGGTTTCATCTACAAGTTTAAACGTTTTGAAAGGCGGATAAACCCCTCCCTGCCACATCACAGTCCTGCACACCCCTCCCAAGGGAGGGAATAGAACATTTCCTGAGATTTTTAACAGGCTTGAAAAACGTATGAACAATATACTGTTTACACATTCTTACTTTTTACGTTTCGACCCCAAGCAATGGGGCATAGGGCAACCTTATGCGCCGCTGGGTACTATATACGCCGCCGCACTGATGCGGGAACTGGGTTATCGGGTTAGCCTGTTTGATACCATGTTTGTGAGCAACCCTGATGAAGTAATAGCTGCAATTGAGTTGAATAAGCCCGATTTTTTCGTGATCTATGATGATGGGTTCAACTACCTCACCAAAATGTGCCTCACCAATATGCGCGAGGCCGCGTTTAAAATGTGTAAGCTGGCTAAGGAACGTGGTTGTACTGTTATTGTTTCCAGCTCCGATTCAACCGACCGGTATGCGGCTTATCTTGCCGAGGGTGCCGATTTTGTAATGCTGGGCGAGGCTGAGCAAACCCTGCTTGAGCTTACCGAATACATCAGAAGTGGCAATAGCGATTATTTTGCCATAAAAGGATTGGCCTATATGAACGGCAGCGAGATCATTAAAACGCCCAATCGCGCGGTAATGAAGGAGTTGGATAGCTTGCCTATGCCCGCATGGGACCTGGTGAACATGAACACCTACCGCGATATGTGGCTGAAAAATGCCAGTTACTTTTCTGTAAATGTAGTTACTACACGTGGCTGCCCTTTTAAGTGTAACTGGTGTGCCAAGCCTATTTATGGCAATCGGTATAATTCACATAGTCCGCAGTATATTGTTAATGAGCTTAAAATGCTTAAGGAGCAGTACCAGATGGATCATATCTGGTTTTGTGACGATATTTTTGGATTGAAGCCCGGCTGGGTCCAGGAGTTTGCCAAACTGCTGGCGCAGGAAGGGATTAAGATCCGCTTTAAGATCCAGTCGCGGGCCGATTTACTGGCCGAAGAAGAAGCAGTCGAAGCCCTGGCCGTTGCCGGTTGTGAAAATGTTTGGATAGGGGCCGAAAGCGGATCCCAAAAAGTGTTGGATGCTATGGATAAGGGGATCACCATCGATCAGATCCATACTTCTACTCATCTCATGAAAGCGCATGGCATCAAGCCGTCGTTCTTTATCCAGTTTGGCTATCCCGAGGAAACCCGTGATGATATTACGCTTACCATAGATATGATTAACCGGTTGCTTCCTTTTGAGATTGGTATTTCGGTATCATACCCACTGCCTGGTACCGGTTTTTATGAGCGTGTTAAAACCGAGCTTAAAAAGAAAACCAACTGGACAGACTCTGACGAGATGGCGCTGATGTTTAAAAACACCTATCCGCCTTTCTACTACAAGCAATTGCATAAATACGTGCACCGTAATTATCACAAACACCTGGCTAAAAACAGCATGCAAAAACTGCTTAAAGATCCCTTCGGAAGTTCGGTAAACAGTATAAAAAAAGCATTGTCGGTGTTCTACTATGCTCCGCTTACCTATCTTGAAAAGCTGAAGCTGGAAAAATTTGAAAAGGCAATATGACCGGCGCTTCACCACATATCAATGAACAATTTGCCGAAGCGGCGTTTAGCAACCAGTCGGTAATTTTTGATGAGCTATACGCTGCCGATACCATCATCGGCTACAAACGCAAACGGGTACGCGACCATATTCTGCAGTACGTGAAGCCGGCAGGGAGTATCCTGGAGCTGAACAGCGGTACCGGTGAAGATGCCCTGTTTTTTGCAAAAAAAGGTTTTAGGGTACATGCTACAGATATTTCCAAAGGGATGCAGCAGCAACTCCGCGAAAAAATGATAAAGCATGGTGTGCAGCATGCAGTAAGCAATGAACTTTGTTCATATACCCAATTGGAGCAGCTGAATAATAAAGGCCCTTACGACCTGATTTTTTCCAATTTTGCAGGCCTTAATTGTACAGGGGAACTGGATAAAGTATTAAGCTCATTTGCAGACTTGCTAAACCCGGGAGGCATGGTAACACTGGTAGTGCTGCCTAAGTTTTGTCTTTGGGAAACTTTACTAATATTTAAAGGGAAATTCAAAACAGCTTTCCGCCGTTTTTTTAGCAGTAAAGGCCGCAAGGCACATGTTGAAGGTGTTTATTTTGATTGCTTCTATTACAATCCGTCATACATCAAAAAACGTTTAAAGCAGGATTTTGAAGTGTTGGGCGTTGAGGGATTGTGTACGATAGTGCCACCATCATACATTGAAGGTTTTGCCGAAAAACATCCGCGTGTTTATAAAATGCTTGCCCGGTGGGAAGATAGATTGAAGACTACCTGGCCGTTTAAGTATGTGGGGGATTATTATATTATTTCGTTGAGAAAAAAGTAGGAAAGTTTCATTTAATGAATTTCACGAAGCTCGGCATGACAGTCTTTTCAAAAACGTCATTGCGAGGTACGAAGCAATCGCGAACTGTGCAGATTCGTTCTGTAGAGTATGCGATTGCCACGCTACGCTCGCAATGACATGATGACGATATGCATTGCCTTTGGTACGAAGCAATCCCCGGTTAGTAGAGCGGCTAAGCAGGTTTCTCTGTATATAGTTCGCGATTGCTTCGTGCCTCGCAATGACGTGGTGTATAAGCTTGTCCCAAACTTGTTTAGGAGATCACTGCGCCATCCGGTCTTCAAATTGCTGCAATAACGTGGAAACTTTAATCCGGTACCGCTCTATCAGTTTAATCTGAAAGTTTTCGGGAGATGGTTTGGCGAAATGTTTACTTGCTGCCATGCTCATTATTGAACCTCGCATGTTCAGCTTTTTCATTTCAGTTTTCTTGTTCCACCGTCCGGACGTGATTCCCATAAAAGCGTTATCCAGCCAATTGCCAAACGAATTATTAAACAATCTTTCTAAAATGGCCTTGTACCATAGTTTTTTTAATGGCTTAGCGGTAGCAAGGCGCATGCATTTGTTAGGCAGGAAATCATGCATCCAGGCATTGGCTTTATAAAAATGCTCAAAGGTGGTATCTCCTTCAAGCGGGATAATAGTGGCCACCTCAATAGCAGTATAAATGTTTTTTTCAACTATCTGCAGCTGTGCTTCGTCAATATAATAGTTCATGCAGTAGTTGTGCTGCTTACCAACCAAAAAGGTAAGCTTTTTGAACATATGCATGAATGTGCGTGCAAGCCAGAGCCTGTTGCGTTCGGTAATGATAAAGAAATCAATATCAGAATTGTCGTCGGCACAGTTTTTTGATAATGACCCCGAAATGCCTATGCCGCGTACAAAAGGAAACCTGATCAGGAAAGCGCCCACTTCTTTAGCCTTAATGATCAGTTCAGCAGCTTTTTTATTTCCTTTGTTGCGCCTCACAGCAATCATATAGTCGTTTTTGAGCGCGTAAAACTTGTCGAAATGGAATACCAGCTTATTGACTATGAGCTGATCAAGGGCTTCGGTGAAATCATGCTGCCCATATTTATTTTCCAGGAACAGGAATATTTCGCCGTAGGTTAACGGATAATCCCACATGTCAAAATAGGCAAGGGTAGCTAAAATATTGTTCCTGGTGTTTAACAATCGTTTATTGTTTTGTTCAACTAAGGTGACTGTACTTTTCACGTCTTTGTATATATAATGATGACGTACCCCTAATGGCTTTGGTTGCCTGTGAATAAACTAATTACACAATATTTTTAGTCCCGGTTTCGGTTGTTTCCGGCCTTACAGAAAACATTAATAATGAGAAAAATACACCATAAAAAAAGATGCCTTTATCCACATCTAAAAAGTTTTCGGAAAAGGAAACAGCAGTTATAATAACCATAAAAGCCATCAATAATAAGTCGCGTTTTGCAAGGGCTTTCCTGATACCAACAGCAAGCACAAACAGGTAAACCAGTAAACCAACAATCCCCGATTTAATGAAGAAGCTGATGAACTGGTTGTGCGCATTTAACCCCGCCAGGTACGACCGGTAAAACTGGTGATCAAAAAATGGGTCTTTAAGCAAGCCAATTTCGGTACCTGCACCATGACCTATAACCGGTGATTGTGCGCCTACGCTAATAGCCACCCCCCAGCGCGCCAGCCGAGGATCGGTAAGCTCTGCATCGGTTGATTGGCTTAAGTCTTTTTTTAATTCAGTTATATAGCGTTCTTTAAAAACATCCCTGGTATAAATACCGGCCATTACCGCGATAAATAATGACGCGCTGATGGTTGTGAACCAGATCCGGCTGCGCCCTTTTAGCATAAACCAGGGCAACGCGATATTTATAATAAGCAGCAGCGCAATAAATATTGATTTTGAGCTAAGCTGCAGGATGCCCACAGCCAAAATACCTGAACAGATGAGCAGGAAAAGCTTATAAGTTTTTGCTTCCTCTTTTATGAAAACGTACAGCAGGTAAATTAACGCTATGGCTATCTGCATGGAGAAAAAAGTTGCATGGATTTCCAATGGTTCCGAAAAATTGTGGTTCGTGAACAAAGGGGAAGCCAATGCAGTTATGGGCAGATGATAATATTTTATAGTAAGGAGTGCCTTTAAAAAAAGGTAGATAATAGTAATGGTGCAGCCCAATGAAAATACGAGTAAAAAATTATGCCTGTATTTTTTTACATCAAGCGGGTTAAAGCAAAAAATTAAGGGGATAAGCAAAATGGTAACCTGCCTGCCCAGCTCTGTAAAAGCCTGGGGCTTATTGGTAGTGTAAATAATGCTGAACAGTGTTACAAAAAAAACAGCTGCCAAAGCAATATTGGCGGTTGTTAAAAGGGGCTTTATAGCAGTTTTACGAATTTGTATAACAGTATGCAAAGCCAGGCCTATTAAAAACAGGTGACTGTAAAACAGGTTGAATGGCAGGCTCAGCAACAACAGCATCAGCAGGTAATAGCTGATCCTGTTGTTCAGGGTATCATCAGGCCTTAATAGTTTTTTCATATTGTTCCCGATAGCATTCCAGTATAAAATCTTCGTAGTCGTTTATCACTACTTCCCAGTTAAACTGGTATTGGATTTTGTGAAGGTTGTTCTTTACCATTTCGCGTTCAGTATCCTTGCGCTGTACGTTCTCAACCAGGTGGCGCACCTCGGTGGCATTATCAAAATAAAATGCATCTGAGTTAAGCACTGCCTTGTTGAACGGGTTATTATGCGCTGCTATAAGCGCTTCACTGGCCATAGCTTCCAGCAAAGACGGATTAGTGCCGCCCACGCTATGCCCATGGAAATACAGGTAACTATTGTTTTGAAGGGCACGCACAACCGAATTGTCAAAATTGGCGCCTTTAAATTGTATACGGTCGTCGTTTTTAAATTTATGGGTAATGAACTTACCAAAGCGGTTACTGGTATCGCCCAAAACCATGAAGCTTTTTTTAGATGAGCTGCTGTTAAAACCTTCCAAAATAGTTTCGATATTGTTTTCGGGCTCCATGCGGGCCATTAGCAAAAAGTAATCCTCCTTAAGTACTTCGCTTTTATCAAACAGCTCACGTTCCTGTTCTGAAAACAGATCGGCACCATAGGGGATGTAACGGCTGTCAACCTCGTATTTATCTTTAAGGTACGACCGGATCACCCTTGAGTCGGATATATAATACTGGCTATGCTTTACGGCCAGCTTTTCGGCGTACTTTAAAAATTTTTGTACCGGTTTTGAGTATTTGGAGCGTTTCCACTCCAGTCCGTCCATATTGGTGATGATAACGCTGTTTGGCGGATAAAGGTGGCCCCAAACCGAACTGCTGGTGTAGCCCATAAGCAGCACCACATCAAACTTACGTTTGCGTGCATCCATAAGGCAGTTAAAATCATAGGCAAACTGCCCGGCGGTGCCTATCAAATATTCCGGATCGTAACAATGTACAATGTTGACACCGTTCCACTTATCGGCTTTGTAAGGATGATTGTGCGAGTTATAAACAGTAACCGAGTGTCCCTTTTTTACCAAACCGGCAGATACATACTCGGAAATATGCTCAAACCCGCCATAGTAATTCGGGATGCCCCGTGTGCCTAAGATCGCTATTTTTAGTTTCATGACAATGAAAGTTTGCTTGTAATAAGTTGTAAAATATGATACCGCTTTTTTGCCAGTGGTATTGCTGTTCAATATGTTGTGCTACCCGGCTGGTAAAGGCATAACCGGGTGGCTGCTGAATGGCCATTGCAAGCTTTTGCTCAAAATCGGCATGGTTGGCCGGGTTGAAAGTATATGGCGCAAAAAAGCTGAAGTTTTTCATAGCCGTTTCTGATGAGCACAACACCGGTGCGCCGCAAAGGGCAGCCTCCAGCGGCGGGATTCCAAAGCCTTCGGCTTTTGATGGATATACAAACAGTTTGCAAGCCCTGTAAAAAGCTGCCAGATCGGCCTGCTCTGCCTGTGGGATCCACCTGAAAAATTGCTTTTGCTCAGGAGTAAGGTTTTTGATGAGTTTGGCCAGGCCCGGCGTTTTTATAGATGCTTTACCGATGAACACCAGCCCGGTACCCTTTTCATACAGCTTCAGTTTTAAATATTTCTGAAGTAGTAAAAGATGGTTTTTGCGGGGCTCAATGCGGCTTGTATACAAAATGAAATTCCGGATGCCGAATTTTTCTGCTATCCAATCTTCAGCTTCCTGCTTTGAGGCCTGGTATTGCAGCAGCGAGTTGCTTACCCCGTTTTGAATAATGTGTACATCATCGGCAGGGATCTGGTAATAATCGCAGATCCGGTCTTTTGAATAATCGGATACCGTGGTTTTGACATCGGCATTTTTAATGCTGCGGCCAAAAAGGTAATTGCGTGGTATGCTGAACAGGATAGGAAAATCCTTCCTGAAATCGTTAAAAAGCATATCATGCATGGTTACAATGTACTGGCAGCCTGCTATTTTTTTAGGGCTGATATACTGGAAGTGCGCAAAATCAAACCTGTATTTTTTGATATAGGCCGGTATATCAAAAATAAAGCGCAGGATGTTAACGCCGCGGTTTTTATAAGGCAGTATGTTTTGTGGCGGCAGCATCGGGAACAGGCTGCGGATATTATCAGTGTTGCGGGCACCGATGTAAATATCTATGTCCGGGCGTTCGGCCAATAAATGGTTATATAGCTCGCGTATAAAGGTTTGCGCCCCCTGAAATTCTTTATCAAAGGAGTGCGCATCAACAAACAGTTTTATCCTTTTAGCTGCCATAGTTCAGTTCCTTTTGATTTAAAACAGCGGTTGGTGGTTCATCAGCTTCGGCTAAACGGAAATTGCCCTTAGCCAGTTGATATAGCCTGATCAGTGTACGCTCGGGCAAGTATGACATCAGCAGTAAAAAATAATTTTTAACATGCAGCGGACTGATGGATAATGTTTTAAGCAGGTTTTTTCTTGCCTTTTCAGGCTGGTAGTTATTCCACAGGTATTTTTTGCCCAGCAGGGCATAGTAAGCTCCTTTTTTGATGCGCGGCGATAATTGTTTAATCCCGATCTCAGATAATTGCCTGCCTTCGGCTTCGGTAATGCTCAGTTTGCGCAGGGTGCTGTACTTGATCTGCCTGAATTTGCCTGTGCGCCATTTTTCATCAATGGTGATAGATTCGGCATTGAGCCTCACTTTAATGAGCGGCTGGTTAAGGTTAAAAGCCTTTTCGTGTTTAAGGATGCCGGCCCATAAAAAATGATCTTCAAAAGTGTAGGCCAGTTCATTGTAGCCACCGGCGTTTAAAACAGCCTCACGTTTGTAAAATACGCTTGAGTGAATGAAAGGGCAGATCCTGTAGCTCAACTGCCTGATTTCGGCATGGCTCATGGCATCAGGCTGCCAGGTAAATATCAGGTTGCCGCGAACATCGGTATAATCAACCCCCGAACCTATAATGCTGTAATATGGGTGCGAAGTGATGAAATCATACTGAACCTGCAAACGGTAGGGGTAACATACATCATCGGCATCAAAACGGGCAATATAGGGTGCCCGGGCATGGCGTAAACCATTATTTAATGCCGCCGCCACGCCTTTATTCAGCTGGCTTAAAACCACTATGCGCTCATCGGTAAATGATTTAATGATCTCAAGCGTATCATCGGTTGAGCCGTCATTTACAATGAGCAGTTCAAAATCGGTAAACGATTGTTCAAGCACCGATGTAATAGCTTCGCGGATATATTTACCGGCATTATAAGCCGGCATTAAAACAGTAATTTGAGGGCTATGCATAGGTAAGCTCCTCCGGCACTGCAGGTTTTGTTTTCAAATCGGGTGGGGTATTTTCTTTTATGTTGAGGAATAGCATCAGTTCAAAAATTACCAGTACCGAAAGCTGCTCAAACCAGTAATCAAGAAAAAATATGCCCGCTACCATCATAAGTATGGGCAAACCATAACTAAGCTTTTTATAATGCCGTGCATAAAAGCCCATGTAAAGTATAAGCAAGGCAAGCAACCCGAGGATGCCGTACTCGCTTAACATCTGGTCGTAAGTGGAGTAGGGGTTGTTGCGCACCGAACGGTAATCTGCATTCTTGCTGAAAAAGCTCAGGTACAGGTCTAAATGATTGTGCATAAACGCAGGGTGGATATAAGTGTATTTTGGGGGGTAATCGCCCCTGATGCCGGCACCAACCGCTCTGAAAGCTATTTTTGATGAAAAGTTTCCGGGGCCTAACCCTGTTATGCTTTGCAGCGGATGGCTGCTGAGATAATTATAGGTTTGTATAATACCGGTGATCTTTCCCGGTAGTGAAGGCCTGAAAGGTTCAATCCGGCAAAGCGGTAACTGTGCCCGGTAAATAGTTATACAATCAATCAATTGCTGCCTGTCGGGAGTTATTTCGCCAATGTTATAAAATTCGGCAAAGTGGGTATTGGGCTCGGGGATGTACAGCCGGCCATTATCTGTAAGCGGCAGATTTTTGATCTTTTTATCAAGCGTACTGGGTTTTTCCTGCCTGGCTTTTATCGTGCTCAGGCTATCCAGGTAGTTTTGCGCAAATTTTCTTCGCTGTTCATCCCTGGTTAATAATTGCGTGCCGGGATTTGCGGTTGTTGCCTGTACTGTAGTCTGATCCTTTTTTTCAACACGATTTTTGCGCAGGGCGCTTTCTGTAACCTCGTTGATATACTTTCCATTTTGCGGCGATATTTTGACCATGGAAATAACATATATCATCAATGCGACTACAATCATGCTTTTTTGATTGCGGGTGGTTTTGAAAACAAACATAAAAGCGAGGATAAGCAGAAACAATATGCTGATAAGGTTACTATATGTTAATACCAGCGTGCTCATGCACACGATCATCATAGCCAAATTGCGCTTGTAAATGAAGTAAAATACACCAAAAGCACAGAGAACGGCATTGGTTGATGAAAGATCAAAGCTGATGCCCATGACATCGTCGCCGGTATTGATAAAGTAGCGCTGGTGCATCCCCATAAAGGCATAAGGGTTAATGCTTTTGATTATCCACATGATGTGCACCAGGTTACCTGCCGAAAAAACTGCGTTTATAATAAAAAAGAGGATCAGCGTATGGTAAATGGTTTGGGCATCTGTTTTATCAACAATGAGCTTAACCTGATGAATTGCCAGTAAGGCCATCGCCCAGCATACCAGTGCCCATGCAAAAACGGGTACATAGTACAGATCAACAAAGTTTTTGTTGACAACAGCAGCAACAACAGCTATCGGGAAAACGAACAGATAAAACAAGGGGATTCTTGAATTATGTGCCCTAAAGGCAAATTTTAAATCAAACTGGGTTATATAAACAAAAAGCAGCGCTACTATCTTAAATGGAATGCGCACATTAATAAACAGCAACAGGAAGATCAGCAGCCGCCAATCGGCATAGCTTTTCCATTTCTTAATATCAAAACCCGGCAAGCTGATTGTCATTACTCTTATTTGTTGGTGTCTGTTCCCGGTTTTGCCGGCCTTTTTGCAATTGTTTTGTTTAATGAGGTTACGTACCAAAAAATGGAATGGTTGCCTCGTTATTATGCTGATATATGCAGATATTTAACCGGGATATAAAAATGTTACAGGCAACCGGCCGGTAAAAACAATAGTATAAGGGTATAAACACTACACAGCATTGCTCAGAAATAAAGCGTTCATCAGGTTTTTTTCATCAGGATTGCAGGCACTCGCTCTGCAGGTGCTGGGCAGCGTTTTTTTTTATGTTATTTCCGTTTACCTAAGCAAGGACAGTTTTGGCGCCATAAGCTGGATGAACGCCTTATCCATATTTATTACTACCATCCTGGGGTTTGGGCTGGAGCAGGTGGTGATCAGGCGGATAGCAGCCTCACAACGATCGGACTGGGCGGCTGCGGCATTTTTGTTCCATTCCCTGGCCGCTTTTCTTGTAACCCTAACCCTATTGGCATTGTTAAGCTTAGTATTGCATGGTGAAATTTACCATGTGCTGCCCTGGTTTTTTATAGCGCAGGGTTTGCTTTTCATGGGGATCCCGCTAAAGCAATTTTTAAATGCCAAGGAAAAATTTACCCCTTATGGTGTCATAGCTATTATAAGCAATAGCTTACGAGTTTGCGGCGCATTTTATCTTGTTGCTGTTCATCAGCTGCAGGTTCGTTCCATCATCATGGTGATGATATGTACAGCCGGGGCCGAATTGCTGGCCCTGCTCATTTATGTTATCACCAAAACCGATTTTAGTTTTAAATTCCGTTTTCAGGCTTATAAAAAGCTGATTAAAGAATCCACCGCGCAGTATGTATCCGTTATATTTGATATGAGCCTTTCGCGGATGGATTGGCTGCTGCTGGGTTTTATGGCAAGCAAAGCCGTTTTGGCCGACTATAGTTTTGCTTACCGTGCCTATGAGCTTTCGCGGTTGCCCATGCTTATTATTGCCCCTGTAATTTTACCGCGCCTGTCGAGGTTAATGACCCTGAAACCAACCAACGAATTACAGGAGCAGGTAAATTCATTTAATACCGCCGAACTGCTGCTGGCTATGCTGCTACCCCTGGTATTTAATATCCTTTGGACACCCGTAGTAGGCATGATAACCGGCGGTAAATACGGCGCTACCAATGCTGCCGAGTTTTTGGTACTATCATTATGTATCCCACTGCAGTTTTTTATAAACCTGCTTTGGTCATTAAGTTTCAGCGTTAAAAAGTATAAAGCGGTATCGTCTGTTACTGTAGCCTGTGCCATAACAAACATCGCCCTTAACCTGATTTTGATCCCGCTGTTTAATGGTATTGGCTCGGCAGTGGCGTTTTTAATTACCAATATATTACAGGCTGTGCTTTATTACCGGCTGGTGAACAAACATATCATGCATATCAGCTTACGGCCATTTATGATATTACTCCCAACTGCTTTGGCCGGTTGGTTTATCACTTCCTCTATAAACATCCATTTTTTGTTCAGGCTTTTATTAGGGATAGCTTTTTATTTATTAGTAGCCCTGGTATCAAAGCAGTTAAGCAGGCGTACTATTCAAAACAGTAAACAGTTTTTAGCGCAATGAACATTTTATACCTGTGCGATGAATATCCTCCCGGGCCGCATGGCGGTATTGGTACCTATGTGCGGCTTATTGCCCGGCAAATGGCAAAGCTTAGGCACAAGGTAATTGTTGCCGGGCTGTATAGCCGCGGGTACGGAGGTCCCGATGAATTTGAGGATGAAGGAGTAAAGGTTTTCAGGTACCGCTGGGGTATTGATGGTAAATGGTTTGAAAATCAGCAATCCTTAAGTGTACGAGTACTTAACAAGGTATTATTGGATGCCGGCATAACACAATGGGATATCAAAAAAAGCCTTGCTACCTATCAAAAAAAACTGGAACATATTATTAGCGATGAACAGATAGATATTATTGAAATGCCTGATTATAATGATTATACCAGGTTTTGCAGGTCATATGTTCCCTTCCCTGAATTGCCGGTTCCGGTAATTGTTAAAATGAATGGTTCTATTACCTACTTCAATAGCGAGGCGGGAAAACCAGTTGCTTCGCATGTTTTGAAAATGGAACAGGATATTTTAAACCGTGCAGCCGCCGTAAGCAGTGCAAGTGCCTATACTGCGGGTAAAAGTGCCGGTTATCTGTCATACAGCAAACCCATTAAGGTGCTGTATAATGGCATCGATACAGATATTGCCGTTAGGGGCAGCAGCGTACCAGGTACTAAGCAGGTAGTATTTACGGGGAGCCTTGTTCAAAAGAAAGGCATTTTTCAATTAGCAAAGGCCTGGAATATAGTAATCAAACAGGTCCCCGATGCCCGGTTGCTGGTATTGGGGAAAGGCCCGGTAAATAAGGTAACTGCTTTTTTGCAGGAGTACGCAAAAAGTAGTGTTACGTTTAAAGGGCATGTTGGCAAGGATGAGCTTTATGCCTGTTTAGCTAACTCGGCAGCAGCAGTATTCCCCTCATATGCCGAAGCTTTTGCACTTGCACCCTTAGAAGCCATGGGATGCGGAACAGCGGTGATCAACTCAAACCGTACATCCGGCCCCGAACTGGTTGATGACGGCATTAACGGGATCCTGATAGATCCTGACAATGTAGCGCAATTGGCATCGGCAATAATTACACTGCTTAATGAACCCGAAAAAAGGTTGAAACTTGCCTTAGCAGGCAATGAAAAGGTAAAACAATATTTTGATATCGATATAATAGCGAGGCAAACGCTGCAGTTTTATGAGCAGGTTTTGGCTGTTAGGATTGGTTAAACCTGCTCTATAACCAGTTCTTTATGATAGGTATTTTGCTTTTGAGGCTGCTCTTTATATTGTTTCAGATAGGCGTACTTAAGGCGTGTGTTTTTATAAATAACACGCGCAATGGCCAGGCCCTCGGCCCCATCCAAAAAACCAAGCCTGATAATGTAATTACGTAAAAAGCCAAAAGCAGGCGAAAAATGCAGCTTTACAAACGTTGCCTTTTTACCGGCTTTGTAATATTTAGCCGCACTTAACTGGGCATAATGAATTGCCTTACGTTTAAAGTCGCCAATATCGGTTACCGAGTGATGGTGGATATAACCAGCTATGCTTTTGATTTGTACATTGGAAGGTAAAAGCAACGTTTCATGAACTTCGGTTTCGCCCCATTTTACCAGCAAACGGTTAAACAAACGCAGGTGATGGTCGTTCCCCCAATTGCCGTAGCGGATCAGCTTTTTACCAAAGTACGATTTGAATTTGATGTCGTAAACAGTATTCGGATTGTCAAAGTTTAAATTATGAAGTGCTTTAACAAGTTCCATGTCCGGTACTTCATCGGCATCAATGCTCAGGATCCAGTTATAACGGGCCTGGGTTATGCCCTTGTTTTTGTTTGCGCCATACCCGCTCCAGCTTTTTTGAAATACCCGGCAGCCGTAACGTGAGGCTATGAGTGGGGTACCGTCGGTACTGTCATTATCAATCACAACAATATCATCGGTAATTAAACAAGCCATTTTTATACAATCTTTAATTAAGGCGGCTTCGTTTTTAGTAATGATCACAACAGACACTGGTACCATGCAGCAGTAGTATTAGTAGTATATATTATTAAGGACTTGCTACAGCCCTTTACAATATATATCGTGCAGGTATGGAGTTTGGTTGCCTTGGGGTAGGTAAACCTGAAAAAAAATAATTTATGGATTTTGTTTATTCCACTCTATTATATTAAGCAGTTTATCAGAAACCGCATTTTTACAGCTGGGGCAGGGGCATAGTATGGTCCAGCGATCTTTGGTTTGCTCAACTACCGGGCGTGCCCCGCAGATTTTACAATTTTTAACCGGGAAATTTGGGTTTATTTCGATTTTCATAAAAGGCCTTTAAAAACAGCCGGGGATTTTAAATATATGAACATTACGCTATAAACGCATGTACCAGTTGCCTTCATTATCAAAAATATAATTATTTGTGAGGATTTATCCGGGATGTATCAACTTGTACATATTTTGTATAAATGATTTACATAAGTGAGAAAAGCAGGTATATTTTATCAAACTATGTGAAAAATTAAAATTATTTTACATAGCAGGCAACCTTTTAATAATAGTTACCGTGATGTGCGTAGATTAGGTTAAATTTATGCGTTTTATTCTGAGTTTATAAAACCCCATATGGGCGAAGAAGAGTTACATCAACTGATCAATGGCTGCGTAAAGCAGGACAGAAAAAGTCAGAAAATGCTCTATAAGGCGTTTTACGGCTTTTCTATGGGCATTTGTCTCCGTTATGCAGGTAACCGTGATGAGGCTGCAGAAGTAATGAACCAGGGTTTTATGAAGGTATTTACCCATATTGACAGGTTTGATACTTCGAGGCCGTTTAAGGCATGGATTGGCCGCATTATGATGAATGTTTCTATTGATTATTACCGGGCCAATTTAAAAATGGCTTATACGGAGGATCTGGAGAAGGCGGAAAATGTGAGCGAAGGGGACCTTACAGATAAAAATTTAAATTACGAAGACCTGCTGGCCATGATACAGCAGCTGCCGCAGGCTTATCGTACGGTGTTTAACCTTTTTGCGATTGACGGATATTCGCACGAAGAGATTGGTGAAATGTTAAATATTAATCCGGGCACATCAAAATCAAACTTGCACAAAGCACGACAGAAACTAAAACAAATGATATTAAAAGCAGAGGAAACTGCTAATAAAACCAATTACAACAGGGGCATGGATTTTAACCCGATTGTTGCCTATAATGGCATAGATGTAAGGACCACTTTTTTTAATAATGGTATCAGAGGATGAAAAGCGAAGAAGATTTAGATAACATTTTTAAGAAGGGGCTGGAAGACCCGGCAAATCATCGCGCGTTTAACGAGGATGACTGGGATGCGCTTGAGCAAATGCTTGACAAGGGCAAAAAACGCCGTGGGATTGTTTACTGGTTGCCAATAGCAAGCGGAATAGCGGCTATGTTGCTGCTGTTTTTAGGATGGTGGGTTTTTAAACCTCATGTACAGGATAATAATACATCAGGGCAACAACAGGCCCATGTTAAGCCTGCTGCGCCTAAAACAAATCCCGGAACAAGCGGCGGGGCCATGCAGCAATCTCAAACAGATAGTATCCAAACAACAACAAAGCCTGAAAATAACAACGTGGCTGCAAACAGCAATGCAGGCAGCCAGGTTAATACAGGCCAAACAATACTAACGCCATCTGCTGCTGGTTCCCGCCGTAATGTTACCGGTGCAGGCAAAAGGGGGATTACCGGCCGCGATACTATCATGCGGCGTGATCCTTTCCTGATGGCAGGTACTGATCCTGCAGAACATAATGGTTCTGTTTCAAACTTACTGGCAAGCCGCTCATTATCTCTTGATGTAAAACCGGTTTCTTCAACAGCTCCCGATTTTAAAACAGAGCTGGACAGGCCGCGTGTTCCTTTTGCTGTATCCAAACCTGATAAAAAGATAACCAAACAAAGTTTTGGTTACCGGCCGCAATGGGCTATAACCGCGCTGGCTTCATCTGATGTTAACGGTACAAACTCTTTTCAGGGTAAAGTTGGCAGTAATTATGGTTTACTGCTTTCATTCGGCGTTACTAAAAAGTTAACTATTACAAGCGGTGTTGTATATTCCTCAAAACCTTACAATACAAGCTTTGCTAACTATGTTACAACATATAACTTTAAACATGATCCAACCGATGTAACTGCCGATTGTAAAATGCTTGATATCCCTATCAATATAGGTTACCAGGTGTACGGTAATTTTCATAATAAATTATCGGTTGGTACTGGTCTGTCCTCATACCTGATGCTGCATGAAAAGTATACTTATAACTATGCCGATGGTACTAACAGTGCCGCATGGCCTCAAACTTATACGGTACCAAACAGCAAGGGATATTTATTAAGTATTATCAATATCAATGCTACTTACGAACATAAAATAAACTCAAAGTTTGGCGTAAGCGTGCAGCCGTATATGAAAGTGCCAATTTCAGGAGTTGGATATTCAGATATCAAACTGCAATCAACAGGTGTAGCGGTGGGGGTAACCTATAATCTTAATTCGTTTAGGAAGCCTTAAACGGTTTTGCACAACTGTTCATTGAAGCTTGCATCCCCCTTATAATAAATGGAATTATTATCTTGCGCCACATTTACCCGCACAAGATCATTCGCCATGAAAAAACTACTGTTTTTTGCACCTCTGTTATTACTGTTTTCATGCGGGCACGACCCGGCTCAAAAGCTCGAAAATAAAAAATTGAACAGCCTTGCTGTCGAATACGTAAAGCTTGGCCTTAGCATTGGGCAGTATGATGGTGATTTTGTTGATGCTTACTACGGCCCGGATTCATTAAAGCCAAAACAGGAGCCGCTGAAAACTTTCCCAAAGGATAGCCTGCTGGCATCGGCAAACAGCCTGATGAATGATCTGCGTGCCATTGCCAATACCACAAAAATTGATACCAATAAGATCCGTGCCAACTGGATGGCCGATCAGTTGATCGCTTTCAGTCGCCGCATCCGCATTTTTTCGGGAGAGGAGAGGCCTTTTGACGAAGAATCGCGCGAGCTATTTGGCGTAGCCGCCCCTGTTTATACCGACGACTTTTTTAAGGGACAAGTAACCCTGCTTGATAGTATTTTACCAGGCAAAGGCAATGTGAACGACAGGTTCCAAAAGCTGGCCAATAAATTCATCATCCCCAAAGATAAACTGGACCCGGTTATAAAAGCCGCCATTGCCGAAGCACGTAAACGCACCCTTGCCCATTATCAGCTGCCTGCCGGCGAAACATTTACGCTGGAGTATGTAACCAATAAACCATGGTCTGGCTATAACTGGTACAAAGGAGGTTATAAAAGTACCGTGCAGATCAATACCGATCTGAAGATCTTTATTGACCGCGCCATTGATGTAGGTAGCCATGAAAGCTATCCAGGCCACCATGTGTACAACATGCTGCTGGAGAAAAATCTTTATCATGATAAAGGCTGGGTTGAAATTTCGTTATACCCGCTGTTCAGTCCGCAATCATTGATCGCCGAAGGCAGTGCCAATTATGGTATTGAAGTGGCTTTCCCCGGTGATGATAAAATAAAGTTTGCCAAAAATGTACTGTTACCGCTGGCCGGTTTGGATACCGCCGGTGTGGACCTGTACTTCAAAGCCCTCGCCATAAAAGGTACTTTAAACTACGCCCGCAATGAGGCTGCAAGAGGGCTCATCAATAATACCATGAGCCAGGACAAAGCACTGTCATATCTCAAAAAGTATTGCCTTATGAATGATGAAACAGCCCAAAAATCAATCAGCTTCATCAAAAAATACCGCAGCTACGTTATCAACTACAATTACGGTCAGGATTTGGTGAAAAACTACATTGAATCAAACGGAGGCACCGCCAAAGCCCCTGCCAAACGCTGGGAGTTATTTGGAAAACTGCTGAGCCAGGAGGTTGAGCCGGTTAGTTTGGTGAAAAAGTAGGGATACTGCTTCTTTCTATTAATCCTACACTCGTTTATAACCTACCGTGTACCTGTAAGTTTTCAATAAAAAATGTCATTTCGATAGAGCAGAGTAGGCCTAAGCGCTGGAGCGAAAGAGAAATCTTCTACGCCCTGTAGAGCCGTATACAAGGTTCCGAGCATGATGTACAAGATTTCTCCTCACCGCTCCCGCACATTCCCAACCGGTTCGTCGAAATGACATTCGGTTTTATTGATCGATATTCATCGAAAAGATGTGCACACACAGTAGCTTTTGGAGGGTTAGGGGATGGGTTTCATAACCTATTCGTTAGAATGGCACATAAACTCCTCCCTGCCATTACTCAACCCAACGCGCTCCTCCTTTGGGAGGGAATTAAAAACCCTCAAAGCCAATAATTTGGACAAAAGCAGAGAAAATCTTTTGAAATATCTTTAACTTTCGCTGTAAGTGTTTATTTAACAATTAATTACGACAACGTTGTAGTAAATAAATTCCTTTCAGTGTTATAATATTATCCTTTAGTTAAATAGATTTGATATAACAGTGCAGGCCGATATTGCTGATAAGCAATTTTTCCGAACGCCGGGAACCACCGCGTGAGGATAATAAACCAGTTAACAATTAACTACATCTTATAAACCAATTATTACTTTTTTTATGAAGAAAAGCAACCTTTCTTACTGGCTGGGCTGTGTCCTGCTGCTTGCAGCCGCCGTAGTTTTTACCCGGTGTAAAAAATCCTCGCTGGCAAATAATGCCCCGGGTACAGATGTTACTACCATTCCCCGTTCTGTAACCTCGTTTGTGCATCCCGGAGTGCTTAACACGGCTGCAAATCTTGATCTGATAGCCTCGCAGGTAAACAGCGGTGATGCCACCCGTAACGCGGCTTATCAAAAAGTGGTGGATTTTATTAATAACAATGCCATGCCTACGCAGTTTTACTCAACCGTATATGTGGGCTCGAACGGGCATACAAGTCCTTCCAAATCGCAGATCAGGAAGGATGCGATTTTGGCTTATGCCCTGGCATTGCGTTTTGCCAAAACGGGAGACACCCAATGGTCCGACAAATGCAAGTTTATCCTTAATGGCTGGGCGTCTACCTTTCAGAATTATGCCACTATCGATGCCTCTGATAACCCTAACCAGCCCGATCTGGAAGCCTCATGGACAACGCCAAGCTTTGTAGCTGCTGCCGAGATCATCCGGTATTATTTGCCAAATGGCGTATCGGCCAACTGGTCGGCTGCAGATATCAACACATTTAGTAATTATCTTAATAATGTTAAAAACAACTACATCAACAACACGGTAAATACCGGCTATAATAACAACTGGTATGTATCTGCCGGTTATGCAAAAATGGCTATCGGTGTCTTCCTGAACAGCGCCAATGTGTTTAATGACGGCGAAACTATATTAAACAATGTGTTTAACAGTGTGATCCAGGCGGGCGGCACCATGCCCGAACTTTGCGACAGGCAGGATTGCGTTCATTATCAATATTCGCTTACCGGCCTGACATTTGCTGCCGAAATTGCCAATATGCAGGGCGATAACTCGCTTTATACGGCACTATCCAACAGGATAAGCCAGGGTTATGATTTTATGCGCAGTGCGTATAATCAAAGTACCGGCTGTAATTACTGCTCAACTTCAAGCACCGTTTACCCTGGGCTTGAAGTGGCATATCATCATTATGCTACAGCAAACATGGCTTCGCTGCGTACAGTGAGCTCAAACGCCACTCCGGTATATGTGCCTGCAGATAATACCTTCCTTGGCTTTACTACCTATACGCATTATAATGTTGGGGGCGGTAGTACAACCCCTCCGCCAAATAATAACCCGCCAATAGGGCAGGTGATTTCTTTAAAAGGCTTTAACGCCAAATATGTAAGCGGTGAAAATGGTACCCAGGCCATGACCTGTACCCGTACCACAGCCGGCGACTGGGAACATTTTACGGTACTTGACGCAGGTGCAGGCAAGATCTATCTGCGTAGCATGGGTAAGTATGTATCGTCAGAAAACGGTACCCAGGCTATTACCTGTAACCGTAACACTCCCGGCGACTGGGAGAAATTTACCTGGGGAGTTAATGCCGATGGCACCATTACCTTGCAGGGCAACAATGGTAAGTTTATTTCAAGTGAAAACGGCACCCAGGCCATGACCTGTACCCGCGTTACAGCATCGGGCTGGGAATCATTTGGTTTAAATCAATAAATATAATACACCCTGCATCTACCTGTAATGCCGTGGCTTTTATGAGCCATGGCATTTTTTATTTGAAAAACGGCATGAGCAATTAAACGAAATGAATATTTGTAAAATAATTTTTATTCCTACATTTAGAGGGCATCGTTGCCAAAACAGCTGCACCATCTGCGCTGAATATATTGAACCAGTTTAACACCAAATATTACCTTATAAATGATTAAGCCCCGGTATTTTATAGCCATATGTTTTTTGGCAGGTATTTACACGTCCTGTAAAAATCAGCATAACAATAATTCTTATAGCGGTTGGCCGGCTTATGCTGGTTCAAAGGAAGGCTTGCGGTATTCATCAAATGAGGAAATCACTTTAAATAATGTAAGCAAGCTAAAAGTGATGTGGACTTTTAGCACGGGCGATAAGGATACCGCCAACCTCAGCCAAAATCAGTGTAACCCAATTATGGTTGATGGAATTTTGTATGGTACCAGTCCTAAACTAAAACTGTTTGCGCTGAATGCCGCCACCGGTCAGCAAAAATGGCTGTTTGATCCTGCGAAGGATGATACCACCAATAACGGCGACCCGATGGCTTATTATAAAGTGAGCCGGGGCGTAATTTACTGGCAAAATGATGAGGGCGGCGAAAAAAGGATTTTTTACAGCGTAGGTGCTAAAACCTGGGCTATTGATGCCGAAACCGGGATTCCGATTCGCTCATTTGGCAAAGGCGGCTACCTTGATCTGACAAAAGATTTGGACAGGGATACCAAATCGTTTGTAGCCGGTACCACACCGGGCGTAGTTTATAAAGATGTACTGATAGTGGGTGATCGGGTATCTGAATCGGCAGATGCTGCTCCGGGGCATGTGCGTGCTTATGATACCCGTACAGGTAAGTTACGTTGGATTTTCCACACTATCCCTCATCCCGGCGAAGTGGGTTATAACACCTGGGCAGATACTGCGGCTTACAAAAAGTTTGGTGGGGCCAATAACTGGTCGGGCATGGCTTTGGATGAGAAGCTGGGGATGGTGTATATCCCAACGGGCTCCATAGGCGGCGACTTTTACGGCGGCTTCCGGAAAGGGCAAAACCTTTTTGCCAATTCATTGCTGGCGCTTGATGCAGCTACCGGCAAGCTGAAATGGTATTACCAGTTTATACATCATGACCTTTGGGACCGTGACCTGCCTGCCAATCCTAACCTAATAACCATTATTAAAGATGGTAAAAAGATAGATGCCGTAACGCAGATCACCAAACATGGATATGTATTCATGTTTGACAGGGCTACCGGTAAACCCATATTCCCGATAGTGGAAACACCTGTGCCAACCAAAGCCCTGCCCGGCGAAGAGGCCTGGCCTACACAACCCATCCCAACTTTGCCGCAGCCTTTTGCCAGGCAAACGTTCAATCCTGAGGATGTTACAGATCGTACGCCCGAAGCACACCAGGAAATGCTTGCTAAATATAACCAGGTGAAAAATCGCATTATGTTTACGCCGCCAAGTAAAGAGGGGGGATGGATTTTTCCCGGTTTTGACGGTGGTGGTGAGTGGGGCGGGGCAGCTGTTGACCCTGAAAGCCGGATCCTATATGTAAACTGTTCAGAAATGCCATGGGCGCAGGTAATGATAGATGTTCCTAAAAACAATGCTAATGATCATTCGGCCCAGGCATTGGGGCATGTAGTGTATAATACCAATTGCATTGGCTGCCACGGAGCAGAGTTGAAAGGTAACGGAACGTCATATCCATCACTGGTAAACATCGGCAAAAAATACAGTGCCGACCAGGTAAGCGGTATTATTGCCAGCGGCCGCAACATGATGCCATCGTTTAAACAAATTGCACCTGCAGATAAAAAGAACCTGCTGGCGTTCCTGCTCAAAATTCCGGAAGCCAAAGCTGCAAAAGAAGTAGCCAAAGAGCCAACCAGCGATCGTACAGCCAGTTCGGCTGCGGAGAAAAAAATGGTTGATGAAATACCTTATGCCATGAATGGGTATAACCGCTTTTTGGATAAGGACGGCTATCCGGGTATAAAACCACCATGGGGCACACTTAACGCTGTCGACCTTACATCGGGCAAGCTGCTTTGGAAGGTGCCTTTGGGTGAATATGCCGAGCTAACCAAAAAAGGGATTCCGGTAACCGGTACTGAAAACTATGGCGGTCCGCTGGTTACTAAGGGCGGGTTGGTGTTTATAGCAGCAACTAAAGATGAAAAGATCCGCGCGTTTGATAAACGTACCGGCAAAGTAGTTTGGGAGGCTAAATTGCCGGCAGCCGGTTATGCTACCCCGGCAACTTATTCAATTGATGGTAAACAGTACGTTGTTATTGCCTGCGGCGGCGGAAAAATTGGAAGTAAGTCGGGAGATAGTTATGTTTGTTTTGGATTACCCGACTAATACCTCATTATGGATTTATTTGAAGCAGTTTTTGATTTATACGAGCAAATAAGGTTAAAGGCCGAAAATGATTTTCAGGACCTGATCAAATGCCAGTACACGCAGCAATGTTACAGCGATAATGGCGCCTTTTGCCTCGTACTGGAGATCACTGTTTTAAAAAACAGCTCTGATGACGATTATGGGCTGGTGTTTTCCATCAACGCCCAAACAGAACCTAATCACCCCGATCATAAGAATGATGCCAAAGGCGTATTTTTGATCGCGGACGTACACCACGGTGATAACAAGATAATCAGCAATTTGGATGAGCTTGTTTTTGATCCTCAAAATGATGCTGAAGTACAAGAAGCTTACAGCAGGATAGAGTATTTCATTAAGCCTTTTACCGGCAGCGTAAGCGATTTACTGGTGCAGGGTTATGATCTTAAGGTGGAGGATAATTCAATAAATTAATTTAGCAGAAGTGCTTTAACGGGATCTTGCTTTGTGAAATCATAAATTCATTTTAATAATACTTATCTTTATATCATGACAACGATGATATTACAGGTTCCCGAAGCGTTGGAAAAAGAGCATGATGAAACTGTTCGTCTTATAGCAGCTAAGCTTTACGAGGCGGGAAAGCTATCTTTAACTCAAGCCGCCGAAATGTGTGGCATGAGAAAGTGGGATTTTGCAGAGATTCTTATCAATTTCGGCGTTAATTATCTTGACTCAAGTGTAAAAGCTGATTTAGATCGTGATTGAGAGGATTGTTGTTATTACCGATACAAGCTGTTTTATTATTTTAGACAAAATCAGCGCATTGTATTTGCTCCCGGTTTTATTCTCTAAAGTGATCACAACCCCCGAAATAGCAGATGAATTCGGTAAAGCATTGCCTGATTGGGTAATTATTCAGCGAGTTCAAAATTCGGAACTGCAAAATCAAATAAAAGAAATTGTTGATCCGGGCGAAGCGAGCGCAATAGCTTTGGCTGAAGAAGTTAAATGTGATTACCTGTTGACTGACGACCGTGCCGCCAGAAAGTTTGCTGAACAAAGAGGTATCACGGTTAAAGGTTCGGCTGGCGTATTGCTTTATGCTAAGCAGCAAAAAGTAATTCCACTAATGCGTCCCTGCCTTGATCGCATTCAGCAAACTAATTTTCGAATATCACAATCCCTTGTTGATCGACTACTTTCAGAAGCAAATGAGTAATTGCTGAGTTTCTTTTTACCTTATATGCTTTGAAATCTAAAACTGCTCCTCATAAACAGCCCCTCCCGGTGTTTCCAGTTTATAGTTTTTAACCTGCCCCGGCCCTTCAAACTCAAACCTGATGCCCACAATGCGCCCCATGGTATGGGCTTGTTTGAACTCAAAGATCTGTTTATTGTTGAGATAGATCCTCAGGAAATGGTCTTTAACGCTGCACCTCAGGTTTTGAAACTGCGACATGTCTGTACCAAAAGCACTCAGGTCATGGTCTTTGCCGCCAACCCATTCCTCGCCGGTTAAAATGCCCATATCGGCAATGCAGCCTTTGTTTACTATGGGGATTACAATAGCGGTGCCGTTACCTAAAATGGTAAGATCGGCTTTGGCACAGGCAGATTGGCCGGGCGTTGAAGTGTTGCGCAATGTGCAATCCAGCGTAAAGTTATCGGCGTTGATGCCGGGAAATTCGCGGATGTTGGCAAACTTTACCCAGGTATTGTTAAAAACAGGTGTACCCAGCTTTTGCTGCATCAGGTCGGCGGTGATCCCCATATAGCCCTGCCCTTTAATTTCTGCGGGCGAAAGGTAAACAGGTACAGGCTGATGGTCAAGGATGCCTTTCCAGCCTTTGGTTTTGATAAATACCGATGTTGTTTTTTTTATATGATTATCCACAATGAGCTTAGCAATAAAATAGCCCGGATTATAATAAATTGAGGTAAACTGTTTGCCATCTCCCGGCACCTGCTCACGGCGTTCGGGATCCCATGACTGCTGGATAAAAACACTATCGGAGTGAAATGCCGAAGCATCGTAATTAAACACTACGGAGTTGGGCAAATCATCAGAAACCTTTTTGTAGCTGAACTTAATTGAAGCCGGATCAACAGGTTTATTGCGCTTGCTGCTCATAAAAAACAAAGCCCCAAGCACCAGCAATGCAGCACTGCCAAACCATACGTACCGTAAACGGGTGTTTGACTGAGGGATGACCGGCTGTGGATTCAAATCAATGCTTTCAACAGGCTGTTCAACTACACCGTTAACCTGGTAGTGCTGTCTGAAATCGCGCCAGCTGGTGTAATCCAGGTAACCGGCAAGGGCATTCAGCGTGGCTGCATTAGGGAAACTTTCATATCGTACTTTACCCCAAATCCTTTTCAGGGTTGATACACTGAGCTGTACCCGTGTTTTATCAAAGATCTGCTGGCTTAATTGCTCAAAATCATCATTGCCCCAAATACTGCTGTCGCCCCAGTTTAACATTTGCTCAATAAGCTGCCGGCATAGCAAAAGCAATTGTTTTTCCTTTTCCATTGATCTACAGGTAATAATGCGGTTTAAAAATCCTTAAAATGCTTTGAACAAACTTGAACTTAACTTGAAACGCCGCCCGCGCTTTATTATAAAGGCAATTTGCAAGTTTTGATTAAAGTTAAAACCAAAACCCATGAACAGCAAGATTTTATTGATTGCCATACTAAGCATGACGCTTGGCAGCAGTTTTTGTTACAGCCAGCAGAAAAAAATTACATATGATATTAACCGCCTGCTTAAGGAAAATAAACTGGTTAAACCCTACACCCGCCAAACTGTTACCGGGCTTACGGATGGCAGTAAACAAGGCCTTACCTTGGACTATATTTTATGGCTTAAAGATGTAAACTTTAAAACAGGCACTATCGATATAGACCTGCGTGGGAGGGATGTTTTTCAGCAAAGTTTTTTAGGCATAGCCTTTCACGGGGTTGATACCACAACCAATGATGTTATTTATTTCCGCCCTTTTAATTTCCAGTCGACAGATACCCTGCGGCGAAAACACTCGGTACAATACATGTGCTCTCCGGATTTTCCCTGGGATAAACTCCGCAAAGAGCATCCATTGGTTTATGAAAACGAGGTGAACCCTTCTCCGCTGGCTACAGCATGGTTCCATGCGCGGATTGTGGTTAATGCCGGTGATATTGTTGTATACGTTGACCATTCAGACAAACCATCGCTCACCGTAAAAAAATTGAACAACCGGCAGGGCGGACTCATTGGCCTCTGGTCGTCAGGCCTGCCCGGCGATTTTGCAAATCTTGTCATCACTCAATAATTATAAACCAATCATCATGAAAAAATTAATCTTAATGTTAGCGATGTTTGCTGTTGCAAAAACACAGGCACAGCAAAAGTACCAGGTGCATAACCTTTCGGTAGTAAACCCCAAACAATGGATCATCCCCCAAAATGATACGCTCGATTATGAGCTGGGTGCTTTTGACGGACAAAAAGCGCTAATCATCAAACGGAAAATCCAAAACTACAAATCGGCCAGTTTAGCCTATAAACCAGGTTTAAACTTTAAAGACGGCATTATTGAAATGGATGTGGCCTGTACCATTCCGAAGGGCGGTTTTGTCGGTCTTGCCTTTCATATCCGGGATGCCCATCATTATGAAACAGTTTATTTCAGGCCGGGGTCGTCAGGCACTATAAACGCCATCCAGTACATGCCCGAAAAGAAAGCCGAATTTAACTGGTGGGATTACGAGGCTACAAAATACCAGGCTAAAGCGATAATTCCGCAAAATAAATGGTTCCATATCAAAGTAGTTGTTCAGGGCAGTAAAATGGAAGTTTATGTAGATAATGCCGCAAAGCCTGCCATGGTATATACTGCGCTTGATGCATCATTAAAAAGCGGTGCGGTAGGTTATTGGCACGGAAACTGCCCACAGGGCGCTTATAAAAACCTTGTTGTAAAGTCCTTTAACTAATTCTGTTATGAAGAAGATCTTATTGATACTGCTGTTTTTTATACCGGCGATAGTTAAAGCGCAAAATATCCCCTATGGCAATAATCCCGCTGCAGGCAATTATTTAAAAGTAAAGGACGGTACCCGCATTTATTACGAAACCTACGGAACTGGCAAACCGCTGGTATTGCTGCACGGCGGGCTTTATGGCGAAATTGGCGAATACGAAAACCTGATCCCGGTGTTGAGTAAAAACTTTATGGTGATAGCCGTAGCCACCCGCGGGCATACCAAATCAGAGATAGGGCATCAGCCTTATACTTATGAGCTGATGTCGGACGATGCTTATACGGTGATCAGGCATGTTACTAAAGACAGTGTTACCCTCATCGGTTTCAGCGACGGGGCAGTAATAGCCCTTGATCTTACCATTCGGCATCCGGATTTGGTGAAGAAGCTGGTATTTGCAGGCGGCAATGTCTCGGCGGCAAGCTACCGCCCCGGCGAAATGGAGGAGTTGAAACGTTTATCCGGCGCATCGCTTGAGCGTGATGCTCCTGATTTTGTGCGGGAGCGAAAAAAGCTGATGCCCGAGCCCGAACGCTGGGGCGAGTTTGTCGATCTGCTCAAACATGCCTGGATCAATCAAACCACAATACCTCCCGAACAGATAAAAAATATCAAATGCCCGGTACTGGTTACCGCCGGCGATCGCGATCAGTATAACCCCATTGAAAGTTTTGTAAATATTTATAAACTGCTGCCATCGGCACAACTGGCTATCATCCCAAATTCTGATCATATTATTTTTTACCGCCAGCCGGCTTTGATAGAAACGATGGTGGTAGGGTTTGTGTTGAAGTAGGGAATATATTATCCTCCCGTCATTGCGAGGTACGAAGCAATCCCCTATAAGCAGAGCGGCTATACAAGGTCGCCCTGTACAGTTTGGGATTGCTTTCCCGAAGCAAGTTCGGGACAGGCTGTACCTCGCAATGACGTAGTGGAGATATCACATCGGTGCAAAATTCCCCTCACTACATCGATGTAGTAGAAAAATATGACCAAATGCCTGCCTGGTGCTTGTTTTTGTCCGTGCAAAATCTGCACTTTTATGACTTGAAATGTGCCCTGCATAAGCACTTTAACCAGTTATATACCGTCTATGAAATTTAAGCACCTGTACAAATCGACACTTACTGCCTGTTTATTAGCGCTGAGTCTCCAGTCTTTTTCTCAAAATAGCTTTAAGCCCCAAAAAGAGGTATTGGCAACCATCAAAAAAAACTTTGCCGATGCCGATGTGCAATACAAGTACATGACTAAGCAATTTACCGATGGCCAGTTTCCCAAAACCTATCATCCTGATAAGGATAAGTTTGAAACAAGCAACAGCAGCTGGTGGTGCAGCGGTTTTTACTCGGGTACGTTACTTGATATCTATCAGCAAACTAAAGATACTGAACTGCTTAACGAGGCTAACAAAAATTTAAAAGGCCTTGAAAAAGAGCAGTACAACAAAGGCACACATGACCTTGGTTTCATGATGTATTGCAGCTTCGGCACGGCAAACCGTTTTGAGCCAAAGCCCGAATACAAAGAGATCCTGGTTAACAGTGCCAAATCGCTTTCAACCAGGTTTAACCCAACAGTAGGCTGTATCCGCTCATGGAATTCAAAGGCCGATGATTACCTTGTGATCATTGATAACATGATGAACCTGGAGTTATTGTTCTACGCTACAAAAGCAACCGGCGATTCCAGCTTTTACAAAATAGCGGTTACCCACGCCAATACCACCATGAAAAACCACTACCGCCCGGATTTTAGCTCGTACCACGTAATCAATTACGATGCGAATACAGGAGCGGTAAAAGAAAAGAAAACCGCGCAGGGCTTTGCTAACGAGTCGGCCTGGGCAAGGGGACAATCATGGGGCTTATATGGCTTCACTGTAATGTACCGCGAAACTAAAGATAAAAAATACCTTGAGCAAGCTAAGGGCATTGCACATTTCTTATTGACCAATCCAAACCTGCCTGCCGATAAAATCCCATACTGGGATTACAATGCAACCAATATCCCTAACGCTTTGCGTGATGCCTCTGCGGCATCTATCATGGCTTCGGCATTACTGGAACTTTGCCGTTACGTTGATAAAAAGGATGGCCAGGAATATTTTAACACCGCACAAACCATCATCAAAAATCTATCTGCTCCGGCATATAAAGCTGATTTGAATACCAATGGCGGTTTTATTCTGAAACACAGCGTAGGCCACTTCCCGGCAGGTACCGAAATTGATGTGCCGCTAACCTATGCCGATTACTACTTTATTGAAGCTATGCAGCGTTATAAGGCTTTTGCCAAATAATGCTATATTTAGCCCATGGCATTAGGTAAAGGCAGATTAGAGGCATTTAGTGATGGCGTAATAGCCATCATTATTACCATTATGGTGTTAGAGCTGAAGGTTCCGCACGGCGAAAGCCTGGAAGATTTAAAGCCGCTTATCCCTGTTTTTCTAAGCTATCTGCTAAGCTTTGTTTATGTAGGTATTTACTGGAACAACCATCACCATACCATGCAGGCCGTGCGGTCGGTAAATGGTAAAATATTGTGGGCTAACTTGCACCTGTTGTTCTGGCTGTCGCTGATACCATTTGTAACCAGCTGGATGGGGGAGAACCACTTGACCCAATGGCCGGTCTTTTTTTATGGGATAGTATTGATCATGAACGGTATAGCTTACCGTATTTTAGCGCTTACCCTTATCAAACATCACGGCGAAAACTCATTGATAGCTCAAGCCTTCGGAAATGATTTTAAAGGTAAAATTTCTGTGGTGCTATACGCAGTCGCTATTTTATGTACCTGGTTAAATCCTACTATCAGTGTTGTAATTTACGTTATGGTAGCAGGAAGCTGGTTTATACCCGATAAACGTTTTGAACGCAGGTTAGCCGATGGAAGCCAGGGGGAAGGCGGGTAAGTACCGAAGAACCGGGTTGGAAAAGGATAAAGTCACTGGTATGGTTTTTTTGAAAAATACAATTAATCTAATTTTTGATATTAGATTAACCTAATTTTTGTAACTTTGAGTATTGCTAATTAAATACCTTGTATCATGGGTAAGTTTTTTAATGAGATACTTGATCACCACAAGGATTTTATTGCCCATCAAAAAATCTTCTTTGTGGCTACAGCCCCGCTAACACCAAACGGGCATGTAAATCTTTCGCCAAAAGATAACGCGAGTTTCCGCATTCTTTCCAATAACCGGGTAGCTTATATGGATATTATTGGCAGCGGGAATGAAACCGCCGCCCACCTGCTCGAAAACGGAAGGATAACTTTTATGTTTTGTGCTTTTGACGGGCCGCCCAATATCCTGCGCCTGTATGGCAAAGGTTACAGCATTTTACCCGATGATAGCAATGATGAGTGGAATATGCTGTCTTCGTATTTCAATATCCACATGGCTACACGCCAGATTATAGTGGGCGATATTGATATGGTGCAAACTTCATGCGGGTTCAGCGTACCGCTTTATGAATATTTAGGCGAACGCGACTATGCCATAAAGTGGGCCGAAAAGAAAGGTGAGCAGGGGCTGGCCGACTATAAGCAGGAGAAAAACCGCGTTAGTTTAGATGGTTTGCCAACGCCATTGTATTGATAACGCTTTATATAATATATACTTAATAGTTAAAACATAGTTGAGACAACTTTAAGGAATATAGGTTTGTTATATTTTTAAAACATTTTCAATTTCCTTATAGTTATATGGTGGTTTCGTCGATATAATTATTAATGCTGCAAATACTGCGAATTTTATAATATTTGCAGCAACCATACATTAACCTATGTTTGAATTTACTCAATTAAATGAGAAGGAACTGCTTATGCAGGTGGCTCAAGGTAATGAGTTTGCTTTCCGGCAGTTGTTTTCAGCGTATCATCAGCGTTTAGGCGTACACATTTTGCGCATTACCCACTCTGCTGAACTGGCAGAAGAGGTGGTTCAGGATGTTTTTATGAAGATCTGGATGACCCGCGAAGCCCTTACCCATGTTGATAATTTCAAAGCTTACGTGTTTGTGATCTCCAAAAATCATGCTTTAAATTGTTTACGAAAAGTTGCACGGGAGCAGATGCAACTTAAAAAGCTGGAAGAAACCCGCATGGTGCCTTTTAGCACAGAAGTACAGCCAACAGACCATTACTATAATTTAATTGACGAAGCTATTGATCAGCTGCCCCCACAGCAGCAAAAGGTTTACCTGATGAGCAGGCATAACCGTTTAAAGTACCATGAAATTGCCGATGAGCTGGAGCTATCCCGCGAAACCGTTAAAAAATACCTACAAATTGCTACTACTTCAATAAAAGACTATGTGCATGAGCATATGGAAGTTATAGCATTGGTAATGGCGCTGATCCACTTTTTTTATTTTTTTTAAAAAGTAGTACCCCCTTTTTTAATCCCACAGGTGTCATGTATATGAGATCTGCCTCACTGTAGCCAATTATACAGTTATACCGAAAAATATTTACTATGAGCGAACTTTACGCCAGGCTGGACTATTTATTTAATGGTTATTATAACGGCACCGCTACACAGGCCGAGCTTGATGAGCTTTTTCAGATCATCAATTCGTCGGCAACTGATGCGGAGCTTGCCTCGCTCATATACCAGGCCTGGGATAACCTTGATGATAACGGGCCACTTTTTGACCGCTCAAAAAGTGAGGGTATGCTCAATGAAATTTTAAGGACTAATACCGCGCAACCTGTTCCGGTTCCGGCCAAACGTAATAGTTTGCCATGGAGAAGATTAGGTGTGGCTGCTTCGTTTTTATTACTTGTTGGCTTTGGCGCTTACATTTACAGCAATCAAAAAAGGCAGGTTGTTACAAAAAAAACTATTGCCAAAACATATCCTAAAAATGATGCTTTGCCGGGTAGCAACAAAGCTGTTTTGACATTAGCCAACGGTAAAACCATTACACTTGATAGTGCCCAGAATGGTTTGCTGGCACAGCAGGGCGCCACTAAGGTTAATAAAACACGTAACGGCCAGCTGGTTTATGTAGCCGGTACTAATGCTGATGCCCAGGCTCCGGTTATAAATACTATTTCAACTCCGCGTGGCGGCCAGTATCAGCTGGTTTTGCCGGATGGGAGCAAGGTTTGTCTGAATTCGGCATCGTCATTAAGTTTTCCAACCAGGTTTACGGGCAAAACGCGTGAGGTCACCATCACCGGCGAAGCTTACTTTGAGGTTACTAAAAACGCGAAGATGCCTTTCAGGGTTAAATCCGATAACACAACAGTTGAGGTTTTAGGTACGCATTTTAATATCATGGCTTATAGTGACGAAGCCGAAATGAAAACTACCTTATTAGAAGGCTCTGTAAAAATAAGCAACGGCACTGCAAGCGGTATTTTAAAGCCGGGGCAGCAGGCTTTACTTAATAAAGCGGGCAGGCTGAAAGTACTTAGCGATGTTGATGTAGATGATGAAATAGCCTGGAAAGACGGCATTTTTCAGTTCAGGGATGCGGGGATAGATGCTATTATGAGGCAGGCCGCCCGTTGGTATGATGTGGAGGTGGCCTATGAAGGCAAAATACCACAGCGCGAATTTACAGGCCGGATCTCCCGTAATGTAAAAGCATCCGAATTAATGAACATGCTTGGCTACGCCGGGGTGAAATTTAAAATTGAAAATAAGCGCATTACTATACAACAGTAAGCATAGTTATTATACCTACTATATTAAACAACCAATCGTTAACAATTTAAACAACCCTATGATGGAAGAAATACCTAAGATAAGTTAGCCGACCCCTGGGCCCAAAATGGTAAAACGGTTTATCATGTGTTTAAACACATGTGCTAAATCACAAAATAACCATATAAAAAAACCGGGAAGTATTCGCAGTACTTTCCCGGCCTAAGTATTTGGGTCCCAAAAATCTACAATCGACGAATTGAAAGTTAATGTTTAACCCAAACTCTACAAACTTATGAATTTTAATTCTAAGGCCACGCCTTTGGCATGGCCCCAATTACGCAAATTTATATTGGCCATGAAGCTAACTGCCTTTATTATAATTGCGGCCCTTACCAACGTGAGCGCCAAAAGTTATAGCCAGATAGTTACTTTGCACCAAAAAAACACTACCGTTGAAAAAGTACTCCGCTCAATAGAAAAACAAACTGGCTATCATTTCATGTATGATAAGCAGGATGTATCAAAAGCCGGGGCAATCAACATTGAAGTTGCAAACGTATCTATAGAAAATGCGCTTGATCAATGCTTTAAAGATCAGCCGCTTACTTACAAAATTTTTGATCAAACCATTGTTGTAAAAAAGAAAGACGAACCGGTTGCCGCGCAGATAGCCGTTGCCCCCATTAAGGTAACGGGTACGGTAAGCGATGCCAAAGGCCCTCTTCCGGGGGTTACTGTTAGGGCAAAAGGCACCAATGTTGGTGTGCAAACCGATATTAATGGTAAATACTCTTTAACCGCACCCGATGGTAATGGCACTCTTGTATTTACATTTATTGGATACACAACGAAGGAAGTGCCTATTGCAGGTAAAACGCAGATTGATGTTGTTTTAACTGAAGAGCCAAAAGCATTGAGCGAGGTGGTGGTAGTTGGTTACGGTACCGCTAAAAAGGTTGACCTCACCGGATCGGTAGGCAGCGTTGGCGCAAAGCAATTGCAGGAGCGCCCCCAAACCAATCTTGAGCAGGAATTATCAGGTAAAATTGCCGGTGTAAACGTATCCAGCAACTCAGGTGCACCAGGCGGTGCAACCAAGATCAGGATCCGTGGTTACAGCTCTATCAACACCAATACCGACCCTTTATATGTTGTGGATGGTGTGGTTTGGACGGAGGGTGGTAACGCTATCAACCCTAACGATATCGAAACTATCGACGTATTGAAAGATGCATCATCAACCGCTATTTACGGTACACGCGGTGCAAACGGTGTAATTTTGGTAACTACCAAACGTGGCAAAAAAGGCGGTACTATTTCGTACGATGCCTATGTAGCCGTAAACCATATGTTTAAAGAAATACCGGTGCTTAACTCAAAAGAGTTTATGCAGGTTGAGGATATTTCTTACGCCAATATCAAAAAGTACGATCCTACCGGTTGGGCTGCGGGTGATTATACCGACCGTAATCCGGTAACACAAAGAACTGCCCTGATAGGCAAACTGTTCGACCAAAACCTGAACCCACTGTATGATGTTGACTGGCAAAAAGCAACAACCCGTACTTCGGTAAGTCAAAACCATAACGTTTCGTTTACCGGCGGCGCCGAAAATGTAAACTATGGTTTATTCCTGAACTATGCCGATGATGAAGGTATTATCCTTAACAGCTACCTGAAACGTTATAATGTGCGTTTAACTGTTGATAACCAGATTAAACCATGGGTAAAAGTTGGTGCTACATTAAACTATAACTACCAGGATGGCCGTAACCAGGATCAGGGAACAGGCGGTAACAACATTCCGCGTATGTTGATTGAGATGGTACCTTTTATCCCTGTCAGATACCCTGACGGAACTTATGGCAAACGTACCGATTATCCAAACCTTGAGGGCGGTGATAACCCGGTAGCCCAAGCCAACGAAATTCAATCTCTTACCCGCAACCGTATATTTAGCGGTAATGGTTATTTGAATCTGAACATTATCCCTGGCCTTGAATTCCGCAGCGTTTTAGGTGTAACCACATCAGCAAACTATAACCCTGCTTCACAGAGCGGTCTTGTTGGTGGCCCGGTTGCAGGACAAAGCTACAGCTCTGCCTCGATAGAGGAGTTTAACAGAACATTTTGGCAATGGCAAAACTACTTTACCTACAACAAAACCTTTAACAAAGTACATAATGTAAACCTGGTTGTAGGTGCCGAGCGTCAAAACTATGAACAACTTCGTTTAAAAGGCTCAACCGGTACTTTGTCTGATGACTTTTACCAGTACTATAACCTTTCTGCGGGTATTTTACCTAATAAGCCAGAGTCTGATTATGATGCATGGCAAATGCAGTCTTTCTTCGGCAGGTTGAACTATAACTACAACGAAAAATACCTGTTGACCTTAACAGGCCGCGAAGACGGTTCATCTCGTTTTGGTACCAACAAAAAGTACGGTTTCTTCCCATCGGCAGCTTTTGCATGGCGCGTATCTCAGGAAGATTTCCTGAAGGATAATAAAAATATATCCGACCTTAAATTAAGGTTGAGCTATGGTTTAACCGGTAACTCCGAAATTGGCGAGTACCGTTCACTGGCAAACATTAATACAGTTGGCTATGCCTTTGGCGGCAACAGTGCAGTAGGTACCACTCAAACTTCTATTGGTAATGAGGATTTGCAGTGGGAAAAAACAGCTGAGTATGATTTAGGCTTTTCATTGGGCTTGTTTAACAACCGTTTAAACATTGAAGCAGATGCTTACCTGAAAAAAACAAAAGCGTTGCTGTTAAATGCACCACTGCCCGAAACAAGCGGTTTTCAAACAGTATATAAAAATATAGGCAAGCTGCAAAATAAAGGTCTGGAGTTTACAATAAACGGAACTCCGATAAAAGCTCAGGATTTTACCTGGAACACCACCTTTAATATATCGTTCCTTAAAAACAAGATCCTTCAGTTAGGTGCATCTAATGACGATATCTTCCTTGCCCCAACCTTCCTGTCGCAATTTAACCTGATGCGTGTTGGTCTTCCGGCCGGTAGCTTTTATGGTTACAAAGTGCTTGGAACATGGGGAACAGCCGAGGCTGCCGAAGCTGCAAAATATGGTTTGTTACCTGGTGATTTGAAAATCCAGGATACCAATGGTGATGGTAAAGTTAGTGCTGCCGATAAAGTGGTATTGGGTAAATCAATACCTGACGGTTACGGTACTTTCAGCAACAACTTCCGTTATAAAAACATCGATCTTGGTGTCGACCTGCAGTTTAACTACGGTAACCAGATCATGAACCTTACCCGTCACTCGGGTCAGGACCGTACAGGGCAAGCTAACAGCTATGCAACTGTATTGAACGCCTGGACACCAACAAACCAAAACACCAGCATTGCCGAAGACAGGCCTGCTTATGTACGTTACCAAACCGAAATTTATTCAACCAAAGTTGAAAGCGGAAACTTCATTCGCGGCAGGGCGGTAACATTGGGTTATACGTTTAACGATAACATACTTAGAAAGTTAAAATTAAGCCGCTTAAGAGTTTATGCACAGGCGCAAAACTTGTTCCTGATAACCAAGTATACCGGTTATGATCCTGAGGTATCAACCTACAATGCCTCAAGTAACTTTACGCAGGGTATCCAGTTTTATGATTATCCAAAACCACGTACTTTCCTGTTAGGTGTTAATGTTAGTCTTTAATTAAAAATGTTAAAATATCATACTATGAAATTTAACTTAAAAAAATACGGGGTAGGTGGCCTTTTACTTATCCTTGCTGCTACTATCGGCAGTGGTTGCAAAAAATATCTTGATGAAAAAGATAAGAGCAACTTTGTTAAGAGTAATTATTTTGCCAGCTCAAACCAGGCACAAACCTTTGTAAACGGTTTGTATAACGTAATGTATTCTTTCCAGAATGGTGATGCTTATGGTGAAAGTCCATTTATAACGCTTGAATTATTTGCCGGTCATGCCACATCATTAGGGCAAAGCGTTAACAACGGCAACGTGATCCATCAGCGTACAGATGCTGTTAATCCTGGTTTTGAAACCATATGGTATAATTGGTACAGGGGCATAGCCAATGCTAACCTTGCCATTGAGAATATCCCGGCTATATCACCTATGGATGATGGGCTGAAGAAAAAATTAATTGGGGAGGCTTACTTTTTCAGGGCATTTTATTATTATCACCTGGTGCGTTTATATGGAGATGTACCGCTGATTACTAAGTCGCAAACAGTAAACAGCCCCGACCTTTACCCTTCACGCTCGCCTGTAGCCGATGTTTACAAACAAATTATCAGTGATTTGCAGGCAGCCGAAGCGTCGGGTATGCCAAATACCGATGCAACCGGCCGTGTTTCTTTAGGTGCGGTAAAAACCTTGCTGGCCAGTGTTTATTTAACAACTGCCGGCTTCCCGCTTAAACAAACCGAAAATTATGCTAAGGCAGCATCTGAAATTGAGCCTGTTTTAGGCTGGTATTCCTTGTTTTCGGATTATGCTTTCCTGCATGATAATAATCACAAAAATCAGCAGGAATTAATATTCCAGATCAATTACCTGGTAGGTACTCAAACTAATGCTATCCCTCAGCTAACCATTCCATTCAATTTGTTGGTTGGTGCTTATGGTGACCACCTGGGTGCTATGATCCCTACCAACCAGTTTGTGGCAAGCTATGAGGCCGGCGACCTTCGTACACAAGAGCGTCAGTTCTATTTCTCAAGCTATCCTCAATTTGGTAATCCTAATAACATAATTCAATTTGGCGAGCATGCGCTTTATAAATACTTTCATGTAGAGAGTGCAGCCCAAAGTGGTCAGAGTGATGAAAACTGGACTTTATTGCGCTTACCTGAGGCTCAGCTGATCTATGCCGAAGCAACTAACGAAGTAAGCGGCCCGACTGCAGAAGCCTATGCTGCTGTTAATGCTATCCGTGCACGTGCTAAGCTGGCTCCGTTAAGTAATTTAACTAAGGATACCTTCCGCGAAGCAATCTGGAGGGAGCGTTATCATGAGCTTGCCTATGAAAACAAGGCATACTTTGATATGCAGCGTACACATATGGCCTACCTGCCGCAATCAAACACCTTTGCCGATCCTACAGCTTCACAAACAGAGCAGGGGGTAACTTTTAAAGCACAATATTACCTGTGGCCGATACCGCAGCGTGAAATCAGCACTAACAGTAAATTGACCCAAAATCCGGGTTGGTAATTGTATATTGCAAATAATACACATAAAAGACTGGCCATATCAAGCCAGTCTTTTATATTTACGGCTGGTAAAACGTTTCACCACAAATCAAATACTTAAAAAAATGAAAAAAGCCCTGGTACTTATCACATCCGTGTTGTTGGCCTCCGGTACTTTTGCTCAGCAGGTAAATAAAGTTACCGACCCTGTTGAGTACATCAACCCGTTGATGGGTACCGATTCGCACTACGATCTTTCAAATGGTAACACTTATCCTGCAATTGCCCTGCCCTGGGGTATGAACTTCTGGACACCGCAAACCGGTGTTATGGGCGACGGATGGGCGTATACCTACGACGCGCACAAGATCCGCGGTTTTAAACAAACTCACCAGCCATCACCATGGATGAACGACTATGGGCAGTTTGCTATTATGCCGGTTACCAGACATGCAGTGGTAGGGCAAAATAAAAGGGCCAGCTGGTTCTCACATAAAGCCGAAACCGCCAAACCATATTACTATAGTGTATACCTTGCCGATCATGATGTAACTACAGAAATTACGCCAACCGAGCGTTCGGCGCAGTTCAGGTTTACTTATCCTAAAACGGATAGCTCGTTTGTTGTGATAGATGCGCTGAACAAAGGTTCGTACGTAAAGATCATGCCCGATCAGAAAAAGATCGTAGGCTACTCAACCAAGTACGCACGCGGTCCGCTTAAAAACTTTAAAAACTACTTTGTTATTTATGTAGATAAGCCTATCACCTATGCGCATACTTTCAGCGATACTACCCAGGCTGATGGTTTGGAGCTGAAAGCCGAGCATGCAAGCGCTTTGATAGGTTTTAAAACTACAAAAGGCGAAAAGGTTCACCTGCGTGTAGCTTCGTCATTTATTAGTATTGAACAAGCCGAACTTAACCTGGAGCGCGAGCAAGGGGAAGACAGCTTTGATGTAACTTGCCAAAAAGCAAAAGCCGTTTGGAATAAAACCCTTAACCACTTACAGGTTGAAGGCGGCTCTGTTGATCAGATGCGCACCTTTTACTCATGCTTTTACCGCATGGTGTTCTTCCCGAACAAGTTATATGAGATAGATAAAGACAACAAAATCGTGCACTACAGTGCATCAACGGGCAAAGTGTTCCCTGGCTATAAGTTTGCCGGCACCGGCTTTTGGGATACTTTCAGGGCTTTATATCCCTTCCTGAACCTGGTTTATCCATCCATCAATAAAGAAATGCAGGAAGGCCTCATTAATGACTACAAAGAAGGTGGCTGGTTACCTGAGTGGTCAAGTCCGGGCTATTCGGCAGTGATGATCGGTAATAACTCGGCATCGGTAGTTTCTGAAGCTTATTTAAAAGGGTTACGCGGTTATGATATCAGTACTTTGTGGGAGGCTTTGGTACATGGTGCCAATAATGCCGGTCCGCAGGCCACAGGCAGGCAGGGAGTGGAGTACTATAACAAATTAGGTTATGTGCCTTATGATGTTAAGATAGATGAAAATGCTGCACGTACGTTGGAATATGCTTATGACGACTTTGCTATCTACAAATTAGGTAAAGCGCTGGGCAAGCCCGAATCGGAGATTGGCATTTATAAACAGCGTGCCATGAACTATAAAAACCTGTTCGATCCGGAAACCAAACTGATGCGTGGTAAAAACAAAGACGGTTCGTTCGAAACACCGTTTAGTCCTTTTAAATGGGGGGATGCCTTTACCGAAGGTAACAGCTGGCATTATAGCTGGAGTGTTTTCCAGGATATGCAGGGCTTAATTGACCTGATGGGCGGCAGGCAGAAGTTTATCACCAAGCTTGATTCGGTATTTACCATGCCGCCGGTATTTGATGATAGCTACTATGGCGAAACCATCCACGAGATCCGCGAAATGCAGATCATGAACATGGGGCAGTACGCGCATGGGAACCAGCCAATCCAGCATATGATTTACCTGTATAACTACGCAGGCGAGCCATGGAAAACCCAGTTCCACGTACGTGATGCTATGAGCAAGCTTTACAAAGCTACTCCTGATGGTTATTGCGGCGATGAAGACAACGGGCAAACATCGGCCTGGTATGTATTTTCGGCAATGGGCTTTTACCCTGTAACTCCGGCCAGCGACCAGTACGTATTAGGTACGCCGCTGTTCAAAAAAATAACATTGAATTTGGAAAACGGCAAAACCGTAGTGATCAATGCAGCAAACAACAGTCCGGTTAATAAATATATTAATACCTTAACTGTTAACGGTAAACCGTATGATTATACCTGGTTAAGCCATTCAGAGCTTAAAAAGGGCGCCGTTCTTAACTTTAATATGGCACCTCAGCCTAATAAAACAAGGGCAGTAAAAGTGAGCGATGTACCGTATTCATTGAGTACGGAGAAGTAATAAATATTTTCGTCATTGCTGTAAAGGTTAGATAATTCGGAGACAAAATAGCCTAACTTAAAGCTATGCGAATCAACACAAATGATCTAACCTTAAAACGGAATTATTTGCAAACGTATCGTTTGCTGATAAAGGAT
>NZ_JBHLTS010000070.1:0-99947 GCF_042434235.1 Mucilaginibacter angelicae | reverse complement strand
CTGAATTCCCTGAACCTGTAATGCGATGCACCTTGATTCTTCAAATATCCCCATTAGGGACACTAATATAACTTTTTTATTTTATGGGTTAACTTAAATCTGCGAGAGACCCTGAGGGGACGGGAATATTACTTTTAATGGGAAGAGGGTGTAGGGAATAGTTTAAAAAAGTATACTAAGAAGCGTCATTGCGAGGTACGAAGCAATCCCCGTCATGCAGGTCAGCCAAGCAAGCTACCCTGTACAGTTTGGGATTGCTTCGTACCTCGCAATGACGCTTCTTTTGTTAAATAATACTGGCCAAGAGAATACCGTTTATCACCAATTAACCGCCCAACATTATCTTCTTTAATGCTAAATTAGCCGCCATGATCAGGAAAGATAATTTCACCCTTCCCGGCGCCAAAGGGCGGCCAATGCTTATTGATGTTACCTATGATGATGTTTTTAAAAACGCGCCGCTGGTAATTTTTGCCCATGGCTTTAAGGGCTTTAAGGATTGGGGTACGCATGATCTTTTAGCCCGGTACTTTGCTGAAAAAGGCTTCCGTTTCCTGAAATTCAATTTTTCGCACAATGGCACAACACCTGCCAACCCGTTAGACTTTGCCGATCTGACCGCTTTTGCCGATAATACCATCTCTATTGAACTGGAAGACCTGGATACCATTATTGATTTTGCCTGCAGCGGGGCAAGCATGCCTGTAGCAAACGGTGTATACCTGATTGGCCATAGCATGGGCGGCGGTGTAAGCATTATCAAAACTGCCGAAGACGCGCGGATCAAAAAGCTGGTAAGCATGGCCTCTATCTCCGGCTTCCGGAACCTTTGGCCTAAGCAGATAGAACAGCAATGGCGCTTACAGAGTGTTTTTTATTTTGAAAATAAGCGTACCGGTCAGCAAATGCCTGTAAAATCAACTCTGCTGGATGATCTGGATAGCCATCCGCTCCGGTTGGATATTTTAATGCAGGCTGCTAAAATAGCCCAGCCATGGCTCATCATTCATGGCGATGCCGATCCCACTGTACCTGTAAGTCATTCGGAGCAATTGCATGAAGCTAATCCTGCGGCCGAATATATAGTACAAAAAGGTGCCGACCATACTTTTGGCGGTGAACATCCTTTTGCCGGGGATGTTTTGCCGGCTTCGCTGATTGAATTTTGTGATACAGCAATATCATTCTTAAGTAAATAAAGGTTTAACGCTTCCAACCATTCGTAACTTTTTTGCGTTACTTATATCATAGTTGATATAAGTACTATAATTGCCATTATGAGTTTACCCGCATCGCGTAAAAAAGGACGAAAATATCAAAATACCATACCCACTGATGAGGCAGGCTTTGGCAAAATGATCCCTATTTTAAGGGAGTACATGAACAACAAGGCCGAAAACACGCCTATAAAAACTTTAGGGCCTTTTAAAACGGGTCCGTTGGTTTACAGTACCCCGCCCGCATCTGGTTTGCGCATTACCTGGATAGGCCATTCCAGCATCCTGATAGAGATTGACGGAAAACGCATCCTTACCGATCCGGTTTGGAGCGACCGGGTTTCGTTTTCACAATCATTTGGTCCGAAGCGGTTTTTTAAACCGCCAATAGCTTTGGATGATCTGCCTCCGCTGGATGCAGTGATCCAGTCGCACGATCATTACGACCATTTGGATAAAGCTACCATCAAGTTCTTTGCTGACAAAAGTATTCCCTTTTTCTGTTCGATGGGGGTAGCCCAGCATTTAACCAACTGGGGCATGGCTGCCAACTTTATTACTGAAATGGATTGGGGCGACAGCGTTTTGATAGGCAATGAAATTGTGCTTACGGCTACACCAGCGCGCCATTTTTCGGGCAGGGGGATCACCGGGAGGAATGAAACACTGTGGTCGTCGTTTGTGATCAAAGGTCCGCAGCATAATATTTACTTTGGGGCTGATTCAGGTTACTCGCCTGAATTTAAGGCTATAGGAGAGGCTTTTGGCCCCTTTGATCTGACCATGCTGGAGATAGGAGCGTACGGAAAGTTCTGGCCGGATATTCACATGGGGCCTGATCATGCTTCAAACGCCCATCTTGATTTGAAAGGAAAGCTGATGATGCCCATTCATTACGGTACTTTTAACCTGGCCCCGCACGCCTGGTATGAGCCTATTGAATGGCTAACCACCATGGCAAAACAAAAACACATCGATTTATTGGTACCCAAACCCGGTGAACCAACTGAAGTAAAAGGCGCTTATAATTCTGATTGGTGGAAGGAATATTTATCTTAGAGGGATAAAATACAAATAAAAATATGTCATTGCGAGCGAAGCGTGGCAACCGCACGAAGGCATAACCGCCCTGTATAGCATGCGATTGCTTCGTCGTTCCTCCTCGCAATGACATGGTTATATAACCAATCATCCCATGCCCCAATCCTACATATTAGTCATCAACGGTAAACCCGAAGGCCCTTTTACCATTCCCGAACTCAAAGCCCGCGGTATCAAACCTGGCGATTTTGTTAAAACCGGTGACATGGTAGATTATAAGGAAGCCCAGGAAATTGCCGAACTAAGGGAGCTGTTTGGCTTTGCCCGACCTAAATTGCTCATGCAATACTATGGTAGTTTTGACCAGCGCTGGCTGGCTTCGGCGTTGGACTGGTTTATACTTTTTGGCGTGTTTGTTTTGCTTGCTGCTATGGTGGTGTTCCTGTTCATTACGGATAAGCAGGCCCGTATTATTACCTCTATCGCTATTGTAGCATTTACCCCCATAGGTAAATTTATTTATCATGTGGTGATGGAAAGCTCGGATAAGCAAGCTACTTACGGTAAGCAAATGCTTAAAATAAGAGTGGTTGATATGGACGGAAACAGGATCAGCCTTGCCAAAGCCATAGGCCGCAATCTGGCCAAAATATTTTCGGTATTGACTTTTTTTATTGGCTACCTGATGGCGTTTTTTAATAAACAGCAGCAGTGCTTACATGATATGATTGCCGGGACGCTGGTGATTAAGGATAGGTTGGTATAGAGAGCAGTTTTGAACATCAATGTTTAATGTTTAAATTTGAATATGGAATCATTAATTGTACATCCACGAAATAAAGAGCAATTAGCTGCTTTGAAGACTTTCATGAAAGCATTTAAAATTTCTTTTGAAGAAGAGAAATCTGATTATGATCCTGAATTTGTAGCTAAAATAAAAGAGAGTAGGGAACAAGTAAAAAGAGGTGAAACACGTGTAGTAAATATCGACGATCTGTGATCATACAATTTACAGCGAAAGCCGACGACGATCTTGATTATTTTAGGAAAAGCGGAAATATTCAAGCCATCAAGAAAATAAAAGAATTGCTTAAAGCTATTAGTGAGGAGCCATATAAAGGCATAGGTCAGCCAGAGCAGTTAAAATTTCTTTAAAAGGTCACTATTAAATCTATTGTTAATATGTTCAAATGAAACATTTGTTACTTTGCTTTTGTCTTCATCATCCAACATCCCATCCATCATTTTTTTATACTCATCGGTTAATTCCAGATCGATGTGATGTTGATGCAGCAAATCCTCGTATTCACTTATCGGAATAATTACAGCGGTCTTTTTGCCTTTTTCATTAGTGATGAACTGAGTTGCCATATTGAAATTTAGTGAATTTATAGTTTATTCTATTTCTGCCTTACCAATTTATATCTCAATTTATCTAATACTAACAGTGTAGAATCCGCATTTGGTTTAATGTCATAAAGCTTGAGCGTATCGGCATCAAACCTAAAAGAATAAGACTTGCGATTTCTGGTGTCATCATCAAACCGGATCTCATCAAGATTATCCATCGCGTCTGAGTTAAGATCAATGTTTATCACATAGTTTTTAAAGCTTTTAAACCCCTTCACTTTTCCGTCGATATTAAATATCACCGTTGCGTTGGCTGTGGTATCCATTATATTGTAAATCCCGGCTATAAGCACTTTATTAACCATACGGTACATTCCATCCGCAATTTGCATCACCTTTTTGGAGTTTGCCCTTATAAACTGAGTGGCTTTTACTTGGTTTTTGTCATCAGGGTAATAAAGGGTAATAGTGGTATCACCATGATCAACGGCAACGCTAAGTTCGCCGGCTCCGATTATTAATGACGACGGTCGTTTTCCTTCTTTAAATGATAATGTAAGGTTGCTTCCGTCATGATTGCCTGAGCCAATGGGGACAATAATACTATTGCCTTTCATGTCTATGGTATTAATACTAAATGTAGTTATATCCAAAGCCTCGTCCACCGCGGCCAATGGTGATTTTGTTTTTGCGATTTTATCAATATAAGCTTTCTTTACCCAGGTGCCCTGTAATAATGGTTTGAATTTTTCAATGAGAATATCTGATTTTTCGACTTTATTGGGTGTCAGGCCGGTATCTGTTGAAGATTGTTTAGTGCTGCTTTTACAAGAAAAAAGGAAGATAAGCACTAATAAAAGCAAAAAGTAGTTTTTCATCGTGAATAGATAAAGGTTATCAGGTACTAAAATATATATATTCATTTGATAACGAGTTAACGTCATAATAATTTATCATTTACGCATGGGCAGGCTAATCAAAAACATATTCATTAAATTTGCATCATATTAATTTCCATCATTGATGAATACTGATGCTGTTAAAGTGCTGCCCGGCCGTTATTGTAATTCGTTAACCGAATACTCACGCTTTATTACCCGCGAGGTTAATATTGGCGATGTGCCTATGGGCGGGAATAATCCAATCCGCATACAAAGCATGACCACTACCGATACCATGGATACCATCGGTACGGTTGAGCAGTCTATCCGCATGGTTGATGCCGGTTGCGAGTATGTGCGCATTACAGCACCAAGCATCAAGGAAGCTCAAAACCTGGCCGAAATTAAAAAGCAGCTTCGCGCCCGTGGTTACACTGTGCCGCTGGTTGCCGATATCCACTTTACCCCAAATGCTGCGGAAGTAGCCGCCCGCATAGTTGAAAAAGTGCGTGTAAACCCCGGGAACTACGCCGATAAAAAGAAATTTGACCAGATTGACTATACCGACCTGGAGTACCAGGGAGAACTGGAACGCATTTTCCAGAAATTTACACCACTGGTAAAAGTTTGTAAAGAGTACGGCACTGCCATGCGTATAGGCACCAACCACGGTTCGCTGAGCGACAGGATCATGAGCCGTTATGGCGATACCCCGCAGGGCATGGTTGAATCTGCCATGGAATTTATGCGGATGTGCGAGCAGCTGAATTTTTATAACCTCGTGATCTCGATGAAATCGAGCAATCCGCAGGTGATGGTGCAGGCTTACCGTTTGCTGGTGGAAACTATGGTTGCCGAGGGTATGAACTACCCGCTGCACCTTGGCGTAACCGAAGCCGGCGATGGCGAAGATGGCCGTATTAAATCGGCCGTAGGCATCGGCACCTTATTGGAGGATGGCCTTGGCGATACCGTACGCGTATCCCTCACCGAAGAACCCGAAGCCGAAGCCCCGGTAGCTATTGAGCTGGTTAAACGTTACACTTTGAGGGAAAAGGCAAAAGGCGAAAGGCAAAAAGCAGAAGCTATTGACGATAAAAACCTTTCACCTTTCACCTTTGACCTTTCACCTTCAAAACATAATCCCTACGAATACAAAAAGCGTCATACTTACGAAGCCAACGCTTTCATAGGTGGCCATATGGTGCCGAGGGTGGTTATCGATCTGTCAAAAAAGAACCTGAAAGACCCGGCTGTTTTGAACGAGGCCGGGTACCTGTACTCGCCATTACTGGATAAATATAACATGGCCGAGCAATCGGTTGATTTTGTTTACCTGGCTGATGAATTGCCTTCATTTACCTTGCCTGGTAATTTAAAGCAACTGTATAATTACAATACCTGGCTTAAACTGGGCGATAAAACAAACTGTCACCCTGTATTTACCTTGCAGGAGTACATTGGTGATGTTGACCGTTCATCCAAACTGAACCTTGTAAAGTTACAACCTGCCGATATAGATTCGGAAGCTTTCAGCTCTATCCAACTGGATAATTCGCTGGTGCTGGTACTTGAAACAGAAGCTTTACATGGCATGGCCGAGCAGCGCTCGTTCTTCTTTAAAATGGAAGAATTAGGGCTTGATGTGCCGGTGATTGTGAAAAGAAGTTACTTGTTTGAGTTGGAAAGTCCGGAAGTTGGAAAGCCCACGGTTGAAGCTGATCGCAAATCTCAAATCTCAGATCTCACATCTAAATTACAACTCTACGCCTCAACAGACCTCGGCGCTTTATTAGTTGATGGTTTTGGTGATGGTATCTGGATAGATGCACCTGAACTGCCTGCAGGGGTTATTACCTCTACCGCCTTTGGTATTTTGCAGGCTACGCGCTCACGGATCTCTAAAACTGAATATATCTCCTGCCCAAGCTGCGGGCGTACCCTGTTCGATCTGATGGTTACCACCCAGATGATCAGGAGCCGTACCAGTCACCTAAAAGGCTTGAAGATCGGCATCATGGGCTGTATCGTAAATGGCCCGGGTGAAATGGCCGATGCCGATTATGGTTATGTGGGTTCTGGTACTGATAAGATTACCCTTTACCGCGGCAAGGAAGCCGTGAAGAAAAATATCAGTTCGGCCAATGCGCTTGATGAGTTGATCAATATCATCAAAGGTGATGGGAATTGGATTGATGTGGTGGTGGAGTAAATCACCCTTTATGTCATTGCGAGGCACGAAGCAATCGCACGGAAGCAAATCCGCTCTGCATAGTTTGTGGTTGCTACGCTCCGCTCGCAATGACGGTAGATTAAGAGCTTTACACCCTAATGGCGCAAGTCTTGTGAAGCTGCCTGCGGGATGGGTGACTTGTGACTGTCAGAAGGCACAAGTCACCCAGTGCTCATTCAGCGCACAAGACTTGCGCCAGAACGGGACGATAGGTTAAAAATCAGTGAGTTTACACCAAATACTCAAATAAAGTCTGGTCCTTATTCAGTTCAATAACATTAAAACGGTGCGCATGCATGCGTTGCAGCAGCGCCGGATAATCCTCGGCATTTTTTAGTTCGATACCTACTAACGCCGGGCCGTTTTCTTTCTCGTTCTTTTTAATGAACTCAAAACGGGTAATATCATCACCAGGGCCTAATACGCTATTCACAAACAACTTCAAAGCGCCCGGGCGCTGCGGGAAACGAACGATGAAGTAATGTTTCAGGCCTTCGTACAGCAGTGATTTTTCTTTGATCTCCTGCATGCGGGCAATATCGTTATTACCGCCGCTGATTACGCATACCACCTTTTTACCTTTGATCTGCTCTTTGCAGGCATCAAGCGCAGCTACTGATAGTGCGCCGGCAGGTTCTACAACAATGGCATCCTCGTTGTACAGTTTTAATATGGTAGTGCAAACTTTACCTTCGGGCACCAGCAGCATATCGTTAAGGATATCTTTGCAAATATCATAAGTTAATGCGCCAACGCGTTTAACGGCAGCACCGTCAACAAAGCGGTCGATCTCATCTAATGTAACCGGTTTGCCATGGTTAATGGCACCCAGCATTGATGGGGCACCTTCAGGCTCCACGCCTATAAGGTAAATATTCGGGTTGTGATTTTTAAGATAAGTTCCGGTGCCTGCTGCCAGGCCGCCGCCGCCGATAGGCATAATTACGGCTTCAATATCGGGCAGGTCCTGCAATATCTCAACACCAACCGTTCCCTGGCCTTCAATAACGCGGTAGTTGTCGAAAGGGGGGATAAAAGTCATTTTGTTTTTTTCGGTATAGATGAGCGCTTCGGCCAGGCAATCATCAAAAGTATCGCCGGTAAGCACAATCTCTACATTGCCGTTACCAAACATGGCGGTTTGTTTTACCTTTTGTTTGGGGGTTATTTCGGGCATAAAAATTACACCTTTAATATCTTTTCGGTTGCATGAAAAAGCTACACCCTGTGCATGGTTGCCCGCACTTGCGCAAACCACACCGCGGCTCAGCTCATCATCATTTAACTGACTGATCATGTTGTATGCACCGCGCAATTTGTATGAACGCACGATCTGCAGGTCTTCGCGTTTTAAATAAACCTCGCACTCGTATTTGGCCGAAAGACCGGCGTTATATTCAAGCGGTGTACGTTTCACAACGTCTTTTAACCGCTCGTATGCCGCTTCAAAATTAAGCTGGCTTTTTGTATCCGTTTCCATTTTTAGTTCTTTACCAGCCTGTGGGCCATTAAGCCGTGCAGGTCCTGGTCGTTTATATCAAGCTTGGCATCTGCAAGCGTTAAAAATTTGTTGTATACTGCGGCCAGTTCTTCCTTATCTAAACTAAAGCCTAAACGTTCCAGATGGAACTTCAGAGCATGCCTGCCGCTGCGCGCGGTTAGCACTATTGTGGCGCTCGGAAAGCCTACATCTTCAGGACGAATGATCTCATAGTTTTCGCGCATCTTCAAAAAGCCGTCCTGGTGAATGCCTGAGCTATGGGCAAAAGCGTTTGCACCTACAATGGCTTTGTTGGGCTGTACCGGCATCCGCATTTGCGTGCGGATCATCTGGCTTAGCTCATAGAACCTTTTGGAATCTATTTTGGTATGTAAGCCCAAAACCTGGTGCGTTTTCAGGATCATCACCACTTCTTCGATAGAGGTATTACCTGCACGCTCGCCGATACCGTTAATGGTACCTTCAATTTGGCGGGCACCGTTCTGTAAACCGGCTATGGAGTTGGCTGTAGCCAAACCAAGGTCGTTATGGCAATGAACAGAGATAATGGCCTTATCAATATTTTTAACGTTCTCTTTCAGGAATTTGATCTTGCTGCCGTACTGATCGGGCAGGCAATAGCCGTTGGTATCCGGAATATTTACCACGGTAGCACCGGCGGCAATCACGGCCTCAACCATCTGCGCCAGGTAAACCACATCGGCCCTGCCAGCATCTTCGGCATAAAACTCAATATCTTCAACCGATTTTTTGGCATATTTAACAGCTTCAACAGCGCGCTCCAGAATTTCTTCGCGAGTACTGTTGAATTTATGTTTGATGTGCATATCAGACGAACCGATACCCGTATGGATGCGCGGACGTTTAGCATATTGCAGCGATGCTACAGCTGCATCAATATCACCTTTGTTGGCACGGGTAAGCGCGCAAACGGTTGGCTCTTTTACAGCCTTTGAAATTTCAACAACGCTCTGAAAATCGCCCGGACTTGAAACCGGGAAACCTGCTTCAATGATATCCACGCCCAGCAGTTCCAGTTCTTTAGCTATCTCAATCTTTTCGGGGGTTGTTAACTGGCAACCCGGTACCTGCTCGCCATCGCGGAGCGTAGTATCAAAAACATAAACGCGGTTGGGATCGTGTAACATATCTTATTTTTTGATTTGAGATGTCAGATAGGAGATTTGAGGCTCTTATCTGACATCAGTTATATTATTTTTATTTTTTACAAGCGAATATTCAAGTTAGAGAAAAAAATCCCATATCTCAAATCTCACGTCTCCTATCTATTTTTTAATGGCAACAAATCTTAGCCTTTTATAATCGGCATACCATTGGCCGTTTTCGTTGTAAAAAGGTTCCAATTTTTTGGTGATTTCGGCCAGGATCTGTTCTTTCTCATCCTCGGGGATACCTTCTAAAAACTGCGCACCAAACATGGTGATCCATTTGGCTACACCCTGGTCGCCGTCTTGCAGCGGTGTTTTACGATCATAATGAATCATGTAGGTAACCCGGAAACCATGTTCTTCCAGTTTGGTAGCATATTCACCAACCGAAGGGAAATACCATACTTTGGTATCGGCCTTTTCATTATAACCATGATTATGCAGCACCAGTTTGGTTGCCTCAATCAAACGTTCAACATTGTCTTTGCCGCCCATTTCGGCAACAAACCTGCCGCCTTGTTTAAGACTGTTGGCTACGCTGTGAATAGCGCCGTTGGCGTCAAGTACCCAATGAAGGGCTGCGTTTGAAAACACGGCATCATACTTTTCTTCGGTGTGAAAATCAGCCGCATTCTCTACCGCGAAATCAACGTCGGGGTAAAGCTGTTTTGCCTGGGCTATCATTTCGGGCGAGTAATCGGTACCTTTTACAATGGCGCCTTTATCCTGTATTTGTTTAGTTAAATGGCCTGTGCCGCAACCCAGGTCAAGGATGCGTTCACCGGGTTTCGCATCCAGAAACTCAAGCACGTCTTCTCCGTATTTAAATACGAAAGCATGCTTTTGGTCGTATAAATCAGCGTTCCATTTCATTGTTTTCTATGATTACACCGATGATTTTTTGATTACACCGATTTTATTTTTGGGGATTTCACCGATTGATTGATGATTTCACCGATTTCTTTTTTTAGTTCCCTCCCTTGGGAGGGGTGCGGTAGACTGTGTTGCGGCAGGGAGGGGTTTCTACTACATGCTTGCTTTAAGCTTATCGAACCCCTTCCTTCTCCTTCCCCAGGGAAGGAATCGCACTTTCCTGCGCTTTTGTTTTTTTTAAATGAACCAACACATATATTATCGCACACAATACAAACAAACCATTAACCCATATCACCTTGCCAATGGCATCTGCCGAGGCAATAGTTACAATAACAACTACCAGGCTTAAGGCCATCACCACCGCCAGCATCAGTCTGCTGTTTGAACGGGTGATAGCGTAAACCCCTGCTATCTGCGCCGCTATTGCTACCAACAACACCAGGTTTTCAAGTTTTTCGTTATCGTCCATGCTCATTGCCATCAGCACTTCGATAAAGGCAAATGTCCCTCCTCCGTTATTGGCTCCGTAGCCGCAGAAGAGGAACAATATCATCATGAAGATGCTGAATTTCGTCATCATGATAATGGCTGTCTACTATAAATATTCAAGCACCTTTTGCCCCATGGCCGTAGTGCCTAAAATTTTGGCTTTGTCGGTATTGGTATCGGCGATGTCGCCGGTGCGATAACCGTCTTTAAGCGTTTTATCAATAGCATCTGTTATCTTTTTAGCTTCTTCTTTAAGACCGAAACTTATCTCAAGCATCAGGGCTACAGATAGGATAGAGGCCAGCGGATTTGCTTTATCCTGACCGGCAATATCATGTGCCGAACCGTGGATAGGCTCAAAAAATCCTGTACCATCACCAACCGAAGCCGAGGCCAACATCCCCATTGAACCTGCAATTTGCGATGCTTCGTCGGTAAGGATATCACCAAAAAGATTGGCGGTTAATACCACATCAAACTTTTTAGGGTTTTTAACCAGCTGCATGGCTGCATTGTCAATAAACATGTGCTCGGTTTCAACCTCAGGGTATTGTTTGGCAATTTCCTGTACAACCTCGCGCCATAACCTTGAAGCCTCCAATACGTTTGCTTTATCAACAGAACATAGCCTTTTACCGCGAACCATTGCCGCTTCGTATGCTTTTATGGCGATGCGTTCTACCTCGTAACGTGAGTAGATCATCAGATCAGACGCGGTATTGCGGTCTTCGCTGCGTTTTTTCTCGCCGAAATAAACATCACCTGTCAGTTCGCGGAAGAAAAGGATATCAGTACCTTTCAATATCTCAGGCTTAAGGCTTGATGCATCCAAAAGCTCATCAAACAACATAATAGGGCGCAGGTTGGCATACAAACCAAGCTCTTTACGGATCTTTAATAATCCCTGCTCCGGACGAACTTTTGCCGACGGATCATTATCATATTTAATGTGACCGATGGCGCCAAACAGGATAGCATCGCTTGCTTTAGCTTTAGCCAGTGTTTCATCGGGCAGTGGGTTGCCGGTTGCCTCGATGCCTGCATGGCCCATCAGGGCTTTATCAAACGTAAATTCATGGCCGTAATCCTGACCAATTTTTTCTAAAACTGCTTTACCCCAGGTGGTAACCTCGGGACCTATCCCGTCGCCGGGTATTACTAAAATGTGTTTTTTAATTCCCATGCCCCCAAACCCCCTAAAGGGGGATTTTTATTTTATGGTTAATAATTCAGGACTTATGCCTGTTTAGTTCCTCTTACTTCTTTTAGTTTCATCACCATTTGCTCGGCATCGTTTTCTACCCAGTGGGTATACTCGTCAATGGCCAGCAAGCGCGATTCATCGTCAATATAGCCTTCTTCAACTATTTGCTTTAATTGGGCTACTTTTGCCCAGATACCGGCTTTGTGTATGAAATTTGCTTCGCCTTTTTGGTAAACCTCATCAGCATCAAATGTTTCGATATCAGTAAAACCTGCTTCCTGCAAATACTCTGGCAGGTCTTCGGCAATGTGATTGTTCATACCTGCATCACCACGCCACCTTAAAAAGGTAGCATAAAAACGCTGCATACTTGGCGGCGGTTGCGGCTGCCATTGCAAAGCTTCGTGGTTATAATCCAAAATGGATACTGTACCACCCGGTTTTAACAGCGAATACATTTTTTTCAAAGCCTCGATAGGGTTATTAAGCCATTGTAATACCCTTGCCGATACAATCAGATCGTACTTTTCTTCCGGTTCAAAACTGAACAGATCAATATAGATCAACTCCATATTTTTAACCGAAGCGTAAGTTTCCTTACCGCTTTGTATAAAATACTCGGTATTATCAATGCCCGTAACATGACCGATTTCACCAACCAATGCAGCAATATCTTTAGAGATAGCGCCTGTACCACAACCAACATCCAGCACCTTCAGACCTGGTTTGAGCAAAGGGGCGAGGGTTGCATAATCATTCGCTAAACTCCGTTCGTCGAATAATTTGGCAGTACCTTCACCTTCTCTCTGGATTACTTTATTGGTTGTTGACTGGTTCATTAGTTCATTTGTTCAATGGTTCATTGGTCTGTTCGGGTTTTTGACCTTTCGCCTTTAACCTTTCAGCTTTTACCTTTTTAACTACCTCGCTAACTCAAATTCCGCTATTTCGTCCTTTTTGCTCAGGATATAGTCGATATCATCGTAGCCATTGGTCATGCAGGCTTTTTTGTAGGGATTAACCTCAAAGCTTTCCTGTTCGCCGGTTGCCACAATTTTGATGAACTGGTCAACCAGGTCAATCTCTACTACAGCATGTTCATCTGCATAAACAGCATCGAAGATCTTCTTTAAAAAATCTTCGCTTACCTGTACCGGAAGCAAACCGTTGTTAAGCGCGTTGCCTTTAAAAATATCGGCAAAAAAGCTGCTTACCACGGCATCAAAGCCATAGTCGGCAATGGCCCAGGCGGCATGCTCACGGCTACTGCCGCAGCCGAAATTTTTACCGGCAACCAGGATCTTACCGCTATAGTTTGGGTTGTTAAGCACAAAATCCTGTTTAGGATTATCGTCGCCATCAAAACGCCAATCGCGGAATAAGTTATTACCAAAACCATCGCGGGTAGTGGCTTTCAAAAACCTTGCAGGGATAATTTGATCCGTATCGATGTTTTCGATAGGCAAAGGCACCACGCTGGTTTGAATGTGTTTAAATATTTTGGTTGCCATAATATTGTCTTTTCGTCATTGCGAGGTACGAAGCAATGACGCGTTAATATTTAGTCTCTATTCATAATGTTCAACAGTGGGGAAGGGATCATAAAAATGATGTAATAACCCTTTCCACTCCTGGTATTCTTTTGATCCTCTGAAGCCTTCTGTATGGTCGGTAAGTTCTTCCCACTCAACCAATAAAATAAACTGGCTTGTATTTTCTACACATCTTTTAAGTTGATGTGAGATATAGCCTGCCATTTTTGCTATGATATCCCGGGCTTTTGAAAATGCTTCGATAAAGGCATCTTCTTTGCCGGGAATTACATTAAGTATGGCTACTTCGAGTATCATTTTATCTTCTTTTCGTCATTGCGAGGTACGAAGCAATCCCCGGTTAGCAGATCCGCCCTGTAAAGTTTGGGATTGCTTCGTGCCTCGCAATGACGTGGTGGGTGTTGTTTCGTTCTTCTTATTAACCTACCAATTCCTCTTCCTTCAAAAATTCCCTGATATCCGTAACCACCCCCGTAATTGCACTTGCGGCTGCGGTAAGCGGGCTGGCAAGGAAAGTACGGCTGTTAGGGCCTTGTCTTCCTTCAAAGTTGCGGTTTGAGGTTGATACGCAGTATTTACCTGCAGGGATCTTGTCTTCGTTCATACCAAGGCATGCGCTGCAGCCCGGTTCTCTTAGCGGGAAGCCTGCGGCATCAAATATTTTGTCCAGTCCTTCGGCAATGGCTTGTTGCTGTACTTGTTTTGAGCCTGGAACTACCCATACGGTAACATTATCCGCTTTGTGTTTGCCTTTTACAAACTCTGCTACCTGGCGCAGGTCTTCAATGCGCGAGTTGGTGCAGCTGCCGATGAAGACATAATCAATTGGTTTGCCCAAAAGTGTTTCATCATCATGCAGGCCCATATAGTCAAGGGCTTTTTTGTATGATCCCTGTTCTTTGGCTTCAAATGAAGCAGTTTCAGGAACGTGTTGTGTAACACCGATGCCCATACCAGGATTGGTTCCGTAGGTGATCATCGGTTCAATATCTTCGGCTTTAAAGGATAATACTTCATCAAAAGCTGCATCAGCATCAGAGTATAAAGTTTTCCAGTAAGCTACGGCCTTATCCCAGTCTTCGCCTTTAGGGGCAAATTGGCGGCCTTTTACGTATTCAATAGTTGTTTCGTCGGGCGCTATCAGTCCGCAGCGGGCACCCATTTCGATGCTCATATTGCAGATGGTCATGCGGCCCTCCATACTCAGTGAGCGGATGGTATCGCCGGCGTATTCAACAGCATAACCGGTACCACCGGCTGCCGAGATCTGCGAAATGATGTAAAGGATGATATCCTTTGCGCCAACGCCTTTTTGCAATTTACCGTTTACCTCAATCTTCATCCTTTTAGGGCGCGATTGCAGTAAACATTGGGTAGCCAGTACCTGCTCAACCTGCGATGTACCTATACCAAAGGCAATAGCACCAAAAGCGCCGTGGGTTGAAGTATGGCTGTCCCCACAAACATAAGTACCACCCGGACGGGTGATGCCCAATTCGGGGCCTATAACGTGAACGATACCCTGGTAGGGATGGCCCAGGCCGTAAAGCTCAATGCCGAATGCTGCACAGTTTTTGGTGAGCATATCAACCTGGTAGCGTGAAAGTTCTTCTTTAATGGGGAGGTGCTGATCAATGGTTGGAACGTTGTGATCGGCAGTGGCCACTGTTTGTTTTGGCCTGAAAACGGGTAGCCCTCTTGTACGCAAACCATCAAATGCCTGCGGACTTGTTACCTCGTGAATGAAATGTGTATCGATGTATAAAATATCCGGAAAGCCCTCATTGCTACTGACGACGTGCGCATCCCAGATTTTATCAAATAATGTTTGTCCCATGGTATTATTTTCTTTTAAGAATAGCGATGGGTGTTTAAACCCATCGCTAATTATATTCCCGTAATTGTTCCCCCTTTAGGGGGGTAGGGGGCTTACGCTTCTACAACCTGGTTTTCAGGGCGTAGGCTGCGTACGGTTTTGCCTGCCTGCCATAATTCGCTTTCGCGTAATTCTTTCAGTTCGGCATCCAGTTTTTCGCGGTAATCCGGCTGGCTGTTTGAATCGATAGAACGTTGTGATTCAACACCGGTTGCAACGCTGTTATAAAGTTCGGCAAATACCGGTTTAGTAGCGTCACGGAATTTTTTCCACCAGTCAAGCGCACCGCGTTGAGCAGTAGTTGAACAGTTGGCGTACATCCAGTCCATACCGTTTTCAGCAACAAGCGGCATTAATGATTGGGTAAGCTCTTCAACAGTTTCGTTAAATGCTTCAGATGGAGAGTGACCATTGCTGCGCAATACTTCGTACTGAGCGGCAAAAATACCCTGGATACAACCCATCAAAGTACCACGCTCGCCGGTTAAATCGCTGTAAACTTCTTTTTTGAAGTTAGTTTCAAACAGGTAACCGCTGCCTACAGCAATACCCAAAGCGATAACACGCTCAAAAGCTTTGCCTGTAGCATCCTGGAAAATAGCATAGCTTGAGTTTAAGCCACGGCCTTGCAGGAACATACGGCGCAATGAAGTACCTGAACCTTTAGGGGCAACCAAAAATACGTCAACATCAGCAGGAGGGATGATACCTGTTTGTTCGTTGAAAGTGATACCAAAGCCGTGTGAAAAATAAAGGGCTTTGCCTGGAGTTAAATGTTTTTGAACAGTTGGCCATAAAGCAATCTGCGCTGCATCGCTCAATAAGTAGCAAATTACAGTTCCCCTTTGCAGGGCTTCTTCAATTTCAAAAAGTGTTTCGCCGGGTACAAAGCCATCGCTGATAGCTTTATCCCATGTTTTGGTGCCTTTACGCTGACCAACAATTACGTTGATACCATTGTCCTTTTGGTTCAATGCCTGACCCGGACCTTGTACGCCATAGCCAATTACCGCTACAACTTCGTCTTTTAATACTTCCTGAGCTTTTGATAAAGGGAACTCTTCGCGGGTTACTACGTTTTCTTCAGTACCGCCGAAATTTAGTTTTGCCATTGTTTTTATTGTTTGATTTTTGGTGATCTCGTTGATTTTATTGATTTCACCGATTTTATTTTATAAGTAATTTAAGTTTTTGTTTTTTGTTAATCCCGTCATTGCGAGGTACGAAGCAATCCCCGATTTGCAGATCCGCTCTGTATAGTTTGGGATTGCTTCGTACCTCGCAATGACGTTTTTTTAGCTTTCGGCTTTCAGCCTTAAGCTTTAGGCTCTACATCGTAAACACCTTTTGCCCCTGGTTCAGATATTCATTTTCAATCACATCTTCACCTGGTTCAAGCCTTTCAAATTCGCGGAGCTTGCGGTTAAAGCCGTCGCTGTCTTTGATGATGGCAACACGGGCACTTCGTACAAACTCAATCAGGCCGTAAGGCTGTAAAATGTTGATGAGGTTGTCTGTTTCTTCGCGGTGACCGGTGGTTTCAAATACGGTGTAGTCCTTACGGATCACTACCGCGCGGGCACCGTTTTCGCGCAATAAACGTTCAACGCTCACGCGTTCGGCAATTACATCGGTTGATACCTTATATAACGCCATTTCCTGCCAAACAACATCTTCGTTGGTATGATAATATACTTTTAGCACTTCTACCTGCTTCTCTATCTGGCGTGTAAGTTTACGCACCACATCTTCCGACTCGTTAATCACGATATTGAAGCGGTGAATACTGTCAATCTCCGACGGAGAGGTATTCAGGCTGTCGATATTGATTTTACGGCGTGTAAATATAATAGCTATCCGGCTTAATAAACCAATTTGGTTTTCAGTATAAACCGTGATGTTAAATTCCTGTTTTTCTTCTGGTTCGCTCATGACTTTGTCTTTTTATTCCCCCTTTAGGGGGGTAGGGGGCTTCTACTTTAACCTGATCTCGCTTACACTACATCCTTGTGGTACCATCGGGAACACGTTGTTCTCTTTGGTAACCATTACTTCTAAAAGGAATGATCCCGGTGTGCTCAGCATTTCGTTCAATGCCGGGATCAAATCGGCACGGTCATCAACCAGTTTGCCGGGGATGCGGTATGCAGCAGCTAATGCCACAAAATCGGGGCTTTGAATATCAACAAACGAGTAACGGCGCGAATTGAACAGCTCCTGCCATTGTCTTACCATGCCCAGGAAACGGTTGTTAAGGATGATGATCTTTACATCAACATCACTTTGCATAATGGTACCCAGCTCCTGGCAGGTCATCTGGAAACCGCCATCGCCAATAATAGCTACTACAGTGCGGTTTGGCGCACCAAATTTGGCACCGATGGCAGCCGGAAGGGCAAAGCCCATAGTACCTAAGCCACCGCTGGTAACGTTGCTGCGGGTGTTATTGAACTGCGCATAACGGCAGGCTACCATCTGGTGCTGGCCTACGTCGGTCACAATAACTGCCTCGCCTTTGGTGATCTCGTTAAGTTGTTTGATCACCTCGCCCATGGTCATTTCTGCCGTGGTTGGGTTAAGCTCGTTATGAATAACTGCTTCAACTTCCTGTTTGGTGTAGTCGTTAAATTTGGCAAGCCATTCAGGGTATTCTTTCTTTTCGATAGCTTTGGTTAATAACGGAAGTGTTTCCTTGCAATCGCCCCAAACCGGTACGGTTGATTTTACATTTTTGTCGATCTCGGCCGGGTCAATATCTAAATGGATAACCTTAGCCTGTTTAGCATATTTATCCAGGCGACCGGTTACACGGTCGTCAAAACGCATACCTATAGCAATCAGTACATCGCAATCGTTAGTTAAAACGTTAGGGCCGTAGTTGCCGTGCATGCCCAGCATACCAACATTTTGTGGATGATCTGTTGGGATAGCACCTGCACCAAGGATGGTCCATGCAGCAGGGATGCCGCTTTTTTCAACAAAAGCTTTAAACTCCTGCTCGGCACCGCCTAAAATAATGCCCTGGCCAAACAAAATGAAAGGTTTTTTAGCACTGTTGATCAAAGCTGCAGCTTCATCAATGTACTGTGTACGTACAATTGGTTTTGGCCTGTAGCTGCGGATATGGTCGCAAGGTTTATAGCCTGCAAAGTCAAATAACTGGATCTGCGCGTTTTTGGTAATGTCGATCAAAACCGGGCCGGGCCTGCCGCTACGGGCAATGTAAAATGCCTTGGCAATAACCTCGGGAATTTCGGTAGCATCAGTTACCTGGTAGTTCCATTTAGTAACCGGCGTAGTAATGTTGATCACATCGGTTTCCTGGAAGGCGTCGGTACCTAAAAGGTGCGCGAATACCTGACCGGTGATACAAACCAGCGGCGTGCTGTCAATCTGGGCGTCGGCCAAACCTGTTACAAGGTTAGTAGCGCCGGGGCCGCTGGTAGCAAATACCACACCCACTTTACCCGATGTACGCGCATAACCCTGGCCGGCGTGAATGCCGCCTTGTTCATGGCGCACCAGTATGTGGTTCAGTTTATCATTGTAATCAAACAAAGCATCGTAAATGGGCATGATGGCGCCGCCCGGGTAACCAAAAATGGTATCGGTACCTTCGGTTATCAATGCTTCCAATAATGCTACCGATCCTGAAACCTTTACGGTTTCGGTGGTGGCGGGTGCGGTTAGTGTATCTTGTGCAACTTCCATACCTGTATTTTTTTATATTTATAACACTTTTAAGGGTGTTAAATTGATTTTATTCTATTTCTCTCTAATTTGCTAAAATGAACGCGTTAAGCCTGTGTTCACTTTATTCATGGCTTTTTTAGTAAGCCATTTTGTTCATTGCTGTTATTCGTCGGTAACGCAGCCTTCGGCAGCGGTAGTTACGTTTTTAGCGTAACGGTATAACACACCCTTGGTAACCTTCAGCGCCGGTTTTTGCCATGCGGCACGGCGTGCGGCTATTTCCTCGTCCGACAGCACTACTTTTATGGTATTGGCAACAGCGTCAATCTCAATTACGTCTTCGTCTTTAACCATCGCTATCAACCCGCCGTCAAAAGCCTCGGGTGTGATGTGACCGACGACGAAGCCATGCGTACCGCCGCTAAAGCGTCCATCAGTAATTAATGCTACTGAACTGCCCAAACCTGCACCAAATATGGCCGAGGTTGGTTTCAGCATCTCCGGCATACCCGGTGCGCCTTTAGGGCCTACATTGCGGATCACCACAACATCACCTTTTTGAACACGACCGCTCTGGATACCGTGGATCAGTTCAAACTCGCCGTCAAACACGCGGGCAGGGCCGGTGAAACGTTCGCCTTCTTTACCGCTGATCTTGGCAACGCTGCCGCCTTCGGCAAGGTTTCCATACAGGATCTGTAAGTGACCTGTAGCTTTGATCGGGTTTTCGACAGGTTTGATGATCTTTTGGGTATCAAATTCCAGTGCCGGTACATCAGCCAGGTTTTCGGCAATGGTTTTGCCTGTAACTGTAAGGCAGCTGCCATCCATCCAGCCTTGCTCCAAACAGTATTTTATTACAGCCGGAACACCGCCAATGTTGTGCAGGTCTTCCATCATGTATTTACCGCTTGGCTTCATATCGGCCAGTACCGGGATGCGGTTACTTACCGCCTGGAAATCATCCTGAGTTAATTTAACATCAACGCTTTTGGCCATTGCAATAAGGTGCAATACCGCGTTGGTTGAACCACCCAATACCATGATTACCACAATGGCATTTTCAAATGCCGCGCGGGTCATGATGTCCGACGGTTTAATATCTTTCTCTAACAGTACCTTGATGGCTTTACCGGCCGCAAGGCATTCTGCTTTTTTATCTTCGCTTAATGCAGGGTTTGATGACGAGTATGGCAAGCTCATACCCAATGCCTCGATAGCGGCAGCCATAGTATTAGCTGTGTAGATACCGCCACAGGCACCCGCGCTTGGACAGGCATTTTTAATTACACCCATAAAGTCAACGTCATCAATCTGGCCGGCAATCTTTTTGCCCAAAGCCTCAAATGCCGATACGATGTTCAGGTCTTCACCTTTCCAGTGACCGGGTTTGATAGTACCACCATAAACCATGATCGATGGGCGGTTTAAACGGCCCATAGCCATGATAGAGCCCGGCATGTTTTTATCACAGCCCGGCAGGGTGATCAAGCCATCGTAATACTGAGCGCCGGTAACGGCCTCAATAGAGTCGGCAATGATATCGCGGCTCACTAAAGAGTAGCGCATGCCTTCGGTACCATTGCTCATACCATCACTTACGCCAATGGTATGGAAAATCAGGCCTACCATATCCTCATCCCAGATACCTTGTTTAACCAGCTTGGCCAGGTCATTGAGGTGCATGTTGCAAGTGTTACCATCGTAACCCATGCTGGCCACGCCGACCTGTGCTTTGCGCATATCGTCGTCGGTTAAGCCAATCCCGTAAAGCATGGCCTGAGCGGCCGGCTGTGTTGGATCCTGGGTGAAGGTTTTGCTATACTTGTTCAATTCTATAGCCGCCGTAGTATCTGATGATGAACTCATTTTTATTTGGATGATAGAAGTTTTATTAATTATTTGTGTTAGTGATACTGGTTTACTTGGTATCCGAAATCAATATATGTAAGGTAGCCATAGGATTAGGCAATAACAATAGGTGCCACTGATTTTTTGAAATAAGTATTTTATTTTAATTATTTTATTTATTCAGAATTTAATTCTGTTACTATCGATTATAAAGATACAAAATTTTTAATGAAATATACCAAAGTTCAAAACGGTATTCGGTATGTTTTTTATGCATGCATAGTAAGTTGCCGATTTTCTGCCTGAAATGGGGGGAGGGGTGGTTGGAGTTGGTGGTTGAAGCCGCTTAAGATGTTTTACTTTAACCCTGATTTTGGCGTCCGGTTCTGATGATTTGATTGGCCTCCTGGCGTGTGTAAGATTTTGTTTGACGACTTAGGTGCATCCCACGTTCTTTATCCAGTATGGCTAATTGTTCTTCGTTAAGGATAATAGCATTCTCATCCTTGATCTCTCTTTTCAAAAGCGTGTAAATAGCTTTGATTTTACTATCATCAGCATCTGCTAAATAAATCATCAATTTTTGTCGGATGGTTAATGTTGCCATGGTTTAGTGGAGAAAATAGCTTATTTGTAAAAGTACTCAAAAGGAATAACTGCATATCAAGGGACTGATACATTAGTTGGAATTAAACAGGAGGCACCTACGGAGCCAAAGTTTCATCCGATTTCTTTCTACAAACATGGTACTCCTACGGAGTTTGAAAAATGCGCGTGCCCAAACTCCGTAGGAGTACCATGTTTATAGCAACATAGACGGATGTTTTTAGGCTCCGTAGGTGCCTCCTGCCGTCGAGTGTACTCAAACGCGAACTCGTGAGCGTGAATGCCGCTTCCCCATTTCTTTTGCTAAATTTACAATTAATGAAGGATCTCGCCTTTGAAATATTGCCCGTTGATCTGCTGGATAAATATCTTAGCCAGGTGCCTCAAACTATCCTTCAAAGTTTTGAGCAATTAAAGGATAATGAGCTGTCTGCAGGTACCTTCAGTTTCTACACATCTGTATCAGCTGTATTCTCCTCCAAAATCGAGGGTGAAAGCATCGAGCTTGACTCGTTTATGAAGCACAAAATGCTTGGCGTTAAATTTTTGCCCGATTATACCCAAAAGACAGATGATCTTTATGAGGCCTACCAGTTTGCCCAACGAACCACATTGAGTTACGCTTCAGTACAGGAAACGCATAAATTACTCATCAAACATATCCTGCAAAAAGAACGCAAGAGTCGGTTACGTACCGCCAATATGGCTGTAATAACACCCGATGCCGAAATTGAATATGTAGCCTGCTCTCCTGATTTAGTACGGCAAAAGCTTGATATGCTTTTTAATGATATCAACCTGGCATTAAAAGCAAAGCTAACCGCCCAGGAAGTTTTCTTTTGTGCTGCCATGGTTCATTTGGTATTTGTAAAGATCCACCCATTTGAAGATGGCAATGGTCGTACCGCATGCCTGCTCGAAAAATGGTTCATAGCCGAAAAGCTTGGTCCTAAAGCCTGGTTTATGCAATCAGAAAAATATTACTACGATCACCATCAAGCCTATTACCATAATATCAGGTTGCCCGGCCTGGAATATGAGTTGTTGGATTATTCAAATGCCCTGCCTTTTTTGCTGATGTTGCCCCAATCTTTTTAAGTGCAGGTTTAAGCGTCCACGCTTGAACGTTAATAAGTGGGAGCGTCCACGCTCCTGTAGAATGATAAGCATGAATACCATCTGTGGTATTAAAAACAGGATACCGATTTATTCAAATAGTTTTATTTCTATATATTTGATATAATCTAAATCTTATCCACCAAAATGAAAAACCTGCTATTTGTGCCCCTGTTGCTTTTAACAGCAATCCTGAATGCCCAAACAAAAAGGAAACCTGTTAAAACAGTTGCCGAAAATAAACCGATAGCCTCCTCTGTTCTCAAAGCCACTGCTGTAATTAAAGGAAACGTCAAAAACTTTACCGATAAATACTGGGAGATGGCCATAACCGGCGATCTGACCAATTACTCCATAACAATACCCGTTGATAAGGACGGCAACTTTAACAAAACCATTAGTATTGACGGAGAAACAGAAGATCTCTATTTATATCTTAACAATGATGCTATCACCATCTGCGCTCAAAAGAATGATACCTTAATCGTTAATTGGGATAGCAAGGATTTCAAAAATACTTTCAAAGTTTCATCACCGAAACCACGGATCAATGAACGATTGCAAACCATGATGGCGGTTTATAATCTCTGCCGTAAAGAAATGATGGATTTGAGTGAATCTCTTTATAGCGACAAGGCAACCGACTCCGCAAAATTTGAAAAAATAAACAAGCTTTATAATAAGGAGATGATGGTGGCAGGGGTAAATCCCGATTACCCGGAAAGCGAGAAGTTAATTACTGATGTTTATTATAAGTATGTTGGCTTGCTAAATGCCCACCGTTTATTACTTAAGTACGATTTGCACGTTACCGATACTAACACTATAGGAAAAAGACTCAACCTGCAATTCCCTCCGGGAGCCTACCATATGGAATCGGAGTTTGCCTATAAGAACAGTAGCGAGTACAAAAACTTTCTTTTTAATTATATCCGCTTTAATAAAGGATTGAATGCTACCAGGATAGAAGGATCGGACTGGGGCAATAAAATGGCACCTTTTGCACCTGCATGGGATGAGTATTACCTGGGTATGGCCAATTTTCGTTTAATTGAACTGCGCGACTGGTTTGTGACCAAAGCAATAGAGATGGATTTTGGCTCATATGCATTTGAAGATGCCGAGAGTATTTATAAGGATTTTATAACAAAGGTTAAAACGCCGAGGTACGCAGATAGCCTTAAGCAATTTTATGCGGCTATACAGCAGTTAAAACCCGGTAACCCTGCACCTGAATTTAGTTTGAAGAATGATAAAGGGGAGATGGTGTCCTTAAAAAGCCTGCGCGGAAAAGTAGTGTATATCGATTTTTGGGGAGTAGGTTGCGGGCCCTGCATCTACGAGATAAAAAACACTACCGCCGCTTTACACGAGCGGTATAAAGATAAGAATGTAGTATTCCTGAATATCTGCGTTGATTCGGACGAGAAAACCTGGAAAAGCAATTTAACGTCATTGAATGTAAGTGGTGTCAACCTCATTGCCGAAGGCTGGTCAAGAAACCCGGTATGCCAGAAATATAATGTAACAGGTATCCCTCATTATGTTACCATAGGTACTGATGGCAAAATAGTGAACAACAATAGTGCAAGACCGTCGTTCGGCGATACGCTTACAGATGAACTGGATAAAGCTTTGAAATAATGTTTTGTTAAACGTCATTATTCATTGTAAGGTATGAAGCAATCCCAAACAGTACAGGGTAGTTTTTGCATGGGCCGCTCTGCTAAACGGTGATTGCTTCATACTTTACAACAATGACGATTAGGTCTGTTTGCAGAAATCAGACACAAAAAAAGCGCCCGGATAATCATACCCGGGCGCTTTTAGCTTTTTATAAAGCAGTGCTTATTTGTGCTGAATACCTTCGGCCAAAACAGTTACTTTATTGTTTAATGCTTCAACAACACCACCTTTTATAAAAAACACTTCTTCTTTAGCTGCACCACCGCGTACGGTAAGCTTGCCATCCTGAAGGGTGGAAATTATAGGGGCGTGGTTGTTCAGTATTTCAAATAATCCCAAAGTGCCGGGCAATGTTACCGAGGTGGCCTCGCCTTCGTAAACTTTTTTATCGGGAGTAAGAATTTCTAATGTCATAGCTTAATGTGCGTATGTGCAGATATGCAGATGTGCAGATGATGTTTTAATTTGCACATCCGCACACTTGCACATTTGCATATTTATGAATTAGCTTCCGCTAATAATTTTTTGCCTTTTTCAATAGCGTCGTCGATGTTACCAACTAAGTTGAAAGCTGCTTCAGGGTATTCATCAACTTCACCGTCCATGATCATGTTGAAACCTTTGATGGTATCTTTAATGTCAACCAGTACACCTTTTAAGCCGGTGAACTGCTCGGCAACGTGGAACGGTTGTGACAAGAAACGCTGAACACGGCGGGCGCGTGATACAACTAACTTGTCTTCTTCAGAAAGCTCGTCCATACCCAAAATGGCGATGATATCCTGAAGCTCTTTGTAACGTTGTAAGGTTTCTTTAACGCGTTGAGCGGTATTGTAGTGCTCGTCACCTAAAACAGCTGGGCTCAGGATCCTTGAGGTTGAATCCAATGGATCCACCGCAGGGTAAATACCAAGCTCGGCAATTTTACGTGAAAGTACAGTAGTAGCATCTAAGTGGGCGAAGGTTGTAGCCGGCGCCGGGTCGGTCAAGTCATCCGCAGGTACGTAAACAGCCTGTACAGATGTAATTGAACCGCGTTTGGTTGAAGTGATACGCTCCTGCATGGTACCCATCTCAGTTGCCAGTGTTGGCTGGTAACCTACTGCTGATGGCATACGGCCTAAAAGCGCTGATACTTCTGAACCTGCCTGTGTAAAGCGGAAGATGTTATCGATAAAGAAAAGGATATCACGGCCTTTACCATCTTCATCGCCATCACGGAAATACTCGGCAATGGTTAAGCCTGAAAGGGCCACACGTGCACGTGCACCAGGAGGCTCGTTCATCTGACCGAACACAAATGTTGCTTTTGAATCTTTCATGGCTTCGGTATCTACTTTAGATAGGTCCCAGCCGCCTTCTTCCATTGAATGCATGAAAGCGTCGCCATATTTTATAATGCCTGATTCAAGCATCTCACGTAAAAGGTCATTACCTTCACGTGTACGCTCGCCAACACCTGCAAATACAGATAAACCTGCATAAGCCTTAGCGATGTTGTTGATCAGTTCCTGGATCAATACTGTTTTACCTACACCGGCACCACCAAACAAACCAATTTTACCACCTTTTGCATAAGGTTCTAAAAGGTCGATAACTTTAATACCTGTAAAAAGTACTTCAGTTTCGGTAGACAGGTCTTCAAACCTTGGAGGGTTAGCGTGAATAGGACGACCATTTACTTTTTCAAGGTTAGGGATACCGTCGATAGCATCACCTACCACGTTAAATACGCGGCCTTTGATGTTGTCGCCTACCGGCATTTTGATAGCAGCTTCGGTATCTAAAACCTTCATGCCGCGTAACAAGCCGTCGGTCGAGTCCATCGCGATAGCACGTACACGGTCTTCGCCTAAGTGCTGCTGAACCTCTAAAATAACTTTCTGGCCATTGTCTTTCGTGATCTCTAACGCATCATAAATTTTAGGAAGATGAGCATCATCAGCGAAACTTACGTCAACTACCGGACCAATGATCCGTGATATTTTTCCAATGTTTGGCATATATAACCTGGTGTTTTAAAAAAAATGCTTTTACTGAACAGCAACATACACTATTTGTAACAATAATATATAAGATGCTATTTCAGAGGCGCAAAGTTAAGATTTCTATCGAATTATTTAAATACTGGATCAAGTTTTTTAAACGATAATTTCAACATTGTTAATTAGTTGGTTTTAATGTTTAAAACTCAAAACTATTTTGCCCGTATGTTCGCTGCTTTCCATCAGTTGGTGAGCGGCCGCCGCATCTTCAGCATTAAAAATTTGATAGATCACCGGCTTTATGGCTCCCGACTCAATAAGCGGCCAGATCTTTTGCTCCAGGTTTTTAGCGATAGCAGCTTTAAATGCTACCTCTCTGCTGCGGAGCATAGAGCCGGTAATGATGAGCCTTTTGGCCATTACTTTACCAAGGTCAAGCTGTACTTCGCGGCCATTCATGGCATTGATCATCACCAAACGGCCTTCAATTGCAAGGGAATCAATATTGCCTGGCATGTAATCGCCACCTATCATATCCAATATCACGTTCACCCCTTTGCCCTTGGTGAGCGCTTTGATCTCATCCTTAAAGTCGGCGGTTTTGTAATTGATAGCCTTATCGGCGCCAAGCTGCTCGCAAAAACTGCATTTTTCATCAGAACCGGCCGTTACATAAACGATACTGCCCAAAGCTTTGGCCATTTGAATTGCGGTTACACCTATACCGCTCGATCCGCCATGCACCAGTAAAGATTCGCCGGGTTGAAGTGCGCCGCGGTCGAACACATTACTCCAAACGGTGAAAAACGTTTCGGGCAATGATGCTGCTTCCGGATAGTTTAGGTTTCGAGGAACGGGGAGGCACTGGCCTTCAGGTGCTTTACAATATTCGGCATAACCGCCTCCTGCAACCAAGGCGCAAATTTTGTCACCTGTTTTCCAACGGGTAATTGCACTGCCAACTTCGGCAACGGTGCCGGCTATTTCCAGTCCCGGGATATCTATAGACGCACCAGCAGGCGGCGGATAATTGCCCTTGCGCTGAAAAACATCGGGCCGGTTAATGCCTGCTGCCATTACTTTTATCAGTACTTCATGCGCTTCGCATTGTGGTTTTGGTCTGTAGGCCAACTGCAAAACTTCGGGCCCGCCGGGTTGGGTGATCACTATTGCTTTCATAGATATAATGTTGAAAGCTAAGTTAGGGTGAAAATGTTTGTCTCTGAAAATCTTGAACTTTTTTGGCGCAAGTATTGTGTGAGTGCCAGTGCGGGCGCTTACTTGTGCCTTCTGCAAGGCACAAGTCACCTCCTCCTCTCAGTCCACTACTCAAGACTTGCGCTAAGAGCGGTTTTATTTTTGGATGAGAGCGACAAGAGTAGGAATGCGTTTTTATAATCAGTGGTTAACAGGAGGCACCTACGGAGCCTTGAATTACCACTCAGGTATGACTGAACGGTTGGCTGCTTGCCTTTCCTGGATTTCAGATCATTGGCTGAATATTGATTTTATATTAGAAGTAATTGTTTATATTTTTATAGAATCATGAACATTTTCTAATAAGCTTTTAATCATATCACTTATTTACCAGTTCAATTACTGTGGAGCCCCGAAAACTTATAACCTCCCTTGGAGTAATATTAACAACTATTACTGGTGCTATTTTATTTTTTACAGAGTTTGAAAAAATTAAAGGTTTCTTTTTTCCTGCCGGGATTGCTATCAGTGTTCCGCTATATGTTTTTTCATTACTGGGTATTGGAACAGTGGTATTTTATAGCGTTTATATTTTTTACTTCAAAGAAGTTACCAGCCATAAAAAAACTAAAACTGAGCTGGAAAATGTGAAAGCATTATTATTGGACTCTGAAAGAATGCGTTTAATCGACTTTGTGACCGGCATTGCTAATCAGGAGAAATTCAAAATAGATATCCAAAACAGGCCTAAAGAATTATTTCATTTGATATTGATTGATTTAGATGGTTTTGGAGAAATAAATAAAAAGCAGGGTTTTCAGAAAGGTGATGAAGTAATTAGAACAATTGCCCAGGATTTGTTTAGCAGGATGAGGAGGGATGAAGAGATTTACAAGAGGGATTATAAACTTGAAAATAACTTCATGAAGCGTATTTATCGAAAATATACAGGCGGCGATGAATTTATTTTTCTGATAAAAGGACCTCAATATGAATCTGTTGGTTTTTTGGCAAGGATCCAAAAGCAACTGGAAGAACTAAACGCAGAATCGCCTGTTTTTTTAAATTACAAAATTACTTTTCACGGTGCTATCGTGCCGCTATATCCATCAGATACCTTTGAACAGGCTTATGATAAGCTGCAAAGAGGATTTGTGCAGGCAGCCGAAGAAAGTAATGGGCTCCGGGTTTATTGGGACAAAAGCGAGGAAGCTACGTTTGAGAGATACAAGTCTTTATATGACAATGCAAGACGGATTTTTAAGATCCAATAATTGGTTAAACGTTAGTTTTCTGCCCTTGTCAGCCTTTTATAACCGCATCAGGTAACAAACCATCGGCAACAACTAAATTGACATTGCAATTATGAGTATAATTAGCAATTGATGCCTAAATGCGATTTATTTGCAGTATAAATAATCACACTATGTCATTACAGATTGGCCAGCCGGCCCCCCAGTTTATTTTAATTTCATCAGCTTTAAAAAGCGTTTCCCTGGCCGATTTTAAAGGCCGTAAGGTAGTTGTCCACTTTTTCCCTTTGGCTTTTACGGGCGTTTGTACCACGCAGCTTTGCACCATGCGCGATAGCTTTGGTTACTATGATGGCCTGAATGCTACGATATTAGGTGTTTCTGTCGATTCGCCTTTTACTTTAGCTAAGTTTAAAGAAGAGAATAATTACCAGTTCGACCTGCTATCTGATTTCAACAAAGATGTATCAACAGCCTATGGCGCTATTTATGATCAGTTTGTTATGGGGCTTAAAGGTGTATCAAAGCGCGCTGCCTTTGTAATTGACGAAGAGCAGAACATCATTTATGCCGAGGTACTTGAAGATGCAGGCCAGCTGCCTGATTTTGAGGCTATAGCCAAAGTTGTAAAATAATTTTGAATAAAAGTTTGCAACGAAAGTTTAAAAACCTATCTTTGCATTCCATTTCGGAAAGCACTCGTAGCTCAATTGGATAGAGCGTCTGACTACGGATCAGAAGGTTAGGGGTTCGACTCCCTTCGAGTGCACAACAAAGCACTGCAGCCCGGGATTTTTCCACCGCATGTGCAAATTAACTGTAAGCCTTTCTGTTGTATTACCGAAAGGCTTTTAATTTATCAAGAGCATGCTAAATCTGGTTTTGTTTGGTCCTCCCGGAGCCGGGAAAGGTACTCAGTCGAAAAAACTTATTGAAAAATACGATTTGATCCACCTTTCAACTGGGGATTTGTTGCGCAGCGAAAAAGCGCAGCGTACCCCCCTGGGTTTAGAGGCCGAGAAGCTGATGGACAATGGGCACTTAGTTCCTGACGAGGTAGTTATTGGTATGATCAGCAATAAGCTCGACGCTAATAAAACCGCCAAAGGTTTTATTTTTGACGGCTTTCCGCGTACAGTTGCGCAGGCTGAAGCTTTGGATCAGTTGCTTGAATCAAAACAATCGGCAATTTCGGGCATGATAGCGCTTGAAGTTGGTGATGATGAGCTGGAGCGCCGCCTGTTGGAGCGTGGTAAAGAATCTGGTCGCCCGGATGATGCCAACCCCGAGGTGATCCGCAAACGTATTAAAGAATACAATGATAAAACTGCTCCCGTAGCAGGTTTTTATCAAAAACAGGATAAGTTTACAAGCGTTAACGGTGTGGGTTCAGTTGATGAGATCTTCGCCGCGATTGTTGATGTAATCGAATCGTATAAGAAATAGTTCGAATTTAGTAAGACCTAAAGTCAGTAAAGTCCGCAAGTTAGGAGCGTTAAAATTCTTAATTTTGCGGACTTTACTGATTTTTGGTTTTTTAGTCCAAATAAAATATTATGTCGCAGGGTTCCAATTTTGTTGATTATGTAAAGATCTGTTGCCGTTCGGGCCACGGAGGTGCGGGTTCTGCCCATTTGCACCGTGATATATTAACTTCAAAAGGTGGCCCCGATGGCGGCGACGGCGGCAGGGGAGGTCATGTTATCGTTAAAGGTAACGCCCAATTATGGACCATGCTGCACCTCAAATACCGCAAACACGTAATTGCCGGCGACGGTGATTCGGGCGGCAGCTCACTGCGTTCGGGTAAAACCGGTCGCGATGAGATATTGGAAGTACCCCTTGGTACAACCATAAAAAATGCAGAAACCGGCGAAGTTATTTTTGAAATAACCAAAGACGGTGAAACCCAAATCCTTACTCCCGGTGGCCGCGGCGGCCTGGGTAACTGGCATTTTAAAACGTCAACCCAGCAAACACCGCGTTTTGCCCAGCCCGGCGAAGATGGCCGTGAAGACTGGAACATCCTTGAACTTAAAGTACTTGCCGATGTTGGTTTGGTAGGTTTCCCTAACGCGGGTAAATCAACCCTGCTTTCGGTAGTATCAGCCGCCAAGCCCGAAATTGCCGATTACGCGTTTACTACACTGGTGCCTAATTTAGGCATCGTATCATACCGTGGCGGGCGTTCATTTGTAATGGCCGATATTCCGGGTATTATTGAAGGTGCATCGCAAGGCAAAGGCTTAGGCTTTAGGTTTTTGAGGCACATTGAGCGTAACTCAGTATTGTTGTTTATGGTACCTGCCGATACATCGCGCAGTATAAAAGAAGAATACAGTATCCTGCTGCACGAGCTGGAAGAATACAACCCCGAACTGATGCACAAGCCCCGCGTACTGGCTATCACCAAAACTGATATGCTTGACGATGAGCTGCAGGCCGAAATGAAAAAGGAGGTTCCTGATGGCATCCCCTCTATATTTATATCATCTGTAGCCCAGAAAAATATCGATCAGCTAAAAGACCTGCTCTGGAAAGAGATCAACGCGGACGTGGTTTAACAGCTGTTTAAAAGCCTTAAAATAGGTTAAAAAGAAGCGTCATTGCGAGGTACGAAGCAATCCCCGATTAGCAGAGCCACTCTGTATAGTTTGGGATTGCTTCGTACCTCGCAATGACGTTTTTTATTATAGATTTCAATATTGATAATATAAAGAGTAATCATCTCACTTCGCCTCCCACAAAATATAGTCGTTCATGATGGCATTAAGCACATCGGCAGCAAACTGCGGATTTGAATCTGTTTGCTGAATGGCAATTATATTTGAGTTTTTTGCCGTTTCACCTGCATATAAATTGCCCTGTACCCGGCCAATAAAATCTTCGGGGATATTAAACTTGAACAAATAAATTGTTTTGGACGGAATTACACCGGGATACTTGATCCGGAAACTGGTATTGCCTATAGTAACAGGGCTTTCGTATGAGTAGTTGTTTTGAACCTCTTTACCGTTTATACTATAAGTAAGGTTAAAGATTTGTTGGTTAACCGGTTTAAAGGTTATTAAACTATGAAAAAAATTAAGGCTGTCAAACTTTACCAGGCTGATATTGAGGGGCTTTTGCGGGTAGGTTTCGGATGTACGCACCCTGCCCGAAATATAAAAGCTAATGCGATAGTCAATATCTTTTATAGCTGTAAGTATAAGGTTGCGGCTGGTTAATACCGAGGTAATACTTTGAATTTTTGAGGGCCCGCGTTCGGGCGTGGTTATTACACTGATAATGTCAGAGATCTCCGATTTTTTTTCTTCTACCTTAAGTGTACCCCCGGTGGCATATGTTTTAGGCGTATACCACAGATAGGTGTAGGAGATGGCCGAGGTAATAATAACGGATGCCGCTATCCAATACCAGCGGCTTAATAGTATTTTACCGATCTTAAAATAATCAATTTCCTGGTTAGGCAGCTTTCTTTGTACTTTTTCTAACTCTTCCATTTACCGATGAGAAAGCGTAAAAATAATTAAGGCAGTATTAAGCAGCAGTAACACAGGCTGCGTTATTACCGACAGGTTTTGCAATTTATCGTTGCGTACAGTACGCTTGTTTTGTGCAATATAAATAACATCACCGCTTTGAAGCACGGCACGGGGATCATTTATGGATTGAATATCCCGGAGGTTAATTTCAGTAACCTGCTGGTTTCTTTGATCGCCCCTTATTATTTTTACATTAGCTTCATTGGCCTTATCTGTCAGGCCTCCTGCTTCACCAATCATTTCAACCAAAGTTGTCCTGTCTTTTGTTAGTGTATAATTACCCTGACTTTTTATTTCACCAAGTATTGTTACTTTGAGGTTAACGATCTTAAGCTCAATTATAGGGTCTTTCAGCAGGCTTTTACGGTAAAGGTCCTCAATTTGTTTTGCAGCTTCGGGCCTGGTAAGCCCGGCAACCTTTACATGGCCTATAGCAGGCAGGGCTACGGTACCATCATCCTCAACCTGGAAAGTTTGTCCGGAAGCGTTGCCTCCTCCGATACTGCCGCCCGCACTGGCAGAAGGAGTTTCTTCAACTATATACTTAATGCTTTGCATGTTTCTGATCTGCAGTATATCCTGTGCTTTGATCCGGTATGGGGCTGTAGTAACGTCGCCGCCTTTTGATGAGGTATCGCTAACACTATGCTTTTGATCAAAAAGATATTGATATTGTTTGTTTGAGCAGGAGGTTAGTAAAAAAAATATCCCAATAATCAGGCAGGTAGGTATAAAATTGCGCATGTTTAGCTATAAAATTCCACGTTATATTTAATATAATTAGGCTTCAAGTCCAAAATTACATAATTTGCGGCTATAAATACGGTGTATTTTTCCAAAGTTGCAAGGTTGAAGATCTCGGTTATCACTATCATTTATAATGCGCAGGATACTATTAAAAGATGTATCGAATCTGTTATCGGCCAAAATTACAATAACATCGAGTACATTATAATTGATGGCAGCTCAACAGACAATTCCCTGCAAATAATCAACCAATATAAATCGCATATCAAAGTTTTAGTATCCGAACCGGATCAGGGCATTTATGATGCCATGAATAAAGGGATTAGTTTGGCAACAGGCGAAATTGTAGGTATGCTTAATGCCGACGATTTTTTTGCCGGTAAGGAGGTTATATCGGCAGTGGCACAGGCTTTTTCGAACAGCGGGGCCGGGATCGTTTATGGCGATTTGGATTACATAAATTCTGCCGGTAAAATTATTCGTAAATGGAAAAGTTACAAGTGTGGAAAAAATTCCTTTCAGTGGGGTTTTATGCCCCCGCACCCTACCTTTTATTGCAGGCGTGAATTGTTTGCAAAACATGGTTTTTATAGCCTTGAGTATGGTTCGGCAGCTGATTATGAATTAATGGTAAGGTTTCTGCATAAGTGGAGTGTAAGGAGTTTTTATCTTAACCGGGTTATGGTTAAAATGCAGACAGGAGGGGTAAGCAACAGCAATTTAATGAACCGTGTTAAGGCCTGGTCATTTGATTTGAAAGCAATGCGTGAAAATAAGGTGTTTTTACCCGTGCTGGCTATAATGTTAAAACCGTTGAGGAAAATTTCTCAATTCTTTTAATCATTAGTTAACCTTTTGGTGTCTGTATCCGTATAAAAATCTTGGAAATGAATAAGCCGGTCACTAAAACACATTTATAACATATGTTTGAATTTTTACGCTCTTATCATTTTGTTTATAATGTGCTCATAGTTGTATTTTCAACCCTGGTAACATTAATTTGTATCCCCTCAATTTTACATGTTGCACGTGCCCGTCATTTATATGATGATGTTGGTCATTTCAGAAAGCAGCATGATCATGGTATCCCCCGTTTAGGTGGTGTAGCCATTTTTGTAAGCTTTACTATCACCGCCTTATTGTTTAGCATTATTGATAAATCGCTTCCAATCAGTTACCTGCTTACTGCATGTATCATTTTGTTTGCAATGGGGCTAAAGGATGATCTTTCGGGGGTTAATTCCAGTACAAAATTCATGATCCAGTTTGTGGTTGCCGCTATACTTGTTATTCCCGGAAATATCCGGATCAGCAGCATGTACGGGGTTTTTAATATTTCGGCCCTGCCGTATATCCCAAGTGTAATATTGTCAATACTGATTATTATGCTTATCATCAATTCATTTAACCTTATTGATGGTATTGATGGCCTGGCCGCAACCACGGGTATTATTGCCAACAGCACTTTTGCCGCGCTTTTTATTTATATGCAACAGTATGAGCTGGCAGCAATTTCGCTGGCTATGGTAGGTGCAGTAGTTGGTTTTTTACGTTTTAATATAACCCCTGCCAAAATATTTATGGGCGATACCGGCGCCCTGCTCATTGGCCTGGTATCGGCTGTAATGGCTATTAAATTTATTGAATTAAGTAAGGTTTCGACAGTTAAACTTCCTTTTATATATACAGCCCCGGCTTTAATTGTTGCCATATTGGTAGGCCCTGTTTTTGATACCCTCAGGGTTTTCACTATCCGCATATTAAATGGAAAATCTCCTTTTGACGCCGACCGGAACCATATCCACCATCGTATATTAAAGATAGGTTTCACGCATTTACAAACCACACTTATTTTAGCGTGTTTGAATCTCGTTTCTATATTGATGGTACTAACCTTAAGCGGTTTAAACAACTCTTTGCTTATTGTGCTGATATTTTTGCTGTCGATATCCTTTAACGGGATAATCACTTATTTTATCCGTTCAAAAAAGCGCGGGTTTCTGATGTTCCGGAATTTTGGCGATTGATGCTATTGTAACCTGCAGGTAGTAATAAAGTAAATACACTAAATTAACCATCCATCTTCATTAACTTTGATGCTTTATTACAGCATGCGATGAAGATAGCTATAAACGGGTTTGGCCGCATTGGCCGCATATTTTTAAGGAATATTTTAGCACACCCCGAAATACAGGTGGTAGCTATAAATGACCTTACCGACACGCAAACTCTTGCCCATTTATTTAAGTACGATTCTGTTCACCGCGGTTTTAAGGGTTCTGTTAACGCTGATGATAACGGCATTATCATAAACGGTAACCGCATCCGGGTGTTTGCCGAACGTGATCCTCTTAAACTGCCCTGGAGGGCACTGGATATTGATATCGTAATAGAATCTACCGGTAAATTTACCTCCAGGCGAGGCGCCGAAGCGCATTTAACTGCCGGGGCACGGCAGGTTATTATATCGGCCCCATCTACCGATAAAAATGTACCAACCGTAGTACTTGCCGTAAACGACGGGCAGGTTGACCTGCAATCGCCCATACTGTCAAATGCATCATGTACAACTAACAATGTTGCCGCAATGGTAAAGATACTGGATGAAAACTGGGGCATTATTGACGGCTACATTACCACCGTTCACTCCATGACCGGCGATCAGAACCTGCATGACGCACCGCATAAAGATCTGAGGCGCGCAAGGGCTGCATCTGCTTCTATTATACCTACCACAACTGGTGCTGCCAAGGCCATAACGGCTATATTTCCGCATTTGGATGGCCGCCTGGGAGGTGCTGGGATCCGGGTGCCGGTGCTTAACGGCTCATTGACCGATTTTACCTGCAGCCTTAAAAAGCAGCCCACTATAGCTCAAATCAATGAAGCTTTTAAACAAGCTGCCGATGGGCCGATGAAAAATGTATTGGAATACACCGAAGATCCTATTGTATCAACCGATATATTGGATAACCCGCACAGCTGCATTTTTGATGCGCAGCTAACCTCTATTGTAGGGGGACTTGTAAAAGTTGTTGGCTGGTATGATAATGAAATGGGCTACAGCAGCAGGCTGGCCGATCTGGTTGTGCAGATAGCTGAACTTAAAAAGCAGCCGGCCTAAGCCGGCTGCACAAATTATTTTCTGTATACTATGGTAGCGGTTGCCGTTATGGGATCTGAATTTTTGCCGTTCGTATAATAATAGGAAGCAAAGCTGATCACCTCCCCGGTTTGTCCTAAAATCTGGTTCTGGGATTCAACAGCAAGATCATGCTGTTTATATGCTTTTGAAAATATTATAACTCTTTCCAGTACCAGCTTAGTAAACTGTTTACCATCGATAGTTAATGTTGAGGCCGATTTAATGGCCACATTGTTCAGGTTATCATCAAGATAGTTGGTTGCTACCTGGTGGTCCTTGTTAACAGTGGTGAAATTAAACTTGGACAGGGCCGATTTTGAAAAATCTTCTTTAAAATGTACGGCAGATGATTTTTGATAATCATCAGCGTTTAAGATCAAATTAGCAGTTTCGGTATAATTTAAGTAAAGCGTATCGTTGCTTACTTTGGTATTCACAACCTGGTCGGCAATGTCAAGCTTTATTGAAGCCGTAGATGTGCCCGTGCTTGTATCGGTATTTGTGCCGGTGTTTGAGCCATTAGCTCCTTTAATTACTTCGGGAATTATGTCTGTTTTTTTGCAGCTGAAAAGTGTAGTTGCGATAAGGATGCAGGTAAAGTGTTTTTTCATTTCTATGATTAAGTATTTCCTTCTCTTTTGGCAACTATTATGCCTTACTCCTTATTGGTTTAATAGTGAGTAATAAGCAAATCCTTTTAATTGGTGGTTGTAGTAGGCGAGGGGCTAACGAAACATTAACCTGTGGTTATTAATTTGATGGGATTAAAATTCCCCATTTGGGGAATTTTTCCAATTTTGCGGGCATGATCAGGTTTATAAAAGTTGATGAGCTGTTGCATGTGCGTAATGAGGTACTGCGTGAAGGCAGGCTTACCCTTGATGAATGCCGTTTTCCGTCAGATAATAATGAGGGTAATTTTCACCTTGGTTATTTCGTTGATGATGAACTGGCTTGTATAGCTTCCTTTCACCCGCAAAGCTATGGCGAATTTGGGGGCACCGGCTACCAGCTGCGGGGTATGGCAACAATTGAAAAATACCGGGGACAAGGCTTAGGCAACCAGTTAGTTAACTTTGCCCTTGTATACCTGCGCGGGCAAAAGGCAGATTACCTTTGGTGCAACGCCCGTAAAAAGGCTGTACGCTTTTATAGCGGCCTTGGTTTCGAGATCGTTTCGCCCGAGTTTGAGGTTCCGGGCATTGGCCCTCACCATGTAATGTATGTTAAAATTAGATGAAGTTTTGGCGGAATGAAACAGCTTTTTTCCTTTTTCGTTAAGTATTTTGAATTAAAATGCTCAATTTGCGCCCGTTCATACAAATGACCCTTTAATAAATATGAAAACAGTAGATCAAATTAGTTTTGCCGGCAAAAAAGCCCTCATCAGGGTTGATTTTAACGTGCCTCTTGACGAGAATTACAATATTACCGACGATAACCGCATGACGGCAGCTTTGCCAACCATAAAAAAAATATTAAAAGATGGTGGTAAAGTTATCCTGATGTCGCACTTAGGCAGACCGAAAGATGGTCCTACCGAAAAATATTCATTAAAGCATATCGTATCTCATTTGTCTGATCTGCTTGGTCAGCAGGTTCAGTTTGCCGATGATTGCATTGGCGAGCAGGCTGTTGAAAAAGCAAAAGCGCTTGGTAATGGCGAGGTTTTATTGTTAGAGAACCTGCGTTTTTATAAAGAAGAAGAAAAAGGTGATGTTGCTTTTGCAGAAAAGCTATCAAAATTAGGCGATGTATATGTAAACGATGCTTTCGGCACCGCTCACCGTGCACACGCTTCAACCGCTATCATCGCCAAGTTTTTTCCTGATGCAAAATACTTTGGTTACCTGATGGCAGCCGAGTTGAACAACGCCGAAAAGATCCTGAACAACGCACCTAAGCCTTTTACAGCTATCATGGGCGGCTCAAAGGTTTCTGATAAAATTGAGCTTATTGAAAAACTGCTTGATAAGGTTGATAACCTGATTATTGGTGGTGGTATGGCTTACACTTTTGCTAAAGCAGATGGAGGCAGCATTGGTACCTCATTGGTTGAGCTTGATAAGCTTGATCTGGCTACCAGTCTGGTTCAAAAAGCAAAAGATAAAGGCGTAAAATTGTTATTGCCTTTAGATAATATTATTGCAGATGCGTTTTCACCCGATGCTAATACCGATGTAGCTAAAACAGGCGAAATAAAAGATAACTGGATGGGCCTGGATATCGGTCCGGAAACTGTTGCTTTATTTAGCAAAGTAGTTGAAGAGTCAAAAACCATTTTATGGAACGGTCCGATGGGTGTATTTGAAATGGAGAAATTTTTAGGCGGTACCAAAGCCATTGCCGAAGCTGTAGCAAAAGCAACCGAAAATGGTGCTTTCTCGCTGATAGGTGGTGGTGATTCTGCTGCGGCAGTAGCCAAATTTGGCATGACCGATGAGGTAAGCTACGTATCAACCGGTGGTGGTGCCCTGCTTGAATACATGGAAGGTAAAGAATTACCAGGTGTAAAGGCGATAAACGAGTAATCAGGTTAATCCGAAATATGAAAAGGCAACCTATATGGGTTGCCTTTTCTGTTTAAAAGCTTTAACTTTATATAAAAACTAAGCGATGCCCGAAGTAACCATAAAATATAAAAAACCGGAAACCCTGAAGATATTAAAGGGACTGGCTAAATATTTTGATTTTAAGATATCTCCATCATCTGCAAAAAAGGAAACTCCTCTTAATGATATTTTAATACCCGGTAATAAAAAGCTCGATGTTTCTGAACTTAAGAAAGTATTTACAGGGAAAGATTTGGATGCTAAAAAATTAAGAAACGATTTGTGGCAGCGGAACAAATAATCTGTGATACGGATGTAATGATAGAATACCTTGATGGTAGAAGAAGTCGTCATCAAAGCACTAAATTAATTCTTGAAGATGTAATAGGCCTGGAAAATGTTGTTTTATCGGCTGTTACTAAAATAGAGTTAATGGCCGGCGCCACGAATAAAGCAGAACTTAAACAAGTAAACAAAAATATTTATTGGTTTAATATCTTATTATTTAATCCGGAGATTACCTCAATAGCTATAAGACTAATGGAATCATATAAGCTAAGCCACAATTTAGCTATGCCAGATGCATTAATTGCTTCAACTGCAATATATACAAACCATAAACTATTCACCTATAATTTAAAGGACTATAAGTTTATCGAAGATATTAAGCTGTTTGATTCAGAAAAATGAATCTGAAAATAAATAACACAGAATTCTCCCTGTTTGAAATCAACTAACTTACATGTCCGGAAATTTGAAGAGGGTGACCGCGGGATGCTTCAGGAACTTTACCTTCTATGCAGGATACAGACATTTTATTGGGTTGATGGATCATCATTCCGGCTCGATGAGTTTGATGTAGATACAAAAGATGAGGAAATACTGGTATGTGAATTTGATGGAATTATTGCTGGCTTTATAGCTATCTGGAAACCAGATGCATTTATTCATCATTTATATGTTGATGCTGCTTACAGGCGCAAAGGAATAGGGAAATTGCTATTGGCCACAGCTATAAAAACGACTGATCAGAAGCTTACGTTAAAGTGCCTGATTAAAAATGGAAATGCTTTGAACTTTTATCGCACATTAGGATGGGAGGTTATTGATACAGGAGCCGATGATTTAGGAGATTACTTTTTAATGAGTAATTAGCTATTCGATTCTCTGATTTTCGAAGATTTCAAGATTAAAAGTGTGGCGTTTCTGATCAGGAAACGCCACACTTTTAATCTTTATTGAATCTTAACCGAAGTCACCACATCATTAGCATTTGGCGATAGCGTGGTGAAATTAGGTGTGTTTGATGTCCGTGTCCAGGTTGTGCCTGTAGAGTTATCGTTTGAATACATGGTAACTGTCCAGCCTGTTGGGATCTTTGCCGATGAAGCCCAGTTATCTACAAAACCATAGGCCTGCAATTGGGCAAGGGTATAGGTGCCTTTAGGGATGGCGCTTGTAACCGCTCCTCCGTAATTGATATTCTGGTAAAAAGTGACTCCTGTTGTACTTGTCCCCGAGTTAAATACAGTAGGCTTGCCGTACAATGCATTGGATACGCTTGACAGGTAAGTGTGCGAATCGGCATTTGGCAGGTTGTAATACAGGTAAATACCATAGTTATTATTTACTGTTTGTGTAGCCAGCGATGCTGCAGTTGATGAGCTGGTGCTTTGAATATCAATAGCAGCAGGGCCAAGGTTGGAAGCAGCTAATCCCGGAACATTCGGAACAGAATAAGTGCCATAAATGGCGTTCCAGCTATAATCCACTTTGGAGCCTACAGTTACACCGTTAAAGCTCAGACGTGATGCTGCCGGGCCATAAAAATAAAACGAAATTATTTTGGTTGGCATCAGGGTGCGAAGGGCGGTAACCAGGTAAACAAATGAGCTTGAATTAGGCTGTCCGGTGCCGTTGGTGCCATAATCGGCGTATTCGTCGTCAAAATCAATACCGTCCAGTCCGTAGGTAGTAACGGCATTGCTCAGCAACTGGGCAAAATCATTGGCTGCCGCCTGGCTTGGAAAGTTGCTGATGCCGGCACCCTGGTGGTTACCTAAAATGGATAACAATACCTTAATGCCTTTAGCCTGTAAGCTTTGAATATAGGTTGCCTTATTGTTGAGTACGTTGGTTACCTGTGGATTAAAGAATAGTTCGGCTTTTTGGGTTGTGGTGTTGTAGTTGATGTTAGCCGCAAATATGATAGCGATATCAAAAAGCTGCTGCCCGGTTGACAGGGTGTAATTGCCCACGTTTCGGATATCGTTATTGTTCACTTCCACATAGCAAACGCCTTTTGGCCCGGCTACGCCTATGGCGTTGGTGGTTAGTTTTGAAGAAGGGTTGCTGCCTGCATCGGCAGGTACCGGGGCATGGTCTTTTTTACAGGCGGATGTGACAAGTAAAACGGCGCCGAATAAAACGGTGAGGGTTTTTGTAATAGGCAGATTAAGGTTTGTTCTCATAATTGGTTTGATTGTTAATTGTTTATAAAAGATAAATTGTTTTAACATAATTGATTCGCGTAATATCAGCCTGTGGCACAGCCCCGGGGGATTTACTATCTCTTAAAAAAAACTGTTTAAATATTTAGATTACCATAGCGCTTAGGTCCTCGCGTTGGTATTATATCGGTTCATGGTAATAGACCATTAAACGTGTCCGATTGCCTACAGGTTTTAATTATTATTATATAAAAATTTTCCAGGGTTAATAAAGGTGTTTTTTACAGTTAATTTTAACTTCAACAAAAAACTTTATTCTGTAACAAAAAAGAGGCTTTTGATAAATTGCAGTATGGTTAGTTGCCCTTTTTATTTTATTCGGTTACATTTGATTGACTGACAAAAAAATTATGAAGAAAACTTTACTTCTCGCTTTCTGCCTTTTGCTTTCGGCAACAGGCCTTTACGCACAGCCCAAAGGGCCCGATGCTGATTATATCAAAGCCAATTACCAGAAATACGAATACCAGATCCCGATGCGGGATGGTAAAAAGCTTTTCACCTCGGTTTATGTGCCAAAGGATCAATCAAAAAAATATCCTTTTATGATGGACAGGACGCCCTATAGCGTAGCCCCTTACGGTACCGAATTGTATAAAGGAAGCCTTGGCCCATCATCGTTATTTGCGCATGATGGTTACATTTTTGTTTACCAGGATGTACGCGGCCGCTGGATGAGTGAGGGTATTTATGAAGAGATGACCCCCGAAAAGGAAGATCATAAAACCAATAAAGATGTTGATGAAGGCACTGATACCTATGATACTATCGACTGGCTGCTGAAAAACATCCCTAACAATAATGGTAAAGTAGGCGTATGGGGAATTTCATATCCCGGTTTTTACACTACTACTGCTTTGTTAAGCCGTCACCCGGCATTGGTAGCTGCATCGCCGCAGGCACCCATTGCCGATTTGTACCGCGATGATGCTTTTCATAACGGTGCGTTTATGCTGGTGGCCAACTTTGGCTTTTACCCTGGCTTCACCAACAGGCAGGATGATAAACCCACCCAACGCCGCGGTGCAAGATTTGATGCCGGTACCGAAGATGGCTATGACTTTTTTCTGAAGATGGGTTCGGTGAAAAATTCAAACACTAAATATTATAAAGATACTATCCGGCTATGGAACGAAATGCTTGATCACCCTAATTATGACCAGCACTGGAAAGACCGTAACGTGCTTTATCATTTACATGATATAAAAACAGCGGTACTGGTAACCGGTGGCTGGTATGATGCCGAAGATCTGTACGGCGCAATCAACACGTATAAAACGCTGGTAAAAGAAAACCCTAAAACCCCGGTTTATTTCACCATGGGGCCATGGGTACATGGCGGCTGGGCACGCGGCGATGGCGATCATTTGGGCGATGTTGGTTTCGGCGGTCCTACAGGCCCTTTCTATCGTGAAAAAATTGAGTTTTCATTTTTTAGCCACTATCTAAAAGGTACTGCCGATTTTGACTTGAAACCCGTATCAACCTTTGAAACAGGTGTTAATGAATGGAAAACCTATAACACCTGGCCTCCAAAAGAATCTGCAGAAAAAAAACTGTACCTGCTACCGGGAGGTAAACTATCATTTACTGCTCCAACGGCTGTAGCCGATAGCCATGATGAATTTGTATCAGACCCTAACAAACCGGTGCCCTTCATCAACAGTATTGATATGGATATGAAACGCGAATACATGACCGGCGATCAGCGTTTTGCTTCACAACGCCCCGATGTGCTTACTTATGAAACCGATCTTTTAGATAATAATGTAACCATAGCAGGTAACATCTGGGCTAACCTCAAAGTATCCACCACGGGTACCGATGCCGATTGGGTTGTTAAAGTAATAGATGTTTATCCCGACTCAACCAAAAACACCAAATGGGCAGGTAAGGAAGTGTACCTGAGCGGTTATCAGCAAATGGTGCGCAGCGAGGCCATGCGCGGTAAGTTCCGTAACGGATTTGATAAGCCCGAACCTTTTGTGCCGGGTAAAGTAACCCCGGTGAACTTTGAATTACAGGATGTGCTGCACACCTTTAAAAAAGGGCACCGCATTATGGTGCAGGTGCAAAGTACCTGGTTCCCGCTTATCGACAGGAATACCCAGCAATTCCAGGATATTATGAAGGCAAAGGACACCGATTTTAAAAAAGCTACGCATAAGGTATATACTTCAAAAACTAATCCGAGCTATTTAAAGGTTAGGGTAATTGAATAGTATGAAACGTGGTATTTATATCTGCTTGTTATGTCTAATGATATGCTCTGGCTGCAAAGGTCAAAGAAGCAGGAACGAGCCTGGTGCTATGTTAAAAAAAGACGATCCTACTTTCCTGGCATTAAAGGATACCGCTCAAAAATATATGCCGCAGTTTATTGAGGCGCTGACGAAAAAGACTGAAGGATTCAAATTTGTGATAAAATCAGATTTTAAAGATGGCGATACACATGAGCACATGTGGTCACAAATTCTTGAATATAAGTCGGATAAATTTAGCGGGACGTTTATTGACTCGGCCGTTGATGTTAAAAACGTACACATGGGCGATACCGTGTTGGTAAACGTAAACGATGTAGAGGATTGGGCCATTTATGATGATAAGGATGAAAGGGTTGCCGGAGCGTTCTCTGAAAAATATTTAGAGAGTAAACGATAACGATTATTGATATTTAAGGTCCGTGTGAGCATACATGGGCTTTTATTACAAGTATAACAGCCTCATGTAATTACATGGGGCTGTTGCGTTTTATACGGTATTGACGTACTGGCTATTAATTAAACCTATAGCCATGCGTAAATACATTTTTTTACTATTATTAGCCACAGCTTTTTCGGGTTGTAAAAAACATAACCAACAAACAGGCTGCCCCAGTCGCCCTTGCACCGCCAATTTTGCCGTATTATATGTAAATTTTGTAGATAAGGACGGACTGCTTGCGTTAGGGAAAAATGTAACCGTTATAAATTTGCGCACTCATGAAGCTATAATTTCAAAAGGAAACGGAGGCCCGGTTGTGCCGTCTGTGGGCCCTAATTTATATACTATTGCTACTGATAATAATAAAAGTGAATTTTCTACCGAGGGAGATGATGTAGAACTAACCGCAACTAATGCAAAAACGGGTGTTACCAAAACCACCTTGTTGAAAATTTCTGGTGGGTGTAACTGCCATATTGCTAAAGTATCCGGCCCGGATAAAATAGTGCTTGAATAAGTAAATCGTTTCCTTGCAATAAAAGGCTGCACATATTCAGATGTGCGGCCTTTTTATCTTTACGCCCTTATTTAAACTAATTATAAATAAAACTTGCAGAAAGAAAGTCTTTTTATACTTTTGCGCTTAATTAGACTTAATCTAAATAGAATGGCAAATAACCTTTACTACTCCCTGCGCATAATCCCTCTTTTACTTTTATTCCTGTTTTCAAACATATTAATTCTGAAAGCTGATGATGAAGGCAATAACGGCAAAATAACCGGTGTTGTTAAAACCAGCGATGATAAACCGGCTTCGTTTGTAAATGTTGCCATTAAAGGATTAAACAAAAGCACAACCACAACCGATAACGGATCATTTGCTTTCAATAATGTTAAGCCGGGTACCTATACCCTGGTTACCTCATACGTGGGTACAAAAACCGAAGAGCAAACCGTAACAGTTTCAGCAAATAAAACAACGGTGGTATCCTTTAAACTTAATGAAAGCTCGGCCCAGTTAGATGAGGTTGTAGTTTCATCAACAAAAACCATCAACCGTAAAAAGTTAAACATCGGTAAAATGAACGTTTCGCCAATGGACCTGCCCCAAAGCGTTACCGTGATAGGCCGCGATGTGCTTGATCAGCAACAATCCTTGCGTTTAAGTGATGTTATCAAAAATGTGAACGGCGTGTATTTATACAGCAGCCGTGGCAATACCCAGGAAACATTTGGCGCCCGCGGTTATAACTTTGGAAGTAACAACATGTTTAAAAACGGTTTCAGGGTTAACTCAGGCGTTGTGCCGGAGATTAGTTCACTGGAACGTGTTGAAGTGTTGAAAGGCAGCGCTGCTTTATTATACGGAAACGTGGCTCCCGGCGGGATCCTGAATATGGTAACCAAGAAACCTTTATTTGAGCAGGGCGGCTCGGTATCAATGACCTATGGCAGCTATGATCTTTACCGCCCGTCGTTTGATGTTTATGGCCCTATATCTTCCAAATTAGCTTATCGCGTAAATGGTACCTATGAAAATGCCAAAAGCTACCGCGATAATGTAAAATCAGAAAGGGAATACATTAACCCTTCATTCCTGTACAAAATAAGTGATAAAACAACCTTAATAGTTGAAGGTGATTACCTGAACTATGACTTTACCCCCGATTTCGGAACCGGGCAAATCAATAACGTTATTGCAAAAGTTCCGCGTAACAGGTATTTGGGTGCATCATGGTCAACCGGTAATACCAAGCAAACCACGGCTACAGCAACTATTAACCACCAGCTCAATAGCCTTTGGCAGTTAAGCGGTGGTTTTTCATACCAGCATTTCAATCGCCAGTATCAAACAACCGAACGTGTGTTGCCTGATGCCAACGGCGACTGGGGACGTACCCTAAACAGGGCCGAAACGCTTGAAGATTATTACACAGGCCAGTTTAACATTACCGGTCAGTTTAACACAGGTTCAATTAAACACAATATTTTGGCAGGTGTTGATGCCGACTGGTACCGCAATAATGCTTATACCTATGTTGCTACGGTAAATAAAGTATCAAGCTATCTTGATCAAAATAATACACCGCAAAATGCTGTTTACGACAAGATCAATATTTTTGATCTTGATAAATACACCCTTCGTACCGATAAGCCTCAAATGAACCCGTTTTATGACATTATAACGCCTACCAACCGTTTCGGTGCTTATGCTAACGACCTCATCAGTTTATCTGAAAAAGTTAAGGTGCTTGCCGGTATTCGCTGGTCATACCAATATGTGTCACCAACAACAGTTACCAATTATACTAAGTGGGCTACTGCGGCGCAGGCCGCCGGTAAAGAGGATAAGGCCTTTTCGCCTCGCGTGGGTGTAGTTTATAAACCAATAGCTAACACAGCCCTTTTTGCAAGCTACTCTAATTCGTTTATTACAAATACAGGCTCCGATATTAATGGTAGCCCGCTTGATCCGTCGATAGTTGACCAGTATGAAGTTGGTGTTAAAAACGATTTCCTGAATGGCAACCTATCGGTAAATGTAACGGCTTACCGTATTAAAAATAATAACCTGGCCCAGACTGCGCCTTTCACTCTCGATGGGAAAGAGAACACCAATACCAATATCAAAGTGTTGAGTGGCGAAACAAGGAGCGATGGCGTAGAACTTGATATCGCAGGCCATCCGGTTAAAGGGCTCGATGTACTGGCAGGTTACAGTTATACTAATGCTAAATATACTAAAACAGGAACCGCACAAGGCAGTAACATAGCAGGGCAGCCTTTGCTGAATACGCCAAAGAATACCGCCAACACCAGTGTGTTTTATACCTTTTACAATGGCGATTTGAAAGGGTTTAAAGTAGGTGCATCTGTTTATTACCTGGGTAACCGTGTTGCGGGTAATGCTAATTTGGTAGGTCAGGCCCAGACGCTGTCGAAGTTGGTGTCTGTACCAGGCTTTACTACTGTTGATGCTTCAGTAGGTTATACCTATAAAAAGATCTCTATTATTGGTAAGATCTCTAACATAGGCAACGTACTCAATTACAATGTACACGAAAACTATAGCATTAACCCTATACCGCCAAGACAGTTTTTAACTACGTTGAGTTATAAATTTTAACTAATTAAACTAACCGGGCATGTTTTCATGCCCGGTTTTTATGCTTATACCAACCAATGAAAGTATTTTTCCGCACCATTCACCTTTATTTGAGCCTCGCAGCCGGGGTAATCATTTTCTGTTCGTGTTTAACGGGCACGATGCTGGTTTTTGAAAAGGAAATTCAACAGTCGTTGCATCCGCAGCGGTATTTTGTAAAGCCACAGTATAAAAGGTTGGCGCTGGCTGATTTAACGGCCGGGGTGTTGAAACAGATCCCTAAATCAAAGCTGGCAACAGTGATGGTTTATGATGATCCGGAACGTACAGTAGAAGTTGGCCTCATTGTGCCTGAAAAGAAAGATAAAAAGCCGGTTGATAAGCCAAAAACAGAAAAGCAGGCCGGAGCTCATGATAAAAAGGAGCAAAAACCTAAAGATGCTGAACGTTCAAACCTCACTGCTTTTGTAAACCCCTATACAGGTCAAATAGTTGATCAATTTAACCGCAGGCAAACGTTCCTGTATTCGGTAGAGATGTTTCACCGGTATTTATTAGGAGGTAAAAATAGCCTGGGGGATTGGGTGATCAGTATTTCAACCCTGTTTTTCCTGGGGATACTGATAACCGGCGTAATACTTTGGTGGCCTAAAACCAAAGCCATCATGAAACAGCGGCTTAAAATAAAATGGGACGGCAGCGGCAAACGCCTCACGCACGACCTGCATATTGTTACCGGTTTTTATACCTCTATATTCCTGATCATTATTTCTTCATCGGGTTTGGTTATGACCTTTAAGTGGGCAAACAATACCTTGTTTTTCCTTACCAACTCAAAAGTTGTTGCCAAAGAAGATATCAAGGCCCCGCTTTCTGTTTATCGACGGGGTATTTATGCCATCTCACCCGAAAGTGCAGTTAGCGCAATAGGTGATAAAATAGCCAATGCCGAAAATTATACTATTCGTTACCCGAAAGATACCACCGCTGTTTATACTTTCAATGTACTTAAAAAAGGCTCGGTTGAGTTGGCTACTGATGTTTATTATGTTGATCAATACAGTGGCAAGGTTGCCGGGGCGGCTTTATTTGCTGATAAAAGCCTTGGCCAGCGCATCAGGGCGGTTATTAAGCCTATTCATACAGGTTCCATTTATGGCTGGCCAACAAAAATTTTAGCTTTTATTATCACTTTAGTTTCACTTATTTTCCCTGTAACCGGGGTAATGATGTGGCTTAACCGTATTGGCAAAAAGAAGAAGAAACCTGTGCGTGGCAGGGTAAAGGTAATACAGGCTGAAGCTATTTAATTCAGACTATTGAATACGTCATTGCGAGGTACGAAGCAATCCCAAACTATACAGATCGGATCTGTAACTCGGGGATTGCTTCGTGCCTCGCAATGACGTGGTAAAGATGTTATTGCTCCCTTTCAACATCCCATTAGGAGCTCTCGCAAAGGACTCTGATGCATACTCCATTCAGATTCGCTGTTCTAAACCCTATGGCTCCCGAAGAATATACCAGGAAGAGCTCGTTGTAAACAACGTTTCAACAAGCCACCCCACAACTATTTATATAAACAGATAGTCAATTATTTTAACAACCCTGCCGGGATTTTCCCATCAACTTTTGGGAATGAAATACCCAGGAGTTTTACCATAATGGGCGTCATATCGCGCAGGTTCATTTCTTCTATTACAGCGCCCTTGCGAATGCCCGGGCCATGAGCTATCAGGCCGGTACGGATATTTTTGGTGTCGGGGAAATGCCCGTGTGTACCGCCTTTGCCGGGCTTTACGGCATTGCCTGTGATGGCAGCGCTGAATGCGGCGTCGTGCTCCCCGGTAATTGCGAAAGCAACATTAGGGTTATAGCCGCCTTTGTCCAGTTGTTCCCTGCTGATGATGCGGTAGTATTGCTTCACGCTGTCGGGCTGTGCTTCCAATAGTGCTTTTACTTTATTAGCAGTAGCTTTATCAGCAGGGTTTTTCAGGTACAGATAAGCAGATCCGCCTACTGAATTGAATTGCGCTTTCCAGTCGCCGGTTTTCAGGTCATTGATCAACCCGGCTTCTTTCAGCCATACATTGGGCGAAATCGTTTTCTTTACATCATAAAATCCATGATCGCCGCCAACAAGTAATACTGTGCTTTCCCAGATACCTGCTGCTTTCAGTGCATCTACGATAATACCTACTGCAGCATCCGCATCGGCCACCGCTTCCTGCACCCGTGTTCCGGAACGCCCTTCGGCATGTTCTGCACCATCGACAGAAAATACGTGAATGGTCATCAGTTCAGGCTTGCTTTTCATGATCACATACGCTGCAATCTTAGCTATATTTTGATTTTTTCCTGCATCTATCTTGTCAACTCCGCCAAAGACTTCTTTTTTCACTTCGGCATAAAATCCCTGCGGCAAAGAATATTGCTCACGAACCCCATCGCCCAGACCGCCTATATCCGGGATATTGTAGTCTACAGGGGCATTGGCAGATACAGGCCAGTACAGCGAAGCAACCGTCATGCCTTTGTCTTTGGCAGCTTTCCAAATGGTGGGTGCGTGAATGGAGCTATCCTGCCAGTATGGTTGTTGCGGTGCTCCGTCCGGCGTAAATATGTTGTTATAGAACACACCATGTTTGGCAGGCTGCACACCTGTAACGATTGTGGTATGCGAAGGATAGGTCATGGATGGGAATACACTGTTTACGCCTTTGGCATAAGCGCCATCTTGCATCAACGCGTGTAGGTTGGGTGTTTGCCAGGTACTATCCAGATAAAAATCAGGGCGGAACCCGTCAATGGTTAAAAAGATTACATGTTTGGCAGTTTGTGCCATAAGCTGGCCTGTCGTCACAAACAAGGCAAGGATTGCGATTGATAATTGCTTTTTCATAGTGGATGTGTAGCCGATTTGATGTAAGGCAAATTGGTAAATCGGGATAAAACCGGGCAAAGGTGCCCGTAATTTTGTTAATTTCTTGTGATGTTATAATTAACATAATTCGTCGGAAGCAGTGCCTGACGATTTATAGGCGAGGAAACGATATTCTTGAAAATGCGTGGGCTCCCTGAGAAGCTGTCTAAAAATGCAAATATTCATTGCCGTTGGTTTTAACCAACGGTAAACAAGTTGAAATGCCTTGGCTTTAGCCTAATTATGCAAGCGGATTTGGGCTGAAGCCCTCTTATTGCTACTCATTATTCCGTTGGTTAAAACCAACGGCAATGAAGTTTTATTTGCCTGTAAACTATGTATTATCAATTTTAAATGGCTCCCTAAGCATAATCCAGTAAGAACTACCTGTAACCGGTTCAAATACTTCCTTTGCTATTTTATATCCCAGCCGTTCATAAAACCTGATATTGCGCGGGGTAAAGGTTTCAAGATAGGTTGGGATTTGGTTTTTATCTGTTTCATCAAGCACGGCTGTTAAGAGGTCGGCTCCAAGTCCCTTGCCCTGGTAGGCGGGTTTGATGCCTGCAATTGATAAATACCACGCATCGGTCGGAACATTTCCAAGCTGCGCTGTCATGAACGAAACGATGGTTAAATAAGCATTGAGTGACGATTCGCCCATATACGTTCTGATAAAATCTTTCTTTAACAGGCTCTTTTCCGTGTCGGTCGCTGCGTCTAAAGGTTTGCTCCAGATGGCGGCTCCGTATGGTGCATCGCCGGCAATGGTAAGGTGGCCGTACTTTTCGCTTTCGGTCATGGAATAATCCATGTATTTCATCAATGCTTCCTGCTTTTCCTGCTGCCCTCCGGGGATCTCGCGTAACAATTCTATGTAAAAAGGATCGGGAATGAGGGCTTCATATAAGGCTAAAGCCAGGTCTTTGTATTTATAAGGGTACATGTAGTTTGTTAAGTTCAAACGCTTAATATACAAAATATTAGAGCCGCTGGTTTGGGTAAGCAATTGTGGTTTTCCTGTGCGATGGTTTCGCGATAAATGGTTTTTTCTCCCACTTTTTAGTGATTCAAAATTTATAGCCGAGCTGTGTTGTAACTGCTTGTTTATTAGTGGGTTTTATTGGGGTTGAGATTTTGAAAAATCTTACAAAAACTTAAAACAGTACCCGCTAAAAATTGTTGAAAACTTTTAGTGGGGGAAAGTGGTAAGAAGTGGTAAAAGTATTTACTTTTACGTTACAAAATTGCCCAAGTCATACAATGTCGTTTTTAACCGGTGAATTTGAGTGTAAGCTTGATCCTAAATTTAGGATGATGATCCCGGCTGGCCTAAAAAAAAAGCTTCCTGAATTGGAATCTGAAGGCCTGGTGATCAATCGCGGGTTTGAAAAATACCTTGTCATATACACTAAAAAGGAATGGGATAAACGACTTGAAGATTTGAGCAAACTTAATGAATACGAAGAGGATAATATAGCCTTTATACGATATTTTACCCGCGGCGCCACCGAGCTTATGCCTGATGCTGCCGGGCGGGTATTGCTGCCGAAATTCCTGTTGGAATATGCTGGTATAAAAGGTGATGTGGTGCTGGCCTGCCAGTTAAATAAAATTGAGGTTTGGGATGCCGAAGCTCACCGTAAGTTGATGGATGATGAACCAAAAAGCTTTAGTGCGCTGGCAAAAAAAGTAATGGGTGGTAAAAATAAGGAGCAGGAATGAGTGAGTACCATGTGCCGGTAATGCTGAAGGAATGTATTGATGGGCTGAATATTGATCCGGATGGTACTTATGTGGATGTGACTTTTGGAGGGGGTGGGCATTCGCGCGAGATTTTGAAGCATTTGGGGCCTAAAGGCAGGCTGATCGCTTTTGATCAGGATGCCGATGCGCAACGGAATATAATTGATGATGAACGTTTTGTTTTTGTAGACCAGAATTTCAGGTACCTTAAAAACTTTTGCCGTTTACACGGGGCTATCCCCGTAAACGGGATCCTGGCCGATCTGGGTGTGTCATCGCACCAGTTTGATGAGGCCGATCGCGGCTTTTCCATCCGGTTTGATGCCGAGTTGGATATGCGCATGAACCAGTTGGGCGAGCTGACTGCAAAAGATGTGGTAAATAATTATTCGGTTGCCGAGCTGCACCGGATTTTTGGCATTTACGGAGAAATTCAAAATGCCAGATCGCTGGCCGAAACTATTGCAACTGCAAGGTTAAATACGCAGATAGTGACCATTGCCGATCTGAAAAACGTGATCAGCAACCGCATCCCGAAAGGAAAAGAAAATAAATACCTGGCACAAGTGTTCCAGGCATTAAGGATAGAGGTTAACCAGGAGCTGGAGGCATTGAAGGATTTTTTAATGCAGTCGGCCGAGGTTTTAGGTGTTGGGGGCAGGCTGGTGGTGATGTCATACCACTCACTTGAAGACAGGCTGGTAAAAAACTTCATAGCCAAAGGCAAGTTCAGTGGTGAGTTGGAGAAAGACCTTTATGGCAACGATAATAAACCGCTTGATGCTGTAAGCCGCGGGGCCATAACAGCATCGGCAGAGGAGATAACTAATAATAACAGGGCACGGAGCGCTAAATTAAGGATAGCTGTAAAAAAATGACCAATCGTTTACGTACAGAAATTCAGGATGAAGAAGAAGTTGAGGAGGTTATTGAGGAAAGACCTGCAAGGGAGCTGCCTGATAACTTTTTTACACAACTTTTTACCAAAGGCTTTCTAACTACCGAGAGGGCTACCGGCGCTTTGCCTTTTGTTTTGTTTTTGGCGTTTTTGGGGATGGTGTACATTGGTAATATGCACTATGCCGAAAAATCGGTACGGGAAATTGACGCGCTTACCAAAGAAGTTAAAGAGCTGGGCTGGGATTATAAATCGACAAAGGCCGATATGGCATTTAAAAGTACGCTTACCGAAGTGGCCAAGCGTGCAGATACATTGGGCCTGAGCCAATCGGTTGATCCGCCGGGGAAAATAACAGTGAAGGAGGTTTCTGATGGGAATTAGGACTAACATACTGGCCAGGGTTTATTTAGCCTTCGGGCTTGTTTTGCTTTTGGCCATTGCTGTTACCGTGCAGTTATGCCGCCTGCAATTTGTTCAGGGCGACAAGTGGAAGGCTATGGCTGCCGATCTTTCGGCACAATACCAAACTGTTGAAGCAGCAAGGGGTAATATTTTTTCTGTTGACGGAAGTTTACTGGCTACCTCGATACCTGAATATGAGCTGCACATGGATATGCTGGCCGGTGGTATTGCCTCCGATACGGCATTTAATAATAATATCGACCTGCTGGCTGCAAAGCTATCAGGTATGTTTGGCGACAGATCAGCCAGGGATTATTCGCGTGTGCTGCGTGAGGCCCGCAAGGATAGCTCACGTTATGTGCTGATCAGGCGTAAGGTATCATATCAGGATTTGAAAAAGATCCGCCAGTTTCCGGTGTTTAACATGGGCAAGTATAAAGGTGGCTTGATCGTGATTCAAAAGAACAGGAGGATCCTGCCATTTCAGTCGCTGGCTGCGCGTACTATAGGGTATAAGAATGAGAACGTAAAGAACCCGGTAGGGTTGGAAGGTGCTTATTCATCATATATTAACGGTGAAAGCGGCAGGCGTTTAATGCAAAGGATTCCCGGCGGCATCTGGATGCCGGTTGACGATGATGACGAAATAGCACCTAAAGATGGTGCAGATATTATTTCAACCATCAACGTAAACTTCCAGGATGTGGCACAGGATGCATTGAAGAAACAACTGGTTAAAAGCGCGGCCGATCATGGCTGCGTTGTGCTTATGGAGGTAGCTACCGGCGAGATCAGGGCGATTGCTAATTACACCCGCACTAAGGATGGTGATTACAAAGAGCAGATGAACTATGCCATCAGCAACGCTATCGATCCGGGTTCAACTTTTAAACTGGCATCATACATGACCATGCTCGATCAGCATAAAATTGATACCAGCACCATAGTTAATGCCGAAGGTGGCAGGTACAAATTCCCGAAAGGGCCAACCATTACCGATACCGAGCATGATAATTATGAAATGTCGGTTAAACGCGCTTTTGAAGAGTCATCAAACGTGGCAGCGGCAAGGCTTGTTGATCAGTTTTATCATAATAACCCGTGGCAATACATTAATAAGCTGTACAGCTATCACCTGAACGAAAAGCTTGGTCTGCAAATCCAGGGCGAAGGCAGGCCGGTAATTAAAAATCCATCAAACCGCAGCTGGAACAAAAACTACAGCTTGCCTGAGATGGCTTATGGCTATGAAATGAACATTACGCCGCTGCAAATGCTGGCTTTTTATAATTCGGTAGCTAACAACGGCAAGATGATAGCTCCGCTGCTGGTTCGCGAGATCCGCAGGCTGGGCAATCCTATTGAGCAGTTCCAGGCAAGGGTAATTACCGAGCAGGTATGTTCGGAAGCAACTTTAGGTAAAGTGCGCGGAATGCTGGAAGGTGTTGTGATGAATGGTACCGGTAAAAATGTTATTAAAAATAAGCTTTACAGTGTGGCCGGTAAAACCGGAACAGCGCAGGTTGCCAACGGAACCAAAGGTTATAAGGATAAAAAATACCAGGCCTCGTTTTGCGGTTATTTCCCGGCCGATCATCCTAAATATTCGATGATTGTGGTGGTCAACAACCCAACCCAGGGCGATTATTTAGCAGCTAAGGTTGCCGGTCCGGTGTTTAGGGAAGTGGCAGACAGGGTTTACGCCAATGATCTGGATATTAACCAAAGCTCGCAGGCGCATTATGTTGGCAATACGGTAATGCCGCAGGTAAAACAGGGCAATATGAAGGCTTTGAAAAAAGTTTATTCAAAACTGGGCGTTAAAGCTTTGTATGCATCGGCCAATAGTACGGTTGATACCAGCAACGGCGTCCCGTTTGAGGAAGTAAAATATAAAAACGGCACCGTGCCGGCGGTAACAGGCATGGGGCTTAGCGATGCGTTATATGTTATGGGTAATGCCGGTTATAAAGTAACTGTACGCGGAAGCGGCATAGTTACCAATCAATCGGTTACCGGTGGAAGTGCAATACCAAAAGGATCACGAATATTAATAGAGTTGCAATGAGGTATTTAAGCGATATAATTGACGGACTGGCCTTCACCGAATTACAGGGAAGCGCCGATGTGGAGATCACAGCAATTGCGTTTGATTCAAGGGCAGTAATCCCGGGATCAATGTTTGTTGCTGTGAAAGGGACTGTTGTTGATGGACACGATTATATTGAACAGGCCATTAAAAAAGGTGCTGTGGCAGTAATTTGCGAAGACCTGCCCGCTCATACCACCGGCGAAGTAGATTTTCTGATGGTAGCCGATTCGGCTGTGGCGCTGGGTATTGTAGCTGCTAATTTCTATGATAATCCATCGGCAAAACTAAAACTGGTAGGGGTAACGGGTACTAACGGTAAAACAACTATTGCTACGCTGCTTTATCAGTTGTTTCGCGACCTGGGTTATAAATGTGGCTTACTGTCGACTGTCGAAAATCAGATCAACGGCAAGGTGATCCCATCAACCCATACTACGCCCGATCCGGTTGAGTTAAACAGCCTGCTTGCCGAAATGGTGGATAGCGGCTGCGATTATTGCTTTATGGAAGTGAGCTCGCACGCAATTTCACAAAGGCGTATTGAGCGCCTGGCTTTTGCGGGTGGTGTATTTACCAATTTGACGCACGACCATTTAGATTATCATAAAACCTTTTTAAGGTATCTGAATGCCAAGAAAACATTTTTCGACGGTTTACCGAAGGATGCCTTCGCATTGACCAACAGCGATGATAAGAATGGTAACGTAATGCTGCAAAATACAGCGGCACATAAAAAAAGCTATGGCCTTAAAACCATGGCCGATTATAAAGCGAAGATCCTCGAAAATCAGTTCAGCGGCTTATTGCTGCAAATTGATGGCGAGGAAGTATGGTTTAAAATGGTGGGTACATTTAATGCTTACAACCTGTTAGGTGTTTATGCTACCGCGATGCTGCTCGAGCAGGACAAGGCCAAAGTGCTTACCAGCCTGAGCAAACTAACCGGTGCCGAAGGCAGGTTTGAATACATTACCGCCCCTAACAAGGTGGTAGGTATAGTTGATTATGCCCATACGCCCGATGCTGTTCAGAACGTGTTGAGCACAATTCACGATATCCGTAAAGGAAACGAAAAAGTGATCACCGTAATTGGCTGCGGTGGCGACAGGGACAAAACCAAGCGCCCTATCATGGCTAAAACCGCTTGTGAGTGGAGCGATAAAGTGATCCTGACATCCGATAATCCGCGTACAGAAGATCCGGCACAGATCATCAAAGAAATGGAAGAAGGTGTTGATCCTGCGTTCAAGAGGCATACAGTAAGTATTGTTGACAGGCACGAGGCAATTAAAACCGCCTGTATGCTGGCTAATCCTGGTGATATTATCCTGGTAGCCGGTAAAGGCCACGAAAAATACCAGGAGATAAATGGGGTTAAAAACCACTTCGACGATATGGAAGAGTTGGAAGCTCAATTCAAAGATTTGGTGTAGACGGGTGGATGTGCAGATTTCAGATGTGCAAATGTGCAAATGAGGAATTGAATGATGTACAGATGAAAAGCAAAATAATGATTAAATGATGTAATTGAAACAATATGAGCGATAAACCTAATTTGATAGTTGACCTGACATTTAAGTTTTCTTTGAAGATCATAGAATTTACTGAAGAACTTGAAGAGAGAAGAAAATTTAATATGGCTAATCAGCTTTTCAGAAGCGGTACATCAATTGGAGCAAATGTTTGTGAGGCGCAAGGAGCAGAAAGCAGGAGTGACTTCAAACATAAATGCAAAATTGCTTATAAGGAAGTTGAGGAGACAAGGTATTGGTTGCGCCTGTGTCAGCTTGCAAAAAATTATCCTTTTAAACAGGAACTGCTTGATGATATAGAATCAATAGCTAAGGTGTTAGGAAAGATAATATCATCAAGCAATTAATAGAGAGTAGATAAAATAAAGAATTAAAAAATAACTCGCAAATCTGCAAGATCTAAGATGAGCAAATCAATCATCTGCACATCTGAAATCTGCACATCTGCACATCAATAAAGCAATGTTGTATTACCTGTTTAACTACTTAAACAAAAATTACAGTATCCCGGGAACAGGGGTGTTTCAGTACATCACCTTCCGGATGGCGATGGCTGTAATTACATCGTTGCTGATCACTACGGTATATGGTCGCCGTTTAATCGATTACCTGCGTTTTAAACAGGTAGGCGAAACCGTAAGGAATTTAGGACTTGAAGGCCAGATGCAAAAATCAGGTACACCTACAATGGGTGGTATCATTATTTTGTTAGGGATCCTGGTGCCAACGCTATTGTTTGCCAAGTTGGATAATGTTTACGTGATCCTGATGATCGTTACTACGGTTTGGCTGGGTGCTATCGGTTTTCTGGATGATTATATTAAAGTATTTAAAAAGAATAAAGAAGGTTTGGCAGGCAGGTTCAAGATTATTGGCCAGGTTGGTTTGTCGCTTATTGTTGGGTGGACAATGTATTTCAACAGCAATATCATCATCCGTCAGGAAGTGGTTTTGCCTGTTAAGGACGATGCCCCGGTTGAGTTTCACATGAAACGTAATGTTCCTGTATATACCCAGGATGTGCACTCTACTAAAACAACCATGCCTTTTTATAAAAACAATGAGTTTGATTATGCCAAGGTATTAAAGTTTTTGGGAAAAGGTTATGAGCAATACGCGCTGGTAGTGTTCCTGTTTTTTGTGATCCTCATCATCACGTTCATATCAAACGGAGCCAACATCACCGATGGGATAGACGGTTTGGCGACGGGCACGTCGGCCATTATCGGTATAACGCTGGCAATACTGGCCTACATATCAGGTAACACGGTTATTGCCGATTACCTTAATATTATGTACATCCCCAATTCGGGCGAGCTGGTAATTTTTGCCGGTGCTTTTGTTGGCGCATGTGTGGGCTTTTTGTGGTACAACTCATACCCCGCACAGGTATTTATGGGCGATACCGGCAGTTTGGCCATAGGTGGTATCATAGCGGTGTTTGCCATCATGATCCGCAAGGAACTGATGCTGCCATTGTTATGTGGTATTTTCCTGGTCGAAAACTTCTCAGTGATCATACAGGTATCATGGTTTAAGTACACCAAAAAGAAATTTGGCGAAGGCAGGCGCGTGTTTTTAATGGCCCCGCTTCACCACCACTATCAGAAAAAGGGGTTCCATGAAGCAAAGATCGTTACCCGCTTCTGGATCATTTGTATCATGCTGGCGATAGTGACGGTGATAACGTTGAAACTGAGGTAGTCGCCCCCCGGCTCCCTAAAGGGAGAGGAATGGAGTTAGAAAGATATAAAAAATAGAAAATAAAGATAAAATCGGTGAATACGCAAAGTGAACAAGCCAATCAAAAGCACCCCCTTCAGGGGGCGGGGGGGGCTGTACGCCTTGTCATCCTCGGTGCCGGTGAGAGCGGTGTTGGGGCGGCATACCTTGCGCAGCAGCAGGGCTTTGATGTTTTTGTATCTGATTTTGGTGCTATTGCCGATAACTATAAAAAACAACTCGAAGACTGGAAGATCCCTTTTGAAGAGAAACAACATACTGAAGAACTGATATTGAATGCTGCCGAAGTGATCAAAAGTCCCGGCATCCCGGATAAGGCACCGATCATTAAAAAACTGCATGAAAAAGGGATCCCGGTAATATCGGAGATAGAGTTTGCAGGAAGGTATTGTGATGCAAAGATCATAGGGATCACGGGCTCAAATGGTAAAACCACTACCACCAGCTTAACCTACCACATCCTGCACAACGCAGGCTTAAATGTTGGTTTAGCAGGTAACATAGGTAAAAGCTTTGCTTACCAGGTGGCAACTGAAAAGTTTGATTGGTATGTGCTGGAGCTGAGCAGCTTTATGCTGGACGATATGTTCAAATTTAAAGTTGACATAGCGGTATTATTAAACATTACACCTGACCATTTGGACAGGTACGACTATAAACTGGAAAACTACGCGGCATCAAAATTCCGTGTAACGCAGAACCAAACGGCCGCCGATTATTTTATTTATTGTGCCGATGATCCTGAAACCATTAAAGGCATGAAGGAACGAACGTTCGGGGCACAGCTGTTGCCGTTTTCCATACAGCAAAAATTTGAACCGGGCGCATACCTGGATAGTAACGACAATATTGTCATAAACACAACACAAGAACATTTTACAATGTCAATTCAAGAACTGGCCCTGCAAGGCAAACACAACATTTACAACTCCATGGCATCGGGTATTGTAGCAAAGGTGTTGGAGCTGCGCAACGAAACGATGAGGGAGAGCATGGGCAACTTCAAAAGCATTGAGCACCGCCTGGAGTTTGTTGCCAATATCTCTGGTATCCGCTTCATTAACGATTCAAAAGCTACCAACGTTAATTCAACCTGGTACGCTTTGGAAAGTATGACCAGCGATGTAGTGTTGATTTTAGGCGGGGTTGACAAAGGAAATGATTACAGCATGCTTAATGATTTGATTAAGCAAAAGGTAAAAGCCATTGTGTGTTTAGGTAAGGATAACAAACGCATCCATGAGGCCTTTGATGATATGGTTGATATTATAGTTAACACAGCATCGGCCCAGGAAGCCGCAACCGTAGCTTATCACCTGGCAACCAAAGGCGATACGGTATTGCTATCCCCGGCCTGCGCCAGCTTCGATCTGTTTAAAAACTACGAAGACCGTGGCAGGCAGTTTAAGGAGGCGGTGAAGGAGTTATAAATGTGCAGATTTCAGATGTGCAGATTACAAATGAGTAAGTAACACAAAATAGAGGATCAGGGTAATCCCAAAATCCTAAAAATCAAGGTTCAGAGAGTTATTATGCATAGGATATTAGACAATACAAAAGGAGATCGCTGGATATGGCTTATAGTCATATTGCTTTCTGTTATATCCTTATTGGCGGTATACAGCTCGGTTGGTACGCTGGCATTTAAGCAGGGTAAAGGGGTTGAGATCATACTCATGAAACACGTGTTTATGATATTGGGAGGTATTGCGCTGATGTATTTTTCGCACAAGCTTGATTACCGTTATTATGCCGGGATCTCGAAGGTGATGATGATCGTTACCATTCCGCTGTTGTTGTATACACTGGTTTTTGGTAGTCACATCAATAATGCAAGCCGCTGGATAGCCATCCCCGGAACGGGTTTAAGCTTCCAGACTTCGGATTTGGCTAAGCTGGCACTCATTACCTACCTGGCCCGTACGTTATCGCGTAAGCAGGAAAATATCAAAAATGTAAAAGAATCCTTTTTACCCATCATGGGCTCGGTATGCGTTGTGTTTATTCTGATAGCGCTTGCCAACCTTTCAACAGCTTTGATGTTGTTTGGGGTTAGCATTTTGTTGTTGATCATCGGTCGGATCAGTATCAGGCAAATAGCTATTACCTGCGCTGCCGGTTTTATATTGTTGCTGGGGGTGATTTTTCTTGGTCCAAGGCGGCATACTTATGTATCGCGTATGAAGGTGTTTATGCATCCGGAACTGGCAAAAGCAGATAAATCATTTCAAAGCGATCATGCTAAGATTGCTATTGCAACTGGCGGCATATTTGGAAAAGGCCCGGGAAACAGTACCGAAAGAAATTACCTGCCCGAATCATACTCTGATGAAATTTATGCCATCATAGTCGAGGAGTATGGTCTGGTGGGGGGCATCATTGTGGTGGGGATCTATGTGTTCCTGCTGTATCGATGTATCAAGATCATAACGAAGGCCCCAAAAGCATTTGGGGCATTGCTGGCCTGCGGTTTAAGTTTTAGCTTAACCATACAGGCTTTTGCCAATATGGCTGTAGCCGTTGGCTTGGGGCCGGTAACAGGTGTGCCCTTGCCGCTGGTGAGTATGGGTGGTACTTCCATATTATTTACAAGTGTGGCCTTTGGTATTATACTATCTGTAAGTAAGGATATTGAAGAACCTAAGAAAGACAAGCCGGCAAAAGAAGATAATGCAGGTCCTAATAAGATTATAGTAGGAGAGATCAGGACAGCGTAAGCGTTGCCCCCTAACCCCCTAAAGGGGGACAATGGCGGAGATTGAATAAAAGAGTAATTAACAAATGGAAGATAAAGGCAAAATGAAAGACGCAACTCAAAAGCACCCCCTTCAGGGGGCGGGGGGGGCTTCGCTGCGTATCATCATAAGCGGTGGCGGAACAGGAGGACATATCTTCCCGGCTATCTCTATTGCCAATGCTTTGAAAAATATTGACCCCAATACCGAGATCCTTTTTGTGGGGGCTAACGGGCGCATGGAAATGGAAAAAGTTCCGGCCGCCGGTTATAAGATCATCGGGTTGGATATTCAGGGGATTCAGCGTGGTTCTATTGTTAAAAACCTGATGTTCCCTGTCAAGCTTGCCAACAGTGTGCGCAGGGCTATCAAGATTATTAAAGATTTTAAGCCCGATGCTGCTGTAGGTGTTGGTGGTTATGCTTCGGGGCCGTTATTGTACGCGGCATCGTTAAAAAATATCCCATACCTCATACAGGAGCAAAACTCCTATGCAGGTATTACTAATAAATGGCTGGGTAAGCACGCTAAAAAGATCTGTGTGGCTTTTGATGGCATGGAGAAATTTTTCCCTGCCGATAAGATCATCAAAACCGGTAACCCCATCCGTAAGGATGCGGTAAACATTGCAGGTAAGCACATGCAGGCATTGGAGCTGTATCATTTATCGGCCTTTAAAAAAACGATACTGATAACCGGCGGTAGCCTTGGGGCGCGCACGTTGAACAACAGTATCATGAATGGGATTGATAAACTACTGGCTGCTGATGTACAGGTAATATGGCAAACCGGCAAGTTTTATTATAAAAGCATCATCGAAAAACTGGGCGAAAATTATCACCCCGATCTGCAGATCAGGGAATTTTTAACCCGGATGGACCTGGCTTATGCCGCTGCCGATATCATTATATCAAGGGCAGGGGCTGGTACCATTGCCGAGCTGTGTGCCATTAAAAAGCCGGTGATCCTGGTGCCTTCGCCTAATGTGGCCGAAGATCATCAAACTAAAAACGCTTTGGCACTGGTACATGAAAACGCAGCCGTTTTTGTGGCCGACAGGGATGCCGAAGAAAAACTGGTTGACAGGGCACTTGAATTATTGGAGGACCGCGACCTGCAAAAAAAATTAAGCACAAATATTGGTAAAATGGCTATGCCAAATGCCGATGAAGTTATAGCAAAGGAACTTATCCAAATAATAAGTAACAATTAAATGATGGTCCTCCTCTTCTAAAGGGAGGAGGGCCTTTTTTAAACAAATTGAAAATGGAACTGCACGACATAAAAAGAGTTTATCTCATAGGCATAGGCGGCATCGGTATGAGCGGCCTGGCACGCTATTTCCATCATTTGGGTTGCATTGTTTGCGGATATGATAAAACATCAACTGATTTAACTAACCAGTTGCACAACGAAGGGATCCAGATTGTTTTTGAAGATCATGCGGATTATATCCCTATGAGTTTTCAAAAACCCTGCAGCGATACGCTTATTATTTATACGCCCGCTGTACCAAAGGATTCGCACATAGTAAACTACTTTAAAAATCACGGCTTTGAGCTGTTCAAACGCTCGCAGGTTTTAGGATTGATCAGCAAGAGTTCATACACCATTGCAGTTGCCGGTACCCATGGCAAAACCACTACTTCAACTATGGTGGCGCACTTGCTCAAAGCATCGGGTAATGATTGCTCGGCGTTTTTGGGTGGTATTTCATCAAATTACCAAACCAATGTGCTGTATGGCAAAAATAATGTGATGGTGGTTGAGGCCGATGAGTATGACCGCTCATTCCTGACCCTGTACCCTGATGTGGCTATTATCACATCAATGGATGCAGATCACCTGGATATTTATGGCGATCACGAACACCTGACTGAGTCGTTTAAGCTTTTTGCTTCGCAGATTAAACCGGGCGGTACACTGGTGCATAAAAATGGCTTGCCATTGGATAGCGGGTATACCTATGCTTTTGAAGATGAAACCGCCGACGCGCACGCCTCAAACGTTCGCATTATTGATGGCGATTTTTATTTTGATTATAACAGTGCAACTGTAAATATTACTGATATAAAAATGGGTATTGCGGGCACTCATAATGTTGAGAACGCGGTTGCTGCTATTGAAGCGGTGCTGAAGCTGGATATTGCCCCGGCTGATATCAAGGAAGCACTGGCATCATTTAAAGGAGTTAAACGCAGGTTTGAATACATAGTTAAAACACCGGAGCATATCTATATTGATGATTACGCGCATCACCCTGAAGAATTGAGGGCCTGCATTTCATCTATTAAAAGATTATATCCGGCTAAAAAATTGACGGCCATATTTCAGCCGCACCTGTATACCCGCACCCGCGACTTTGCCGATGGCTTTGCCGAAGTGCTTGATATGGTTGACGAGCTGATATTGCTGGAAATTTACCCGGCGCGTGAACTGCCTATTGAAGGTGTTAACTCGCAGATGCTGCTTAACCGCATGCAGCTGCAAAGCAAAAGGATTTTGAGCAAGGAAGAAGCTGTAGCCGCAGTAGCTACAGAAAAACCCGAATTATTGTTAACGGTAGGTGCCGGTGATATTGATACACTGGTACAGCCATTAAAACAAGTATTGAGCAATGAATAAAAAACTCATTTGGAAGCGCCTGCTGATAGGTTGTGCCTGGGTAATAAGCCTGGGTGGCCTTGTGGTGCTCATGAGTTTTATTGAAACAAAAAAAGCGGGTGTAAAATGTACCGAGGTAAATGTGAGCATCCCCGGCGGGCAGTATTTTATTGACAAGCAGGAGGTTGATCATATTATTGAAGTTACCAGTCATTCGTTGGTAGGTAAACCTATCGAAGATATCAACATCCAGGAACTGGAGGATAAGCTGAAAGCGAACCCCTTTATTGAGTTTGCCAAAGTTTATACCGAAATGGACGGTGTACTGCGAGTTGAGGTAAGCCAGCGCCAGCCAATACTACGGATCATGAACCATTATGATATGGATTTTTATGTAGATCAGCATGGTTTAAAGATCCCGCTGTCGCCAAACTTTACCGCAAGGGTATTGGTGGCTAATGGTTTTATTGAAGAGCTGTTTACCAACCATGTTGATTCATTACATACACGGTTGGCTAAAGATCTGTTTAAAACGGCCGATTATATCCGCAGGGATTCGCTTTGGGACGCGCAGATTGCACAGATGTATGTGAACAGCGATCGCGAGATCGAGCTGATCCCGAGAGTGGGTAATCAAAGAGTATTGATAGGCAATGCCGATTCGCTGGATGTTAAGTTCAATAACCTGCTGGCTTTTTATAAACAAGTGTTGCCAAAAGTAGGCTGGGATACCTACAGGATTATAAATATTAAATATACCAACCAGGTTATCGGTATAAAAAATGAAAATATAAAAGCTGATTCGGTAAAAGCGGCTAAGGCTGCCAAACAGGATTCGCTTAAAACGAAAAGGGACTCATCTCAAATTAAATTGTAATATGGACAAAAGCTCAACTCAGGAAAAAAGTTCGCCAATTGTAGTAGGATTGGATATCGGAACTACCAAGATATGTGCCATTGTTGGGCGCAGGAGCAGGAACGGGAAGATTGAGGTTTTAGGGATTGGCAAAGCCGAATCTGCCGGTGTAACGCGCGGCGTGGTTTCAAATATAGATAAAACAGTACAGGGCATTCACCAGGCGGTGGATGTGGCGGGCTCGCAATCAAATGTGGAGATCAGGGTAGTGAACGTGGGTATTGCCGGGCAGCACATCAAAAGCCTGCAGCACCGCGGTTTAATTACCCGCCGTGACCTGCAGTCAGAGATCAGCCGTAAGGATATTGATAAGCTGATTGAGGATATGTATAACCTGGTAATGCCTCCGGGCGAAGAGATCATCCATGTATTGCCGCAGGAATTTACGGTAGATAACGAACCGGGGATTAAAGATCCGATAGGTATGGCGGGTGTTAGGCTTGAGGCCAACTTCCACATCATATCGGGCCAGGTAACCGCTATCAAAAATATTGTTAAATGTGTTAACAAGGCAAGCCTGGAAAGCCAGGAACTGATCCTTGAGCCGCTGGCATCTTCAGAATCTGTTTTGAGCGAAGAGGAAAAAGAAGCCGGTGTGGTATTGGTTGATATTGGTGGTGGTACTACCGACGTAGCCATCTTTCACGAAGGGATCATTCGTCATACGGCCGTTATCCCTTTCGGAGGTAATAGCGTAACCGAGGATATCCGCGAAGGCTGTTCGGTAATGCGCAACATTGCCGAGCAACTGAAAGTAAGGTTTGGATCGGCCCTGGCTGATGAGAACAAGGAAAACGAGATTGTATGCGTTCCGGGTTTACGCGGCAGGGAGCCTAAAGAAATTTCGGTAAAAAACCTGGCTTATGTGATCCAGGCGCGTATGGAAGAGATTGTAGAGCATGTTTATTACGAAATCAAATCATCAGGTTACGAAAAGAAACTGATAGCAGGCATCGTAATAACAGGCGGCGGCGCGCAGTTGAAACACTTGCGCCAGTTGGTTGAATTTGTTACCGGTTTGGATTGCCGTGTTGGTTATCCTACCGAGCACCTCGCCAAAAACGAAGTGCTGCCAAAAAATACGTACGAAGAATTGCAAAGCCCGACTTTTGCTACCGGCATTGGTTTGCTTATTAAAGGGATCCAGAAAATGGAGTACATGAATGAAGCAATCCCTGCCGAAGTAAAAACGGCTAAACCCAAATTCGATGCTAAAAGCAAAGAAGGTGGCTTGTTAGACAGGCTGCTGAAAAAGAGCATCACATTTATTAAGGATGACATTAAGGATGAGGACTTTCTGAAATAATAATTATTCACAAGGGTTAAACTTATTCACATTGCTCACAATTGTGGAAAAACCTTGTTGAAAAAGTGTTATTATTACAATGGTAAAATCTAATGTTGGTTGATTTACATATAGCTGAAAACGAAGATTATGCATTTTGAAATGTTAAAAGAAAAATCGTCGATCATCAAGGTAATTGGTGTTGGCGGTGGTGGTGGAAACGCGGTAAACCATATGTACAGGCAAGGAATTACCGGTGTTGATTTTATAATCTGCAACACGGATGCCCAGGCATTGGAGCTGAGCCCTATACCTAACAAGGTGCAGTTGGGTGCCAGTTTAACTGAGGGCATGGGTGCAGGCTCAATACCCGAAGTTGGCAAAAATTCGGCTATTGAAAATATTGACGATATTAAACAGATGTTGGGCGTTAATACCAAAATGCTGTTCATTACAGCTGGTATGGGCGGTGGCACGGGTACAGGCGCAAGTCCTATCATTGCCAAAGCAGCGCGAGAAATGGATATATTAACAGTGGGCATCATTACCACGCCTTTCTCTTTTGAAGGAAAACGCCGTAAAATGCAGGCTGATGCCGGTTTAGAAGAACTGCGTAAATACGTAGATTCATTCCTGGTGATCTCGAATGACAGGCTCCGCCAGATTTTTGGTAACCTGACCATGAGTTCGGCATTTGCACAGGCTGATAATATATTGACCACGGCTGCTAAGGGCATTGCCGAGATCATTACCTTACCGGGTTATATAAACGTCGACTTTAAAGATGTGCGCACGGTGATGAAGGATAGCGGTGTATCTATCATGGGCAGCTTTAGTGCCGATGGTGAAAGCCGTGCCTTAAAAGCTGTTGAAGGTGCTTTGGCATCGCCGCTGTTAAAGGATAATGAAATTGAAGGTGCAAGGTATATTTTGCTGAACATCAGCTCGGGCCTTAAAGAGGTTACCATGGATGAGATCAGCGTAATTACCGATTACATACAGGAAGAAGCCGGTTTAGCTGCCGACCTGATCTGGGGTAACTGTATCGATGAAAACCTGGGTGAGCAATTATCGGTTACTATTATCGCTACCGGTTTCCAAACTCAGGATGAACGTGAAAAAGAGCATAGCAACAAGAAAATAGTTTCAATGCTGGTTCCTGAAGAGCCGCAGCAGGCAAAACCGGTTAACGAGTTTATTAAGCCTGTAAAGGCTAATACTCCTGCCGAGCCTTACGCTAAGGTTCCTAAAGAGGATGCCAAACAGGCCGGTTTGTTTGATATGTTTGCCGGCAGCCGTCAGGAAGAACCTGCTGTGGTAAGGCACAGCCTGATGCACGAGGAAGAGCCCGAAGCTGATAATGAGCCGGATACTGCCGGGTTCACTTTTAAAATGAGCGAGCCGGTTAGTTACGAGCAGCCTGTTAGGGAACAGCCACGCATGCCCGAACCGGAGCCGGAACCTGCTCCAGTACCGCAAGCGGTTGTTGGTGCTGATGATAACAAAACCAACGAATCGATAGAGGAACAGTTGAAAAAATCGCGCGAGCGGATCATGAGGCTGAAAGACCTAAGCATGAAACTGCGTACCGGTAATATCCAGGAGCTGGAAAATGTACCTGCTTACAAACGTAAGGAGATTGCTTTACAGGATACCCCGGCATCTGACGAAAGCCAGATCTCCCGTTTTTCCCTGATGCAGGATAGCGAAGGTAATGTTGAGATCAGGAATAACAACTCATACCTGCACGGGAACGCTGATTAAGGGAGAATCAAGACTTTTAGAGTCAGGAAGCAAGATTTGTAAAATAGTCAAGACAGCAAGATTCAAGAGGCAAGAAAAATAAAACCACAATAATTGAATGGGAGATCGACAAAAGAATTAAATCTGGTAGTTGATCTCCCTTTTTTATTGAAGTCCGAAAAGCTGTTAAAAAAGCGTCATTGCGAGGTACGAAGCAATCCCAAACTATACAGGGCGGACTTACCGATCGGGGATTGCTTCGTACCTCGCAATGACGGGTTAAGATCTGTCATATGTTTTCCTGGAGCTTGAATCTTGCCGTCTTGGTTCTTTCTTCTTAATTTCTTGCTTCTTTCCTTCAAGTTATAACCTATTCTAAAAAGTTATAGCTATTGTTTAAAGGTGTTTTAACGGCTATATTTGCATTTAAATTTATAAAAACAATTCATTTTGGATTTATTTGATAAAATAACAAAAAGCCTGGGTGGGCCGATAGGTCAGCATCAGAAGTGGTCGCATGGTTATTTTTCTTTTCCTAAGCTGGAAGGTGAGATTGGCCCGCACATGGAATTTAAAGGAAAAGAGCATTTAGTTTGGAGCCTTAACAATTACCTTGGTTTGGCTAATCATCCCGAAGTGAGGCAGGCCGATGCGCAAGCCGCTGCTGATTATGGTATGGCTTACCCTATGGGCGCAAGGATGATGTCGGGAAACTCAATCCACCACGAAGAGCTGGAAAATAACCTGGCAACCTTTGTTGGCAAACAATCGGCCTTTTTGCTTAATTACGGTTACCAGGGAATGGTATCGATAATTGATGCCCTGGTTGACAGGAATGATGTTATTGTTTATGATGCTGAATCGCATGCCTGTATCATTGATGGCGTACGTTTACATATGGGTAAACGCTTTGTTTACCAGCACAACGATATTGAAAGCTGTGAAAAACAGCTGGAGCGTGCAACCCGCTTAACCGAACAAACCGGCGGCGGAATCCTGTTAATTACCGAAGGTGTTTTTGGTATGTCGGGCGCGCAGGGCAAGCTTAAACAGGTTGCCGAACTTAAAAAGAAATTCAACTTCCGTTTACTGGTTGATGACGCGCATGGTTTTGGTACCATGGGTAAAACGGGTGCAGGTACGCATGAGGAGCAGGATTGTATGGATGAGGTGGATGTGTACTTTGCTACCTTCGCCAAATCAATGGCCGGTATTGGCGCTTTTGTAGCAGCCGATCAGGATATTATCCATTACCTGCGCTACAATATGCGTTCGCAAACATTTGCCAAGGCATTACCTATGCCAATGGTATTAGGTTTGAAAAAGCGTTTCGAAATGCTGAAAACCCAGCCCGAGCTTCGCGAAAAATTATGGCAGATAGCCAACGCGCTGCAACAGGGCTTAAGGGAACGTGGTTTTGATCTTGGTGTTTCAAACACCATGGTTACCCCCGTGTTTTTAAAAGGCGACCTTTTTGAAGCTACTTCTTTAACCCGCGATTTGCGTGAGAACTATGGCATCTTCTGCTCAATAGTAGTGTACCCGGTTATCCCTAAAGGCTTAATTGTACTAAGATTGATCCCAACCGCCTCTCATAGCTTAGAGGATGTACAGCGCACCCTTGATGCTTACAGCTCAATTGGCGAAAAGCTGAAAGCCGGTTATTATAAAGAGAATAAACTGGAAATTGCTTAATAGTAAATCTGGCAAATAACATAGGTAGCCCCGGAGATGATCCGGGGCTTTTTTGTGTAAACAAAAAAACTCACCTGCCATCTTCACGCGTCATTGCGAGTATTCACCAGAGAAACCCCGGAAAAAATGGTGATGACGTGTACAATATATTTAGCGATGTTGTGCAGGGGTCGCGTTAGTGATAGTAGCGGATACCGGCCTTGTGGCTAATGCCTGTGCAGTATGAGCGGATAGCACGGGTCGCAGGCAACGCCCATATTCATAAATCGATCAAAAAAACATACTTAATAATCAATAACTTACAATCACGTCATTATAAGGTATGAAGCAATCCCCGATAAGCAGCTACCATATGTAAACATCTTGTAAACGAATATTAAACAATAAAGCCGAATGTCATTTCGACGAACCGGTTGGGGAATGTGCGGGTGTGGTGAGGAGAAATCTTATACACCCTGCTCTAAACCATACTTACGGCTCTGCAAGGCGTATAAGATTTCTCTTTCGCTCCTGCGCGCAGCCCAGCCCTGCTCTATCGAAATGACATTTTCTTTTAATAAAAAGATGTGTACACACAGTAGGATAAGCAAAGCGGCTATGCAAGTCCCTCTGTAGAGTTGGGGATTGCTTCGTGCCTCGCAATGACGATTTTATTAAGATCAATCTGAACTCAAAAACCTTGATAAAACGTTTTCTAAATTATTTTAGCAAGCTTTTTTGTTTAACTGAAACGCTTTTCTATTTTTACGGCTACCATTACAAAACCATATGTTAAGCAGACGACATTTTATAAAAATTAACGGCGTTGCAGCTGCCGGGATCGGTTTAGGTTTAACTCCCGCATTTGCTTCGGCAATGGCCCCGGCTTTTGAAAGCCAGCGCCCAAAACTGGCCGACCGTAAGTTCACCAGCAAGGCTGTTGAGGCCATCATTAAAAAAGTTAAGGCCGATATTAAAGATCCTGAAGTTGCCTGGCTTTTTGAAAACTGCTATCCCAATACTTTAGATACTACGGTAAACTATTCTGAAAAGGATGGTAAGCCTGATACATTCGTGATCACCGGTGATATTAACGCCATGTGGATGCGCGATTCATCGGCTCAGGTTTGGCCGTACCTGCCGCTTATTAAAAATGATCCTGCACTTAAAAAGCTGATCCAGGGTGTGCTGAGCCGCCAGGCTAAATGCGTGATCATTGACCCATATGCCAACGCCTTTAACGAAGGCCCAACAGGCAGCGAGTGGGACAGCGACCGCACCAACATGAAACCCGAACTGCATGAACGCAAATGGGAGATCGATTCACTTTGTTACCCGGTAAGGCTTGCCTATAACTACTGGAAGATCAGTGGCGACAGCAGCTTCTTTGACGATAACTGGCAAAAAGCAGGTAAGATCATCCTTGCCACTTTTAAAGAACAGCAGCGTAAGGATGGTAAAGGCCCGTACTTTTTCCAGCGTAAAACCGAAACTGCAAGCGATACCGCGCCAAACAGGGGCTATGGTAACCCGGTTAAGCCTGTTGGCCTGATCTGCTCTATCTTCCGCCCGTCGGATGATGCTACCATTTATCCCTTCCTGATCCCGTCAAACTATTTCGCGGTAGCAAGCTTAAATCAAATGGCCGAAATGTACAGCACCATAGGTCATGATAACGCTACTGCTGATGCCTGTAAAGCTTTGGCTGCAGAGGTTCAGGCGGCACTTAAGCAAAACGCCATAGGTCAGCACCCTCAATTTGGTCAGGTTATTCCGTTTGAGGTTGATGGCTACGGTAACCAGTTGTTCATGGATGATTCAAACGTGCCAAGCCTGCTGGCTTTGCCTTACCTTGATTCGGTAAAGGTTGATGACCCCTTGTACCAAAGCACCCGTAAGTTTGTGTTAAGTGATAGTAACCCTTACTATTTTAAAGGCACCGCTGCCGAAGGGATTGGCGGTCCGCACGTAGGTATTGGATACATATGGCCAATGGCAATTATTATGCGGGGTATTACTTCAACCGATAAAGCGGAGATTGTACAGTGCATCAAATGGCTGAAAAGTACCCATGCGGGTACAGGTTTTATGCATGAATCATTCAATAAGGATGATGCTAAGGACTTTACCCGTAAATGGTTTGCCTGGGCTAACACTTTATTTGGCGAGTTGATACTAAAAGTGCATGAACACTATCCTGATATACTGCAGCAGACTTTTTAAACCTGCTGAATATATTAATACTTGAAAGTATTTTAAATACCACCTTATGGTTGTATAGAGTGCTGTGAATATTATTTATATTGATTTATAATTTGTATTTTAATTATTAATCAAACTTATTTTGAAGTATAAGTTTGATTTAAACTTTTTAATATAAAATAAGCGGGGGCTAATAAACCAAAAGCGTCAAAAATGTGGAAAAAAACCACTGTTAAGGCCGTATTTTTTGGCTTCAAAAGTTTTTAATTAGCAAAAAACATTTTAGCTTAGCTTAATTAAAACAATAAACCTCAAATTTTAAAAGGAGTAATTAAATGAAAAAATTTACTGAAGTAAAAGAGCTTGTAGCAGCTTTAGAGGCCGACGCCGATAAATTCTACAATAAAGGAAACAGCGCTGCCGGTACACGTGTACGTAAAGGCATGCAGGATCTTAAAAACCTGGCACAGGCTATCCGCCTTGAAGTTCAGGAAGCTAAGAATAAAGAAGCTTAGTAAGATTTTATCATCTTATTCCAATAAAAAACCCGGTCCATGGATCGGGTTTTTTATTTTGTATAGTATTTAAAACGTATCTATAAAAAAACGTCATTGCGAGGTACGAAGCAATCCCCGACTTGCAGGTTCGCCCTGTATAGTTTGGGATTGCTTCGTACCTCGCAATGACGTGAAGTAGAGAGTTCTTATAAATTTTTACGCCTTTACCGCTACCGGCGCCAGTTTTTTAAGCTCTTCAGCAATAGCATCAGCAGTTTTTTCGCTTACCTGTACCAGCGGTAGCCTTACGGTATCACCGCAAATACCTAATTGCTTCAGCGCAGTTTTAACACCTGCAGGGCTGCCTTCGGCAAACATTAAACGGGTAAACTCTATCAGGCTAAAGTGTGCGGGTTGCGCGCCTTTGTAATCATTGTTAAGCAAAAGCCTTACCATATCAGATAGCTGGCGAGGCAAAGCATTACCAATAACCGATATAGCACCAACGCCACCCAAGGCTATCATTGGCAAAGTAACCGGATCATCGCCCGATATAAACAAGAAATCCTCAGGCTTATCGCGCATCAACTGATTAAATAGGTCGAAATTGCCCGATGCTTCTTTAATTCCGATAATGTTTTTAAACTCTTTTGCCAGGCGTACTGTTGTTTCGGCACTAATGCTGCTGCCCGTACGGCTTGGTACATTATACAGGATTATAGGCAGTTTAGTATTTTGTGCTATCGCCCTGTAATGCTGATAAATACCCTCCTGGGTAGGTTTATTATAATGCGGGCTTGATGAAAGTATAGCATCATAGCCTTCAATATCAAATGATTTTATTTGCTCAACAACTTCATGAGTATTATTACCGCCTATACCGGCTACCAGGCCAACGCGCTTATTTACCACTTCGGCAGTGAAAGCCCAAACCTGCTTTCGTTCAACCTCGTTCAATGTAGCGCTTTCGCCGGTTGTACCTAAAGACACAAGGTATTCCACCCCGCCATCAATCAAATGTTCAATCAGGTTTTTCAACCCGTCGTAGTCAATTTGACCATCCGCATGAAAAGGGGTTACCATAGCTACCCCTGTTCCGTAAAATATATTCATGAGTAAAATTAAAAGGATGCTAATATAGTGATTAGTGAGCGGAGATTGGTGTTTAGTTGCCGGTTTATTTTTTGAAAAACAGCCTTGGTTTCGTTTAAAGTTAGATTTTGGGGTGTGGAATTACATTTTACCCCATCCGTCATTGCGAGGCACGAAGCAATCCCCGATAAGCAGGTCCGCCCTGTATAGTTTGGGATTGCTTCGTGCCTCGCAATGACGCTGTGGAGATATTATCAAATTACCCCAAACAACGATCCTCCCTTTTCACCAAGCTTATCTACCGTTTTTTCAACCTCGGGTACCCGTTCCAGCACGGGGGCATGATGTGGTTTTATCCGGGCGTCAATAATCAGCGGACCTTTGCAGCCCCAGTGTTTGTGCTCGGTAAAGCTGCCGACGCCGTAAATATCATGCGATGGGTTACTGCGGGTAAAGGTTACCCAAACAAAATTGTTGATGGTTTGGGCGGCGAAAGGGGCATCATCACAAAGTACTATCAGGGGCAGGCCACTTAAATCCTCATCCTGTAAATGATATTCAATAATGCTGATGATGTTATCAATATCCTTATGATTGATGTGTTTGGGCACTTCAACCATGAGTACGCCGGGCATAGCCATTTTATAGCCGCTGACAGGGCGGGGGAGGTTGAACCAATCGGGCAGTTCTGTCCAAAGCTCCCGTTTAGTCTCGCCGGCAACAGTAACTGCCAGTTTGCTGCCGGAGTTTAGGCCGCTGCCGCTATAGTCAAGTGTATCGATGGTGGTGTTGGTATGAAAATGCAGGTCGCGGGTAAGGTCTATCCTTTGCAAAATATGCTTCAGGAACCCACCTACATCGTTTACATTAAGTTTAGGATCATCCTCCTGTGCGGCAATGAACAGATATTTAGCCAGGCTCAGCTGACCTTTACCCAGTATATGATTGGCAATAGTCACTATCTCCTGTGGCTTACGCTCTTTAAGGTAGGGGGTGTAGCGTTCGCTGCCTATAGCAAAAAGCAGGGGGTGTACACCAGCCGCATCAACCGCATTAACAGCATGCAAACCGGGAATTTCTTTTGGAATGGCCGAGCCGGTTATTTCATGGATCAGCGCCCCGAAGCTGGTATCCTCCTGTGGCGGCCGGCCAACCACGGTAAATGACCATACGGCATCTTTACGGTGATAAACATTGTGCACTTTCATCAATGGGAAAGGGTGTACAAGGCTATAATAACCCAGATGGTCACCAAAAGGGCCTTCGGGTTTATTTTCGTGCGGCATAACGGTGCCGGTGATCACGAAGTCGGCATCGGCCGAAATGCAAAAGCCTTCAGCGTCATAAAAATAACGGAAACGGCGCTTGCCCAATGCACCTGCAAAGGTCATTTCAGACAGGCCTTCGGGCAGGGGCATTACAGCGGCAACGGGGTGCGCGGGTGGCCCGCCTACGAAGATACTTACTTTTAACGGCTGCCCTTTGGCATTGGCTTTGGTTTGGTGTACGCCAATGCCCCGGTGGATCTGGTAATGCAAACCAATCTCCTGGTTTTGTATATATTCGTTACCAGCCAGTTGGATGCGGTACATGCCCAGGTTGGCGTTCATAATACCCGGTTGATCAGTATCTTCAGTATATACCTGCGGCATGGTAACAAATGGACCGCCGTCCATAGGCCAGTTTACTATTTGCGGGATCTCGCTGATGCTGCATTTGCCAAATTTGATTGGTGCGCCCATACCGCTTTTCATAGGCAGTGCCGAAAGGGCCGTTAAGCCAACACCTGCATATTTAAAAGGATTTTTTATGGCTTTTATCGGGTCGTTTTTGATATCAACCAAAACCTTGATCTTCTCAAGCGTATCCCTGAAAATAAATTTCGACCTGTCGAGTGTACCAAACAGGTTGGATACTGCCGGGAATTTACTACCCTTTACATTCTCGAATAATATGGCAGGCCCCTCGTTTTCAAATACACGTAAGTGTATCGCGGCCATTTGCAGGTAAGGGTCAACCTGTTCCTTAATGCGAATGAGATGACCATTTTTTTCGAGATCGGTAATGCAGGCTTGTAAACTTGAGTAACCCATGCAGCGAAATTAGCGTTTTTTTTATTTGGTCATTCATTTCATTGTCATTGGGCATTTACATAATCAGATAACAAATGGTAATCGCCTATTAACATAAACGATGACTTAATGATCCGGCGATCTAATGATAAAATCCTTACTTTCGCATCAATTATCAATTGCCTCTATGTCGGTAACAGTACTTACGCTTATTATACTTGTTGGGTCGTATTTGGCGGGTTTATTAGGCTCGTTAACGGGTTTAGGCGGAGGTGTTGTTATTATTCCCCTGCTTACCATTTTACTTGGTGTTGATATCCAGTATGCTATTGGTGCATCGCTGATCTCGGTTATAGCCACATCGTCAGGATCAGCGGCGGCTTATGTTAAAGAGGGTATCACCAATATCAGGCTTGGGATGTTTTTGGAGATAGCAACTACCGCAGGTGCTATGGTTGGCGCGCTGATAGCGGTTTATATCCCTACAAATTTTATAGCAGTTTTATTCGGTGTTATCCTGATCCTTTCGGCGGTGATGTCGCTGCGAAAAAAAGCCCAGGAAATCCACCAGCAAAAAAGTGTACTTGCCGAAAAGCTGAAACTAAACGGCAGTTTCCCAACCCCGGCTGGTGAAGTAGCCTATTCGGTAAGGAATGTAGGCGGTGGTTTTTTTATGATGCTTTTTGCCGGGGTGATATCGGGCTTGCTTGGCATAGGCTCAGGGGCGCTGAAAGTTTTGGCGATGGATGGCATTATGCGTATCCCTTTTAAGGTATCAACCACTACGAGTAATTTTATGATAGGGGTTACCGCTGCTGCAAGTGCGGTGGTTTACCTGCAGCGGGGATATATTGATCCGGGCCTTTCCATGCCGGTTGCCATAGGCGTTTTGTTAGGTGCATTAACCGGGTCAAAAATACTGGTGCATACCACATCATCGGGCTGGCTTCGTTGGGTATTTGCACTGGTGGTTACGTTTTTGGCATCGCAAATGATATATAAAGGAATTACAGGGACTATATAGTTCATTGGTTCAATTGTTCATTAGTGCTTATCTAATGGGTCATATGGGTTGCCTGGCAGCCAGACTAATGAACAATATACCAATGAACTAATGAACAAATGAACCAATGACTAAAAAGTTTAAGGATACCGATATGCAGGCCATAATAGGCTGGATACTGCGCGCAGGGGTGCTGGTATCAATGAGCATTATTTTTATTGGCGGGGTTATTTACCTGTACCGGCATGGACAAACCCATGTTGATTACAGCAAGTTTGTTGGTGTGCCCGATTTTGTAAGTAATCCCGGCGCAATTATCCATGGTGTATTTACTTTACGCGGCCGGGCAATTATACAGGCGGGTATAGTTTTGCTGATAGCCACGCCGGTTATCAGGGTGTTATTTTCGGCTATTGGCTTTATTATGGAAAAGGATTACCTGTATACGGCTATCACCTTAATAGTGCTGCTTATTATTTTAGCAAGCATGATAAGCGGCCACGCAGGATAATATTTAAAACCTTTTTGCCTTTATCATATTATATTATATATGGAGAGGCATTTTGTACAATCATCGGCTTTAAACAGCATTGGTTATGATCGGGACGCCAGGATACTTGAACTTGAATTTCGGGAAAATGGCGGTGTATGGCAATACTTTGGTTTTCCGTTATCTACCTATAAAAAATTTATTAGCGCCGAATCGCTTGGGAACTTCTTCGTTACCCGTATAAAAGGCAAATACCCCGAGCTAAAAGTTAGGTTTGGGCATCATTAGTTTCCGGTGCGGCGGCGCTCATCGTCATTCCCTGTATTACGCTTATTGGCCGATTTAACAGTGCTTTTGCCGAAACGATAGCTGAAGTTAAGCCTTACAATACGTGTATCCCGCTTATTTACTTCTGATAGATCGATGTTTTGATAGCTGGCATGGTTGCGGCCCCTGTCGGTATTAAATACATCGTTTACTGTTAGTTTAAGCGTAGCACGTTTATCTAATATTTGCTTGCTGATGCCTGCATTTACTGCATAGCTGGCCTTTAACTCATTGATGCCATATATGGTTGGCGTTTCATATCTGCCTGATATTTCGCCAAGCAATGTATTGGTGATGGTAAAGTTTTGTGTGCTGCCAAAAATAATATCCTGCTTGCCCCTGTCAAAATCTCCATTTCGCGGATAGGCCTTGTAACGAACATAAATTGCATCAAGGTTAAAACTACCCGACCACCACCTGGTGAATTGCACCGGTGCATAAAATGAAGCACCGTAAACAAAGATCTGCCCAAAGTTTTTGCGGAAGGTTACATTAACCTTGGTCGAGTCGTTTTGGTAGTACACCGGGAAATCATAAGCATTATTGGTAACGGTATAATACAATTCGGTTGAAAAGGTTTGATCGTAAGTATGGGAGATCTGTATGGTATTGGTGTATTCGGGTTTGAGTTGCGGGTTACCGGCGCGGTAGTCATACAGGTCGGTATAATACAAAAATGGGTTTATATCTTCATAAAGCGGCCTGTGAATGCCACGGTTATAACTGATGCCAATGATGTTCTTTTTATCGGCTTCGTAGCTTATTTGAGCCTGCGGAAAAAGATTGAAATAATTGTAGGTGTTTACATCAGGAATGTTGTCATTTAGTCCCCATGATTTACCGCTTGCATGGGTGTTTTCGGCACGTACACCTGCCGTAAGATCCCATTTGCCAATTTTATTAATATAGTTGATATAGCCTGCGCTCACTGCTTCAGTATAAAGAAACCTGTTGCTGAAATTTGGATCGGCCTGGTATACGTTGTTTATTTTGGGGCCAAAAACAAGATTGTTGTTGCTGCTGGCATTATTGTACTTGATTCCGGCTTCCAATCGTGAGGTCTTAGTCAGCGGATTTACAAAATCGATCTTAGATGTCCAGATATGGATATCTGATGGCGATAGATTTTCCAAATCAAGGTCGTTACGGTAAGTATTGCCCGCCGGGGTAAAAAAGCTATTGGTAATAAACTCATTGGAGTGGCGGTGGTAAGTTGAATAGTTGCCATCCACCGAGATACTTCTGCCGCTTTTATCCAGTACAGCGTTATAGTTGATATTGTAATTTAAGTAGCTGCTGCCCCTGTCAAGGTTTGACCGGGCCCTGATTATCGAATCCAGTTTACTTTGGTTGCTGATGTACAGGTCATTATTTTTTGCGAAGCCATCTTCCCTGATAATACCGCTTACCAAAAAACCTATAGTTTGCTTAGTGTTGATGGAGTAATCGGCTCCTAATTTAAAATTGTGGTTAGTGGTTTTTTGGATATTATTATAATCAACATCGTAATTGCTCAGGATATCGTTATAGGTAATATTTCGGTTGGTTGTAATGGTGCGGGTACCTTTGTTGTTATCGTAAGTGTAATTGCCAAAGATATTGAGCTTACTTGTGCGGTTGTTGAAAACAATGCCGGCGGTACTTTTATAATACTTTCCATAACCGGCCATGGCGGTTATGGTACCGTTGGTGCCCAGGTTTTTACCTTTTTTTAAGATGATGTTGATAATACCGCCTCCCGATGCATCATATTTAGCCGATGGGCTGCTGATCATTTCAACCTGGTCGATAGTGCTGCTTTGCATACTGCGGAGCAGGCTGGTAAGGTCATCGCCGGTAAGGTTAGTGGGTTTGCCGTCGATGGTTATTAACGCAGCCTGCCTGCCGTTAATGCTTAAAGTTTCGTTGCTGTTAACCCGTACCCCCGGCGACTGCCTCAGGATATCAAAAGCCGAATTGCCCTCGGCCAGGATGCTGTTTTGTACACTCAAAACAATTTTGCCGGGCTTTACCTCAATGTAAGGTTTCCGGGCAACAACTTTAACTTCCTGCAGCTGATTATCTGAAAGTTTTAAAACAATATCGTTGGCAGTTATTTTTTGACCAGCGGTAACCTTATACGGCCCGGCATAAACTTTTACATATCCTATTTTACTAATGAGTACTAAATAGCTGTCGGGCTGCAGTCCGGTAAACTCAAACTGGCCGTTTTTATTTACCAGGTTTGATTTTAATATCGAGGAGTCGGAGGCTGTAAGCAGTACGGCGGTAGCAGCTTCGGCGGGCTGATTATTTTCAGTTAAAACTTTGCCTTGTATTATTGAAGATTTTGTTTGGGCAAACGAAATACAATACATTCCTGTCAGGAATGCAAAAAATAAGCCTGCTGTTAAAACCCTCATTAATTAGTAGATGTAGACGTTTGCTATGGTTTAAAAGATTATAAAATTCACCGCAATATAATACAATATATATAAAACTATATGTATTGTATTGATATTTTAACTATATAATACAAAACAATGTTGCAACATGAGTATGGAATTATGTTGAGTAAAAGGTTTTACATTATTACACTTAAATATTGTTTGCTAAAACGCATGCAATGGCATAAATAAACAAAACAACCTGATTTTTTCTTTATTTTCGGCCTCAATACATCATCGCATTGTATATTGACCGTTATAACATGAAAAAAATTTGTCTGTTTATATTAGTTACCTGTTTTGCAGGGAAATTGTTTGCACAAATGCCCCCGGCCAATTATGCCACGGCCTTAAATAAGTTTAAACAGCTATACAACAATAACCAGCCGGATAGCGTGTACATCATGTTTAGCCCCGAAATGATGAAGGCTCTTTCATTAGCCGATTTCAAGAGCACGACATTACAGCTGAAAACACAATTAGGTTCATTGTTGCAGGCTGATTTATCAAGTTACGAAACGCCGATAGCACACTACAAGGCCACATTTCAAAAAGGTGTTTTTTTGTTAAACCTGTCGCTGAATGCTGATAACAAGTTTACAGGCCTGTCATTAACGCCATATACGGCTCCAACTGCAACTACTGCTGCAGCCCCGGCAGCAGGCACAGCTATAGCTACGGATCCGTCGTTAACCGAGTCGCCTGTTGTAGTTAAAACTTTACTGGGTTCCATATCAGGAACATTAGCGATGCCAAAGGATGCCAATGGTAAGGTGCCGCTGGTATTGATCATTGCGGGCTCGGGCCCTACAGATAGGGATGGCAACAGCCCTAAATTGGGACTGCATGCTAATATTTACAAAATGATAGCCAATGAACTGGGCAAAAAAGGTATAGCATCATTGCGTTATGATAAACGTTTGGTTGGGCAAAGCATCACGTCCATTAAAGAAAACGAGATCAGGTTTGAGGACTATGTGGAGGATGCATCCGCCCTGCTTAACACGTTTGTTAGTGATGAGCGTTTTTCCCGCATCATTATTCTTGGGCACAGTGAAGGCTCGTTGGTGGGTATGATGGCTGCTTTTGATGAGCCCATAAAAGGCTTTATATCTGTAGCCGGTGCAGGAGATTCGGCCGATAAGATCCTGACCGAGCAAATGAAATCACAGCCTGCATTTATATCAGATGGGTTTAACCGCATGCTGGACAGTTTGAAGAGGGGTAAAACAACTGATAATATAGATCCGGCGCTGTACTTTATTGCCAGGCCAAGTATTCAGAAATACCTAATGTCGTGGTTCAGGTACAATCCTCAACGCGAGATCAGGAAGGTAAAAGCACCGATCCTGATCATACAGGGAACAACAGATTTGCAGGTAACTGTTGGCGATGCAGAGAAGCTGAAAAAAGCAAAATCCGACGCTATACTTACCATTATCCCCAACATGAACCATGTGCTGAAAGAGGCCCCGGCCGATAAGGAGAAGAACAAGGCTACCTACAACGAGCCCGATTTGCCATTGAAACCGGAGTTTGTTACGGCGATAATTACGTTTGTGCTGAAGACAACGAAGTAAGCCCCCCTTTTTATACTTATAAAATCCCGTCATTGCGAGGCACGAAGCAATCCCCGATTTGCAGGTGCGCCCTGTATAGTTCGCGATTGCTTCGTGCCTTACAGCAATGACGGATGGAGGTGTCCGTTTTATTCTACCATGCCCCCAATAACCTCCTGATCATAATGATCTCGGCAACGTGATAGGCATTATGATCAGCTACCTGTAGTGCTTCGCGAAGGATGGTTTGTCCATCGCCATGCGGAATTTTTATATAAATATCTTTGGTTTTTACCATGTCAATCAGCGCTTCCAGGTCATCGTCAATTTGTTTAAGGCATTTATCCCAGGCTTCATCATTTTTAGGTGCAAGTTCCTTCGGCCAGTAATCCTCAGGCCAGTTTGGCGATTCATGGCTGCCGTCTTTGCTAAACTCCACCATATCCCATTGCGCTATGCGGATATGCTCAACCAGTTGCCATATGGTATAGGGCAGCTGGTCAACTTTAATGCCGCGAAGTTTTGGTGGCAAACCATCAAGGGCTTTTTTCAGACCGGCATGGGCGTTGCCGCCTTGCAGCAAATGCGCAATTTCATCAATTAAAACTTTATGTTCATTATTCATAGGCAAATCCAGATTGTAACCGCTATTCGCACCCCCTTCAGGGGGCCGGGGGGCTAAATGTTTTTAAAAGTAACAAATTCATCGCCGGTTTGATTTATTTGGCTTAAATGTTTTAAGTTTATGCTTCATTGTAAAACTCATCAGTTGTGATCAGAAACATATTCTTAAAATTAGCACTCGCCGTTGTTTTATTTATAGTTGCCCTTACCGGCTGTAAAAAAGAAGGGGGTAGTGGCACCGGCCCGTTATTAGGTAAGGACGATGCCGCTTTTGTTAAATATGAGAATACGTTTCTGGATAACTTCTGGAAACTAAACCCCGATTGGGCTACATCGGCAGGTTATCATAAATACGACAGCCTGATGGTGCTTCCTAATGAGCAAAGCCGTGATAAACTGGTAACCTTTGCCAAATATCAGGTTGATTCATTGAGCCGCTTTGAAGTAAATAGCCTGTCTGATGCCAATAAAATAGATTACAAGATCCTGCAAAATCAGCTTGAATACCTGCAGTGGCAGGTACGCCAGTTAAAGCAGTATGAGTGGGACCCATCGTCATATAACGTTATCGGTACGTTTGCTTATATTTTGAACGAGCACTATGAGCCTTTGCCTAAACGTTTACGCCATTTTTATCAGCGTATGTCGTTTATTCCGCAGTATTATAAGGATGCCGAAAAGCAGATCAAAAACCCGGTGCTGGAGCTTACCAGCTTAGCTATAGAGCAAAACCTGGGTGGTATGGATGTGATAGGAAAGGACTTTGCCGATTCGTTGAAGAAAAGCAATATCCCCAAAGCCGAGCAAAAGTTAATGACCGACAGGGCAGCGCAAAGCGTTGTGGCCATTAAAGCTTATGCCGACTGGCTTAAGGCGTTGAAAAACGATCATCCAAGAAGTTTCAGGCTGGGTAAGGATTTGTATGAGGATAAATTTAAATACGAGATTGTAGCCACCAACACTGCCGAAAAAATTTACAATGCCGCAGTTGAGCGTAAAAAATACATCCACCGCGAAATGACTAAGATCAGCAAGCAGCTTTGGTCAAAATACTTTGGTAAACAGGCTGCACCTGCCGATAGTTTGCTGATGATAAGCCAGCTGATAGATACCATTTCATCAAAGCATGTTAAGCCCGAAGATTTTCAATCGTCAATTGAGCAGATCATCCCTAAGCTTAATGCCTTTGTTAAAGCTAAAGACCTGTTAACGCTTGATCCGTCAAAACCATTGATCATCCGCAAGGAACCTGGTTATATGGCAGGTGTGGCGGGTGCTTCCATGAGCGGCCCCGGCCCTTATGATAAAAATGGTAATTCGTATTATAATGTAGGCAGCCTGGCCGGTTGGAGCAAGGAAAAAGCCGAAAGCTACCTGCGCGAATACAATAATTATATTTTACAGATCCTGAGTATCCACGAAGCCGTACCTGGACATTATGTGCAGGGCGTATATTCAAACAAAGCCCCAAGTATTATTAAAGCTGTGTTTGGTAATGGCGCCATGGCCGAAGGCTGGGCAGTATATACCGAACAGATGATGCTGGAAAATGGCTTCGGCAATAACGAGCCCGAAATGATGCTGATGTGGTACAAATGGAACCTGCGATCGGTATGTAATACCATTTTGGATTATAGTGTACACAGCGGCAGTATGAATAAGGATGAAGCCATTAAACTGTTAACGCGTGAAGCTTTCCAGCAACAGGCCGAAGCCGATGGGAAATGGAAACGTGTTAGCGTTACCAGTGTTCAGCTTACCAGTTACTTCACCGGGTATAAAGAGATCATTGATTTGCGGGATGCCTATAAAATAAAAATGGGCGATAAGTATAAACTGAAGGAGTTTAACGAAAAGTTTTTAAGCTATGGCAGCGCCCCGGTTAAATTTATAAGGGAAGCCATGCTGGCCAAAACCAGCGGAAATTAATTGATAGTCCACGGGGATAAACTCATGGACTATGAACCATGAGTTTATTTCCCATGAACTATCAAAATCTTTTTATTAACAGCTTACGCGTAATGATTTTTTATCTGGCGCTCAAGTTGGGTCATAATGTCTTTTTTCAGCTTGCCTTTATAACAGGTACAGGAGCCCTTATTCAGATTAAGTTCGGCAATAATTTTGCCCTGGTCAACCACGCGGAATCCTCCTGCTTCGTTGGGTAAAACGGCCACAATACGTTCATCTTCTCCCGAAAAATTAATCAGCACATGAAACTGGTGCTGTGGTATAAATGCTATTTGCTGTAACATAAAAACCTCTCTTTCCGCTAAATAAGTGTGTCAAAAAAATAAGAGTTGAGCGTAGTATAAAGTTAACGAAATTGTTTTTAATTAATTGTTAGGAATTTTGAGTTTTTTGCGATGGATATTATAATATATTTAGCGCTTACATATCACAGATCATGAAGAAAATTTTGTTTGCCGGTGTACTGGCAATAATATCAATTGCGGCCCATGCTCAAAAAGTAAAACCAGCTCTGAAATTAACCAAAGGAGACACCTACTACCTGGTTACCTCATCCGTTTCAGAAATTAATCAAAATATGAATGGGCAGGCAAATAATATTAACCTTAACGTGGGAAGCAAGCTCTCGTTTAAAGTTTTAAATGCCGATGATTCTTTGTATTACATGGAAGTTAATTATATGATTTTGACTATGAAGATGCAGTTACCTACAGGTAATGTAGCATTTGATTCCAATAAAAAAGATGCTGCAGACGTGGTATCCAGTCTGTTGGCAGGTTTAACCAATAAGCCTTTTACCGCACGCATTACCAAAACAGGAAAGGTTCGTGCTGTTGATAATATCGAGGTTATGATAAGCTCCGTAATAGATGGTTTTCCGCAGGCGCAGGGAGTGCAAAAAGAACAATTAAAAACCCAGCTTTTGCAAACTTTTGGTTCGGCCACCATAAAAGGTAATATAGAAATGATAATGGCGATATTCCCTGACAAAGCTGTTTCAAAAAATGATGAGTGGCATGTTAACACTGATATTGGCGGCACAATGGCTGCAAAGCTTGCATCGGTTTACAGGTTGGTTGATGTTACGCCGCAAAACTATGTTATTCATGGTGAGGCCAGCATTAACAGTGATCCGGCCATTGATTATAAGGCTATGATGGGAGTGGCTATGAAATATAATATAAAGGGTACTATGGTATCTGATATTAAAACTGATAAAATTACCGGCTGGGTTACCGAGTCAAATATAAAACAGGTAATAGATGGTACTATTGATATCAAGGACAGTCCCCAAACTCCAGGCGGGCTTAGTTTCCCGATGAGCGCTAAAACAGAAACGGTTATTACAGCTAAGTAAGCTCATAATCTTAAAAGTAAAAATCCCTGCCGAAGCCGGCAGGGATTTTTTGTTGGGTAAGTACCCGGCATTACAGCTCCCATATCCCTTCAAGGTAAAGCTTATACCTGGTAGGCTGAAACTCGCCATAAGCAAAAACAGCAATGGTATTTCCTTTTTTTGTGTAGTATAAACGGAGCCTTTCGCTGCCCTTGTATAAATTAAGAAAGTCGGCATTAAAACCACCTGTTTTTACAATGGTTTCAAAGTCATCAGTGGTAATTACCTTTCGCAGATCTTCAAAATTGTTGTTGGCAAAATCATTGAACTTTATACTCCCGGCAGGCAGGCTAAAGGATTTATGCACAGCCTCTGCTTCGTCTCCATCAAACAATAATGATTTTGTTATTTCATATTTTGTGATCATATTTTAATAGTATTCTCGTTTTTTATTGTTTTACTTCTTCTATGTAACCACCTGTCTTGAGGTCGTTAACAGTGGCAGGTACTTCGTATTGGATACCTAAACCAGGCTTGCCAAACCATGGGATGATCTTCCCTTGCCTCACTTTGGCTATTGCTTTTAAAACTTTATAAATTTTATAGGGTTTGGTCAATGTATTATCAGGCAGCGCGCGCATAGGGAAAGGTACACCTTTTGGCGATACAAAAGTACCCTTATCCTGGAAAGTACCAGTAGAATCGGTATAACCTCCGTAACGGTCAATCAGCACACCTTTTGGTAAGGTAACTATTACCAGGTTTACGGCGCCCCGGTTTGGCGGCCAGCCGCCGTTAAGGTTGTTCCTGGTGAAGAATTTTTCGAGCGCTGCCCATTTCTCTGTTTTAAAGAACAACCAGGCTGAGTCGGCAAGAGGTTTTTTTGTGCTGTCGGCAAAATCGGCTACGGAGCTTTTAAAGTCATCGTAAGTAACACCACGTACCGGGAGGTGATGCCCTTTTGCAGCGTGATGTGCAGCTTTTAATGGTTTGGTTTGTGCCGTTGCCAGAAAAGGCATCAGCATTACGGACAGGATCAGCAATCTTAGTGTTTTCATTCGATGTAGTTTTTGGTTTGATAAAGCTACATCACCCATCGCTTTTATGAAAGGGAATTATTGTATTTATTTTATTCATATTATATGTTACTATCGAAATGTATTTAATATGAGAAAAGGCCCTACAGGGGTTGACAAGTAGAGCCTTCAAAATTTGATGTTTGTTATTGCTTAATCTCTACAAGGGATGTATCCTTTCTTAAAGATTCAATATCTTTTTTTAGCTTATATTGAATGCCTAAACCAACCTTACCGTACCACGGAATGGCGGGGCCTTTTTTAACACTGTCAATAGGTTTATTAACTTTATAAACGATATATTGGTACTTATTATTAGTAATTGAACGTTGTTCAAAACTTACTCCCTCCGGAGCAACAAAATCACCGAGATCAGGACTATCATAACAATTACTGTCACTGTAACGAAAACGACTGATTATTGTACCCGTATCTAATTTAATTATTTCTTGGGATACAAAGCCAAAATTAGGAGGGCGTCTTTTATTTAATTTCTTGATATCGAATAATTTTTCCAATTCGCTCCATTTTTTGTTTTTCCATAATAACCATACACTATCCAAAAGAGATTTGTTTTTATCATCAAATTCTTTTACCGATAGCTTAAATGCAGAATAACTTACTCCTCTCGTCATAGAGGTATCCAACTTGGTTTTTGCGATAGTTAATAAATTTTTAGATTGATAGAAAGACTTTTGTAAATGACGCTTCTGAGCATTTACGAGGAACGGCATGAGCAGCATTCCCAGCAGAAGGATGTTTATTTTTTTCATGGTTTTAAGGTTTTAAATAAAGTTAACTATAGCTTAGAGCTTATGGGGATATTTATTATTTTTTTTTGATGTTATTTAATTGTTTATCAGTTTGTTATTGTGCTGTCGGTTGTTTAGGAAGAATGGAATAAAGGAAATTATTACCTTCGTAGCTATGTCATCAGCTGAAGCAAAAAAACAAATAGAGGCATTAACGGCCGAACTTAAACAGCACACCTATAATTACTATGTGCTGGCTATGCCAACCATTTCTGATTTTGATTTTGATAAAAAACTGGAGTTGCTTAACCAGCTCGAAAAGGAACACCCGGAATTTGCCGATCCTGATTCGCCAACGCAAAAAGTAGGCGGGGATATTACCAAAGAGTTTGTAACGGTTAGGCACCGCTGGCCAATGCTGTCGTTAGGTAACACCTATAACGAGCAGGAACTGCTTGATTTTGACCAGCGTATCCGCAAAGCTATCGGTGATAATTTTGAGTACGTATGCGAGCTTAAGTTTGATGGTTTAAGCATGAGCCTTACTTATGAAGATGGCAAACTGGTACGGGGCGTTACCCGTGGTGATGGTGTGCAGGGTGATGAGGTAACCACCAATATTAAAACCATTCATACCATACCAAAGCGCCTGCATGGCGAGGGATATCCCGCCTATTTTGATATCCGCGGTGAGGTATTTATGCACCGCAAAGCTTTTGACAGGCTTAATAACGAGCGAATTGAAAACGGAGAGGTACCTTATGCCAATCCCCGCAATTTTGCTTCGGGTACGGTAAAAATGCAGGATTCGGCCGAGGTAGCTAAACGCCCGCTTGATTGTTTCCTGTACTTTTTATATACCGAAAAACCATTGTTTAAAACCCATTGGGAAAGCCTGCAGGCTGTTAAAACCTGGGGCTTCCATACCAACGAACATAGCGAGCTTTGCCCGGATATTAATTGCGTACTGGAGTTTATTAACAAATGGGATAAGGAGCGCTTTAACCTGAGCTACGATATTGACGGCATTGTTATTAAAGTAAATAATTACTCACAACAGCAGGAGCTTGGCTTCACAGCCAAATCGCCGCGCTGGGCTATCTCCTATAAATTTAAGGCCGAGAGGGTAGAGACCGAACTGCTTGAAGTGACTTACCAGGTTGGCCGTACCGGAGCAGTTACCCCTGTTGCTAATTTAAAGCCTGTATTACTTGCCGGTACCACGGTAAAGCGCGCAACACTGCATAATGCTAATGAGATCATTCGCCTTGATTTGCATGAGGGCGATACAGTTTTTGTTGAAAAAGGGGGTGAGATCATCCCTAAAATCATCAGCGTAAACCCCGAAAAGCGTAAGGCTGATGCCGTGCCTGTTGTTTACCGTACTACCTGCCCCGCTTGTGATACGCTGCTTGAGCGCAAGGAAGGCGAAGCTGCATTCTATTGCCCTAACGATGAAGGCTGCCCGCCACAGATTGTTGGAAAAATGCAGCACTTCATCGGTCGTAAGGCTATGAATATTGATGGCCTTGGCGATGAAACTATCGAAACATTGTATGGCAAAGGGTTTATAGGCCACATCAGCGATATTTACGAGTTGCATACCCACGCTGTCGAGTTGAAACAGATGGGCCGTTTTGGTGAAAAATCAATCAATAACATGCTTGATGGTATCGAGGCATCTAAAAAAATGCCTTTTGAAAAAGTGCTGTTTGGTTTAGGTATCCGCTACGTAGGTGAAACAGTAGCCCGCAAGCTGGCTTTCCATTTTAAATCGATAGATAAACTGATGGAGGCTTCGGTTGAAGAACTGACAGCTGCCGAAGAGATAGGCGAAAGGATAGCCCAAAGTATAACCGAATATTTTGCAGGTGACGTTCACCGGCAGGAAATACAAAAACTAAGGGAGCAGGGACTACAGTTTATTGCCGAAGAAAAAGAAGTTGTGCTGGCCAGTGAAAAACTTGCCGGGATGAACTTTATTATCTCCGGTACTTTCGAGAAATTTTCGCGCGATGAGTTGAAAGATATCATTGAGCAAAACGGCGGAAAGATTTTGAGCAGTATTTCAGCCAAACTGAATTACCTGGTTGCGGGCGATAATATGGGGCCTGCAAAGCTTGAAAAGGCTAATAAACTCAATATCCCCATCATTGGTGATGAGGAACTGATGGAATTGATCAAATAAACATTCCGGGTTTGTTTATTTTGTTCATTGAAATAAAAAAATAAAATTTTCAGTTCAAAATTTATGTAATTTGCCTTACCCAAAAGGGATCCCCATAATTAATTAAACGCATCACGTTCGAGTAATTTACTATGGAAAAATTTATACCGATACAAGCGAATATTTTTTGCGAACCGTGCAAAGAATGTGGGGAAAGGCCAGTTATAGAGCAGGTTAAAGCTAACTTTATTGTGAGGTGCCCTAAAAGCAAATCACACTATCATACAAAACCCGGCCTTGTTGATATTAAGGACTGGAACATCAAAAATAAACCGCATCCGCCACTTGGCAATAAAGAAACTTCAAAGAAAAAGGCATCCTAACCGGGTGCCTTTTCACATTATTTAACAATTTAGCGTTGTAACAATTAATTAATAAGTTTCATCTTAGCATAAACATCTGCTAAATGAAGCCAGCCTTAGTTGCGTTATTTTTAATTCTCAGTATTCCCTTATATGCACAACAATTCAGTATTAGCGGCAAAATAACCAACGAAGAAGGTAAGCCAATCCCCTTTGCATCCGTATTTATAAAAAACACCACTACAGGAGTATCAGCCAACAGCGAGGGGACGTACCTGCTGCGTTTAAATGGCGGCAGGCACGAAATTCAATACAAGGCAGTTGGCTATGCGCAGCAAAGCAAAATTGTAAACCTTGCTGCCAACCAGGTGATCAACATCAGCCTGCAAACAGAAACCTACCAGCTTAAGGATGTCACCGTACATGCAGGCGGAGAAGACCCGGCCTATGCTATTATGCGCAAGGCTATTAAAAAACGCAAAACCTATCTTAACGAAGTAAAAGCCTATACCTGCGATATTTACATCAAGGGCTTGCAAAAATTGTTGGCTGCGCCCAAAAGCTTTATGGGTTTTGACGTGCAAAAGGCTACCAGCGAAGCCGGGCTCGATTCAAACCGCCGCGGGATTGTTTACCTTTCCGAGTCGGAATCAAAATACAGTTTTATCAGGCCCGATAAGGTGCATGAGGAGCAGGTATCCTCAAAAGTATCGGGCCGTAACAGGGCGTTCAGCTTTAACCGGGCGTCGGATATGGCGGTTAATTTTTACCAGAATTATGAAACATGGCAGGGTATGAGCAATCGCCCGCTGGTATCGCCGGTGGCCGATAACGCTCTATTTTATTATAACTATAAATACATTGGTACCTCGGTAGAGAACGGCGAAACCATCAACAAGATCCAGGTGATCCCCAGGCGGGCGCACGATCCATGCTTTGAAGGGTATATTTATATTTTGGACGATAGCTGGCGCATTTATGGTTTGCAGCTTTACATTACTAAAAAGGCTAACATCAATTTTGTTGATACCCTTAAAATTAATCAGCAGTTTTTCCCGGTGAGCGAAAAGGTATGGATGACATCATCGGTTAAATTTGAATTTACAGGAGGTTTGTTTGGGTTTAAATTGGGAGGATATTTTATTTCGATCTATAAAAACTACAACCTCGATCCTGCGTTGAGCAAAGCCGATTTTAATGAGGTGCTCCGGATCACCAAAGGTATCAGCAAAGATACTGCATACTGGAACCAGGCCCGACCAATCCCGCTCACAGGTGAAGAAGTTACTGATTACACCAATAAAGATAAGCTTGCCAAAAAACGCGAATCGAAAGAATACCTCGACTCGCTGGATAAAGCCAACAATAAATTTAAACCGGTAAACCTGTTGCTCACGGGCATCAATACCCGTAACCGCTATAAAAAGGAATATTTTCATTACGACCCTATTATCGGCTCCCTGCTTTATAACACGGTTGAAGGTTTGGCTATTGATTACGGCGCATCATACAGCAAACTAATTGATACCGTTAATAACCGCTATTTTATGCTGAACGGCAAAGTACGGTATGGTTTTTCCAATCATTTGTTCAATGCTTCGGCGGGTGCGGCAATCCCGGTATTACAACGGTTTACGCTGGGCTTAAACGGAGGATCGGATGTGGTTGACCTTAATAACCAGGCACCCATGTCGGCCTTTGTGAATACAGTTCACAGTCTGCTTTCGCAGCAAAACTTCAAAAAACTCTATCAAAAACAGTTTGCATCCGCATCGCTTTCGGGCAGGGTAACCGGTGGCTTGCGCGGCAGCGCATCAGTTGAATGGGCTAACCGTAAATCGCTGTTAAATACGGCCTCATTCAGTATTTTTGATCCGCATTCCCACCAGTTTACATCGAATAATCCAATGGATCCTGATCATAACACGCTGTTGTTCCCCGAAAATCAGTCACTCGCGGTAAACCTGCAGGTCAGTTATGATTTCAGCAACAAGTATGAAACCTATCCATCGGGCAGGCGTTATCTGCCCTCAAAATACCCGACTATCAGTTTAAATTACAGCAAAGGGATCAGCAATGTATTAGGGTCGGATGTTGATTATGATAAGATCAGCGCAGAGATCTCCAAGGCCGATATCAGCATGGGTTTTTATGGCAGCAGCTCATTTTTTATAGGTGCCGGTAAATTCCTGAATGCCAAAAGTGTTTTCTTTCCCGATTATTTCCACTTTGCAGGTAACGAAGTATTGTCATATAAACCAAGGCTAAACCGCTTCCTGCTGCTGGATTATTATGATTTCAGCACGCCTGATAAATACCTTGAAGGGCATTTTGAACATAACTTTTCGGGTTTTATAACCAATAAAATTCCGCTTATCCGCAAGTTTAAACTGCAGGAAATTGTTGATGTAAATTACCTGTACACGCCTACGCTTAAAAACTACATGGAGCTGGGTTTCGGTTTGCAATACCTCAATATCCGGGTTATGTATGGCGTATCGTACAATGGCGGTACTGAAGCAAAATCGGCATTGAGGCTGGGGATAAGTTTGTAGGCGAAAGGCATTATGTTAAATAGAATAAGGAAAACTTACGAAGTTTTTAAAACTTCGTAAGTTTGGTCGCGGCAATCTGTCAAGGTCATCTTTCAATCCTAAAAATCAAGGTTCAAAAATTCAAATCAACGGTTTAACTTTGCCACATGATCAAGAATATTTTTCCCTGCTTAATAATCATGCTTGTGGCTTTTGGCTGCACTAAGAAAAACATACCGCATTACACCATATCGAGGGTTACCAAGTCAGATACCGCTACTAAACTCACCGTTAAAATAGATGGCAGGCTTAAGTGGGCCGAGCTGCTGAGCATAACCTCGCAAATTAAGGCTGATAGCGCAAAGCTGAGCAACCTGCAGCTTTACTTTTTGCTGCCCGGTCATAATGATAAAAGTACAGGTGCCAATAGCTTTTATGCTGTTGCCCGTTACCCGCAGGGCGATAAGGTTACTATACAGGATACCACTAAAGATGCCGGTGGCAATACGGTAAGACTGAACATTGCCGGGGTAAGCGCCGAAATAGCTAAACATTTGCTTACCCTTGAACCTAAAGAACTGGAAGGCAAAAGCATTGTAGGCCGTTTTGTTGACGATAATAACCACACGCTTATTGTGCCTTTTACCGATATTGTTGGCGGTAAAAAGGAATTGTATGTAATAGAACTGGACACCGCAGGCAAAGTGGTATCAGCCACTATCCCCGAGGTTGACAACAAAGATGGTGTGGAAAAATACCTGGTCACCCACCGCGGCGATTATATCACCATAAAAGACAGTGTACTTACCCAGTACTCCGTTGATGACCTGGGCTTGCCTTATAACAGCATTAAAGCCGGTATTTAATTGCCGGTATGCAAATATGCTGAAATCACCACAGGTTTAATTTTGTGTTAAAAAATTTAGGACAGGGGGTTAAATCGTTCATTTATTTGAGATTATACCGATATATTTATAGTGTATAAAACATTGTAGATATATGAACCGAAATTTTATCAAAATTTTTGCATTAAGCGCAGCCGCAGTTTTCAGCGCTTGCATGGCTACTGCCCAAACCCGGCTGCCGGAAGGATACTTCCTGAAAACACTGCCAAACGGATTGGATGTGCTGGTTATTGAAAATGCCAAAGTACCATTAACCACCATTGAAATTGCCGTTAAAAACGGTGCCTATACCGAAGGGCCGGAATTCAGCGGTCTTTCGCACCTGTTTGAGCACATGTTTTTCAAAGCCAATAAGGATTATCCAACCCAGGAAAAGTTTTTAAAACGCACGCAGGAACTTGGCGCCATCTGGAATGGTACCACCAATACCGAGCGTGTAAACTACTTCTTTACTTTTGACAGGGATAGCCTTAAGGCCGGCTTAAAGTTCATGAACGCAGCCATCCGTTTTCCTATTTACCGCGAGGAAGATATGAAGAAGGAACGTCCTGTGGTTGACGGCGAGTTTCAGCGTGCCGAAAGTGACCCGGGTTTCCAGCTTTGGTTTGGTATGCAGCAAAAGCTGTGGGGCGATCTCATCACCCGTAAAAACCCTATCGGTATCCACGAAGTGATCAACACGGCTACACCCGAAAAAATGATGATCATTAAGGATAAATACTATTTCCCTAATAACAGCCTCCTTACCATTTGCGGCGATGTGAAGCATGATAATGCCTTTGCCCTTGCCGAAAGCATTTTTGGCGATTGGGCCAGCAGCGGTTTCGATCCGCAAACCAAGTTCCCGATCCCGGCATTTAAGCCTTTAACCAAGCCCGAATATTTTGTTAAGGAAGCAACCATTGCCCAAACTCCTTATATGGAGTTAACATGGCAGGGGCCATCTTACCCAACCGATTCGGCGGGAACGGTTGTTGCTGACGTATTTTCGACCATTGTGGGCTTAAACTCATCAAAACTGCAACAGGCATTGGTTGATAAAGGCCTGGCCAGCGGTGTTTATGTAAACTACACTACAAGTCGTTATGTTGGCCCTATTGATGTATTTGTGGTACCTAATCCTAACAAGCTTAAAGAGTGCTATACCGAGCTGATGAACCAGATTAGCATGTGGAACAAGGACGATTATTTTACCGACGAGCAAATGGCTACCGCAAAGGCTATCCTGCACCGTAATGATATTCATGCCAAGGAAAAACCATCATCGCTGCCAAGCCAGATCAGCTACCAGTGGTGCAGCACCTCGTTTAATTTTTATACCGACCTGGATGCCAACTATCAGAAAGTTACCCGTGCTGATATTAAAAAGTACCTGGAGACTTACGTAATAGGTAAGCCTTATGCTGCCGGTCTGATCATAGCGCCTGAGTTAAACAAAACAGTAAACGCGGCTTCATTTTTTGCAGCTAAGTAATTTAAAACTACCTCATCATGATGAAAAAATATATAATTGCCCTGCTGGTAGCAGCGGCTATAGGAAATACAGCTAAAGCGCAAAAACAGGCCTATGAAACCACGGTAGATGGCGTAAAGGTTATTGTACAGCCAAGCGGTAACGATATTGTTGAAGTGCAAACTATTATAAAAGGCGGCGTGCAAAACTACCCGGCTACAAAAGCAGGTATCGAATCGCTGGCGATGAGCGCCCTTACCGAATGCGGCACTTTAAAGCACGATAAAAATAGTTTTAAAGACGAACTTGATAAAGTGAGTGCAACCGTTTACGGCAGCAGCAACAAAAACTATTCGGTAGTGCGCATGAACTGTATTAAAGGCGACTTTGACATTGTTTGGCCGCTGTATGTTGAGGCTATAATCCAGCCCAAGTTTGATGAAAAGGAATTTACCCGCATTAAGCAAGATGCCATCAATAATCTGAAACAGGAAGACTCACAGCCCGATAATGCCATTGACAAATATGCCGATAAAGTGGCTTTTGCCGGTACCAACTACGCCAAAGACCCAAGTGGTACAGTACCTATCATTACTGCCTTAACCCCGGCCGAAACCAAAGCTTACTACCAATCAATACTGACCAAATCGCGTTTGGTGATAGTGGTAGTTGCCGATCTTGACCAGGCTGCTATTGAGGCTAAGGTAAAAGCAATGCTGAGCGGTATTAAACAAGGCCAGTCGTTTGCATTTAAAAAATCAACCTTCAGGACTGATAAAAACAGCATCGCCGTTGAAAAACGTGATCTGGCAACCAATTATGTTGAAGGCATTGCCAGCGGTCCTGCTGCCGGTACGCCTGATTTTAACGCCTTTAACGTAGCTATGCGCATTTTCTCGAACATGCACTTTTTAGAGGTACGTACCAACAACGGTTTATCATACGCGCCGCAGGCCTGGTTCAGTGCCGGTCAAACGTCGACAGCCCGTTTCTCCGTATCTACAACCGAGCCTGATAAATACATAGCTGTATTTGATAAGTTGGTTGACAAAATTAAACGAGAAGGCTTTAAACCCGAAGATGTAGCTGACATGAAGGTTACCTACCTTACCGGTTTCTATTATAAAAACGAAACCAACAGTGCCCAGGCATCATCAATAGCAGCAAACGAAGTATTGCATGATAACTGGAAACGCTCATTAACGCTGGTTGATGATGTAAAGAAATTAACCCCGGATGACGTAAGTAACGCCTTCCGTAAATACATCAACAACATAGTATGGGTATACCAGGGCGATCCTAAAAAGGTGAACCAATTGCTGTACATCAATGGGACGCTGCATAATGGCGAAAATCCGGTGACGCACTAATTTTTGAGGTTAAAGGTAAAAGGCGAAAGGTAAAAGGTAGCGCACCCGCGTTGATCTTTTACCTTTCACCTTTTATGTTTGGCTTTTAACCAATTACCTTCTGCCTTTTACCTTTCGCCTTTAACCTTCCTCAGGTAATACCGCCTTTTTCCTGGTTCTTGTCCAGCCGGGGCCTTTGGGTTTGGTAGGTACGGTGTCGCCAAGGAGTTTGCCCCATGGTTTTAGGGTATCAATCCTGTCGAAGATGATTTTGAGTACCGCTATAAAGGGGATAGACAGGAACATGCCCGATAAGCCCCAAAGCATATTGCCTAACAGCACTACTACAATTGACATTAACGCGTTGATCTGCACCTTTGATGATACAATGCGCGGTACCAGGATGTTATTATCAATAAACTGGATCACCATATAGGCAATGATCACCCCTAACTGTGTACTGTAACCATCTTTGGTAACGGTTGCCATCAGCACAGGCAAGGCTATGGCTATAATGCCACCGATGTAAGGTAGCAGGTTTAAAATAGCGCCTATAACGCCAATCAGGATGCCATATTTAACGCCCAGTAATACCAGCGCCAGCGAGTTCATGGCGGCTACTATCAGCATCTCAATTAATAAACCCTGGATATAGCTTTGTATGGCCGATTTGGTTTCTTTTAAAACTTCGGCAACCTGTTTAGAGTTTTCTTCAGAAAATACTTCGTAAATAAAATTTAGGAGCAGGGTTTTATAAAACAATATAAGGAAAACGTACACAGGTACAACAAATACCAACCCGAATGTGCTCAGCACGTTGCCCAGCGTTCGGCCTACCAGCGCCTGGCTATTATCCATGGCATCTTTAATAAGTTTGTCCTGCTTTTGAACGGAGTAGTTAAAGGTGGTGGCTACCCAGTCTTTAAAAGTGATGAACAGCTCAGCAAACTTCTTTTTAAGCATAGGCAGCGAATCGCCAAACTGGATGATCTGGGTAGAGAGGAAGTAGAACAGTCCCGCCAGTAAAATAGCGCCAAGCAGCATGGTTAAACCTATAGCCAGTATTTTGGGTACTTTACGCTCTTGCAGCCAGTTGCTTACCGGGTTTAGCAAAATGGCGATAAAGGCGGCAAAAGCCAGCGGGATCATAACATCTGCCAGTTGGGCAAACACATAAACCAGTAATATCAACCCAAAAAGTATAACAGTACTTTTAAGGTAAAAGGGGTATTCTTTAACAGCAGGCATGGATGCAGGGTTTTGTACACAGAAAGGAACAAGATAAGCAATTGTTTGCTTTACTGATAAATGGGAGGTTTTATGCTGATGGATTGGGGTGTCCGTCCGCTGGGGGGATGGATGGTTGTTGGCCGTGGGAGTGGACAGGGGGAAACCAAAAACGTCATTGCGAGGTACGAAGCAATCCCAAACTATACAGGGCGGACCTGCTTATCGGGGATTGCTTCGTACCTCGCAATGACGTTTTGGAGAATATTTCAGCTTGTGGTTGGTGTTATCACCGCACCACTTTACTTATGCTAACACATTCCTCCAGCTAACCAGATCGCCGATGATCTTATCCAATTGATCGGCGGCTACGCGCTCCTGTGCCATGCTGTCGCGGTGGCGGATGGTTACGGTGTTATCTTCTAACGTCTGGTGATCTACCGTAATGCAGAATGGTGTACCAATAGCATCCTGCCTGCGGTAGCGTTTACCGATGGCATCTTTTTCTTCGTACTGGATGTTGAAATCAAGCTTCAGTTTATCCATGATCTCGCGGGCTTTTTCGGGCAGACCATCTTTTTTGGTAAGCGGGAAAATAGCGGCTTTAACCGGTGCCAGGCATGGGTGCAGGCGTAATACGGTACGGCTGTCCTGTTTCTCTTCAGTGCTCAAGTCTTCCTCTTCGTAAGCGTTGATCATGGTAAGCAGGAACATCCTGTCTAAACCTATCGAAGTTTCAATAACATACGGTACGTAGTTACCGTACGGTTTGCCTGTTTCAGGGTCAACTTCAGGATCGAAGTACTGCAATTTTTTGCCCGAGAATTTTTCGTGTTGGCTTAAATCATAGTTGGTACGGCTGTGGATACCTTCAACTTCTTTAAAGCCAAACGGAAATTCAAATTCAATATCAAAGGCTGCATCAGCATAAAAAGCAAGCTTGGCATGTTCGTGGTAGCGATATTTGGCAGCATCGGTACCCAAAGCAAGGTGCCATTTCAAACGGGTTTCTTTCCATTTATTAAACCACTCTTTTTGAGTGCCGGGGCGAACAAAGAATTGCATTTCCATTTGTTCAAACTCGCGCATGCGGATAATGAACTGACGGGCAATCACCTCGTTACGGAAAGCCTTACCAATTTGTGCAATACCGAAGGGGATTTTCATCCTGCCCGATTTTTGCACGTTAAGGTAGTTTACGAAGATTCCCTGTGCGGTTTCAGGACGCAGGTAAATGGTATCGGCATCATCAGCCACGGCGCCCATCTGGGTGCTGAACATCAGGTTAAACTGGCGTACATCTGTCCAGTTGCGGGTACCGCTTATTGGGTCGGCAATTTCATGTTCCAGGATCAGCTCTTTCATGCGCGGCAGGTCTTCGGCTTTCAGGGCCTCGTCCATATCGTGCTGTAGTTTTTCTGCCTTATCGGTTTTGCCGTCTTTGCTGTAGCGATCTATCTTGTCTTCCAGCAGCTGATCGGCGCGGTAGCGTTTCTTTGAGTCTTTATTATCGATCATCGGGTCGCTGAAGCCATCAACGTGACCGCTTGCTTTCCAGATCTTAGGGTGCATAAATATGGCCGAATCAATGCCCACAATGTTATCATTCATTTGCACCATGGCTTTCCACCAGTAGGCTTTGATGTTGTTTTTGAGTTCGGCGCCGTTTTGGCCGTAATCATAAACTGCGCTTAAGCCATCATAAATCTCGCTGGAAGGGAAAACAAAGCCATATTCCTTGGCGTGTGAAATAACATTTTTAAAAAGTTCGTCGGTTGATTTGCTCATAATAGCTGCAAAGATAATTTTTGATTTCGGATTTGGGAATTTCGATTTCGGATTTAGCTGATTTGCTGTGACAAGGGGGATTTTAACCACGCCGTGGCTTTGGGCCTGCAGTGATACTAAAGCCATATCGTTGCCTGAGCTCAAGTTTGTGGGATGGCAAAGGTTGTATTAGCGGAGTCACAAGTCTGCCCTGCAGTATCCTGCACACAAGACTTGCGCCAAAGGGGTGGATAAATGGACTTGGCGGAGTCACAAGTCTGCCCTGCAGTATCCTGCACACAAGACTTGCGCCAAAGGGGTGGATAAATGGACTTGGCGGAGTCACAAGTCTGCCCTGCACTATCCTGCACACAAGACTTGCGCCAAAGCTAAAAGCGAAAGGCAAAAAGCATAAAATTATAATATTCAAAGCCAAATTTATTTTGGTTAAAACCAAATGCAGATTAATGTCATTACTATTAAAACCAATTAACAAGTAAAATTATGGAGCAGATTGTCAGAATACTGGATATACACCCGGTTACCCATGACGTTAAGCAATTTATTATTGAAAAGCCCGACGGTTTTATCTTTACACCCGGGCAGGCTACCGAGATATCCATTAACCAGGAGGGCTGGACAGATAAAAGAAACCCTTTTACCTTCACGTGTCTTAACGACGAGCATTATCTGCAGTTTACCATCAAGATATACAACGATCATCAGGGTGTAACTAACCACTTAGGGCAGCTTCATGTAGGTGATGAACTGATATTGCGCGAAGCCTGGGGGGCTATTGAATACAAAGGCCCGGGTTATTTTATAGCAGGCGGGGCGGGCATAACACCCTTTATAGCTATACTAAGACAGTTGAACAAGGAGGGGGCTTTGGCCGATAATAAATTATTCTTCTCCAACAAAACGGATGCCGACATTATACTGGCCGATGAACTCAAAAGTATGCTGGGAGAAAATGCGCTGTTCACTATCACCAATCAAAAAGACAGCATGCATGATCAGCGACGTATTAATGCTGATTTTTTGAAAGCCGAAGTAAAGGATTTTTCTAAACACTTTTATGTATGCGGCCCTGATGCAATGGTTGAGGAGATCAGCGGTTTATTGGCTGAGCTGGGTGCAGGTACAGAATCGGTGGTGTTTGAAAGATAGGGCTAAATAATCGTCATTGCGAGGTACGAAGCAATCCCCGATAAGCAGAGCAGCTATGCAAGAGCCTCTGTACAGTTCGCGATTGCCACGCTGCGCTCGCAATTGTACAGGTTTAGTAATTCGGTAACAGAATCAGGTATTTTATTTGTTGTTTACGGATGCCATTTCAATAGGTTTTTTACCATTAATACCCTGATGAGGCCTT
>NZ_JBHLTS010000069.1:0-95535 GCF_042434235.1 Mucilaginibacter angelicae | reverse complement strand
AAGTCTAATTGTGTAACTTGTTTCATGAGTTCTTGATTTAAAGTGTTTGTTCTTAGTTTTCACTTTAATCTACAACCTTTCTTTCAAGAACTCTTCTTTAACTATTTCATGCATACGATCTTATACGTGCTGTTTGGTCAACCATGCCTATCAGATTTGAACAGCATACAAGATTTCTCTTTCGCCCCGGTGCACAATCCCACCTTCCGCTCTATCGAAATGACAATTTTTAATGATTACTATTACTTCATTTCTCCCAAACAGCTCCTCTGATCTCTTTCCGGTGAGACATATCACCGTCTGGTATTACAACCGCTACCCATGGTGTATCTTTATCTGTGATCCGCCCTTTCCATTCAAAGCTTTGCGCTGTGCCGGTTTGTAATGTGATTTGCTTTGATGCTGAAGCAAGGCTCAGGTTATCAGTCCTGATATTGAAACTGTGGCTGCCATTGCCCTGCACCTTAAGCTTTATGGTGATTCCGCCGTTTGATGTTATATTTTGAGATACATCATATTTCAAAAGCTTATCCGCCCTGCATTCAAGATGGTAGGAAGCGGCAGGAAGGAAAGTTTGCGTTTGTTCGGTGCCATCACTGCTGATGATATATTTCCCTTCGGGCATGGTTGTTTTAAAGTGGCCGGTTGAACTATTGGGAGTTACGGTAATAAGCTGCCCGGTAGTAGTTTCTTTAAAGGTTACCGGGCCATTTGCCTGTCCATCAACAATAGCCGGGCCTTCCACATCTTTCAGCAGCCAGATCCAGTTGGTAACCGGATGTCCCCAGATCTCTTTATAAGTCCACATGGCTTGTACCGGCCAGTATGGGGCGTCATCCTCATCTTTTGATTCGATACCTACCGGTAAACCACCAACCATATCGCCAGATGATGGCGTGTAAAGCGGCACGTAATCATAACCCTCACCATACATGGTACTTGCCGAAAATGGGTTACGGCCTATGATCCATTCCAACTGATGCATGGATAATTGTGCAGACGGCAGGTCACCGCGCAAATGTGCCGCACTTGCCAATGCCTGTGCCTGTGGTAAAATAGTACCGAAATGCCCGCGGTAATCCATCCACACCGGGAACAGGCGGAGGTAGTGACCTTTACCAAGCGGTACACCTTTTAGCACCTGCTTACTGAATGATTCCCTGCGGCTTTCGGGTACGCTTACATATTCGGTGTCCATGTAAACCGATGCCGGCATTACATTGTATGGCGCTGTGTATTTTGCTATGGTTTTCAAATATTCGGCATAAAGCGTCACCGTCGAATACCATTTGATCCAGTCCTGGTGATTTGGGAATGCATCGCAAAGTTGGGTAAGCGCCATGGTTGGCGCCTGCTCACGGCCACGATGGCAATAATGCAGGATCCTTTCTTTTGCGGTTGAGGTATAAAAGAAACCGGTAAGCGGCGTATCCCAATCCGGGCGTTTGCGTTGCTGGGCGTTCATGATCAATGGCGCTTGTTTTATGGCTATCTCCTTGTATTTATCATCTCCGGTAGCCTTCCACATTGCAAGCGAGGACAGGATGATTTGTGAAGGCAGTTCATCTTCTACATTGTTTGAATCAAATGTACCGCGCCATTGGTCTTTAACCGGTTTTACCGATGGCAAACCATCAAGGGCAAATTGCCAGTCGGCTTTTGCTTTTTTCAGTGCATAAGCCGCATAGCGCGGATCGATGTTTTTAAATACACGATATCCGAAAGCCTCAACCGATGCAGCTTCAAAATTAGCCAGCGGATTATTCTGCGCTGTGGTGATCACATCGTCGTCATCGCCTATGATGTTATTGGTGCGGCGGCTATTGATCGAACCTGTATTACGATAGCCATCACCGAAACTGGTCTTCAGGATCCAATCTAATCCCCATTTGGCTTCTTCCAATACGCGGTTATATAGCTCAGGATCTTCATCACGGTTGCGCAGCTTTTCGGCCATACTGAGTAGGGCATAAGTGATTTCTTCTGTACCCTCAAAACTTTGAGAAAGGTCACCGGCATCATGCCAGCCGCCATTAATCACCATGCGTTTATCTCCGTGGATACAGAGCCAGTCCTCATGTTCCTTGCCGTGGATGCCGGGTATTTCCATTCCGCAACGCTCAGCATAAAAAAAGTTGAGTGCTTTCCAAACGGTTCTTTCATACGGATCATCATTTATCCTGAATGGTTTGGTACTCACATCACCTGCCTGCAATATGTAATTCCCCGGCTTTCTAACTTCCGAAAAATCCATCACCTCAAAATTGCCGATATGAGAGCTAACTTTTTGCAGGGCTTTGTTCAATACAACATCACCATTATCCTGGTTGATGAGCTTAAATTCATTGGCGTTAATGTTATTGGCGATAGCACTTTTTTGCGCCCCCGTTTGATAGCCCGTGTGTGCGTATGAGATCTTTTCGGGAGCAACATCCCAGCCTTCAACTTTATCCGCATCTGTTTTTTCCAGCTCCATCTGGTCGAAATAAAAATGGATTTTACTGGCCTCTTCGGGGTAGCTGCCCGATAAGCCGTATGATATTTCAAAGGCTGTAATTTTATCCCTCGCCACATTGTCTATTTCCCAAACTACATGGTTCCACTCATGGTTTTTTAGGGTGAGAGAGGTTTGACCTTCCTGACCAAAAATAGCAGGGAGCTTTACCTGGCCGTCGTTAAACAACTGGCAGTCGAGCGCTGTTGTATAAAAGCCCGGCAAATCGGGATAAATCCAGATAGAGATGCGGTTGTACTTTGTCCAGTCCTCGCCATTAAAAAGCCTCCTTACTCCTGACCGCCCCCAATGCCTGCCATTTTGAGGCGCCGCATTAGCCAACCGGGTAGGGGTTGTCATCAGCAATGATTGGCTTCCGTCATGAACAAACTGTTTTGAAAGCTCAATAGTAGCCACCGAACTGCTTGAATCGAGCGTTACGGTAACCTGCCGGGCATCAACAACATGTACACCCGATGAAGTGAATGAACGCCAGTTATTCAGGTTTTCCATATCATCAAGCAGACGTTTATCTGCTACCTTTTTATGGAGCCAGCGATAAGTAGCCGAATCTTCAAAATGTTCAACCATCGGTTCCCTGATAAAATAGAAGCCGGATAAGAGAAGTATGGCGATGGCTGCTGTAGGGTAGATATATTTCATGAGTGGAGGAAATTAGAATAGTTAATATTTTGTTGGATCCAAGTCCAACACGTCATTGCGAGGCACGAAGCAATCCCCGATTAGCAGAGCCGCTGTGCAAGTCCGCCCTGTAAGTTTGGGATTGCTTTGTGCCTCGCAATGACGTGGTAGATAGTATGTTTCATAAAAAAGGTATCCTAAAATACATCAGGATACCTTTTTTCTATTTTATTTAATCATCATTACTTACCAGTTATAGCCACGTTCTTTAGCATAATCGGCCACCAGTGCACCGGCATCAGCATCTAACAGGATCTCGCAGTTAGGGTGAAGCTGAACCACAGAAGCCGGGATATCCGTGCTTACCGGGCCAAGGATGGCTTGTTTAACAATTTCGGCTTTATGGCTTCCCTTGGCTATCAGGATGAGCTTGCGGGTATGCATGATATTTTTAACACCACGGGTTAATCCGCCAAGCTCAATTTCGGGTGGTACCTGTGTTTCGCGGCGTACACGGGCCTCAAAATCGGGGTCCATAGGCGATACCCAGGTTTCGCTTTCAAACGGGGTTCCCGGCTGGTTGATGCCGATATGCCCGTTACTGCCTATGCCCAGCATCTGCAGGTCGGCGCCGCCACGTTCGGCAAGGCGTTTTTCAAACAGGATGCTCTCGGCAACAAAATCATCCGAAAGGGTAGGCGGCATAATAAAGTTTTCGTCAGGGATACCCAGCGGACCGGCAATCTGGTTCAGGATCATGGTATAACAACTGCCCGCGTATTCGCGCTCCAAATTGGTGAGCTCGTCCACGTTAAACAGGGTGATGTTTGATACATCGAACGGATATTTGGCATAAATTTCGGATACGATGCGGTGCATGCCTATAGTAGTTTGCCCGGTTGAAAGGCCAATTACCGATGTTTTCTTTTCAAGCATCTGTGCTATGATGCGCCATGCCGCGGTGATATCAAATTCCTGTTCGCTTTTGGTTATAGTTACTTTCATTTATGCTGTTGTGCTTTTTTATTGTCATTTTAAATCATTGTTCGCTGTTCGAAGTCCTCGCGCTGTTCGAAGTCTCTGACTTCGAATGTTGTATGCCTGTAGTTTGCAACTACAGGCATACAACATGTTTTTTAACTTGAAATGAACTGTAGTCACAGACTACAGACATAGTCATCCGAAGTCAGAGACTTCGGATAGCGGTTTTATGCTGTTTATAGTTCCTTAAGCTGTTTGGTGAAAAAGTCGTCGATCACAACGGCTACGCTAACTTCGTCCTCGCCATCCATAATTACCGAAATGGTTTCGCCGCCTTTAATGCTGAGCGAAAGGATATTAAGCAGGCTGTTCAGTTTAACAGTTTTATCGCCTTTTTTTAAACTGGTGGAGGCTTTAAACCCTTTTGCCAGTTTAACAAGCTGGGTTGCAGGTCGGGCGTGCATTCCCTGTGCCGATGTGATGATATAATCTTTGGTTATCATTGGGTTATCTCTTTTAAATAAGCAATAATATTTTCGGAGCTATCCATAGCCATTACCTGCCGGCATACCTGTTTGGCTTTAGCTTCGGTATTATTAATAATGATGTTTTTTATTGCAGGGATAGAAGCTGCGCTCATGGAAAATTCTTCAAGGCCCATGCCCAGCAATAACAAGGTAGCCAGGGGATCGGAAGCCATTTCGCCGCACATGCCTATGTGGATATTGTGTTTGCGGCCTTGCTCAATAACATTCAGGATGAGGCGCAATACACCGGGATTAAACGGATCATACAGGTGGGTGATTTTTTCGTTCATCCTGTCAACAGCCAGGGTATACTGGCAAAGGTCGTTAGTGCCGATGCTGAAAAAATCAACTTCCTTAGCCAGGATATCGGCCGTAACAGCGGCTGAAGGGATCTCGACCATAATCCCAACTTTTACATCAGCACTAAAAGGCACGCCGGCTTCAAGCAGTTCATTTTTTGCTTTGCTGAGGATGAGTTTAGCATCGCGGATCTCTTTTACGTTCGAGATCATCGGGAACATGATGCTCACAGTGCCAAACGCTGACGCCCGCAAAATGGCCTTAAGCTGCACCATAAATAAGCCTTCCTGGTCAAGCGAGATGCGGATGGCCCGGTAACCCAAAAAAGGATTAAGTTCGGCAGGTAAGTTAAAGTACGACAGGTGTTTATCGCCACCAATATCAATGGTTCGTATAATTACAGGTTTGCCTTTTGCCTGCAACACCGCTTTTTTATAAAACTCAAATTGCTCTTCCTCATCAGGGAAACTGTCCCTGTCCATAAACAACATTTCGGTACGGAAAAGACCAACGCCTTCGCCTCCGTTGTCATGCATCATCTCCAGGTCATCAGCATTGGAGATATTAGCCAGCAAGGTTACCTGTTTGCCGTCTTCTGTAATGGCAGGCTTATCCTTAACCTTTTTTAATACTTCGGCTTGCTGCCTGAACGAGGCTGATTTTGCCGAGTAACGGTTGATGATCTCCTCGCCGGGATTAACATAAACAGAACCGCTGAGGCCATCTAAAATAATAAAGTCGTTATGGTTAATGGTCATCAGCTCATCGCCGCAGGCTACAACGGCAGGCAGCCCTTTTGATTTGGCTATAATGGCCGCGTGCGAAGTACGGCTGCCTGCCTGTGTTGCAAAACCGGTGACAAGGTTAAGGTCGAGTGTGATGGTGTCAGAAGGGGTGAGGTCATCGGCAATAACAATGGTATCCGGCTCAAATGAGCGGTTATTGGTATCGCCTGTACGGTTAATATATTTGAGAATGCGGTTGCCTATATCCTGGAAATCGGCCGATCGGGCACGCATATACTCATCGTCCATACTTTCAAACAGTGCCACTATACCGGCGGTAACCTCGATCATGGCATCGTTGGCGGTCTTTTTTTCTGCTTCGATCTTGGCCACCACGTCCTCGCGGATCTGTGGGTCGTTGATCAGCTCAACCTGTGTTTCCAGTATGGCGATGTCATCATCATTAAGCATTAGTTGTGAGCTGTTCTTGATAGCATCGATCTCGCCCAGCGCATTGATAACCGAAATATCAAAGCGTTCAATTTCTGCCACTATCTCAACCTGGTTTTTTAAAACAATACCGTTGGTGGCTGGCGCGTTTTTTTTGATAACAAACGCCCTGCCTATAGCAATGCCCGGTGAAACTCCAATTCCCTTCATTTATATCTTTTCTTTATGCAAACAGGTGGATAATACTCCCTGCAAAACCAAGCAACAGCAGGCCTAATAACAGGTATGTGGTTTTTATATTCTTTTTAACAAAATAATACACTAAAAAGGTAAGGCCCAGCGGTATCATGGCCGGCACTACCTGGTCTAAAATACTTTGTATCCCCACCGCCGATTTTTCGGTGCCGATGTGGAGCGGCGTAGTAATGTTCATAAGCGTGGCCGGCATGGCGCCAACAACCATCAGCCCCAAAATGGATGAGCCTTTGGTGAGCCTGTCCATCACGTTGTTTTTGGCCAGGTTTTGCAGGAAGCGCGTTCCTGCATCATAACCCACAAACGTTAGTTTATAACGCAGCAACAAATGCGGTACATTAAAGATCAGCAGGAATAACAACGGACCCATGATATTGCCTTTAATAGCCAGCGAAGTGCCGACACCGGCGGCAATCACTTTAAAGGTTCCCCAAAATAGCGAGTCGAATACGCCTGCTAATGGCCCCATCAAACCCAGCTTTACCGAATTGATGGATTCACTGTCAAAGTCCTCATCATTGCTGTTTTGCTCTTCCATAGCGGCGGTTATACCCAGTATTAACGTTGAGCCGTAAGGACTGGTATTAAAAAACTGCAAATGCCTTTTCAGGGCGGCGGCCATAGCCTGTTTGGTATTGTAAAGCTTTTTCAACACAGGAATAATGGAAAAAGCAAAGCCTGTATTTTGCCAGGTTTCAAAATTAAAATTAGCCTCCAATGCCAGCGAACGGAAAAACAGCAGGCGGATATCTCTCCTGCTAAGCTTTGCGTTAGGCTTTACCTGTTCGGCAGGTTCATCATCTAAACCGAAATCATCCTCATCATCAGTAACCGGTTTTGGAGCAACTTGTGTAACCAGCAAGGCAATGATCACACCCAATCCCCCAATAGCGATCACCGGCAGCTTTAAATAAGCAGCCAGAATAAAACCGAGGAAAAAGTAAGGCGCCATATTCTTATTGAACATCAGGTTCATGAGCAGGGCAAAGCCCAATGCGGGCAGCATGTTCCCGGCAACCTGTAAGCCTGTTTGTACCCAGGCAGGAATCATGTCTAAAAATGTTTTCATAACTCCTGCACCTAATTGAAGGGCCAGCATAATGATAATGCCCATGAGAACCGGCCGTAATAAACCCGATATAATATGCAGGCGCTGGATGCCTTTAAAATTGCCTTCATCGGCATATTGATTGAATTTTTTATTGAGCATTGCCCGCAATACAAACAAGCCGCTGATCACCATTTCGGCCAGTATGGAAACCGGAACGGCTATAGCCAGCGCAATGGCAGGCCCCTTGCCTGAAATAATGGCGAAGGCAGTGCCTAATACTCCTCCCGTGATCACGTCGGGCGGAATGGCCGCACCCACTTTGATATTACCCATGAAAATAAGTTCCAAAGTGGCGCCAATGATCACTCCCTGTGTTACATCGCCAAGTACCAGGCCAACCAGCGGACCGAGCACAAGGGGGCGGCTAAGCAGGGTAGTGCCCAAAAAATCTTCCGAATGTCCAAACATCGCAATCAGCGCGATGAGCAAGTATGATACTAACAAGGATTAAATGGTTGTTTGTATAGGTTTTAAATCTGTTTATTAAATCAGGCTTGCTACAAGTTGTTTGTTATCGGTAGGTACCTGCCGCACTTCCAGTTCAAGGCCTTTTGCCAGCATTTCGCGGATGATGGTTATATCCTCATCATTAACCGCAATGGCCTTTGATATCAATTTTGAACCTTCTTTCGATCGTAGCCCACCAAAATTTATAGTGGTTATCTCCGCAACATCAGCAGCCAGTGAGGCGGCATCTTTAACGCTATTTATCAATATCAAAACTTTGGCGTTTTTGCTTTTTTCGTCATTTAAAAAAACTGCCGCGTCTTTTACCGATTTGATCAGGAGTTTTGTTCCTGCCGGTTTAGCAAGCCCAAGGGTCATCTTCATGAACTCATCTTTTGCTACCTTGTCGTTGGCTATTAGCAGGCAATCGGCGCCCAGGGCCGGTGTCCATGTAAAAGCAACCTGTCCGTGTACCAGCCTGTCGTCAATACGGGTTAGCTTAATCATTTTCTTCCTCCTGATTTTGCGAGGTTAAAAGTTTATTTACGTATACCATTTGTTGTTTTGCGTTTTCAATAGCTTCGGCAATAACCTCTTCGGCAGGAGTATCGGCATCGGCCAGTACAATTTCTATTACCAATGGCAGGTTAAAGCCCGAAACCACATGTACGTTAGCCTGCAGGGCATATTGTAACACCTGGTTAGTAACGCTGCCGCCAAGAATATCCGAAAAAACGATCAGCTCATCGTTATCACCAACTTGCTCAAGCACGGTTTTGATCTCATCCTCCAATGATTTGTTTTCATCAACATAAGCTTCTATCAAAAAAACATTATCCATAGCACCGGTAATAATATCAAGTGATGATTTAACACCGCCTGCCAGTGTTCCATGCGTTGCAATCAGAAATTTTCTTGTGCCCTGGGTATTCTCCATTAATTATTAAGGTTTTCGACCTGTGTTTAACAGCGCCGCGTTCATAACCGGTTATACAATATATGAAATTTTATATTCTGCAATTATCAGTCAAACTTTGTTCAATTGCTATTTTGAAGCCACTACAACACCACTACTATAATTTATTGTGCCGGTTTAAGGTAAAAAGGCATTATTGAGGATAAAATCTGATAATGCAAAACCTCAATAGCTATTTGTAACAAATTGAGGTATTTAACTATGGTAGTGCTAATGTAGTGGTATGAAAATATCCAACGGAAACTTAATCTTTTAGCTTTGAAGCAGGATGCAGAGCCTGTATTTCCGACGCCACTTTATAATTCCTTAACTTTATATATGAACCTGAAAAAACATATAGCTATTCTTTCATCTGCCTGCCTGCTTTTTATAGGTCTGCCTTTTTTAGTGCGGGCGCAAAGTATTAAAGTGGTAACCAATCATGTGGGTTATGAGGAGAACAAAGCCAAACGCGCGGTTATTGTTGCTGATAGCCATCTCGCATTTACTTCTTTTAATTTGATTGATGCAGATAAAGGCAACACGGTATTTACCGGTAATATAATCTACAGTGGTCCGGTGAATAAATGGAAAAACTTTGAGTTCTGGACACTTGATTTCAGCAGTTTTACAACGCCCGGCAGCTATAAGGTTCAATTCAACTCAGCAAAAGGTATCATTTCATCCTATCCTTTTATTATCGGCAAAAATGTGCTTGAAAAAGCCACCATATCCGATGTGGTATATTATTTTAAAGGACAGCGAAGCTCTGGGCTGTTGGATAAAGCCGATCATCATTTGGCATTATCGGGTACAACAGATACAGTTGATGCGCACGGCGGCTGGTATGATGCCACCGGCGATTATGGCAAACACCTGTCGCATTTATCATTCTCCAATTATTTTAACCCGCAGCAGATCTCGTTAACGGCTTTTAGTCTTTTTAAAACTTACGAGTTGTTAATTGCCCGTTCGGGGACTGATTTCAGGCAATTTAACCGCAGAATTTTAGATGAAGCCATGTATGGTGCCGATTATTTGGTGCGGATGCAGGCTAAAAACGGTTCATTTTATCGCTCTGTGTCATCACCCGGTCCCGGTAAGTTACCGAAAGATAGAGTGATCCAGGCTGATGAAGGCAGTTATCGCATAAAGCAAACCAAAGACCAGGCTTTTACCAAAACCACCACCGGTAAAAACTGGCGCAGTTACCAGGCCAGTTACCGTTCGGGGGCGGGGATATCCATTGCAGCGCTGGCAATGGCATCAGCCTATCAAACATCGGGTGAGTTTAGCAATGCCGATTACCTGAAAGCCGCCGAAAACGCTTTTGCTTTTTTAGAGAAGGAAAACCCGCAAATGGATTATGATAAAAATGAAAACATCCTTGATGATTATTGTGCGTTGAGCGCTGCTACCGAGCTTTATAAAGTAACCCATAAAGATGTATACAAAGCGGCCGCCGAAAAACGTGCGAATAATTTGCTTAACCGCCTAAGCTCATGGAATAAATACCAGAATTTTTGGCGTGCTGATGATAAGGACAGGCCTTTCTTTCATCCATCAGATGGTGGCTTACCGGTAGTAAGCCTGCTGTATTATTATCCTTATGCTGCTGCTGGTCTGCAGGCGAAGATCAAAACATCAGTAAGGAAATCAATGGAATTTGAATTGGCTATTACTCATGAAGTGAATAACCCTTTTGGTTACAGCCGCGAACTGGTGCAGGATACTTTAGGTAACCGGCACAGCGCTTTCTTTTTTTCGCATGGCAGCGATGCCTCGCCATGGTGGCAGGGTGAAAACGCAAGGCTTGGTTCAGTTGCTACTGCCGCAAGGATGGCCGCTAACCTGTTTAAAGACGACAAAGCCTTTCATGATCAGCTTTCCGGCTTTGCCATTGATCAATTAAACTGGATCCTGGGCTTAAATCCCTTTGATGCCAGTATGCTGCAAGGTACCGGGCATAATAACCCCGCTTATGGCTTTTTCGGCACGTTTGAATATACCAATGCGCCGGGTGGTATTGTAAATGGAATTACATCAGGTTTTGATAATGAGGATGATATTGATTTTAATATCCCTTATGCAGTATCAGGCAAAGATTCGGACTGGCGTTGGGCGGAGCAATGGCTGCCGCATACAGCCTGGTACCTGCTGGCAGTTTCAACAAGCGATTAATTATAAACTATAGATTTTGTTATGAAGAAATTTAAGATCCGTATAAGTTTTATCCTCGCCTTGCTGCTGGGTTTATCAAAGCTTTCTTTTGCTTTTGATGAGCATAAAACACTGGCCATAGGGGAGCAGGCGCCCGATTTCAGTCTGCCCGGTATTGATGGTAAAACTTATACTTTACAATCGTTTAAAAACGCTAAAGTACTGGTGGTGGTTTTCATGTGTAACCATTGCCCTACATCGCAGGCCTATGAAGACAGGATGATTAAACTCACCGCCGACTATGCTTCAAAAGGTGTTAGTGTGGTAGCTATCAACCCTAATAATCCGGCTTCGTTGCGTTATGATGAACTGGGATACAGTGATTTGGGCGATTCATTTGAAGAAATGAAAGTGCGCGCCAAAGACAAGGGATTTAACTTCCCATACCTGTACGATGGCGAAACCGAAGCTGCCTCAAACAAATACGGCCCGGTTGCAACGCCTCATATTTTTGTTTTTGATAAAGATAGGAAACTCCGTTACAATGGCCGGATTGATGATATGGAAAACCCTGCCAAAACACCAAAATCACAAGATGTGCGCAATGCTATTGATGCTGTGCTGACCGGTAAAGAAATAGCAGTACCAGTTACCAAAACCTTTGGCTGCTCGGTTAAATGGGCCGAGAAAAAAGATTGGATTGATAAAGCTCAAATTCAATGGGCTAAAGAGCCGGTTAAAATCGATACCATCAGTGCTGCGGGAATTGCAACTGTAGTGAAAAATCACTCGGACAGGTTAAGGCTCATTAACCTTTGGGCTACCTGGTGCGGCCCCTGCGTTGCAGAGTTTGATGACCTGGTTACATTGAACAGGTTATATCGTGACAGGGGGCTTGAATTTGTGAGTATCAGTGCCGATGATCCGGTCAATAAGGATAAAGCCCTGAAGTTTCTCCAGCGCAAACAATCATCGGGCACCAATTACATTTATACCGGCGATGATAAATACAAAATGATCGAGGCTGTAGATCCTAAATGGGATGGGGCTTTACCTTATACCATGCTTGTTGATCCGGAGGGCAAAGTGGTGTACAGCCATCAGGGGGCTATTGATATTGAGGAAGTTAAAAAGGTGATCTGGAATAACCCGATGATGGGCAGGATCTACAAATAATTAATGTCGATGAATAAGCTGAAATATTTTGTTGCCGTATTGATTTCGCTGTTATTGGTAAGCACAGCTATCGCGCAGCAGTATAAATTCAAGGCGCTTGTGGTGATCTCCCAGTCTGACGATCACATCAAAATGATGACCGCTGCCAAACCTTTTTTTGAAAAACTTGGCCAGGACAATCATTTTAAAGTTGACTATACTGATGATTCAAGTAAGATCAATGATGAAAACCTGAAGAACTACGATGTGTTTGTGATGCTTCAATTAGCACCTTTTGATATCTCCTACAGCCAGCAGGCGGCTTTACAGAAGTTTGCAGAGCAGGGGAAGGGCTGGGTTGGCATTCATGGCGCGGGCTTAACCGGTACGGAGTTTTTAGCAAAAGGTACCAAATACTGGCAATGGTTTGAGGATTTTATGGGCGGAGTAGTGTATTCGCCGCATCCGGCTTATCAAAAAGGGACGGTTATTGTGGAAGACAGGAAACATCCGGCTACTAAAAACTTATCCGCTCAATTTGAGATCTCCGACGAATGGTACGAGTTTAATAAAAGTCCCCGGCCTAATGTACATGTTTTGGCTACTGCTGATGAATCAAGCTATAAACAAAACAAACCTATGGGCGATCATCCCATCATCTGGACGAATGAAGAATACCACCGTATGATCTATATCGGTATTGGGCATGATCCTTCAGTATTTACCAATCAAAGCTATATAACACTACTCCGGGATGCCATCCTTTGGGCCGGATCAAAATAAACCATCAACCGAAAATAACTGACATGAAAAAAATAAGCCTGATTTTAAGTTTTTGTCTTTTAACCGTTATCTGCGCATGGGCGCAAAAGGCCCCGCGTTTTAAAGTAATAGCCTTGTATGAAAACGGCGGGCACCATATTGAGTATTCAAAAGTAGCCAAAGTGTGGCTGGATAAGCTGGCTGCCGATAGCAATTTTTCGATCGATTACATTCAAAGTACTGATAGAATTGATGATGCTTTTTTATCTAATTATCAATTGTTTATCCAGCTGGACTACCCGCCCTATGCGTGGAAGGAAAAAGCTGTAAAAGCATTTGAAAAATATATTGATGAAGGCAAGGGCGGCTGGATAGGTTTTCATCATTCCACCCTGTTAGGCGAGTTTGATGGTTACCCGATGTGGAACTGGTTCTCGAACTTTATGGGAGGGATCCGCTATAAAAACTACATAGCCACCTTTGCTAAAGGCACCGTTAACATTGAAGATAAAAGCCACCCGGTAATGAAGGGCGTATCACCATCATTCTTAGTGCAAAAAGAGGAGTGGTACACATATGATAAAAGTCCGCGGCCCAATGTACATGTTCTTGCATCGGTAGATGAATCAACCTACGAACCGAAAGACGGGATAACAATGGGCGACCATCCGGTAGTATGGACTAATCCTGCAAAAAAGGCCCGTAACATTTATATTTTCATGGGCCATTCGCCAATACTTTTTGATAGTAAGGATTATACCACACTGTTTAGCAATGCCATTTTCTGGGCGGCTGGAAAGTAATCATGTTAAATAAGTTGACCTGGCACTTTTAAATACGAGGCACCTACGGAGTCTGGAATTTCATGGAGGACTTGTGCTATAAACACGTTACTCCTACGGAGTGTTTTGCTGAGTTTCAGTACTCCATAGGAGTAACGTGTTTATAGCTCTGTCGAAACAAAGACTTTGGCTCCAGCGGAGCCTCGTATCGGCGACTTTTTAAACACCATATCGGTTATATAAATTATATCTTTTATCACCAGAAATTAAGTTTATTAATATTACTTATTGATAATTAAATAATTATAAGTCGTTTCTTGAAGCTGTAGTGCTAAAGTAGTGCCCGTAAATTAACAATTTGAATACTTGTTTTTGATATTTACTTAACCGCAAACAAAGCCGTTAAACACATCACAATTATGATAAAAAAGCTATTGTTCACGTTCCTTTTACTGATGCCGTTTATCGGTAATGCACAAGGAAATACATCGCCCATATTGCTGCAAATGCACAATGGTAAGGTATATTTTGATAACGTTTACGCGCTGAACCCGGCTTTTAAAAAAGCTGATCTATATGCTAAAGCTCTAAACTGGTTTAAGGGGGACGAAAAAGCTGTAACCAACGCAAACGAAAAGAAAGGTGAGGTAACAGGCACTTACACCACCCGCATCAATATTGGTACTACCGGCAACTATTACTTTGTAAGGGTTGTGGTTGATGTAATAGTGTACGATGCCACTTATGAGGTTAAGGTTTTTGATGTTTACGAAAAGCCGATAGAGAAAGGTATCTCGAACGAATACTCAAAAATTGAATACCGCTGGTGGGATTTCAGGCGTGGCAAGCCCTGGTCGGGCGATGATGAGCCATTATTCAGGGGTGTAAGTGCTGCTGTAAATAATGCAATGGATTCCCTTGGTAATGAAATGAATAAATAATCTTGGTAAGCATTTAAGATGAAGAAACTGATATACACTATAACACTTTTGATGCTGATACTTTTGGCCGGTAAAACCAGCTTTGCACAGCAACCTCAATTTAAAGTACTGGCCTTATACTCAACCAATGTTGAAAGTGACCATGTTGATTTTGCTATGGATGCCATGAAGTTTTATAGTAAAATGGCCAAAGCCAAAGGCTTCGCTTTTGATACCACCAGTAACTGGGGAGATTTGAACGATGAGAAACTAAAGAATTACCAGGTAGTAGTTTGGCTTAATGAGTTTCCGCATAACCAGGCACAGCGCAGTGCGTTTGAAAAATTTATGGCCAACGGTGGTGCCTGGCTGGGCTTCCACGTATCGGGGTATAATGACAAATATACCAAATGGCCTTGGTTTGTTGAGTTTTTAGGCGCTACATTTTATAACAACAACTGGCCGCCGCTGCCTGCTAAAATGATTGTGGACGATAATACCCATCCTGTAACCAAAAGCCTGGGCAAAAGTTATATAGCGCCTATAAACGAGTGGTACGGCTGGAAACCCAACCCGCGAGATAATAAAGATATCAAAGTACTGGTAACGCTTGATCCGGCTAATTATCCGCTGGGCAAAAAGGATATTATCCGCGATGGCGATATCCCTGTAGTGTGGACGAATACCAAATACAAAATGCTTTACATGAACATGGGCCATGGCGACCAGATATTTACATCGCCCGAGCAAAACCAGATGTTTGAGGATGCCCTGTTGTGGTTAGCTGCTAAAAAATAGTACTGTTTAAATTTTATTGTGTTTAAGAGCCGGTTATATCCTAAAGTTTGAGAAGAGAAACTTTAACAATCGACACTCTTTAAACAACATAAAATGATTAAAACCCCATTGCTTTACGCCATTGGTGTAGGTTTGCTTTGCGCTGGGCAGGTTTGCGCCCAAACAGGCGGCAATACCTATCCGCTTGATCCGCTTTCGGCGGCCGAAATGAAAAAAGTTGTGCAGATCCTGAAGGATAGTAAAACCACAACCGGGAAGGATATTTTTAACATCATTAACCTGAAGGAGCCGCCCAAAAGCGAGGTGCTTGCCTATAAACCCGGCATGCATATACGCCGGGAAGCTTTTACCAGCTTTTATGATTACAGCAAAAACGGCATTACCGAGGCTGTGGTTGACTTAAATACTGAAAAGGTAACCTCGGTTAAAAATATCCCGAACGTAATTGGTATGGGCCTTGAAGCCGATTCTGTGGCCAATATCATCGTACGTAAGGATAAGGCTTGGGTGGCTGCTCTGAAAAAGCGCGGCATTTCTATCGATTCGGTAATACATCGCAGTGTATTTACCGGCGATATTGGTATTGCGCCAATTGGTCACCGGGAGCAAATGGTTATTGCCCGCCGTAAAAAGAACAATGTAGATATTGAAGGGTTGATGGCCTACACCGATTTTACCACCGGCAAAATCCTGAAGATAGTTGATGAAGGCAATGCCTTTAGCGACATGACTGATTTGTATTATTTCAACAAAGATTCGGTTAAGGAAACATTGCCTGCACCTAAGCCGCTGATGATCACTCAACCGGAAGGCCACACTTTTGCTGTAAACGGCCATGAAATAACCTGGCAAAACTGGAAGCTGCGTTACGGCGTTGATAACCGCGAAGGTTTGGTAATTTATAATGTGCGCTTTAACGATAATGGCAAAGAGCGTTCGGTAATGTACCGCGGTTCCATGCCCGAAATGGTGGTGCCATACGGTTCGCCCGATTTGTTCCAGGCTACTTATAACTTTTTTGATGTAGGTGAATATCGCTTAGGACAGGGTACAGCGCAATCGTTAACCCCCGGTGCCGACGCACCCGAAAATGCCGAATACATGCCTGCCATCCTTCATCGTGAAAACGGTACGCCTTTCCAGGTTGACAGGGCGGTTGCTGTGTACGAGGAATATGGCGGTGTTTTGTGGCGCCACGGCACGGTTTCGCGCCGGGCAACTAACCTGGTTATAAAATACTATACCATGATCGAAAACTATGATTACGCCTTTACCTGGCGTTTTAAGGAAGATGGCACCATCGATGTGGATATTGAACTGACTGGCATTGTGGAAGTGAAAGGTGTACATCGTACCAGCGAAATGAGCATGGGCGCCAATAAAAATGATCTTTCATACCAGGGCCATCCCTTCGGTACATTAGTGCATAAACATGTTGAGGCTATTAATCACCAGCACTTTTTTGTTTTCAGGCTGGATATGGATATTGACGGCGCGCAAAACAACAGCGTAATGGAAATGAACAGCAAAGCCGTGCCACCGGGTAAGGATAACCCGTACCAAAACGCGTTCTACGTTGATGATACCATGTTCATGAATGAAAAAGAGGCCCAGCGCGATGTAAATTACCAAAGCGCCCGTAACTGGCATGTGGTTAATAATAAAGAAATGAACGAGTTTGGCGGACATGTAGGCTACATGCTGATGCCGGGCGGCCAGGCAAAAACCTTTGTGTCGCAAACATCGCTGCTTCGCAAAAAGGCAGGTTTCCTGAACCACCAGTTTTGGGTAACGCAATATCATGAAAATGAGATCTATCCTGCCGGTAAATACCCCGCCAGTAATAAGGTGTATGATGGCCTGCCCGAGTGGACGGCCAAAAATCGCGAGATTGGCAATAACGATGTGGTATTATGGTATGTGGCCGGTATCACCCACATTGTAAGGCCCGAAGAATGGCCTATCATGTCGGTACACCACATGGGCTTTACGCTGATGCCGTTCGGTTTCTTTTCAACTAACCCAACTTACGGTAATAGTAACCCAGAATTTATCAAACAACAGTTTAAACCTGTTGAAAAAACGCAGCCGGGTTCAGATATTGAGCATCAGTAAAAATCAGTCAATTTAGTTAATGCTCAGAGCCGTGTTTCCTGATGGGAATGCGGCTTTTTAATATTCATTAGGAAATACCATATGAAATCGTCATTGCGAGGTACGAAGCAATCCCAAACTATACAGGGCGGACCTGCTTATAGGGGATTGCTTCGTACCTTGCAATGACGTTTTTTTATAGGATCTATGGAAATTGCTGTTAATTAACTACTTAGTAACCTCTATCAAAAAATCATAAAGGTTTGTTTCGGTAGATAGCTGCAGCTTTTTACGTACCCGGTAACGGCTGATCTCCACGCCTTTTAGCGAGATGTTAAGCAATTGAGCTATCTCTTTTGATGACAGGTTTAACCTGAGATAAGCACATAATTTTAAGTCAGTTGAGCTTAAACCCGGGAACTTGGCCTTCATGGTGGTTAAAAAGTTGTTGTGTACCTGGTCAAAATACATAGAGAAGTTATCCCAGTCATCATCACTTTTTTCGGTATCGCTCATTAATTTAAATACACTCCTGAACTGGTAGGAAGCATCGGGGATGTTGAGTTTCTTGATTAATACCATCAGCTCGTCTTTGATATTGAGCAGCAATTTACCCCTGTCAACCATTTGCATGGTTAGGGTAGCCAGTTCTTTGTTTTTATAGCTCAATTCGGCTTCCAGCTTGTCGTTTTTCAGGGCCATGATCTCTTTGTCATTCCGGTCAAGTTCCAGGCTGTGCAGGTAGCTGAGGCGTTTTTGCTCTTCCTCATGCTGTTGGCGGTGCAGGTCGAACCGTTTTTGCTGATATTTTATACCAAGAAAAACCAGGTAAGCAAAAAGCGCAAAGTAAATGAGATAGGCCCATATAGTTTGATACCATGCCGGTTCAACAATAAAAGTATAATTAACCGGGGCAGATGCCGCGCCTAAATTATTACGGGCCCTTACCGAAAAAGTATATCTGCCGTGAGGCAGGTTGGTATAATCCTTTTCCGTTTTAACCGACCATTTCGACCAGTCCTGATCAAAGCCGATGAGTTTATAGGTGAACTCTTCATTGCTTTTTTGAGCATACAGGGTAGAGGTGTATTCAAAATGAAAGGAGTTCCAATGGTTGGAGAGGCTTACAACCTGTTTAGTGTTTTGAGCAGATACTATTTGATTGCCCTTTACAAAATATCCTCCAAAAATAAGGCTGTCCTTTTCGGCTATGGCTTTTACCGAGGTAAGTAAAACGTTCAGCTTGTTTTCTGATGATACGTATTGCCGGTAATTTAAATGAAACACCCCATTGTTTGAGCCGATAAAAATGTTCTCCTGGTCGTGCGGGTAAATGTATTCAGATCCTTTAACTGTTTGGCCCGCCAGTTCAGGAAAATAGATCACCGTATAAGGAGCTGAGCTGGATTTTTTACTGAAGTCGATAACGCCCACCCGTTGGTTACTAATAAACCAGATATTGCCTTTGCTATCGTCGGTAAGGTATTCAATTTTTGCATTTGAAAAGATAGGCGCATAGAAAGGCGAGAATATGAAATTATTCTTATTGGCATTGTATTCATAGATGCCTTTTTCGGTTGAGGCAATGATCTTACCTTTAATAAGATACACGTGGTTATTAAGTGCCGATGGCAAGCCGCTTTTTTCAGCATATTGAGTATAAAGGGCAACTTTCTTTCTATCTGCAGATAGCTGTACCTTAAAGATCCCGCGATAAGGGTGGGTTGCCCAAATGTAATTATTATCGTCGCGGGCAAGGTTCCCTAATGATTCGTAGATGCCATCTACCTTTCCTTCAAAGCTAAAACCATTGCCGTTGTACTTTAAAAGCTGGAAACCGGTGTATGTACCGGCAATAATATCCGGAGAGGATGGAAAGGCCTTCATCATCCATGCACCGGGGCCGGGAGTGATCGCCCTGGCCTGGTTATTATCAATTTGTAATACCCCATCCTGGTGTCCCGCCAGTAAATGCCCGCCTATCTGCGTTAAACTCAAAACCTGCCCTTTGGTGTTTTCAACTTCGGTAAATGTGCCGGTTGCCGTGCTGATATCCCTTTGTTGGGGACTTAAAGGAACGGCATATAAACCGTTGGAAGTACCGATATAAAGCTTATTGTTAAAGATACTTACTGCATTGCTTTTTACCTGGTTTTCGCGGTTGGGGTAAATGTGTTTAACCGATGTATTATAGTTGATAAAGTCGAGCCCGTTTTCCAGGCCCAGCCAAAGGTTGTGGTCACCATCAAGCAGGGCGCTATGGATATTGTTGTTTTGTAAGCCCTGCCTGTTTGAAAATTGTTCAATAAGCCTGCCTTTTTCATCAATGATATATATTCCTTTTGCCGATGTGCCTATAGCATAACGGTTGTTGCCTATTTTTTGGCCAAAGTTTACCAGGTCGGTTTGTAAGGCAGCATCGATAGCGGTTGGAGCCTTATACAGGTTAACGCCACTCATGAAAAATAAACCGTTTTTGCGCGTGGCAAGCAGTAACGTGTCGCGGCCAAATTCGGTTATACCGGTAACCCTTAAGCCGGTTGTGGGTTGCTTAACACAGGCCTGCCACCGGGTATCTTTAAATTCAACAAGGCCGATATCCTTATCATGCGCAAATAACCGCCCGCCCGCCTGGCTTAGCAGCATCCAGCCACCAGGGGCATCAAAGGTGCGGATCACATTATTTTTCAGTTCAAAAATGCATTCTATCGTCCTGAAAAAAATCTCGTCCTTATAAATTACAATATCCCAGATATCGGCAAACTGCCTGGCCTTTTGTGGTAACAATTGCTTGAGCGAATGAAATTTTAAGATCCCGGCATCGTCAGGAAAAAAATAGCCCAGCTCATCCTGCCCGCCAACATAGATCTTGCCCGTAGCATCAATTGCTACTGATTTAATAGCGCTTCGGTTGGGTAGTGGGTATGTTTTCCAGTAGCTGCCATCAAAAGTGAGCAGGCCGTCATCGTTGGCAAAATAAAGCAAGCCGTTTTTGCCTTGTTTAATATCCCAAATTTCACTGCCCGCATTATACTCATCATGCGTATAGTTTTTTATAGCCGGGGTACCAAGCGTGATCTGGGCAATGGAAGTGCAGATAAAAGCACGGAGAACAAGAATAAACAGAATGCACTTCTTCATTAACGAATTACTGTGGTGGTTGAGTAAAACTCAGTTAATAATACAGCCCGGCCTGGTTAGGAGCCGACTGGTTGAGAGCCGTAATTTAATCAACATTTTACATATACTACACAGTTAAATGTTTCAAAATACGCCTCATTTGCTGTATTTGCTTTGTTTTAAACGCGCAATGGATTGCTGTAGTGGTGTTGTAGTGGTAAGAAAAATAGTGTTAAAATAACAGGTATTGGGCCAATTTTAATATCAGGATGGCTTATGGTTTAGCAACAGCCCAGAATATGGCGTTACGAAACAAAGTGGTAAAAGCCACATCATCAAAAAGCTGGGGAAAATGGCCCATGGCAATATATACGTTACGGGCTTTCTTATGCTCGTTAGTCCAGATTACGGGGTGGTCGCCCATTTTTACATCCTTATTGGGTAAATAGCTTGCCTCATCAATGCTGGCCAATACATGCACATTGGTGCGTGGGCTTTTATCATAAATGTACCACTCATCCTCAGTAATAAAGGTTGACAGGAGGCCTTTCATAACCGGGTGCTGCTTATCCTCTACGTGAAGCACAGCAGCAGCGCCGCCGGGAATATGCAGTTTAAATTGTATCCCGCCCATAAAATCTGAGTACCATTGCCACATGGGGTAACCGTCAAAAACGCCTAAAAGGGTAGGGTGATGAAAGCCAACCCAGCCTCCGCGGGCATTCTCAATATAATCTGTAAAGGCTTCCTGCGCTTCCTTTTCCCAGGGATAAGGCGGATAATCTAATTGAATAAACAACTGGTATTGTTTCAGGAAATCTTTATTGATCTGTTTGGTATCGCTGATATAGTCAACAGTGAAATTACTGTCGATGGCCAGTTTGTTTAGCCATTGCTTTGCTGCAACATCAAATAAGGCATGTCCGCCGCCGTTTTCGGCTATGGCTATCGCCTTAAAACGGGGCTTGGCTGGTTGCTGGCCAAAGGCACTTATACTATAATATAGGTGTAACAAACAAAAGAGCATTAATAAGGTGACTTTTTTCATTTTAATTATTAAGGAAGGCATCAGGTAATATTGGTTTAACCGGCACATAACGGCATGTTTACCGCCGCATAGGCACAATGATAGATGAAACTTTTAATTTGATGGTTAAAACGCTAAAAAGTAGTGGTAAAATAGTGCAGCAAAGCGGCTGGATGGCGGAATTAAATTTTGCTGCAGTGGGATAAGGTGAATTTAATGGGCATAATGTGTTACTATTTAAAAATAAACATAAAGTTTTATTGCTTCTTAAATAAAAATGGAAACTAACGTCAAACTTACAGTTTACGGTTAATTTTAGCACATTTTAATTGTGTTACACGCCCGGTATAATTATTATTTCAATACGCCACTACATCACCACTACGCGTTGTTAAAACCGATATAACCGATAATTTTTCCTTGTAAGTTCGGTCTGTACAACATCTCATTTCACACTTTAAAAATTAATTGTTTATGAAAAGACTCTACATGTTAGTGGCTTTTCTGGTAGGCTGCATTATGTATGCATCAGCCCAGGATATAGCCGTTAAAGGTACTGTGACCGACTCGCAGAACTTACCCATCGCGGGGGTTAATGTCAAAATTGCCGGGACAACCAAAGGTACTACCACCGGTACCGACGGAAAATTCGCGATCCAGGCGCCGGCTGCTTCTACGCTGGTGTTCTCTTACATCGGCTTTACAAGTCAAAGTATTAAGGTTGGAGGCAAAGCAACAATCAATGTTGTTTTGGCTAATGATTCAAAAATGCTTGAAATGGTTACCGTAACCGCCTTAGGTATTGAGCAAAAAACTAAAACGCTTACTTATGCCACCCAGAACGTAGGCGGCGCCGAACTTGAAAAAGTAAAAGATGCCAATTTTGTTAACTCACTTGCAGGTAAAGCAGCAGGTGTGGTGATCACCAAAGGTACAGGCGGCCCCGGTAGCGCATCCAGGATCGAGCTTCGTGGTGCTAAATCAATTGGCGGTAACAGTGCGCCTATTTATGTAATTGACGGTATCCCTATTGGCCAGGGAGCAGGCGGTGTAAACTCCGGACTTGGCGATGGCGCGGGGATCGACCCGTTATCAAATCTTAACCCTGATGATATAGAAAGCATCCAGGTGTTAAAAGGTGCTTCGGCGGCTGCGCTTTATGGTAGCGCAGCGGCTAACGGTGCCTTATTGATCACCACAAAAAAAGGTAAAGCCGGGGTAACGAGGATCGATTTTAATTCATCATCATCATTTGAAACGGCCGTTGGTCTGCCGGTAACCCAAACCCGTTACGGGCGCACGGCTCCCGGCGCAAATGATATGTGGGGTGGTAAATCATCAGGTGCTACAAACGCGTTCATTAAGAATTTTTACAATACAGGCCAAAATTTCCTGAATGGTATTTCGCTTTCATCCGGAACAGAGAAAGCACAGCTTTACGTATCATATGCTAATACTAAAGCAAATGGTATAGTGCCCAACAACTCACTTTTAAAACACAACTTCACTATCCGTGGTACAGGCAAATTTCTCGATAATAAGTTAACACTTGATGGTTCAGTAAATTATATCTATCAAAAACAGGAAAATCCCCCTAAGGCTGGTCGTTATTACAGCCCGATGTTTGGCTTGTACCTGTTCCCTACAGATGATGATTTTTCAAAATATGACAAAGATCATTTTGAGGTATATGATCCGGCGCGCAAGCTTAGCGTGCAAAACTGGCCTTATATGAAAAATGAGTTTTCATCAAACCAAAACCCATACTGGATAGCCAACCGCGATCTTTCAGAAAACTTTTCATCCCGCTACATATCCTCATTCAAAGCTAAATATGACATTGCCAAATGGTTGTTCATACAGGCCCGTACCACTTTAGATGCCTACAACTACCGCAACGAGTTTAAGGCCTACGCTACAACTGATGCGATTATTTTGGGTGATCTTGGCAGCAGGAACGGCGCCTACAACGTGAACCAGGGTTACGGCACGCACCTTTATTCAGATTTCCTTGCGTCGGCAAATACAAATATTACAAGTAATATCTCATTGGAGGCTACTTTAGGTGTCAGTGACGACAGAAGCTTTGATTATAGTACCTATACCGGTAGCAGCTATTCATTCGGCATGCCATATGCAAATTACTTTTCATTGAATAACTATGATCTTGATCATCCGTTCGATATCAACGAAAATGAAGGCAAAGGGATTAATCAGGCAGTTTTTGGTACAGCAACCATTGGTTATAAGGAAACCGTGTTCTTAAACGCAACAGGTCGTAATGAATGGTCATACACCACGCCGAAATCATACTTTTATCCTTCGGTTGGTTTATCATATGTGCTAACTAAAACCGTTGGTACTTCTGATATATTATCTTACGCCAAATTGAGGGCAACTTACGCAAACGTAGGTAGTGCGCCGGGCAGGGGAGCGAATAATTATAATCCTCCTTATTCTATTAACCATACCACCGGCGGTACCAATTCTATCAATAACCTGCCGTATTTTGACCAGGAAAAAAATTATTATCCAAGCGTAAAGCCTGAACGTACAAAAACCTTTGAGTTTGGCGCACAGGTAAAACTATTTGACAAACTGGATATCGACCTGGCTTATTATGATGCCCACACTAATGATCAGATTATAACCATTGCCGCTCCAACAGCTTCAGGTGCTCAAAACTTTATTTTGAATGGTGGCCAGATCCGCAACTTTGGCTTTGAGGGCACTATTGGCTACAACGCCCGCTTTGGCGGCTTACAATGGACACCGGCGTTAAATTTTTCACGCAACATAAACCAGGTGAGGCAGCTAAGCCCCTTGTTTACTGCTGACAGGTATACTATTGCAAGTTCTGATGATTCGAGGCTTGTTGGCACTTACCTGACAAAGCCTAAAGACGGTAAATATGGTGCTTTTGGTGATTATTATGGCCGGGCCATCATCAAAAATCCGGATGGCAGCATCAAAGTTGATGACCAGGGCCTGCCTGTTTTAACCGATGCGGCTTCAACATATGTGGGCAATCCTAACCCTAAATTCCTGGCAGGATTCAATAACAATTTTCGCTTTAAAAATATTAATTTATCATTCCTGGTTGATAGCCGCTTTGGCGGGCAGGTGTTTTCCTATACCGAAACCTGGCTTGATTACAAAGGCGCCTCACAAAGATCAGCAGATGCCCGTGACGCCGGTGGTGTATTGGTAAATGGTAAAAGGGTTAATGCTCATGATTATTACAGCAGGGTATCAGGTGGTGCAGACAATGGTGCGGTTCCTGAATATACCTACAGTGCAACAAACATCCGTTTACGGGAGCTTACACTTGGCTATACTTTTAAGCTGGACGATAAGGCATTTAAAAATCTTAATGTAGCATTTATTGGCCGCAACCTGTTCTTCTTCCACAAAAATTCACCATTTGATCCTGAACAGTCCATATCAACAACTACCAATACAATGGGTATTGATGCATTTGGTGTACCGGCTACCCGTTCATTTGGCTTTAGTGTTAAAGCTTCACTTTAATGTTAACGATTTAATTATTACAACAATGAAAAAACTCAGATATAAAAAAGGTGTAAAAGTTGCACTAAGCACCATGCTGTTGTTATCACTTGCTACTTCGTGCCGCAAGGATATGGATGGCCTTAACCAGGACTTGAAAGCACTGCCACAAAGCTCGCTTCAAATTGACGGTAAAGAAGCAAGTGTGCTTTTACCCGGTATGATGACTAATATCGAATCGCAAACCGACTGGATTTACCAGCTGCAGCAAAACCTTGGCGCCGATGATTACAGTGGATATATGAGTATCCCTTCTGTATTTTTAGGTAACGTAAATAATGTAACCTATGCCTTTGTTGATGATTGGGTTAACTACATATGGGATACGCCTTCGAGCAATATCCTGAACACATGGCTGCAATGGAAACTGAAAGGCCTGGATAAAAAATATCCCGACTTGTATGGTATCGCCCTTATTGTTAAAGTGTTTGGGGCAAGCCGGGCGGCCGATGCCTTCGGGCCTATCCCGTACAGTAAGTTTGGTAATTCAAGTAACGTTACTTTTGATAGCGTGCAGGAAGAGTACAACGCTTTTTTTGCAGATCTTGACCAGGCTATCACGCTGCTTTCGGCTGTTGAGGATAAAACCCCGAATGTTGATCAGATTATTTTTGCGCCGGTTGATAAGAGCACCTTTGGCGGCGATTATGCCAAATGGATAAAAACTGCCAATACCTTAAAGTTACGTTTGGCCATGCGGATCTCAAACGTTGATGCTGCTACTGCTAAGAAAGAGGCCGAATCGGCAGTAAGCAATAAATATGGTGTACTGGAAGCGGCAGACGGTTCGTTTTTGATGAACGTTTTAACCGTAAATCCACTAAATACCATTACCAATGTTTGGGGCGATTTACGTTTGGGCGCACCGGTAAGCTCCATATTAAGCGGTTATAATGATCCCCGGCTTTCGGTAATGGCGCTTCCTGCTACAGATCCGCAACTGGGAGGCAAAATCTATGGCATCCGCACCGGTATTGAGCTTACCGCAAATACTTACAGTAATTTCTCCAGGTTAAATGTTCCGGCCAATTCGCCCATGAAGATCATGGACGCTGCCGAAAGCTATTTTTTACGCTCGGAAGGTGTTGTGCGGGGATGGAACATGGGAGCGGGTACCGCGCAGAGCTTTTATGAAACCGGCGTAAAAACGTCATTCTCGGAGTTCGGGGCAAGCGGTGCTGATACTTATTTAAGTGATGCTGTTTCAACCCCGGCAGCTTATATTGATCCAAAGAACAGTAAGAATAATGCGCCGCCGTTATCAAATATTACCATTAAGTGGAACGATGGTGATGCCACCGAGAAAAAGATGGAACGTATTATTACCCAAAAATGGATAGCCATGTTCCCCGAAGGCTGTGAGGCCTGGGCCGAATTCAGACGGACAGGATATCCAAAACTTTACCCGATCACAGTTAATAATAGTGGCGGTAAAATTGCTAATGGGGCATTTATCAGAAGGTTCCCATACACAACTACATTTACCAACTCGTCAAAAGCACAGGTTGACGCAGCAGTTGCTAAAGAATTTGGTGGCGTTGACAGTCCTGCAAAAAAGCTTTGGTGGGATGTAAAATAACAGATCAGTTTATTGTTTAATTAAAAAGCGGGATACTTTGATTAGTGTCCCGCTTTTGTTTTGATGTGGCAAAAATATTAAGCCTGTTTTACATCATCATGATCGGTGCCAACAACCACATCGTACCACTCTTCAATATCCTTTTCAAAGGCTGCAGTTTTTTCGCGGAAACGTTTTAAGGTATCACTGCCCAGCGGTAAATGTACCGGAGGTTTTTCGGCAGCGGCAAGTTTAAGGAAAGCCTGTGCCAGTTTTTCCGGATCGCCGGGCTGTTTGTAGTTAACTTCGGTTGCAAAGGCACGCATATTGCCCACGGTTTCCTGGTAATCGGCAATTTCATTTGAGGTGCGGATCAGCGAGCTTTCATCAAGGAAATTTGTACGGAAAAAACCAGGGGCAACAACGGTTGCATGAATGCCAAGCGGGGCAAGCTCAAGCGCCATTGCTTCGGTAAGCCCTTCAACAGCAAACTTGGTTGAGCCATAAACGCCCCAGCCAAAATAAGCCCCTAAGCCACCAACTGATGAAATATTGATTACATGGCCTGTGCGTTCTTTACGCATATAAGGTAAAATGGCACGGGTTACATTCAATAAGCCAAATACGTTTGTTTCGTAATTCCTTTTTACTTCTTCGGCAGTAGCTTCTTCAACTGCTGATAGTAACCCGAAGCCGGCGTTATTTACCAAAACATCAATTCGGCCAAAATGCTCCACCGCTTTTGCGGCTGCTTCTTTTGCCTGCTCTTCACTGGTAATATCCAATGGTACAACAAACAGGTTAGGGTTGTTATCAAATTGGGCGGTCAGCGTTTCGGGGTTTTTACGAACGGTAGCTACTAATTTATCGCCAGATGCTAAAACAGCTTTTGATATTTCTAAACCAAAACCTCTTGAGGCCCCGGTTATAAACCATACTTTTTGAGTTTTCATTTTATGTTGCTTTTAATTTGTTTTTGTTTACACTACAAAGTTGGCAACAAAAGCAGGGTGAGCTTATAGCAAAAGCAAAGCGGTTATTATGAAAATCAAAGAAGCAGATGAATTATGCTGTGGCCTGGTACGATCTCCTGAATTCGGCCGGGGTGATTCCTGTATTTTTCTTAAAAAACAGGCTAAAGTTTGGCTGTTCGGCAAACCCGATGCTGTAACCAATATCCTGTAGTGTCCAATCGGTTTGTACTAACAGGGCCTTGGTTTCTTCAAGCAGGCGGTTGCGGATGTGGGTACTTACATTTTGCCCGGTATATTTCTTCAATACCGCGTTTAAGTGGTTTGGGTGTACCGAAAGATTAGCCGCAAACTCCTTGGCGGTTTTTATTTTTATGGGCGATGTATAATTAATGCCCGAGGTTTCCTTCTCCAATAAATGAAAAAACTGGTGGATATAATGGTATTCGTCAGATACATTGTCAGGCTTGGGGAATTGGGCCACCCTCATGCTCTCAACCATTAACAATTGAAGGTAAGCCTGCAGTGCGTCATCTTTTAACTGATTATTCGATAAGTCCTCATGTGCCATCCGTTCAAACAGGCTGTTAAGTATGGGCAGATCAGAATTTTTTAAGCGGATAACGCTTTTTTCCTTTTCATTGAACAGGCCGTATTTGTCAATTGTAGTTTTTAACTGGGGATGATCATTGATGAAAACCCTTTTAAAAAGCACATAATATCCGCCCGATTTATCTGAAAGATTTTTCCAGGATATGATATCATTGGGATGGATGAAAAGAATGGTAGGCTCCTCAATGTAATAAGTATTAAGCCCCATGGTAAAAACGCCCGCACCCTCGGTTATCATCAGTACCTTATAAAAATCGCGCCTGTTAGGTGACAGATAGTTGCGGCACTCATGATGTTTACGGTCAAAAACCTTGATTGTCCAGTCCTCATAAAAATCGCGCATAACGGGGATCATATCCGGCAAATCGCGGAGCGTGTCAATGGTTTTGGCGTCGAGGGTGGTTTGTTTCATGGTGAGGATGTTTAATACAAATATAAGTAGTAAATCAATTTTTGAGATCAACAGGAATAGCATAGAAGTATTTAATGACAGTAACATTAAATGACCTTATGATTATGCCAGATGCATAACCGCATAAAGCGCAGCACCGGATATGGCAACCCAAAGGGCTACTCCCTGCAAAAGCGGTTTTAACCCAACAGATGCCAGTACCTTGCGTGACAGGCCTGCACCTATTAAAAACAAGGTAAGCGTTAAACCCGCCTTGGCTATGCTAATTACATATGGGCTCATTAACCTTACCATAGGTATGTAGGTATTAGCTATCATTGCCAGTATGAACAACCCGATAAAATAAGGGATGCTTACTTTTTTCGACTGGTTCTTGAATAAAAAGGTAGACAGGAATGCTACCGGGATGATCCATAAAGCCCTTGCCAGTTTCACAGTTGTTGCCACTTCCAACGCGTGGGCGCCATATTTGCTTGCTGCCCCAACTACCGAACTGGTATCATGTATAGCTATGGCACACCATAAGCCAAACTGGGTTTGTGATAAGTTGAGGTAATGGCCTATCAACGGAAAAATAAACAGGGCTATTGAGTTGAGGATAAACACACAGCCCAATGCAACCGAGATTTGCTTTTCTTCGGCTTTAATAACCGGCGATATCGCGGCAATAGCGCTTCCGCCGCAAATAGCTGTACCTGATGAGATCAAAAAAGATGTCTTTTTCTCGATATTTAACCACCTGCCCATCAGGGTGCCGAATAACAATGTTCCGGTTATAGATGCGATGGTAAACAGGATGCCTTCTTTCCCGGCCTGTAATGCGCTATGCACGTTCATGCCGAAACCTAAGCCAACTACCGAAACCTGTAATAAAATATGTGTAGCCTTATGATTAAGGTGCAGATAGGGGTGACCTGAACATTGTGCTACTACTAAGCCTAATAATAACGCCACTGCAGGGCTCATAAAAGGCATTAAACATAGCACTATGCAAACGGCAAATATAACTTTGCGGGCATTTTCATTAATGTTTAATAACAGGCCGCCGGTATTGTTTAATTGATGTGGGGTATTCATATTTCCTTTGTTTTAATGATACAAAGGTGTATGAAATTACCGCCGGATTTTTATCATAAAAGGCAATCTGTGATAACCAAAAGTTATTATGAATTTCAATAGCTTAATTCACCGAACACCCCGTTTTGGTAATCGGCAAGGGCTTGTTCAATTTCCTCTGGGGTATTCATTACAAAGTTATCTTTGGCCGATACCGGCTCGTCGATTGGCTCGGCAGAGAGGAATAATACCTGTGCGTCCTCGGTAGCCAATATTGAAACATCCTCATTGTCTTTTTCAAACACAACAAGGTTATATTGACCGATGGTTTCCCCGTTCACATTAACACTGCCTTTTATAATATAAAGTAATGTCCAGTAGCCGGGTGTGGCTTTGAAATTTGCTTCTTTTCCTGCTGCTATTTTGCCAACGATAGATATAACCGGGGTAAAGTTTTGGATAGGCCCGGTTTTACCCTCATAGTCACCGCTGGCTAAACTAAAGTCAAGGCCTTCGCCTGTAAGTACTTTGGGTAATTGACCGGCATTGGCCGATTGATAAAAAGGCTTGTCCCATTTTTTATTTTTAGGTGCGTTGATCCAAAGCTGGATGAGCTCCTGAACGCCGCCTTGTTGCAGCATTTCGGGTGTGGGGCCTTCACTGTGCATGATACCTTTACCGGCAAACATCCATTGTACACCACCTGCTTTTATGATCTCGTCATTACCTGCATTATCCTTGTGATAACCTTCGCCCTGCAGCATAATGGTATATGGACTAAAACCGCGGTGCGGATGAGGATGGATCCTTAAAGTTTGGCCCGGTACTATCACTTCCGGCCCCATATGGTGCAATACAATAAACGGGTTCGCAAAGCGAAAATCTTTATGAGGTAATGGCTGACGTACGGTTTCTTCGGCAGTGATCTTCTTTTCCCGGCCGGCAAGGATATGGGTGATAGCTTTTTTCATTGGGTGATGTTGTTGGAATAAAAATAGCTTATTCTGCATTTAATATAAGCAGCTAATAAGAAAATTACTATAGTGTTACTTGCTGAGTGTTAATCTTACCAAATACTGCTTAAACTCATCCTCTAACAAAACCTCCATATCAAAGTCCGCTTCGTTAACAATTGGCTCCAGTGTTTTTTCATCAACATATAACCAGGGGAACCAGTCGGTTTTTTGGCGGCTGTATTGGTATTGGTAAAGCAACTCACCGTAATAGCCTTTCTCCGGCAAACCATCTTCATATAAATAAGCAATATCCGATGAGTCAAACAGGATCTGTCCGCCGGGGTTAAGCAGCAGTTTAATATGCTGTAAAAATACTTTCAGGTTTTCAAGTGTTCCGGCAAGGCCGATGCCGTTCATCAGCAGGAGCAGGGTGTCGTACTTTTGTTCGTCATACACAAAAATATCGCCTTTAACTACTTTGTTTACACCACGTACTTTCATTACATCGCAGGCCAGTGGCGATATATCCAGCGCAGTACAATCAAAGCCGCGCTGCTGCAATACTAAGGCGTGGCTGCCTGCCCCGGCGCCAATGTCCAATACCGTTCCGCGGCATTCGTTCATGGCTAACCATTCAATGTCGGGCATATCATCCTCATCCCTGAAATAAATATCAACAGGCATTTCCTCTTTAGGGCCATATTGGTTATTGATCCACAGTTTATGGTTGGATAATTTATGATAATGATCATGTATGGCCTGGCCCAGTATATCTTTCATGTGCCCAAAAGTATGAATTGAAAGTTTAATTTAGCAGCATATAAATCCCTTTGGTTAGCTATGTGGTTAAGTTATGCTTTGTTAACGCTCATTTTGACAGCCGGTGTGGTATACAGCATATGGGCCCGCAAGCTCACTGTAATAGCTGCGTTAACCGGCGCCGCGGTTGCCATTTTGGTGTTTGCCGGGGCTGGCTTTACCGGTATAGCCATGATGACTACTTTTTTCATTTTAGGTTCGGCAGCTACCTCGGTGCAAAGCAAGGTTAAGCAGGACCTGAATGCGGCCGAAAAGGGTGGGAGAACCGCCGCACAAGTTTTGGCTAATGCGGGTACCGCTGCCTTATGCGGGATTTTGATCCTGATATTCCCGATGGATGCATATATTTTACGATTGATGATGGCCGCCAGCTTTGCTTCTGCCACGGCCGATACCCTTTCATCAGAACTGGGAATGGTTTATGGTAAACGTTTCTTCAATATCATAACCCTGAAGCCGGACACACGCGGGCTCGATGGGGTGATCAGTACCGAGGGGACTTTGATAGGCTTATGCGGATCTGTTATTATAACCGCCGTTTATACCATAGGCCTGGGCTGGACGGCAGACCTGATCTGGATAGTTGTTGCCGGAACACTCGGCAATTTGGCCGATTCGGTTTTAGGTGCCGTGTTAGAAAGAAAAGGCCTGATAAAAAACAATGCAGTAAACTTTTTAAACACACTGATAGCGGCGTTGTTTATGCTGTTGTTTTACTTTATTTTATAATTAGCTTTACGGCTTTACCTATCTGTAAATAAAATGGTTCCTATCCTTATTTTAATCGTTGTTGCGCTGGTTGTATTCTTTTTCCTCAATAAAAAGAAAATGGTAAATGAAAAGCCTGCAACCATGTTAAATTACAAATCGCTTTTGGCGCAACATATCCCTTATTATCAGCACCTGGAAACTGATCAAAAAATGCTGTTTGAACAAAAGGTTGCCGGGTTTTTAGCTGGTATAACCATTGAAGGCGTTGGTACAGCAGTAAGTGATGCCGATAAAATAATGATTGCAGCAAGCGCAGTGATCCCGATATTTGGCTTTGCCGATTGGAAATATCGTAACCTGACCAATGTGATCCTTTACCCGGATACTTTCGATAGTGAGTTTCAGTTTGAGGGTGAAAACAGGAGCATTTTAGGAATGGTAGGCTCGGGGTATATGAACGGGCAAATGATCCTGTCGAGAGCCGCTTTAACAAAAGGTTTCAGCAAATCGGCAGGGAAGGAGAACACTGCCATTCATGAATTTGTACACCTGCTTGATAAATCTGATGGTGCTACGGATGGGGTGCCTGAAAATCTGCTTGCGCATGAATACGTATTGCCCTGGTTAAAAATGATCCACCAGGAGATCCACAAAATTGAAGCCGGACGTTCTGATATTAATCCCTATGCTACTACTAATGAGGCGGAATTTTTAGCTGTTGTGGCCGAATACTTTTTTCAAAAGCCTGACGAGTTAAAGCACAAACATCCTGAGCTTTATGAAATGCTGAGTAATATGTTTTCGCAGGATTTGGCTGATAACGATATTGCCTGATTAAAAACTTAAGCCAAGCTGCCCCAGAGGCTCGGCCTGAACAACTGTGCTGCTGATATAATAAACCGGGGTTTCCTGGTGTCTGGAAGCTACAATAATATTAATACCATCAGCACAATTGGTGAACAGTTCTTCTACCAGTTTGGGATCGTTATTGTTTTTGGAAAGATGCGAAAGCAGCAAGTGGGTCATATGCGGCGGGCGGTGTGTCATGAATAAACCCAGCGCCTGCTTATTTGATAAATGGCCTTTACCACCACGGATCCGTTGTTTTAAATAATAAGGATAGCCGCCTTTATCCAGCATATCATCATCATAATTGGCTTCTAAAAAAGCAGCGTGACACTGGCTAAAATAGCGGATCAGCTGATCGCACACTATCCCCAGATCGGTAAACACGCCAACCTTAACATCATTACAGCTTACAATAAAGCTGTGTGGCTCGGATGCATCATGCATTTTAGGGAAAGAGGTTACTTCCAGGTTGCCTATACTAACAGTTTGAAACGCACTAAGGTGATGAACTTTAAAATGATCAACACCGCTAAGGTGCATCAGCGTTCCGGGGGTAATATAAACCGGCAGCTGGTATTTTTTAGCCAATACAGGGATACCGCGGATATGATCTGAATGTTCATGCGATACAAAAATGGCTTTAACCTTTTGCATGGATAAACCCAGCCGGGCCATGCGTTTTTCAGTTTCGCGGCATGAAATACCTACATCAACCAATATAGCCTCCTGATCGTTCCCCACGTAATAGCAATTGCCGTTACTTCCCGAATTTAATGATGTAATGAATAAAGACATTGAAATGCAAAGTAAACTATTTTGGTGTTATTATTTTAATCCTAATGGTTTTAGCATTCAGAAAATTAGCAATTTTTTTTGACGCTATAAAAACCTGCTTATATTTAGCCATGGATTCACCTCAAACTTTACCCGTACTTGATGCAGAAGAACTACGTGTACTTGGTACTTTAATGGAAAAAGCCAAAACCACGCCCGATTATTACCCCATGACCCTTAACGGACTGGTGGCTGCCTGTAATCAGAAAACATCGCGCAAGCCGGTTGTTAATTATGATGATGACACGGTTATCACCGCTTTAAACTCCCTGAAAAGACGCGGGCTGATGTCTACCGCTACCGGGGGATCTATCCGTAATATTAAATATAAACACAATTTTGCCATCGTTTTCCCGGTAATCCCGTCAGAAGTAGCACTGATTTGCTTGCTGATCCTTCGCGGCCCTCAAACACCCGGTGAGTTGAATACCAACAGCGGACGCATGTACGAGTTTGAATCGATAGAAGAGGTACAGGAGATCCTGGATAAACTGGCCGGAGGTGAAACGCCTTATATAGTACAATTACCGAAACGGCCCGGCCAAAAGGAGGTACGCTACGCCCATTTATTAGGTGGTACACCCGAATTTAATGATGATGATTTTGCAGGTGAACCGGTTGGCCGCTCATCTTCATCGGCACTGGAGGCCCGTTTAGCCAAAGCTGAGCAGGAAATTGCTGCATTGAAAGAAATGGTAGGGAGGTTGATGAAGGAATTAGGAGTGGAGTAATAATACTACTCGATATAAAATTATACATCTCGTCATTGCGAGGCACGAAGCAATCCCCGACTTACAGAGCCGCTTTGTATAGTTCGCGATTGCTTCGTGCCTCGCAATGACGGTGGAGAGCATTATCATCATATTGCCTTTAAAAATACCTTCATCACCTCGCGCAAAGCCTTTTCCGTTTCCTCATCTGTAAAATTCCCATCAGTATCAATTTTACTCTTTATAAAGGGGATAAGCAGCGTCGCACCATCTATCATTTTTGCAGAAAGTGCACCCAGCGTTAGCAACAAAGCCGCATGTGCATGACTGCCAACTGATGACGCAGTAATTAAAGCTACCGGCTTATCAACTAATGAACTGCTCGAAACCATCCAATCTAACATGTTTTTGAGCTGACCGGGAACCCCGAAAGCATATTCAGGTGTGCAGATCACGATGCCGGATGCGTTTTTCATAAAGTTTCGTAATTCCACTACGGCTTCTGGTGGGTGTTCATGATCCATTCCCGGATCAAAAGGCGGGATCTCAGCGAGTCTGTCGTATATATAATAACTGATATCTGCAGGAACCAATTTGTTTAAAAATCTCAGAATGTTATGGTTTGACGAACCTGATCTTAAGCTACCGGAAATAGCAAAAATGCTGCCTTTGTAATTCATGAAATAGATGTTGCTAAACCAAACTTACGAAGTTTCCAAAACTTCGTAAGTTTCCACAAAGTCATAAAATGCAAATCAAAAACTCCCCCTTCAGGGGGCTGGGGCGCGAGCTATACGAACGACAATACAAACGCCGATCCTTTACCCTCGGTTGACTGAACCTGGATATTGCCCTTATGCAACAACATGATCTGTTTACACAGGCTTAAGCCAATGCCGCTGCCGGTTTTGCGGGTACTGAAGAAAGGTATAAAGATTTTGTCCAGCAGTTCGGGTGGCATGCCTAAGCCATTATCAATAACTTTTACAAAAGTTTTGCCTCCCTGGATTTCAGCTGTGAGGGTGATGCGCGGCTCTTCGCGGTCTTTTACAGCTTCAATGGCGTTAACCAGCAGGTTGATCATTACCTGTTCAATCAGGTTGATATCTGCCTCAATAGAAAGCGTTGGGTCGCGAAGGATGATTTCCAGTTCGATCTTCTTTTTCTCCAGTGTAGGGGTCATTAAACTGTTCAGGTTTTCAAATATGTTACGCACCATGATCTTGTTCAGATCGAGTTTAGTGATCTTGTTGAGGCTGCGGTAACTTTCGGTAAACTTGAGCAGCCCTTCGCTTCGCCTCTTGATAGTATCAATGCCAAGCTCAATATCCTCCAGGTCGCCATGGGGCAGGCTGTCGGCAATGTCAGGGCTTTGCAGCCGGTTTTTGAGTGTATCGGCCAGCGAAGAAATAGGGGCTACGGAGTTCATGATCTCGTGCGTCATTACATTAAGCAGTTTTGACCAGGCTTTTGATTCCGTTTCGTCCAAAGCCTCATTCACGTTTTGGAAAGCGATGAGCTTGTATAATTTATCATCGCTGCGCATCAGGCTGGCATTTACCAGTATTTTAACCTGTTGCTGATTACGGGTAACAGTAATGATCTTACTATCGCCGGGTTTAAGTTTGATAAGTTCAGCATACAATAACGGTTCACGTTTTTCGAGCGAGTGAACTGTTTTCAGGTAAGGTACGCCTATGATAGTTTTAAAAGCTTCATTGATCCAGCCGGTTTCGCCGGTTTCTTCTTCGTACGATAAAATACCGGTGTCAACCAGTTCAAGGATCTTTTGCAGGTAATGATATTGTGTTTCTCGTTCGCGGCTGATGAGTTTAAATGTGGTATTGATATCATTAAAACCTTTACGCAGGGGCTTAAGCTCATTGGGTGCTTTGCGTACATCAAAATGACGGGAAAAATCACGGTAATGGATCGACTCAACAAACTGGTTCACTTCGTCCTGCGCTTTTTTCTGAAAACGGATCATATCAACCACCGAGTAAGCAACCAGCGGCAGCAGGATCACCAGATACAAAAGCTGACCAAGGCTTACAATAACAAAGGCCGTAACGGTAAGTACAAGCAGCAATAAAAATACACGCAGCAACAGCCGCCATTCGTAACGGTTAAATATCATATTTGCTTAATCTTCGGTATAGGGCAGTGCGGGTAAGGCCAAGCTCTTTGGCCGCACGGGTAATATTGCCGTTGTGCTTTTCAATAACTCTTAGTATGGCATTTTTCTCCAGGGCGCTTAATGGTATATTATCGGCATCAACCACGCTTTCTGTTGAAGTTTCCAGGATCGAAAATATCAGGTCGTCGGGCCTCAGTAAGCTATCGTCGGCCATGATCACGGCACGTTCAATGGTATACTGCAATTCACGCACGTTGCCGGGGAAATTGTACGATTTGAGCTTATTAATAGCCGCTGCGTCAAAATCCATTGACGGTTTAAGGTATTTACTTGCGTACAGTTTTGCAAAATGGCGGGCCAATATCACAATATCTTCGTTACGGCGGCGCAGCGCCGGCATATTGATCTCAACGGTATTAATACGGTAGATCAAATCTTTACGGAACTTGTTTTCGTTAGCCAACTCGCTCAAAGCTACGTTGGTAGCACAAATCAGCCTGATATCTACATCAACAGCTTTGTTGGTGCCCAGGCGGGTTACCTGGCGGTTTTGTAAAATAGTAAGGAGCTTGGCCTGTTGCTGCAGGCTGATGTTGCCAATCTCATCCAAAAATAAAGTACCTCCCTGTGCTTCTTCAAAACGGCCCATACGGTCTTCACGGGCATCGGTAAAAGCCCCCTTTTTATGGCCGAAGAGCTCGCTTTCAAATAAGGTATCTGTTAAAGCGCCAACGTCCACCTTGATAAAAGGTTTATCGGCACGGAGCGAACGTTCGTGAATAGCTTTCGCCATCAGGTCTTTACCGGTACCGTTTTCTCCAAGGATCAGGATATTGGCATCGGTAGGGGCTATTTTGTTCACCTTATAAAAAATATCCTGCATCACGTCCGACTCGCCAAGTATCGAGGTATCACCTGCTGTGCTCTTAACCGGCGTTTTGGTGGTTTTTGCTCCGCCTTCCTTTTTATCAAGCAGGTCTTTTATGGTGTTTATAAGTTTTTCGTTATGCCATGGTTTTACCACAAAGTCGTTAGCGCCTTCTTTAAGCGAACGTACAGCAAGGTCGATATCGCCATAGGCCGTTATCATAATTACGCAAACATCGGGCTTCCATTCTTTTACTTTACGTAACCAATATAATCCTTCATTGCCGGTGTTAATGGCGCTGTTAAAGTTCATATCAAGCAAAATCAGGTCAACCTCATTGCGTTGCAATAGCCAGTTCAGGTTTTCGGGGTTCTTTTCGGTGATGATCTCCCGGGCTTCTGGTTTCAACAAAAGTTTAACCGCGGTAAGTACGTCCGGATCGTCATCAACAATTAAAACGGTGGCTTTTTTAAGTATCATTTATTTTTAGTTAATAGTTCATAGATGATTGTTCATGGCCCTCAAAATGACAGCGCATATTAAATTGAGGATGTCAATTTAACAAAAGTTATAAATTTAAAGTAAATTGTAGTCGCTTTATCGAAGCTGCCGAAATAAACTTTAGCATCCTTGCCATGAACCATGAACTATACGCCATGAACCATCCATTATGAACAATAAATTAAAGACTCACTAATGATACCATCTGTTACAATTTTTATGCTAAATGCTCGCATTTTATATCATATATTATATAAACGCTTCACAATGAAGTGCTAACCTGTATTTGCCCGCAAAGCACTATAAATGCGTAAAAATATACTGTATCAATACCGTACACCTGATGTAACAGAAGCGTACGCTTCAATACTATAATTTGTGTTTAAACTACTGAAAAACAGTATTTTAATTTGTGGCATATCTTTTTGTTATAACATTTCAAAATATTATAAAACTACAGTGGACAGAAAAATTGAGAAAAAGACCTGGAACAGCAAGAAGATACTTACAATTGCAGGTATTACAGGCGTTATTTTACTAATTGGCGGCAGTATTTATCTTACATCGGGTAAAAGTAAGCTTGATGTTGATACTGAACGCTTAACTATAAGTACTATTACTAAAGGCCCTTTCCAGGAGTTTATACCGGTTAACGGTGTGGTTATGCCGCTGACTACTATATTTCTTGATGCATCAGAAGGCGGTGTTGTTGAAGAAAAATATGTTGAAGACGGTGCTACCCTCAAAAAAGGCGATCCCATTCTTAGAATGTCAAATACCGACCTTGAACTTAACCTGGCCAACCAGGAAACGGCTGTTTATGCCGAACAAACACAGATGCAGATCTCGCGCAATAATGCCCAGCAAAATACCATCAGCAAGCTGAACACTATGGCCGACGTGGAGAATGCCTATAAAGAAGCTGAAAGGATCTACAAGCTGGATAAGCATCTTTATGATCAAAAAGCAATCGGTTTACAGGAATATCAATCGGCAAAAAATACTTACGATTACCAGGTTAACAGATATAAATTAGCCAAACAGATCCTTACACAGGATACTTCGCTGGTTAAACAACAGGCATCGCAATCACAAGAGCAATATGCCCATATGAAAACCACGCTTGATCTGATGCGGAAAAAGGTGGCTGGTTTAGTATTAAGGGCCACTACCGCCGGCCAGTTAACCTCGATGGATGCCGAGGTGGGCCAGAGCAAAAATAAAGGTGAACACTTGGGGCAAATTGACGTGCAATCGGGTTTTAAAGTAAGGGTTGATATTGACGAGCATTACCTGTCACGCATTTACACCGGCTTAAAAGGCGATTTTCAGTTTGCCGATCAAACATATAACCTGGTTATTAAAAAGGTATATACCCAAGTTAAAACAACAGGTAGTTTCCAGGTTGATATGCAATTTGTGGGTAAAGTACCTACAGGGATCCGCAAAGGACAAACCCTGCAGGTGAGGCTGGCGCTGAGCGATCAAATGCAGGCAGTGCTTGTACCTAAGGGTGGTTTCTTTCAGCAAACAGGCGGTAACTGGATCTTTAAAGTGAGTGAGGATGGTTCAAAAGCTTACAAGGTAAACATCCAGCTTGGACGCCAGAGCCCTGATTATTACGTGGTGACAGAAGGCTTAAATCCGGGTGATAAGGTTATTACCTCAAGCTATGAAACCTATGGTGATATTCAGGAACTTGTACTGAAAAAATAACTTAACCCGGTTGCAACGCCGGGTACTGTTTAAGCGTCATATATAATATAAACCGAACTAATTAATAAATTAAAATAAACAAAAAATCAAATCAAACCGCTGTAAATGCGGGATGAATAACGGAGGCACCAATGATAAAAATTTCTAGTCTTGAGAAATTCTACCGTACCGAAGAGGTAGAAACCATCGCGTTAAACAAGCTGTCGATGGAAGTAGCAACCGGCGAGTTTGTGGCCATCATGGGCCCCTCTGGTTGTGGTAAATCAACTTTGCTTAACATCCTGGGGATGCTTGATGATCCGGATGCGGGCAGCTATGTTTTCAATGAAGTTGAAGTAGCTCATTTTAACGAGCGTAAACGCGCCGATCTGCGTAAGCACAACATCGGTTTCGTGTTCCAGAGCTTTAACCTTATTGATGAGCTTACCGTGTTTGAAAACGTTGAGCTCCCATTGATCTACACAGGTGTAGCTGCTTCAGAGCGCGTTAAAAGGGTAGAAGAGGTGTTAGACAAAATGCAGATCATGCACCGCCGTAACCACTATCCGCAGCAGTTATCAGGTGGTCAGCAACAGCGTGTGGCTATTGCCCGTGCGGTTGTTAACAAACCAAAGCTGATCCTTGCGGATGAGCCCACCGGTAACCTTGACAGCAGTAACGGTAACGATGTAATGGAACTGCTTACCGATTTGAATGAACAGGGAACTACCATTATCATGGTTACCCACTCTGAGCATGATGCCCGTTACAGTCATCGCATTATACGCCTGCTTGACGGTCAAACCGTTATGGAAAATATCATGGTGTAGTTTGTTGAGTTCATAGTTGATAGTTTATGGTTAATAGTAAGGAAAGACTTTCGACTTAAAACTTTCGACTCCGGACTTAGACCACCGCCCCCGAAATCAGTTTATAGATAAGTTAATAAAGTGCCTCTGCTGCCCTTTCCCGCAAATGTGGGGAAGGGCATGTTAGAGAGTTTTTGTTATTAAACAGCTACCCCTATGTTCAAAAATTACCTGAAAACCGCATGGCGAAACTTAATTAATACTAAGTTTTACAGCGCCTTAAACATTGTTGGCCTTACCATTGGCCTGGCCGTTGGTATGCTTATTTTAATTTGGGTGCAGGACGAATTAAGTTACGACCGCTTCAATACCAAAGCCGACCAGATTTACAAGGTTAACGCCTCCATTGGTACAGGTGCAAGTAAACAGGTTTGGGGTGGTGTATCGGCTCCGGTAGCCGTATTTGCGTTAAAAGAAGTTCCGGGAGTAATTAGTGCCGTTAGAGTGGTAACCAGCTATGATTATTCTGTTTTCAGATATAAAGACAAGTTGCTTAAAGAAGAATACGGCAAGCTATCGTTTGTTGACGATGCTTTTTTTAAGCTATTTGATTATAAATTGCTAAAGGGAAATGCCAAAACACCTTTCCCAAATGATCAATCGGTTATTATAACCGAAAGTACAGCCAAAAAGTATTTTGGCAATGAAAACCCCGTTGGTAAAACCATTATGGGTGATAGTAAAGATCCATATACCGTATCAGGTGTACTGGCCGATTTTCCGGCTAACTCAAGTATTACAGGGGATATGTTATTCTCCATGAATGTAAAACGGAAACAGTATGATGGTAAAGGTTACTGGAGATCAATGGATGAGGATTGGGGTAATTACTACACAACTACCTTTTTACAGGTAAGGCCGGATGCTTCAATAAAAGCCATTGGCGATAAACTTACCCAGATCCATATGAAAAACCAGGCAGGCATTAAACCTACCGATGGTGTTTTCCAGCTTCAGCCTTTAAGCGATATCCATTTATATAATCCTGACGGTACATCGGCCGGGATTCAGATTGTGCGCGTTTTCTCCATTGTTGCGGTACTGATCCTGCTTATTGCCTGTATCAACTACATCAACCTTTCAACCGCCCGTGCAATGCTGCGCTCAAAAGAAGTAAGCGTACGCAAAATTATCGGCGCCGAAAGGAGCCAGCTTTTTATGCAGTTTATTGTTGAAACTGTTTTATGCTTCGCGATGGCTTTAGTGCTCGCCTTCGCGCTTATTTACGCCGTGATGCCTGTGTACAACAGTGTTGCCGGCAAGCAAATGCACTTCGACCTGTTCAATGCCAATGTATGGCAGGTTATCGTTTTAACTATTATTGCAACGCTTGTTGCATCAAGTATATACCCGGCCATGCTGCTTTCATCATTTAAGCCTATCAACGCACTTAAAGGTAAAATATCAGGTGCAGGTAAGGGAACATTAAGGAAAGTGCTGGTAATATGCCAGTTTGCTTTTTCTATCGGATTGATCATCGGTACACTTATCATCAACCGTCAGTTACAATATATTCACTCCGTACAATTAGGATACGATAAAGAGCATGTTTTTGCAGTACCTATGCGCGCCATGCAGGATCATTATGAGGCCATTAAAGCCGATTTGCTAAGCCATACCGAAATAACAGGAATCAGCACCGGAAACAATAGCGTGGTAAGCAGCGGCAGCAGCACAGGTGATACCGACTGGGATGGCAAAGCACCCGATGTAAGCATGATCATCCATCCCTTTGATATCGATAAAGACTTCGTAGGCATGTTTAAGCTGAAATTTGCGGCTGGTACCGGTTTTACAGGTTCTAAATCAGATACTGCTCATTTTATATTGAATGAAACCGCGGTAAAACTGGCAGGGATCAAAGATCCTATAGGCAAGCGGTTTAAATTGCATGACCTTAATGGTACCATTATAGGTGTGATTAAAGATTTTCACTTTGCATCGCTGAAACAAACCATTGAGCCTGCCATATTTGCCTACAGGCCAAGCTCATGGCAAATGTACATTAAAACCACAGGCAAGGATGCCCCCGCTGCCATTAAGCTGGTTGAAAAATACTGGAAACAGTACAACTCAGCTTTCCCTTATGATTATAATTTTTTAGAAGATACTTATAACGACATGTATAAAACAGAACAGCATACTGCTACGCTGTTCAACATATTTGCAGGTATTGCCATATTTATTTCATGCCTGGGTTTATTTGGCCTTGCTACTTATACCGCTCAGGTTAAAAATAAAGAAATAGGGATCCGTAAAGTTTTGGGTGCCAGTGTAGCCAATATCACTGCCATGCTATCGCGCGACTTTTTGATCCTTGTGCTGATAGCTATTGTTATAGCATCGCCCATAGCCTGGTATGCCATGAATAAATGGCTGATGGACTACGCTTACCGTGCCGAACTGCATTGGTGGCTGATAGCTGTAGCCGGTGGAGCGGCTGTGTTAATCGCTTTTGTGACCATAAGCTTTCAGGCTATTAAAGCAGCGCTGGCTAACCCGGTTAAAAGTCTACGATCAGAATAAATGCAGATAGAGTTGTAGCGACAGCAGGAGAAAGTTTATACCAATTAACCAGTAAACCAGGATGTTTAAAATTTATTTTAAAACGGCTTATCGAAATTTACTCAAAAACAAAGCCTATGCTTTTGTAAACATTTTGGGCCTTGCTGTTGGCATTGCGGCCTGTGTGCTTATTGGTTTGTTTGTTAATAACGAAAGAAGCTTTGATAACTTTGTACCCAATGCGGATAAGGTTTATCGCCTTAATGAATATATGCATTACGATGGCACGGCACCATCAACGGCCGCAATTGTTGGTCCGCCGGTTGCGCCATTTCTTAAGGCTAATAATAATGAGATAGATAGCTATACCCGTGTTTTTCCTGCAGTACCACTTGTTTATCCATCGGTAACTATGGAGTACCAGGGTAAAAAGATAAAAGCCGATAAGCTGGCTTGTACCGATACCACCTTTACCAGCATGTTTAACCCGGTTATTATTGAGGGCGAGAGAAATAAGTTTACCCGCGATCAAAATACAATTGTGCTTACCGTCAGTCTCGCACGTAAGCTTTTTGGCAATGAGCCCGCATTGAATAAAACCATTCAATTACACACCGCTGATACTACAGTAACTAATTTTACAGTAAGCAATGTAATTGCCGATATGCCTAAAAACTCCCACTTACAGGTTAATGCACTGGTGCCGTTCCCAAAGGATTTTTTAAATAGCTTTTTGGGTACAAATTATAATGTTTTAATGGGGCCAACTTATTTGAGAATATCCAATAACAAAAATATAGGCTTACTTGAAAACAGGTTGACAAAAACCATTCATGCCAAGAGCAAATTTATTGATTTTACCTTACAACCCTTAAACCGTATCCATACCGGCTCTGTTAATATCAGCTATGATGAGCTTAACTATAAAAAGATAGATGGTAAATACCTGAATATATTTATAGTAATAGCTATTGCTGTTTTTCTAATTGCCTGTGTAAACTTTGTTAATCTTACTACAGCCATTGCGGGCTATCGTGGTAAAGAAGTAGCCATTAAAAAAATTGTAGGTGCAAGGCGTTTTCATGTAGTTTTCCAGGTGCTTATCGAAACCTTCTTTTCGGTACTATTATCGCTGATATCAGCGCTCTTGCTTATTACTATCTTTTTGCCATTATTAAATAAACTACTTGATAGGGAGCTTACTTCAGAAAGTATTTATCACGGCTCTATGGTTGTTGTTTTTGCAGGTATACTGATAGGAACTACATTACTGGCTGGTATTTATCCGGCCTGGTTCATATCAAGAGCTAACACCGGTGAAGCTTTAAAAACAAAGGTGTTATTGGGTGGTTCAAAATCATCGTTGCGTAATATCCTGGTTACCGGTCAGTTTGCCATTGCCGTTGTATTCATGATCAGTTTAATGGTGATACTTAAGCAGCTAAAATATATGCAGCAGCGCGATCTTGGCTATTCTTATAGTCAGGTTATAAAATTGCCAATGGATTTGCAGCTGGCAAAAAAGATGCCGGTACTTAAAGCAGAAATTGCTAAAGTAAAAGGAGTTAAAGACATCACCAATGGTTTTATGGAAATGGGTGGCAATGGCTCATTATTTGGTATCGACTTTATTGCACCAAACGGCGAAGCAAAAAAAATCACCGTAAACATGGAGAATGCTGGTATTAATTATATCAGTTTTTTCGACATGAAGATGATAGCCGGCCGGGCCTTTAGTAAGGATCAGCAAAATGAATATATTATCAATCAAACCCTGGCCAAACAAATAGGCTATGCTGATCCTGTTGGTAAGCCTATCAACATAACATCATTACCACCCGGCAGAATTATTGGCGTTGTAAAAGATTTTAATTACAGTAGTTTACACAAAACCATTGAGCCGCTTATTGTTGGCAGTATGGATTATATACCTTATTGGCAAACCAATTTATATGTTAAGGTTTCGGGTACTGATGTTAGCCAGACATTAAAGGATATACAGAAAGTATTTAATGGTATAAGTGGCGACAATAGGTTTGATTACCAGTTTATTGATGATCATTTTAATGAAGTATATCATTCCGAAAGACAGGCCGGAAGCATGATTGCCATCATTGGCGGCTTAGCTATGCTTATTTCGTGCCTTGGTTTGTTAAGCCTTGCAGCTTTTGTAGTATTGAGGCGCAAAAAGGAGATCGGGATTCGTAAAGTGCTTGGTGCTTCGGTTGCCAATATCACTGCTTTGTTATCAAAAGAGTTTTTAATACTGGTATTCATTGCCTTTGTAATAGCATCTCCGGTAGCCTATTATTTTATGGATAAATGGCTGCAGGGTTTTGCCTATCGGATAAACATACAGTGGTGGGTTATTGCCGGGGCAGGTGGAGCGGCGATAGTGGTTGCTTTTATAACAATCAGTTTCCAGTCGGTTAAAGCGGCTTTGGCTAATCCGGTGAAGAGTTTAAGATCAGAGTGATTGGAGGTTAGGCCGATTGTGTTAGTATTCAGGATTTAAATAAATCGTCATGTTAAAGAGTTATGTAGTTATTGCTTTCAGGAATATCCGCCGTAACTTGAGTTACGCCTTCCTGAATATTTTCGGGCTTACGCTGGGAGTGGCGGCTTGCCTGGTGATTTTTCTGATCGTGAGGAATGAGCTTGGCTATGACAGCTACAACAGCAAGGCCGACCGTACTTACCGGGTAACCCTGCACGCGCTTGATTTTAACTCCAATGTATCCATGGCCGTTATTCCTGCCATGCGGATTGATTTTCCTGAACTGGAACAAACCACCCAGGTTTTTTACCAGGGCGATGCCATGATCAAGATAGGAGAGAACCGCTATAACGAACACAATGTTGCCTTTGGCGATGCCCAGATAGATAAGGTTTTTGATTACCAATGGCTGGCCGGCGACCCTAATACAGCTCTTAAGGAGCCAAACAGTGTTGTACTTACCGAAAGCGTTGCCAAAAAGTACTTTGGTAAGGCTGATGCCATGGGACAGCTCATCAACTTTGAAAATCAGCTGAATGCAAAAGTAACGGGCATCATTAAAGATCAACCTGCAAATACAAGTCTGCCGTTTTCATTCCTGATCTCCTTAAACAGCATCGAAAAAAACTTAAAGGGGGTTATGGGCAACTTTTGGGCTATTATGGGCGGCAGTTATGCATACATAGTTTTGCCAAAAAACTATTCCATTCAAAAGTTAAACAGCAAAATGCCTGCTTTTATCAAAAAGAACTGGGGTGCCGATATTGCCAAAGCTGCGGTCTTACCTTTTCAGCCTTTAAAGGACATTCACTTTGATCAGCGTTATATCAATAACATCATTACGCCAACTTCAAAAGATACTTATTATGCCTTAATTGGAGTGGCTTTGCTTATCATCATTACCGCCTGCATAAATTTCATCAATCTTGCCACTGCCCAGGCCATTAAGCGTGCAAAAGAAGTAGGAATGCGTAAGGTGCTGGGCGCAAGCCGTACACAATTGATCAAACAGTTTTTGGGCGAAACCACCGTGCTGGTTCTATTTTCGGTGTTGCTGGGTGTTGGCTTGTGCGCCTTGTTCCTGTCGAAAGCAGGGGAGTGGATGTCCATCAATATCGATGCTTCGCAATTGTTACAGCCGGCAGTAATGGGCTGGATAGCTGCTATTACTTTGGCAGTGATCCTGCTTGCGGGTTTATATCCATCGTTTGTACAATCGGCATTTCAGCCTATTGATAGCTTTAAAAATAAGAATGCAGGCGGCAGCGGAAAACTTACGCTACGTAAAGGGTTGGTGATAGGACAGTTTGCTATATCACAAATCATGATTATAGGCACATTGATCGTGGCCCGGCAAATGGACTTTTTTAAAAACCAGGACCTTGGTTTTGATAAAGAAGCCGTGATATCTGTAGGCCTGCCCGATATGAAAAAGCGGGATGTGTTTAACAAGCAGGTAGCCGGTTATCCTGGTGTTAAAGAAATCAGCTACTCGTCGGGAGCCCCTGGTTTTAACAGCAACTTTACCAGTTTTTCTTCGGCCGAACTTGGGCTCACCAAAGACGATGTTACCGAATTCAAGGCTATAGATGAAAAATTTACGGATATGTTCAGGCTGCAAATGCTTGCGGGGCAGAAAATTTGGAAAAAGAATGATAAAGACACTACTCATAAGGTTGTCATCAACGAAACAATGATGCAAAAACTGGGGATCCAAAATCCTCAGCTGGCTTTAAACAAACACGTAACACTAAACGGCGACCAAAAAGCAACCATTGTTGGTGTTGTAAAAGATTTTCAAAGCGAATCAAAACATAAAAAGCGCCGCTCATGCGTGTTGGAATATAACCCGGACAGGTTTTTTATGGCGAGTATTAAAATACAGCCGGCCAATATGAGCCAAACTATTAGTTATATTAACAAACAATGGTCGGCCCTTTACCCCGAAAATGTTTTCCAGTTTCAGTTTGTTGATGAACATATCGCTAATTTTTACAAGCAGGAGCAAAAGGTATACGTAGCATTTCAGCTTTTCTCCTACATAGCCATATTTATAGGCTGTTTGGGCTTATACGGTTTGATAGCCTTTGCAGCATCACAACGAACTAAAGAAGTTGGCATTCGCAAGGTATTGGGTGCACCGGTAGCAAGTATAGTAGCCTTATTTACCAAAGAGTTTATTTACCTCATAGCAGTAGCTTTTGCAATAGCTGCTCCGCTGGGGTATTATGTAATGCATAACTGGCTGCAAAATTTTGCATACCATATTAACATCGGCCCCGGGATCTTCATTATCGCTATAACATCATCATTTATCATAGCAGCCGTAACCATATCGTACCAGGCCATAAAAGCAGCCATGATAAACCCGGTGAAGAGTTTGAGGGACGAATGATTCAGTTTGCAATAGCAGTGTAATTAGTTTGCAGCAGAATTATGCAGACCAATGAACTAATGAACAAGTGAACTAATGAACCAATATCATGATAAAGAACTACATTAAAATCGCATTCAGGAACCTTTGGCGGCACAAGGGCTTTTCGCTGATCAACATTATTGGATTGGCCGTTGGGATGACAGCTGCGTTCCTGATCTTTATGTATGTAAAGTTTGAGCTGAGTTACGACAATTTTAATGAAAAGTCCGACCAGATCTACCGGGTAGTATCTGACATCAAAACACCAACCGAAACCTTAAACTGGGGATCGTCAATAGCACCTATAGGGCCAGCTTTGCAACAGGATTACCCGGAGATCAAGGCCAATACCCGTATTTTTGGTGCGGGGTTCCTGATACAGCGCGGCGATTCAAAATTCCAGGAAAACAATGCGCTGTTTGCCGAGCCGTCGTTATTTAAGATGTTCACCTTTCCTGTAATTAAGGGGGATGTAGATAAAGCTTTTTCTTTGCCCAATACCGTTATACTAACTGAAAAGGCGGCAAAAAAATACTTCGGTAGCGAAAACCCTGTTGGTCAATCGCTTATTCTTGATGGGAAGAACCCGGCAAGTGTAGTTGCGGTAATAAAAGATGTACCATCGAACTCGCATTTTAAGTTCGATATGCTGGTATCTATTGCCACTATTGCTAAACAAAGCAAAGACAGGTTAAGCCAGTGGGGCAACTTTAGCAATTTTACTTATATCCTGTTGCCAAAAGGCTATGATGCCAACAAACTGCAATCACGTATGAAAGCTTTTGTCGACAGGCACTATACCGCTGCTGATAAAAAGCAGGGGATGGATTATTCTTTCTTTTTAGAACCCCTGAAAGATGTTTACATGGTATCAAAACGCGGAGCGCCCGAATCAGGTAACCTGTACAATGTGCGCATCTTCTCTATTATCGCGGTATTTATTTTGTTGATCGCCTGTATCAATTTCATCAACCTTACTACCGCCCGGGCTACCGAAAGGGCCAAAGAGGTTGGCATCCGTAAGGTGATCGGGGCCATGAAGCAGCAGCTTACCATCCAGTTCCTGAGCGAATCAGTAATTCTCTGTTTAATCTCCTTCCTGTTTTCGGCTTTGTTCAGCTTTTTGCTATTGTCGTTATTTAACCAGTTAGCCGGCAAAGTGATCAGTGACAGTATTTTTCATCATGGCTATCTGTTTCAGTTGTTTTTGATTGCTTGTATTATCGGTTTATGCGCGGGCTTGTACCCGGCCCTGGTGCTGTCAAACTTTAAACCTGTTACCATATTAAAAGGCAGGTTCAGTAAATCAACCAAAGGTATTTTGCTGCGTAAGGGCTTGGTAGTTACACAATTTACCATATCTATAGTGCTCATTATAGGCACCATAGTGGTTTATAACCAGTTGAGTTTTATGCGTAACCAATCGCTCGGGTTCCAGAAAAACCAGATGCTCACCATTGATTTCAGCGGTGACTCGGCCATACAAAGCAGGCAGGAGATCATCAAAAACGAACTGAAGAAAATTCCTAATGTTTTAGGGGCTACAGCATCGGGCGCTATCCCGGGCTTTGGCAATAGTGTGGCATATTCTGAAATTCAGAACCAGGCTGGTGCCATGCAGCAAATGAATATGAATATGTACGATATTGATTACGATTTCATTCCGCAATTTGAGATGAAACTGGCTGCCGGCCGGATCTTTTCAAAAGCCTTTGGCACCGATACCACCCAGGCTATCGTTATAAACGAAGCCACTGCCAAAAGCCTTGGCTACCGTAATCCAGCCGACGCTGTGGGCAGAAATTATTCGCAATGGGGACGTACAGGTAAGATCATAGGGGTATTAAAAGATTTCCATTTTCAATCATTACAGGAAACTGTTAAGCCTCTGAATATGCGTATTAACACCCGCGGTACCGGGGCTTTTACCTTAAAAATAGCAGCTAAAGAGGTGCCCGCAACTATCTCGGCCATCCAAAGCAGGTGGAAAACTTTAGCTCCTGAAAGGCCGTTCAATTATGTTTTTGTTGATGAAACCTTTAACAAGCAATATGCATCCGAAGTAACTTTCGGTAACCTTTTCGTGAATTTTGCAGTGCTGGCCATATTTATTTCATGCCTCGGTTTGCTTGGTTTGGCATCATACAGCACTATTCAGCGTACGCGCGAAATCGGGATCCGCAAGGTGCTGGGCGCATCAGTATCAGGTATTGTTAACATGTTATCAAAAGAGTTTTTGATATTGGTGCTCATCTCATCGCTGATAGCCTTCCCTATAGCCTGGTTTGCCATGCACAACTGGCTGCAGGATTTTGCTTACCGAATAACTATCAGCTGGTGGATATTTGTTTTTGCCGGTGTACTGGCGCTTGTTATAGCCTTCACAACAGTAAGTTTCCAGGCTATAAAAGCTGCGTTGATGAATCCGGTGAAGAGTTTGAGATCAGAATAATTTAAGTTCATTGGTTCACTTGTTCATCGGTTCATTAGTGAACGCGAACAAGGTCGGCGAATGATTTGCATACAAAGACAAGTACCAATGAACTAATGAACAATTGAACTAATGAACAATAGATATGTTTAAGAACTATTTAAAAATCGCATGGCGAAGTTTAGTTAAGAACAAACTTTATTCGGCCATTAACATTGGTGGTTTGGGAGTAGGCATGGCGGTGAGTTTTATGCTGCTGTTGTATGTCTATAATGAATTTACCTACGATGGTTTCCAGGAAAATAAAGACCGTCTTTATAAGGTAATGCGTACTCAGCCATCAAACGGAGAAATAAATACCGGCGATGCCACACCTGTACAGGTAGCTGGGGCGTTGCAAAAAGATTACCCGGAGGTTGAGGCTGCTACCCGGGTAGCAGGGCCTCAGGATCGATTGTTTAATTATAAAAACAAACCGCTAAAAGTTAGTACAATAGCCGCCGATGAGTCGTTTTTGAACATGTTTACGATTGATTTTGTAAAAGGGAACAAAAAAGATGCATTTAAGGATATGTCGTCTATCATCATGTCCGAATCGGCAGTTAAAGCCGTTTTTGGGGATGCTAATCCAATTGGCCAAACGATAAAGTTAGATGGTTCGCGATTGGTAAAAGTAAGCGCGGTATATAAGGATTTGCCAAGAAATTCCACCTTCAGATTTAAAGCACTAATGTCATGGAAGCTTTATGAAGCCGATAACCAATGGGTAAGAACATCAGGCTGGGGTAATTATTCATTTCTTACTTATGTAATGCTTAAACCTGGTGCCGATGTTAATAAGCTTAATCCCGAAATAAGAAAACTGATTGGACGCTATGATGATCATAATAAAGAAAATCAATTATTTCTGTTTCCATTTGCCAAGTGGCATCTTCACAGCGACTTTAAAAATGGTGTAAATACAGGTGGCGCTATTGAATATGTCCGCTTATTTATGTTCCTGGCCATCGGCATTTTGCTGATAGCCTGCATCAATTTTATGAACCTTTCAACTGCGCGCTCGGAGCGCCGCTCGCGTGAGGTTGGGATCCGCAAGGTGGTAGGGGCTCGCAGAATAGCCATTATCCAGCAGTTTTTAGGCGAATCCGTACTTACTGCCTTTTTTTCGCTTATTGTTGCGGTTTTATTAATGACAGCCACCCTCAACTATTTTAACGAGGTAATAAACAAACAGCTAACCATCCCTTATAACAATGCCTGGGCCTGGACAGCTGCTATACTGATAACCCTGCTAACAGGGGTGCTGGCCGGCAGCTATCCCGCCCTGTTTCTGTCGTCATTTAAACCGGTTAAGGTTTTGAAGGGGATCAACAAAACTGGTAAAAGAACCCTGCATTCAAGGCAGGTGCTGGTGGTTGTTCAGTTTGTATTTGCAACGTGTTTGATCCTGTCGAGCATTTTGATCTACAAGCAGATCACCTATATTAAAAACCGCCCGGTAGGTTACTCGAAAAACGGCTTAATAGAGGTTAACCTTGAGGGAAACCTGGTTAAAGATTTTGATAATTTCAGAGCTGATATTATTAACTCGGGCGCGGCTGTTGATGCTGCCGAAACCTCGATGAGTATCGTAAATAACTATAGCAGCAGCTGGGGTATAAACTGGCCGGGGCAATTGCCGGGCGAAGACAAGATCCCTATTGACCAGATCGTTACATCGTTTCATTTTATTTCTACCTATAAGCTTGAATTGGTAAAAGGACGCGATTATATACCGGGCCGCATGGCCGATTCACTGTCGCTAATCATGAACGAATCGGCTGTTAAACTGATGCGTTTAAAAGAACCGCTTGGGCAAATAGTGAAATGGCAGGGCCGCAACTGTACTGTGGTTGGCATTGTAAAAGATTTTGTTTGGGGCTCGCCTTATGAGCCTGTAAAACCTGCTATTATTGGTTTTGATAAAGGATGGGCAAGTGCAGTTGGCATACGCCTAAACCCTGATGCGCCGGTATCAAAAAGCCTGGCAACTATAGGCAATATCTATAAAAAGTACAATGCTGATTATCCTTTTGAATACAAGTTTGTTGATGAAAGCTTTGCCAATAAGTTTGATAACGAGAAATTATTAGGCACACTATCAAGCTCGTTCACCGTACTGGCCATCATCATTTCCTGCTTAGGCTTGTTTGGTTTGGCTTCGTTCTCGGCCGAGCAGCGTAAAAAAGAGATCAGTATCCGCAAGGTGCTTGGCGCAAGCATCAGTAGTTTGTGGTTCAACCTGTCGAAGGAGTTTTTGATACTCGTAGTTATTTCCTTTGTCATCGGTTCGGCACTGAGCTGGTACAATATGAGCAAATGGCTGCGGCATTATACTTACCGTACAGATATAAGCATCTGGGTATTTATAGCCACCATCGGTATCAGTATAGTAGTTTGCCTGATCACTGTAAGCTGGCAGGCTATTAAAGCAGCGCTGAGTAACCCGGTTAAAAGTTTGAAGAACGAATAAAAATTGTTCATTGGTTCATTAGCTCATTCGTTCATTAGTGAACGCGGGCAGAGCTTTATAATTGATTTGCAGCTATTCAAGTACCAATGAACTAATGAACAAGTGAACCAATGAACCATGATACGAAATTATCTGAAAACCGCCTGGCGTAATATTGTAAGCAATAAGTTTTACACCGCCATTAATGTAACAGGTTTAACCTTTGGCCTGGTAATAGGCTTGTTCATGCTGCTTTGGGTGCAGGATGAGCTAAGCTTTGACGCTTTTAACAAAAAGGGCAAGGATATTTACCGCATTGGTATTGTTGGCGGTACCGAGGCCAGCAAACAGATCTTTACTTATATCATAGCGCCGGTATCAACTTTTGCAAAAAATGAGGTGCCCGAAGTAAAGGACGGCGTTCGGATTATGGGTATTGGTAATGCCGCGTTCAGATATAAAGACAAGATCTTTAACGAAGAGCGCGTTGCTTTTACCGATGCTTCATACTTTTCGGTATTTGATTTTCCGCTAATCCAGGGCGATCGTAAAAATCCGTTTCCTGATAATAATTCGGTGGTGATAACCGGAAAAATTGCAAAGAAATATTTTGGAGATGATAATCCGATAGGTAAAACAATCATTTTAGGCAAAGCAGATAATTTTAAAGTTACCGGCGTTGTTGCCGATTATCCTTCCAATTCAAGTGTTACCTGCAACGTTTTGATGCCATTGAGCAGGTTTAACCACGAAGCTTATGTAAAAGACAGCCGGAGTTATAATGGCACAGCCCGGATCTCATCTATGGATGCAGACTGGATCAACTTCGGCTTTGAAACTTACCTGCTGCTAAAACCAGGTACGGATATCCACAAACTGGAAAAGAAGCTGCAGGCTATCCATGAACGTAATAAGCCCGACGATGCCCCGGTGCCTTACCTGGCGCAACCACTATTAAACATGCACCTGTACAAAGCTGATGGGGGAGATGGGGGCATTTCAACCGTACGCACATTTGCTATTGTAGCTATTTTGATATTGGTGATTGCCTGTATCAATTATGTAAACCTTTCAACAGCGCGGTCAATGCTGAGAGCTAAAGAGGTAAGCATGCGCAAGATCATCGGGGCGGGCAAACTGCAGTTGTTTATGCAATTCATGATTGAAACTACGGTATTGTTCCTGATAGCAACCGTGCTGGCCGTTGGCTTAATGTATGTGCTGATGCCGGTTTATAATGATTTTTCGGGCAAGCAGCTGCAACTATCCATTAGTAATTACCAGGTTTGGATATACATAGCCTTAACGTTAGCGGCTACACTGGCTGCCTCAAGCATTTACCCTGCATTACTGTTATCATCATTTGAGCCACTGAAGGCTTTAAAAGGTAAAGTTATGGCGGGAATTGGTAATACTGCATTCAGGCGGGTATTGGTGGTATTGCAGTTCACGGTATCTATAGTGCTTATCATAGGTACGCTTATCATTGGCAAGCAGTTGAGCTTTATCCGCAACCGCGATTTGGGGTACGATAAAGAAAATGTGCTTTCATTTATGATGCAGGGCATGCAGGCACATTATGATGCCGCCAAAGAAGATTTATTAAAACAACCGGGTGTAACAGATGTAACCCGCGGCAGCAGTAATATCGTTGATTACAATGGCTGGACAGGTGATAACGACTGGGAAGGCAAACCCGCCAAATCAAACCTGTTTTTCCACCCGATTGCTGTTGATAGGGATTTTACGAGCTTTTTTAAGATCAAACTGAAAGAAGGAGCCTTGTTTACCGGCGCAGTTGCCGATTCAACCCATTTTATTGTTAACGAAGCAGCTGTTGCAGCTATGGCAATGAAAGATCCCATCGGCAAAAGTCTCAGGATTCAGAAGGTTAAGGGTACCATTATTGGTGTAGTAAAAGATTTCAATTATACTACTGTTCGTAAAAAGATAGAACCTGCGGTATTGGCATACCATCCGGAAAGCTGCTATCGTATTTTCATTAAAACAACCGGTGGGGATGCCCAGAAAGCGATTATTGCGGCTCAAAACACGTGGAAACAATATAACAATGATACACCGCTGGCTTATTCATTTTTGGACGAAAACTTTAGTCAGCTTTATAAAACGGAGGAGCGCACGGGCTCATTGTTCAATGTGTTTTCGGCATTGGCCATTGTGATCTCATGTCTCGGTTTGTTCGGTCTGGCAACTTATTCGGCACAGGTAAAAACACGCGAGATCGGCATCCGCAAGGTGCTTGGTTCAAGCGTTGGCGGCATTATCCGTTTGCTGGCCAGCGAGTTTGTGCTGCTCATTATCATTTCTATCCTTATAGCGGTACCTATTGCCTGGTACTCAATGAGTAAATGGCTGCAGGATTTTGCTTATAAAATAGATATGACCGTTTGGATCTTCCTGCTGGCCGGCGGCGGCGCAACGCTGATTGCTTTGGTAACCATCAGTATCCAGTCTATAAAAGCAGCGCTGGCAAATCCTGTTAAAAGTTTGCGTTCGGAATAGTTGAAGGCTGGTTAATGTTTTTTAAGAGTCTCCCCTGAGAGCTACTGTGTGTACACATCTTTTTAATTTTATCATTAATAGAAAAAAAATGTCATTTCGACGAACCAAGGGTGGGGTTTGTGCATTGGAGGTGAGGAGAAATCTTCTACGCCCTGCTTTTACAGGTATAAATTGTAGAGCCTGATGTAGAAGATTTCTCTTTCGCTCCACCTCTCAGCCCGTCCCCAGCTCTATCGAAATGACATTTTCTTTTTTTATAAGATGTGTTCACATTGTAGCCTAAAGGGGGGAGAATTAAAGCGGGCTGTTTTTTGATGTCGACCCCCTGATAATCAACTCTGGTTTTATACTGATGATCTTTGGCTTAACCGAAACTTCGGTACTGGCAATCTCCTGGAAAAACAGGTTACCGATGGTTTTTCCCATATAAATACTGAACTGGTCTATCGTGGTTATCGACGGACTGGTGATCTCGGTAAAAGCTTCATTAGAGTAACCGCAAATACCCAGTTCAGAGGGTACTTTAATATTCATAGCATTGGCCACCTCCAAAACACCCAAAGCCGAAAAATCAGATGTGGAAGCAAATATCGCATCCGGAGGATGGGGGAGGTTAAGCAGCTTGCGGGTACCTGCTGCACCAAGTTCCTTTGTCCAGGCATTTTCAACTATCAGTTCGTCAATGACTGCTATCTTATGTTTTTCCAACGCTTTCAGGTACCCGTTCTTTCTCTGGCGAAAAATGTTCAGGTTTTGCGGTCCTTCCAGCAGGGCTATACGTTTATATCCATTTTCGATAAGATGAGACACGGCCTCAAATGAAGCCTGTTCATTATCATTGATTACTTTAAGTGTTTCCAACTCTTCGGCAACACGGTCAAACTGGATGAGCTGAATACCATGGTCAAGCACGTTTTGCAGGTGCTGATAATCGTAGCTATCGGCTGATACTGAGATTACTATGCAATCTACATGCTGGTTGATGAGCGTGTTAACGCACTGAATTTCTTTATCATGTACCTCGCCCGACTGGCAGATGATGAGGTTGTACCCTTTTTGGTAAGTTGTTTCCTCAATTCCCGCTATCACGTTACTGAAAAAGTTCTGGTTTATGCGCGGTACCACTACGCCAATGGTTTTTGAATGGCCTTTGCGCAAGTTTGAGGCAAGGGTATTGCGTTTATAATTGAGCTCGTCGGCAGTTTTAATGATCAGCTCCCTGGTTTTTTCGTTCACCTGGCTGCTGTTGTTCAGCGCCCTTGATACGGAAGACGCAGTTATGCCGAGCTTGGCGGCGATGTCATAAATGGTGGTGCGTTTAACTTTCTTCATTATAGAGTGCAAGTTGGAAAAAATATTTTACGCAATCGATTGCAATTTTTATTTATTTCTTTATTTTCGTTGCGTTAAGTTACCAATTAATAAATACAACCAAAAAATCATACAAAAATCTAAATAGGCTATGCTGTTATTAGGGATTGATATAGGTACATCGTCGGTAAAGGTAAGTGTTGTTGATGCCGCAACGCAAAATACAATTGCTTCGGCACAATACCCCGACCAGGAATCACCGATAAAAGCATTGCATCCCGGCTGGGCCGAACAATCTCCATCAATGTGGTGGGAGCAGGCACAAAAGGCGTTAGAGCGCTGCCATGCCAAGGGGGGATACAATTCAAATGATATAGCAGCTATAGGTATCGCCTATCAAATGCACGGCCTTGTACTGGTTGATAAGGATCAAAACGTACTTCGCGACAGTATTATATGGTGCGATAGCCGCGCTGTTGAAATAGGCGATAAGGCTTTTGCTGCAATAGGCGAGGAGCATTGCCTGTCGCACCTGCTTAATTCGCCTGGAAACTTTACGGCCTCAAAACTGGCCTGGGTAAAAGAAAATGAACCGGAGATCTACAGTAAAATTGATAAGATCATGCTGCCGGGTGATTATATTGCCATGAAACTCACAGGCGAGATCACCACATCAGTATCAGCCCTTTCTGAAGGTGTGTTCTTCGATTTTAAAACCAACGGCATCTCCAAAGAGATCATCAGTTACTTTGGTTTTGATGAAAGCCTTTTCCCGGTTATCAACCCCGTATTTTCCTCGCATGGAACTTTACAGGCATCTGTAGCCGAAAAACTTAATTTAAAGGTCGGCATCCCGGTTACTTATAAATCAGGCGACCAGCCCAATAATGCCTTATCATTAAATGTACTTAACCCCGGCGAAGTAGCGGCCACCGCAGGTACATCGGGTGTTATATATGGTGTGGACGATCAACTGGTTTATGATCAGCAATCGCGCATCAACACCTTTGCACACGTTAACTATGCCAGTGAACAAAAAAGGCTTGGTGTGTTGCTTTGCATTAACGGAACAGGCAGTCTTTATCGCTGGGTAAAAAATACGTTCGGTACGGGCTACAGCTATAATCAAATGAATGCTGAAGCCGAAAAAGCGCCTTTGGGCAGCGAAGGCTTACAGGTATTACCCTTTGGCAACGGCGCCGAGCGTATGTTAAATAATAAGCAGGTAGGCGCACATTTCCAAAACATCGACCTTAACCTGCATACCCCTGCCCATATTTTCAGGGCCGTACAGGAAGGGATAGCCTCATCGTTCCGTTACGGCTTTGACATTATGCGCAGCAATGGCATGAACCCAACCGTGATCCGAGCGGGTAAAAGCAACCTCTTCCTGAGCGATCTGTTCACTCAAACGTTTGTAAATGCTACAGGCGTACCCGTTGAGCTTTACAATAACGATGGCAGCGTAGGTGCAGCCCTGGGAGCCGGTATAGGCGCAGGGATTTTCAAATCACCGGCCGAAGCATTCAGCAATATCAAAGCAATTAAACTGGTTGAACCCACAACCGATCAGTTTGAAGCCGTTTACCAGGAATGGAAAGCCTTGCTTGATTTGAGGCTAAGTTGAGGTGAAAGGGAAAAGGTTAAAGGCAAAAGGTAATGCGGAAGATAATTCACTAATTCCACAGTTCACAAAATCAATAATTCAATAACTCACTAATTCAATAATTAAAACAATATGAGCATAGTAACAGGCGAAAAGGAATTTTTCAAAGAAATTGGCCAGATAAAATTTGAAGGCCTTGAATCAGATAACCCGCTGGCGTTTCGCTGGTATGATGCAGATAGGGTAGTGGCCGGCAAAACCATGAAAGATCATTTACGCTTTGCAGGCGCGTACTGGCACTCGTTCTGCGGTACCGGTGCCGATCCCTTTGGCGGCGCTACGCATGTTTTTCCATGGGATGAAAAGGCAGATGCTGTAGAGCGTGCCAAAGACAAAATGGATGCAGCGTTTGAGTTCCTTACCAAAATGAACCTGCCTTACTACTGTTTCCATGACGTTGACGTGGTTGATTATAGTAACGATGTTGCTGAAAACGACCGCCGTTTACAGGCTTTGGTTGACTATGCGAAACAAAAACAGGCTGCCAGCGGTGTAAAACTGCTTTGGGGTACTGCAAACCTGTTCAGCCATAAACGTTATATGAACGGAGCTTCAACCAACCCTGATTTTCATGTGCTGGCCCATGCAGGCGCACAGGTAAAAGCTGCTATGGATGCAACTATCGCTTTAGGCGGTGAAAATTACGTTTTCTGGGGTGGCCGTGAAGGATACATGAGCCTGCTTAACACCAATATGAAACGCGAGCAGGAGCATTTGGCTAAATTTTTACATACCGCTAAAGATTATGCCCGCAAGCAAGGCTTTAAAGGCACTTTCTTCATTGAGCCTAAACCATGCGAGCCCACCAAGCATCAGTATGATTATGACGCGGCTACCGTATTAGGATTTTTACAGAAATACGATCTGATCAACGATTTTAAACTGAACCTTGAAGTTAACCATGCTACGCTTGCCGGTCATACTTTCCAGCATGAATTACAGGTAGCTGCCGACTCAGGTTTATTAGGTTCGATAGATGCTAACCGCGGTGATACGCAGAACGGTTGGGATACCGACCAGTTCCCGAACGATATCAATGAAGTAACCGAGTGCATGCTGATCATCCTTGAAGCAGGTGGTTTCCAGGGTGGTGGTATTAACTTTGATGCCAAGATCCGTCGTAACTCAACTGATCCTGCAGACCTGTTCTATGCGCACGTTGGCGGTATGGACCTTTTTGCAAGAGCTTTGGTAACTGCTGATAACATCCTGCAAAAATCAGAATACAAAAAATTACGTACCGACAGGTATGCCTCATTTGATGCAGGTACCGGGAAAGATTTTGAAGAGGGTAAGGTTTCTTTGGAAGATTTGCGTAACTATGCGATAGCTAACGGCGAGCCTAAAGTGATAAGTGGTAAACAAGAATACATCGAAAACTTGATAAATCGATATATATAGTTTATAATTGTCAATCATACATATTAAACCAAAAGACAAACCAAAACAATGAACCTCAAAACCCTCTCGAATGGCGATTATGCTGTTTTCTTTATCTACTTTGTAATTGTTGCCAGCTACGGCTGGTGGGTGTATAAGCGCAAACACAACGCCGATGCCACCTCAAAAGACTATTTTTTGGCCGAAGGGTCGTTAACCTGGTGGGCTATCGGAGCTTCGCTCATCGCTTCAAATATCTCTGCCGAACAATTTATTGGTACAAGTGGGTCTGCGTTTAAAATGGGTTTAGCGATATCTACTTACGAGTGGATGGCGGCTATCACCCTTATCATTGTGGCGGTTTTCTTTATCCCGGTATATCTTAAAAATAAGATCTTTACCATGCCGCAATTTTTGCACCAGCGGTATAACGGAACCGTAGCCATGATCATGGCCATCTTTTGGCTGTTGCTGTACATCGTGGTTAACTTAATGTCTATCCTTTACCTTGGTGCCTTGGCTATCAGCGGTATCTCAGGCCTCGATATTCACCTGTGTATCTGGCTGCTGGCGATATTCTCGGCAGTTATTACATTAGGCGGTATGAAGGTTATCGGATATACCGACGTTATACAAGTGGCGGTATTGATACTGGGTGGTTTAATGGCATCATACCTTGCACTTACTTTGTTAAGCGAAAAGGAAGGCACCACAGGCTTATTAAACGGTTTCAAGATCCTGCATAGCGAAGCTACCGATCACTTCCATATGATCTTCAAAAAGGATAATCCAAATTACATGGACCTTCCTGGCTTGTCGGTGTTGATAGGTGGTATGTGGATCACCAACCTTAACTACTGGGGCTGTAATCAGTACATTACCCAAAGGGCTTTGGGTGCAAACCTTAAAACTGCCCGCGGCGGTATCCTGTTTGCGGCTTTCCTTAAGTTGCTGATGCCGGTTATCGTGGTATTGCCAGGTATTGCTGCTTACTTGTTATATCAAAAAGGTATGTTCCACCAGGAAATGGCGAGTTCATCAGGTGTACTGGATCCTAATAAAGCATACCCATCACTGTTAAACTTATTGCCTACCGGCTTAAAAGGTCTTTCATTTGCTGCGTTAACAGCTGCAATTGTAGCCTCATTAGCGGGTAAAGCAAACAGTATTGCTACCATCTTTACGTTAGATATTTACAAGAAAGCGATCAACCCTGAGGCTACTGATAAGAAACTGGTTAACCTGGGTAAGATCTCTGTAGTTGTAGCCTTATTCTTAGGTATCGTGTTATCAGAGCTTATCGGTAAATCACTAATGGGTGAAGGCAAACAAGGCTTCCAGTATATCCAGGAATATACAGGCTTCGTATCTCCGGGTATTTTTGCCATGTTCATCCTTGGTTTCTTCTGGAAAAAAGCTACTTCAAATGCTGCTTTATTTGCAACCATCGGCGGTTTCATCTTCTCCTGTTTCTTTAAGTTGGCACCAAGGTTTATTGATCTGAGCTTCCTGTCACCATATGGCTTTTCAAAATTAGCCTTACAGGATGATAAGGTAACCAAGTTATACGAGATCCCTTTCCTTGACCGTATGGGCTTTGTATTTATCATCTGCGTTGTCGGTATGTACATTATATCAAAAATTGACCAGGCCAGGGGCATTACAACTAACGGCCTTGAAATTGATGGCTCGATGTTTAAAACCTCAAAAGGATTTTTGGCAGGTGCATTAATTGTAACCGGTATCGTAGTTGCATTGTACTCAATTTTCTGGTAGCAGAAATTTTACCAACAGATAAAAAAGGCGATGGGTTAATACTCGTCGCCTTTTTGCTTCATAGACGATAGCTTTTCCCCGTCAACGAAAACGTTTGCGTGGATTGTTTAGGCTTATTACTTCCAACTTGCCTATATGATGTGTAATTTGCCGCTTACAAGTATAAACTACTATACCATTAACCCTGGTATACATCTGTTAATAACCAATGAAGAATTTTTTAGATCAGGACTTCTTACTTCAAACTAAAACTGCGCAGCGCTTATATCATGAGTTCGCAAGCCATCAGCCTATAATTGATTACCATTGCCACCTGCCGCCCGATCAGATTGCTGATGATATCAATTTTAAAAACATAACCCAGGTATGGCTTTATGGCGATCATTATAAATGGCGCGCCATGAGGGCAAATGGTGTTAATGAAGCCTATATCACCGGCAATAAAACCGACGAGGAAAAGTTTATGGCCTGGGCTGCTACTGTGCCGTACACCTTAAGAAACCCGCTGTACCATTGGACACACCTTGAACTGCAGCGATATTTTGGTATCGATGAATTGCTTTCGCCAACATCGGCACAAAAAATATATGCCCAGTGCAATGAAAAGCTGCAATCGTCCGCGTTTAGTGTGCGTAACATCCTTAAAAATAAAAATGTAGAGGTTGTTGGCACTACGGATGACCCATTGGATAACCTTAGCTATCATCAAAAATTGAAGCGGGATGCGTACAGTGTAAAAATATTACCTGCATACCGCCCTGATAAAGCTATGAACGCCGATGATATTGCCGGGCTTAACAAATATATTGATCAGTTACAAGCTGTGGCTAATGTAGATATTTCAAACTTTGACGATTACCTGAAAGCCCTTAAAAGCCGTCATGATTATTTTGCGGAGAATGGCTGTAAGTTGTCTGATCACGGTCTGGAGCAGATCTATGCTGAAGATTATACGGATACTGAAATAACCACCATTTTTGCCAAGATAAGGAATAGCAAAGTATTACTTCCGTTAGAGATCCTGAAATTTAAATCGGCCATGTTGTATTACTTTGCCATCTGGGATCATGAAAAAGGCTGGGTACAGCAATTTCACCTCGGTGCCTTGCGTAACAATAATGCGCGCGCCTTAACCAATTTAGGTCCTGATACCGGTTGGGATTCTATTGGAGATTTTGCACAGGGCAGGGCATTATCTAAATTCCTGAACAGGCTGGATACCACTAACCAGTTGGCTAAAACCATTATTTACAATCTTAACCCGGCCGATAACGAGCTGTTTGCAACCATGGTGGGCAATTATAACGATGGTTCGGTAGCTGGTAAAATGCAGTTTGGTTCGGCATGGTGGTTTTTGGATCAGAAGGATGGAATGATCAAGCAATTGAACGCTTTATCAAACATGGGTTTGCTGAGCCGTATGGTGGGGATGCTTACAGATTCAAGGAGTTTTATGTCGTTCCCGAGGCATGAGTATTTCCGCAGGTTGCTTTGTAACCTTTTGGGTGATGATATAGAAAACGGTGAACTACCTAACGATATTGAATGGACGGGCAAGATCGTGAGTGATATTTGCTATTTTAACGCCAAAAACTATTTCAATTTTTAAATGAGCGATATCGAAAATACAAAGGGGAGCATACTGTCGTTTGGTGAATTGCTGCTGCGCATGTGCCCCGATGGTGAAGGCCAGTGGCTTACAGAAAACAAGCTGCCATTTTTTATGGGCGGCGCCGAACTTAATGTTGCCAACGCCTTAGCCTTGTGGGAGCAGCCGATAAAATACTTTACCGCTTTACCTGATAATGCATTATCTGAACAGATCATCAGTTACCTGGAAAATAAAAACATTGATACATCGGCAATACACAAAAGCGGCAGCAGGGTAGGGCTCTATTACCTAACCCGCGGTAAAGATGTAAAGAACAATGCTATTGTGTATGACCGTGCAGGTTCGGCCTTTGCCGATCTGAAACCGGGTATGGTTGACTGGGATACCATTCTTGAAGGTGTGAGCTGGTTTCATTTTAGTGCGATATGCCCGGCTTTAAGCCAGCAGGCTGCCGATGTTTGCGAAGAAGTATTACAGGCGGCAAGCAAAAAACATATTACCATCTCCGTTGATCTTAATTATCGGCCAAAATTATGGCAGTATGGCAAAAAGCCGACAGAAATCATGCCGAACCTGGTACAATATGCAGATATAATTATGGGCAATGTTTGGGCCGAAGAAACCATGCTGGGCATTCCTGTTACACCGGATATCCATGAATCGGGGCAGCAAAGCATTTACCTCAAAGAAGGGCTTTACTCGTCTGAAAAGATTATGGACGCATATCCGCGTTGCCGGGCCGTAGCTAACACCTTCCGCTTTGATGCAGGTAAAGGCGTTGAATATTATACTTCGCTTTTTGCAGGTAACCGCTTTTACCATTCGCCAACCTACACTACCGAAACCGTGGTTGATAAAGTAGGCAGCGGCGATTGCTTTATGGCCGGGCTTATTTACGGCTTTTACAACAAACACGACCCGCAGCAACTACTGGATTTTGCCACTGCAGCCGCTTTTGAAAAGCTGTTTATTGAAGGGGATGCAACTACCAAAACTGTTGATGAAATTTATAATGCTATGAAACAATGAGTAAAAAAGATATAGTACTTGACGCCATATTAAAGCAGGGAACATTACCGCTGTTCTTTTATAAGGACCCGGAAGTGAGCCTGCAGATAACCCGTACGCTTTATAAAGCAGGGATCAGGGTATTTGAATATACTAACCGCGGTGCAGCTGCCCTTGAAAATTTCAAAGTATTAAAGCAAGCCCTTGTCAATGGCGAAATGCCCGGTTTGGAATTAGGCATAGGCACTATCAAAAGCGTTCAGGAAGGTGAGGCTTTTATTGCTGCCGGGGCCGATTTTATCGTATCGCCAATTGTTAACCCCGAAGTGGGCAAACTGGTTGCACAGCATAACCTGTTATGGATTCCGGGTTGTATGACGCCAACCGAAATTTACACAGCGCAGCAAAATGGTGCAGCGTTAATAAAAATATTCCCGGCCAATATATTAGGGCCGGAGTTTGTGTCATCAATCAAGGATTTGTTTGCCGGTCAGTTATTCATGCCAACAGGTGGGGTTGATTTGAATCATGACAGCATCAGTACCTGGTTTAAAGCCGGGGTATGCGCGGTGGGTATGGGCAGCAAGCTCATCAGCAAAAGCGTACTGGAAAACCAGGAGTACGACAAGCTTTATAACGATACACTAAAGCTGCTGGAAATAGTACAAACCATTAAATAGCCTGTTAACCTAAATTATAATGAGAGAAGAAAAAGTTGGAAACTACCGCTGGGTGATTTGCTCGCTGGTGTTTTTTGCAACAACCGTGAATTACCTTGACCGGGCAGTGATCAGTTTGCTTAAATCGGACCTTACAAAGGAATTTAAGTGGAATGACGGCGATTATGCCAACATTGAGATAGCGTTCAAAATAGCTTATTCTATCGGTCTGCTGGCTGCAGGCAGGATCATTGACAAGATTGGCACTAAGCTGGGATATTTCCTTTCAACGTTGCTATGGAGTATTTCGGCAGTATGCCACGCTTTTGTTGGCAGCACATTTGGCTTTGGCGTAGTACGTTCTGCATTAGGTATCAGTGAGGCAGGCAACTTCCCGGCAGCTATCAAGACCGTTGCGGAGTGGTTCCCTAAAAAAGAACGGGCATTTGCTACAGGCATTTTTAATTCGGGAGCAAATATAGGCGCGATAGTAGCCCCTTTAACGGTTCCGTTTATTGCGGTTGCCTGGGGCTGGCGTTGGGCCTTTATCATAACCGGTTCGATAGGCTTCATATGGCTGGTGCTTTGGCAAATTGTTTATCGCGTACCTTCAAAACACAACAAGGTATCAAAAGCCGAGCTTGACTACATTAACAGCGATCATGACAGCCAGGCCGAAAGCCTGCTAACTGTTGAGCAAAAGAAAATATCATGGGGCAAGCTGCTTTCCTTTAAGCAAACCTGGGCTTTTGTGATCGGCAAATTTTTAACCGACCCTATCTGGTGGTTCTATCTTTTTTGGTTGCCTGATTTTTTGGAGAGCCAGTATAATTTAAAAGGCACGGCTATAGCCATCCCTGTGGCGTTGGTTTATACCATGTCTACCTTTGGCAGTGTTGGCGGCGGGTGGTTACCTATGAACCTCATTAAAAATAACTGGCCGGTATTTAAAGCTCGTAAAACATCCATGTTTATTTATGCGCTGCTGGTGATACCAATTATATTTGCCCAGATCCTGGGAGGCATCAACATGTGGCTTGCCGTAATTGTAATTGGGATAGCCGCGTCAGCACATCAGGCCTGGAGCGCTAATATTTTTACCACAGTTTCGGATATGTTCCCTAAGCGGTCAATTGGTTCGGTAACAGGTATAGGGGGGATGTTCGGCTCTATCGGCGGCGTATTCTTATCGCTTGCCGTGCAAAAAAACCTGTTTGTATACTACAGATCTATCCATAAAATTGAGATAGCTTATTACATCATGTTTTTTGTTTGCGGGGGTGCCTATATCTTAGCCTGGCTTATCATGCACTTGTTAGTGCCAAAAATGAAACCAATTGAATTGGACTAAACACATAGAAATTGTTACGAAAAAAGCCGGGTCAAAAATGACCCGGCTTTTCCTTTTTATAAAGAATGGCTTACTGCCTGTTCTGCCAGCTCATCAATCCAGCTTGAAAGATAGGGTTCTGTGCCATCAAGCCTGATCCATTCACCGTCCTCATTTTTGGCTATTACCAAATGCAATGTTTCATCTATCGATTTAAATTCATAGGCATTGGGATAACCGGGAAGGTTTACCTGTTGTGCTGTTCCGTCAATTTCGCTGTCGGTACCTGTAAGTGTAGCATCAAATTGCTGTTCCATGATGTTTATAATTTATTAACCTAACATAGTTTAAGTAATTTCTGTTTGCATCTACCCTGTGCAGGCAGATATGTTATTTGTTTTTAGACAGATAAAAATTGTTTTTAAATTTAACCCAGCTAAAACTTTTAATATGTGAGTTACGTTTTGTTAACAATTACAAACCATGAACAGAAGGCTCAGCACAAAATATTTCCAGGTATCGCAAAGGGTATGGGGAACCAAACTATTATTCGTTAACATTTATATGATTGCCAACCGTCCCGGTGCTGCTAAAGGCTGGGTTTTGGTTGACACGGGGTTAAAAGGTTCGGCTGGTAAAATCATTGCCATGGCCGAGGAACTTTTCGGGCCAGGAACAAGGCCGGCAGCTATTGTGCTTACACACGGACATGCCGATCACGCGGGCGGCCTGGAAGAGCTTTTAAAGATTTGGGATGTACCGGTTTATGCCCATACTCTTGAATTACCTTATTTAACCGGCCTGTCATCATACCCACCTGCCGATCCTACTTTAGCCGATGGAGTAATGAGCCTGCTATCAACATTTTTCCCTACAGCGCCAATAAATATAGGCAGCAAAGTAAAAGCCATCAACATGGAAGAAGGGATCCCGGAACTGCCCGAATGGAAGATCATTCATACACCGGGCCACACTCCTGGTCATATTTCCTTGTTTTTGCCCATAAATTCAACCCTCGTAGTTGGTGATGCTTTTTCAACCACTAAAGCCGAATCGGCTTTGTATTCATTTAGCTCGTTAAAAAAGCTAACCGGTCCGCCGCGATATTTCACAACCGACTGGGAAGCCGCAGCGCAATCGGTACGCCGGCTTACAGCGCTTGAGCCGCGCACGGTAGCCGCAGGCCATGGCCCGGTGATGCGTGGCCGTGAGCTTCATGATGAATTACATGAACTGGCCGATAATTTTGAGCAATTGGCCATACCGGCAAAAGGCCGTTATGTAGGCCATCCGGCCGTTGCCGATGAAATGGGCGTAAAATATATCCCGCCCTATGTAAGCAGCGGGATACTGAAAGCGACTGTAGGTTTAGCGGCAGCGCTGGCAACATTTTTTATTATAAGGGGGCTGCAGGAATAGTTTGCAGCCCCATAAACATCGTTATGATTTAGCTGCCGATTCAATGGCTGCCGGTAATGCCTGATCAATATCATTCCCACCTATTTGCAGAAACCGGATTATCCCTTTTGGATCAATCACCATAGAAGTTGGATAATTAGCCACGTGATACTCGTTGCCAACGTTTTGCGTTTTTGGAAACAGCGCATATTCAAAAGCGTGGTTCTTTAAAAATGACTTTATTGCGGCGCTGTCATCCAGGCCAAGTGCAAGAAAAACCACATTTTGTGACGCATACTTGTTTTTAACCGTATTTAATTTAGGCATTTCATCAATACAGGGCATACAGGTAGTAAACCAAAAATTTAACACTACCGTTTTTCCTTTAAGTGCTGCCAGCGACCAGCTTTTGCCTTTAAGGTCGGTCAATGTAAAATCGGGTGCAGGCTGGTTGAGCATTTTTTCCAGGTTAGCTTTTTTTGCAGCCGCCTCCTTTAAAAAATCATCGGTCATGGGTGATAAGTGAATTTCATCGGGATGTTTGTCATCGTGCCCCATCAGGAAGCCCTTGTTTCCCCAGGCTTTGTTAACACTGTCAACCTTGTTGGCAGTTATCACCTTTCCATCCGGCAATATGTATTTGGCATTATCAGGCATCTTTTGTGCCATCACATTCAATATTATGCAATTGAATAGGACTAATAACAGGTACTTTTTCATATTGATTTTTGATTTTATTTGATACAAAATTATTGTCAATACCGCTGCACAATGTTAACTGCCTGTAGTTTAGTGTTAACTAATGTTAACTGCAGGTAAATGAAAAGCTATTAACCATATCTTTGTTATCATCATAGTGAAAAAGAGGCTTGTATTTATTTTTCTTGTAGCTGCCCTAACGGCAGGCGGTATCATCCTGTTCCAGTTTTACTGGGTATACACTTCCTATAAAACAGGCGAGCGTAATTTTAAGAATGCCGCAACTAACGCTTTACTGCGCAGTATTGACATGTACCAGGTGCAGCAAAATGAGTTACCTACTTCATTAAAATACAAAGCACCTACCTTATCTTTTTTCATGAGAACCCGACCCAACCGCGATTCGATTGCATTGGACACCCCAAAAGTGGTTAAAAAGTTTAATGCCGAATTTTTAACTGTAGCCGTAGATAAAAACAACCTGCAAATAGTAAGGGCGATGGTAGCCAGGCTATTATCGCAGCAATTGCACAAATCGCTTAGCCTTGATACTTTAACCAGGATCTTCAAAAGTGAACTAAAAAAGGAAAATATCGACATTCCGCTTAAGCTGGTCATTTTAAGAAACCAGTTCAAAACTCCGCCTGGTGAAATTGCCGCGGTCATTAACTTTTATAAATCGCCCATTGTGGTTAAAGCCGAAGTAAACAGCAGCAATTTGTTATTTGCGCAAAATATTTTCCCGGCTTCGGTTTCATTACTGCTGATCATGTTATCGGCAGGAAGCTTGTTTTATATGGGCATAATCATTAAGCGCCAGATGCAGCTTGACGGTATCAAAAACGATTTTATAAATAACATAACCCACGAACTACGCACCCCAATAACTATTCTGAAATCATCTAACGAGGCATTGGCCCAATTCGGCGCTGCTGCGGATCCTGAAAAGCTGGAACGATACCTGAAAATTAATGCTGCAGTACTTGACAGCTTGGATAGTAATGTTGACAGGGTACTGGAGATCACCAAATATGAACAAGGTGTTAAGCTGGCGAACCTGCAACCCCTCAATCTCATGGAGTTGGTGAAACAGATAGTTGCGCGGTTTAGCTTATATGAAAATGCTGTTATTGAACTTCAATATGATCTTACTTATACAGAGATTGTTACTGATGGGTTTATCATTGATACCATCCTGAGCAATCTCGTTGATAATGCCATAAAATACAGCGGCGAAAAAGTGAATATTCAAATCAGGATTAGCCAGGCTGTAAATGGCTGGCAATTACAGGTAGCCGATGATGGTATGGGGATGCAAGGGGTATATTTACCACTTATATTTGATAAGTTTTACCGCATTCAGGGCGGTGACCTGCACGATGTAAAAGGCTATGGTCTTGGATTAAGCTATGTGAAACAACTTGTAACAACGCTGAAAGGAAAAATTGGCGTAACAAGCAAAATAAATAAGGGAACAACATTCACTATTGAATTTCCGCTTAATGGATAAAATAAAAGTACTGTTTGTTGAAGATGAGCCTGTATTAGCTTCGATAGTAAGGGAATCGCTTGAAACCCGTGGTTTTGCCATTACTGTTGCTGCAAACGGGGTGGAGGGCTGGAGCATGTTTAATTTGAACAAGCCGGATGTGTGTGTAGTTGATGTGATGATGCCCCGAAAAGATGGTTTTTCATTGGTGCAGGACATTCGCCGGGTTGATGAACTTGTTCCGGTTATTTTTTTAACTGCGCGAACGCAAACTGAAGACGTGCTGAAAGGATTGGAAATAGGCGCCGATGATTACATGAAAAAGCCGTTCAGCATGGAAGAGCTGATATTGCGGTTAAAAGCACTTGTACGCAGAAAAAGTATCAATAGTAAAATGATCCACGATACGCCGGAAGAAATTAATATCGGCAACTGCAGTTTCAACTATCAAAAGCTTGAATTTTATTGTCATAAACAGCAATTTAACCTCTCCCAGCGTGAAGCCGAACTTCTAAAACTCTTAATACAACATAAAAACCAACTGTTGGAAAGAAAAACAGCACTCATGAAACTATGGGGTGATGATAGCCCATTCAATGCCCGTAGTATGGACGTTTATATTACCCGGCTTCGTAAATTCATCAAAGAGGATTCGAAACTCGAAATTATTAATATCCGCAGTCATGGCTATAAGCTGATGGAATACTGATTCATTAGGCGATTACTTTATGTAACCGGATTTTTAAAGTTTGTTATCGGGATGGCGGTTACTATTCAAAGCTTAAAGTATTACCTTTACCTCGTGGAAAATTTAAAGCCAGACCCTAAAATACTCATCGATATTGTACAAACCAGGATGCCTTACGGCAAATATAAAGGCACTATTATAGCTGATATCCCCGTATCATACCTGGAGTGGATGGCGGGCAAGGGTTTTACTAAAGATAAAATGGGGATGCTGCTTTCAACCACATTTGAGATCAAAACAAATGGCCTGGGCGAAATCCTTTTCATGGTAAAAAAATCGCTCATGCAGCAGGCAAACCGGCGTTAGCCTTGTTTACATGGCCGTGACCATCTGCCTGCGTAAGGGTAACGTATATAAACAAACTAATAGTTATATCAATTATGAAAAAGTTGATCTTATATACAGCAGGCATATTCCTGTTTTTAAGCAGTTGTGCCGATGGACAAGCCTCAAAAAGCAGTGATGATTTTGCAGCTTTGCCAAAACCAAAAGCAGGGGAGGCTATAGCTACCTTTGCGGGTGGCTGTTTCTGGAGCATGAGCGAAGCCATGTCTGAATTGAAAGGTGTTAACAAAGTAATATCGGGGTACGCGGGCGGTACTACCAAAAATCCAACCTACCGTGAGGTAAGCTCGCAAAACACCAATCATGCCGAAACAGTACAGATCTATTACGACCCAAAAGTGATTACGTTTGATAAGATAGCTGAGGCATTCTTTTTTGCGCATGATCCTACCACGCTTAATCGCCAGGGACCTGATGAAGGTACCGATTATCGCTCCATAGCTTTTTACCGTAACGATGCAGAAAAAAATACGATTGAGGCTACCATTAAAAAAGTAAATGAGTCAAAGCATTATGCCGATCCTATAGTTACCCAGGTTGTGCCTTTCAAGGTGTTTTATCCTGCCGAGAGCTATCACCAGGGATATTACCGTTCTCATCCCGATCAACCTTATATCATTGGCGTTTCGGAGCCCAAAGTAATGAAGTTCAGGAAAGCGATGAAAGCGGATCTGAAATCAGAATTTGTTCACTAAACTCCCTAAAGGAGGGGCTTTCTAATCAGATTTACCTTAAAATATAAAAGGAATATTACTGTGTGCAATACTCCTTTTTATTTTACGCTTTTTACTCCCCCTTTAGGGGGCTGGGGGGCTCACAACCTGTTAAACCACCCCTTTTTCCAAAATACAAATACCTGCACTACTGCTATTAAAAGCATAAACACTATGGCATAAATATAGCCATGATGCCAATACAATTCGGGCATATTATCCGGAAGGATATGACCTTTATCATCCTGGCGGGAAAAATTCATCCCGTAAATACCTGCTATAAAAGTAAGTGGGATAAATATCACAGAGATGATTGTAAGCACTTTCATGATCTCGTTCATGCGGTTGCTCACCATGGACAGGTACAGATCGATAATACTTGATGTTACCTCCTTATAGTTTTCAATAAGGTCCATAGCCTGGATACAGTGGTCATAGGCATCGCGCAAAAACAGCTTAACCTCGGGCGTTATCAGCGGGCTTTCCGACCGGATCATATCGTTGATCTTATCCCGCTCGGGCCAGCTTGCACGCCGTACAACAATAAGGGTACGTTTTAGCTGCTGGGCATCAAACATGATCGTTTTATCCGCGCTTAAGTAAAGTTTATCTTCAAGCGCATCCAAATGATCGCCAATTTCGGCCAGCAAAACAAAATAGGTATCAATTATAGTGTCGGTAAGCGCGTAACACATATAACCGGGGCCAGCGGTGCGGATAGCGCCCTTCCCGGCTTTTAAACGGGCCTTTACAGCATCAAAGCGTTCAGTATGATCTTCCTCAAAGCTAATGATGATGTTATCCTTTATTATTGCGGAAAACTGGCAGTTAATAATCTCGTTATCTTTATTAAAATGAACTATCCGGCTGGTGCAAAAAGCATAATCTTCATATTCATCAAACTTAGGGCGCTGATGGGTATTGGCAATATCCTCCAAAACCAAAGAGTTGATATTGCAATGCAAGCCAATTTGTTCAATCATGTCGGCATCGCCCAGTCCGTTTATCTTGATCCAGTGGGTATGGTTATCGCATTTGACAAGTTGCTTTAACGATGTTTTTATATCCTTCCCTTCGCAGGTTACCAGCTCGTCTTTATTGTACGAATAAACTGATATTATAGGCTTTAGTGCATCATCGGCTATCCTGATAGTACCCGGTCTTTCGCCTACGATGCCTGCCTGTTTATGCTTTTTAAGGCGTAAACGTTTCATGTTGCCATTCATTTACAAATAGTTTATTGTTTGAGGCCCCTGGTTAAACAGCAAATCAATAATACTCAGGTTTTTCTTAAAGCCCTGGCGGTCTTCAAATACCTGGAAATATGGTTTCTGCTGCATTTCCATTTCTTTTTTTGGATGGATAGAAAACCGAAAATCATGCAGGTCAGGATATTCGGCATGGTATTCATCCGTGTAGTTTAATGCTGTTTTTATTTTAGTGAGCTTAAGCAGCAGGTTCAAAAGCTCCTGGTTATAATCAAACAGGTAGGTAATTTGTTTTTCATAAAAGGGTGCAAAATCATCTTCATAAAACTCAAAATAAGCCGAACGGCGATAACAGGCCTGTAAGCTTTGCCAGTGCAGGCGCTGCCACATAAAATCGTAGCTGATTTTTACATCTTTAACTTTTGTGTGGTTTTTTGAACCTTTAATTACCGGCACTACCAATGCCAGCACACCATCGGGCGAGTAGATATTGGCCCGGTTGCGATAAGTTTGTTTAGGGAAATGTTCTTCTCTTTCTATCAGTATATCAGGCTTGTACGTGTTTAGCTGTACAAAGTATTCAACCGGCGGAAGATAAAACATAGGTAACACAGCGCCTTTTTCAATCATATATTTTATGTTTGTGCTCAAAATTGGCGAAAATAATGATAAAAAAGGGTTTTACTAAGTTGGGTATATTAATTTTATACCTTATATCGTTGCTCCCCTTTTGGTTTTTATACATTTTATCTGATATCGCGTTTGTTTTTGTTTACTATATTGTTAAATACCGCCGCGATGTAGTGCAGCAGAACCTACGCAACGCCTTCCCCGAAAAAACGGATCAGGAGCGCCGCGATATTGAACGCAAATACTACCGTTACCTGGCCGACCTGATAGTTGAAACTATAAAAATGATCACCGTATCTGAAAGGCAGATCAGGAAAAGGGTAGTGGCTACCAACTCCGATCTTGTTTTTGAATACTTTGCTAAAGGTAAAAGTATTATTGCAGTTGCCGGTCATTATTGCAACTGGGAAATGGCAGCCCTTAATTTTAATTTTGTTACCGATAAAAGGTTCATGATTATTTATAAAAACTTGTCAAATAAAACATTCGACGATTTTTTTATTAAAATACGGTCGCGGTTTGGGGGGCAGCCGGTGGCTATGAAGCAAACACTGCGCAAAATGGTTGAGTATCGTAAGGAACTTACCGTAAGCGTACTGGTGGGCGACCAAACTCCCGTAATGCATGAGGTTACTTATTTTGCTGATTTTTTAAATCAGCCGACTGCCGTGTTTCTGGGGATTGAAAAAATTGCCAAAACAATAGATGCCGCCGTTGTTTTTTACGACATGAAGCGGGTAAAGCGCGGATACTATGAGTATACCCTGATCCCGCTTACCGAAACACCAAAAGAAACTGCCGAACACGAAATAACAGATATGCACGTGAAATACCTTGAGGGGATGATCAGAAGAGAACCGCAATACTGGTTATGGTCGCACCGGAGATGGAAGTTTAAGCCGGAGGATTTACATAGATGACCCATACACCTAAAGTTGCTGTAGTTATTTTAAACTGGAACGGCATAAAGTACCTTAAACAATTTCTTCCTTCGGTATTATCATCAACATGGCCTAACCTGGAAGTTGTGATGGGCGACAATGCCTCATCCGATGATTCTGTGGCATTTATGCGCGAGAACTATCCATCGGTAAGGATTATCCAAAACGATAAAAACTACGGCTTTACAGGTGGCTACAACCGGGTGCTGGCCCAGGTTGATGCCGATTATTATATCCTGCTTAATTCGGACGTGGAAGTTACACCCGGCTGGATCGAACCTGTTATTGAATTAATGGGAAGCGATAGTTTAATTGCCGCTGCTGCTCCCAAGATCAGATCGTACGCGCAAAAGGATTATTTTGAGCATGCCGGGGCGGCCGGGGGCTTTATTGATAAGCATGGCTATCCGTTTTGCCGTGGCAGGATCTTTTACGAACTGGAAAAAGATAATGGCCAATACGAGCAATCGGGCGAGGTATTCTGGGCATCAGGCGCTTCATTATTCATCAAAAAAAGCATTTGGGACGAAGCCGGTGGCTTTGATGAAAGCTTTTTTGCTCACATGGAAGAGATCGACCTTTGCTGGCGTTTAAAAAATATGGGTTATAAAGTGATGTATTGTGCGCAATCAACCATTTTCCATGTTGGCGGTGGCACCCTTAATGCCGAAAATCCATTTAAAACTTATCTTAACTTCAGGAACAACCTGCTGCTTATAAAAAAGAACCTTCCTTTCGGACGGGCATTTTGGGTGATCTGCATCCGTTTTATGATGGACCTGCTTGCCCTGCTCCGGTTTTTAATGGAAGGCAAACGCAAAGACGCCTGGGCGGTAAGCAGGGCACACCAAAGCTTTGTGTTAAGCCTGTTTAAGAAGGCGAAAGGCGAAAGGCGAAAGGCAAAAGGTAGCGCGCGGCAAAACACTAAAGGCATATACAAGGGCAGTATTGTTTGGGATTTCTTTGTGAAAAAGAAGACTCATTTTACTGATCTTGATCCTTCGGAGTTTTAACATCATCAGTATCCTGTTTTGGTTCTTCGGCGTCACTGATGCCTGGTGCTTCTATTTTAATGGGAGGCAAGCCCTTAGGCCATATCACCCGCACATCCTGTTGACGGAACGGTATATCGATCCCTTCTTCAGCGAAAGCATCATAGATATCGGCCAGCACCCTGCTTTTTAGAGAAAGCCATGTTGAAATATCCGCAGCCCAAAAGAACAGTCTGAAATCAACCGAACTTTCGCTTAGGTTATGCAGGAATACTGATGGCGCCGGTTGAAGCATAATATCGTCATGGTTGTTCAGCATGTTTAATAACACCGCTTTAACCTGCTCAATGTTTGAGCCGTAAGCTACCCCAATAATCAGTTCAACCCGGCGGTTATTATTGCTTAATGTCCAGTTAATTACATGGTGCGATATCAGGTCGCCATTAGGGATGATCACTTCCGCACCATCTGCCGTAGCAATTTTACTTGCACGGATACCGATATCCATAATGGTACCCGAACGGCTATCTACCTCAATGATATCACCAACCTGGATCGGTTTCTCAAAAGCAAGTATCAAACCCGATACGAGGTTGTTAACTATATTCTGTAAACCAAAACCGATGCCTATACCAAAGGCACTGATAATGATGGTGATCTTGTCAATTGGTACGCCTGAAGCTGCAACTGCCAGGAAGAAACCTAAAGCAATTACACCGATGCGGATCAGCAGGGTAGAGGTACGGTTCTTTTTCTTGGCTACATCAATATCATTGGCATGTTTGGCTGCAATATCATAAAGGTAGCTGATGATTTTTGACGCGATGGACGAAAGCCAGATCACGGCCACAAATATAATCACACTTTGAAAGGTAAACTGGGTATTGGTGCCGCCTATATTTCGGTTTTTGGTCAGGAAATCCCCCAGGTAATCAAATACTGTGTCTTCAATATTCAGGTTTTGGGTAAGCATCACCAGCCACAGTAAGGCCGCCAAAATACTCAATACACTCCTGAATTTATTTTGAAGCAGTTTGTAGTCGATAAAAGAAGTAAGGTTGTTGCTCTTTTTACCTGCTTCCAGTTGCAGGAACAAGGCTTCCATAATGATATGCACAATGTAATACAAAGCGAGGGCAAGCCAAAGATTATATACCACAGTAACACCAATGATCTTAGCCAAACTCACCCTGCCGAAAATATTGCATAAAAAGGATGAGGCTTGCAGAAAGATAAAAACCTTAAGTATAAAACCGGTATAGGGTAGGTACTCATCCTTAGCCTTACGCACTTTTGATAAAAACCTGAAACTTATTACCGATGCCGCCAGGCCCAACACAAGTATCGCTACCCTGTCGATATTGGTAACCTGGATATAAAGATTGCTCAGGCTGTAAATAATAGTGATGCCAAATAACTGCAGCATGTAACGGAACATGGTTGCCGGGCACGCCTTTTTTACCAGGTAAAGCAGCGCTATCATCAGTATCAGTAAAAACATTTCCAATACTACTACCGGTGGATGATCATAAAAATTAGGCAGCAGCGTAAACGTTAAAATTAGCGATGATATGAATGGGTGGTTCACAACATAATTAGCCTGGTTAAACACACTTTCCGGGGCATCGTTATCTCGTAAGATCCTCCGGCGACTGGCGCGCACCCAGGCAAAAAACGCAAATAACACCACCAAACCTCCAAGATGGATCAGGATATCCCGGCCAATAAAAAAGCTAAAAAGCTTGGCGTTCATATCGGCAGTAGCTTTTGTGGCCGGACCAAATTCATTGCCTTCGTCGGCATTCATGTTCCAGATATTGCTATACTCCTGCGACATAGCCCGGATACTGAAATCCCTGATCTTGGTATCAATCTGATCTTTAAGGTCAAGGATCGAGATATAAACGCCTGAGGTGCGGTTTTGCAGCAAGCCTATCTTTACCATCACCTTTTTGTTAGTGGTATCCAAGCGATGATATTTGCTGTCGATGGCTATTTTCTGGATAAGGTAAGTAGTAGCCAGCGAGCTATCGGCAGGCAGGATCTTTAAAACGCTATCGCGTGATATGGCGTCAAGATCATTTTGATTTTGAACAAGTTTGCTGTTGATATCGGCAAGCTGCTCCTGCCACAGGTCAAGCTGGTCATCGCTGCGCGTAAGCACATCCCTGATGGTATACAGGTACCTTAGTGTGCTCGATTTATCATTATCAATAAGCGATTTGATCAGGGTAATCCGTTTTTCAAACGACGGCAGGCGGGTGCTGATATCGGTAGTATCTAACTTTTTGGAGAGATTGCTTTTGATCTGGTTAAAGGCTGATGTATAATACTCAACCTTTTGCAGCAGGTTATTTACCGATGTGTCCGAACGCTTAAGCGCCCGCATCATCGAATCGCGCGAAAGGATAGAGGCACGCAGTGAATCTCTTACCGAATGCGTTTTTTTCTTTTTAGTTTGGGCAAAAGTATTAACACTGGATAACAGCGTAACAAAAAGCAAACTTAGCGCGGCAACTCTGAATATTTTAAGCATCTGGAAAATAAGCTGAAAGCAATGGTTAAACACTTTTACACCAAAAGCGTTTTATCAAAATGATAAAATATTTTAATACTATTTAACAGCCAGATTTTCAATGGCCAAGCGGTAGCTATCCATCCCAAAACCTGCAATTACACCACGGCAATTGGCCGCAATCATTGATTTATGCCTGAACTCTTCGCGTTTATGTACGTTGGAGATATGAACTTCAATAACCGGCGTGTTGATAGCAGCAATAGCATCGGCAATGGCAATGGAAGTGTGTGTATAAGCCCCGGCATTAATCACAATACCATCGTAACTGAAGCCGGTTTCGTGCAGTTTATTTATAATTTCGCCCTCAATGTTGCTTTGGTAATAATCAATGGTGATGTTTGCAAAGCGTTGGCGCAAGATTTCAAGATAGGTTTCAAAGCTGGCATCGCCATAAATTGACTTTTCGCGAACGCCTAACAGGTTCAGATTGGGGCCGTTTATAATTTGTATCTTCATTAGTTCAAACTTAGCTATAAATCATCAAAACTAAAATCAATTGGATTGGCGTTCGACAATAAAAGGTTTCCAGGCATATTTAAAATTAGAGAAGTCGCTGTCCGACAACTCCATCGAGGCTTATAGCAGGGATATAGAAAAATTATATCAATATTCAGATTTACAGTTAGTTAAATTAAAACCCGAATTGATTACTTTAACCAATTTACGGGAGTTCATTAACTGGATAAATGAGCTGGGAATGATCCCATCATCACAAGCCAGGATCCTTTCGGGTATCAAAGCTTTTTACAAATACCTGTTGATGGAGGATATCATCAAAACCGATCCCTCTGAGCTGCTCGAATCGCCAAAGATCAGGCGAAAGCTGCCGGATACGCTTAGCTATGAGGAGATCAATAAAATTATAGCCGCCTTAGATCTTTCAAAGCCGGAAGGCATGCGCAACAAAGCCATACTGGAAACACTGTACGGATCAGGTTTACGCGTATCCGAACTCACCGAACTGAAGCTGTCCAACCTGTACCTTGATATCGAGTTTATAAAAGTAACCGGTAAAGGCAACAAGGAACGACTGGTACCCATTGGCAGCGAAGCTATAAAAGCACTGAAGCTCTGGATAGAAAACGTACGGGTTCACAATCCAATAAAAAGAGGCGAGGAGGACTATGTTTTCCTGAACCGCCGTGGTACAAGGTTAAGCCGGCAAATCATTTTTTTAACTATCAAAGGCCTCGCCGAAACCATCGGGTTAAAGAAAAAGATAAGTCCGCACACTTTTCGTCATTCCTTTGCCACGCATTTGGTTGAGGGGGGTGCTGATTTGCGGGCGGTACAGGAAATGCTGGGTCACGAAAGCATTACAACAACCGAGATCTACACCCATTTAGACAGGGAATATTTAAAAAGCACGATAAGCCAGTTTCATCCAAGGAGTTAATATATCAGATCAAATATTGATCAATTACATCCTGCGGGATCTTTGCACCACGACCCGTAGCCATATCAATCATTACATAATCAAACCAGCCATCGCAACAGATCTTTTTGGTGGCTTTATTGGTGATGCTGAACTTTACGCGGCAGCCTTTGTCGTCAATGCTATCAATACCTGTCTTTACAATGAAGTAATCGCCCATCGTTAGGGCACGCTTATAGTCAACATGGGCAGTACGAACCACCCAGCCAAAACCGCGTTCCATGAATTTCTCCATGGCCATGCCATAGCAGCGTTCCATTTGATCATAGCGGGCAGCCAGTACATAATCAAAATATTTACTGTTATGTACGTGCTGAAACATATCTATATCATCGGGGCGTACGCGAAATTCAGATTCAAAAGTGGAGAGTTGGAGAGGTGTATCCATGCGGCAAATATAAATAAAAACAAAGCCGCCCTCTGCAAAAGGGCGGCTCCAAACTATTGGTAAAATAAAATTACTGATTAACCCTGAAAGATTCCCAGCCGCCAATAGTAGTCCGGTTACAGGTCATGGCTTGGGTGCCATTTTCACCTGAGATGTATTTACTGTTATTTCCCCGGAAAGAAACGGTGCCATCGGCGTTGCTCACCCAGTCAAACTGTTCCCAGGGGCCAATAGATGTGCGGTTACAGTTAATGGCCTGGGTACCGTTTTCTGATGAAACATATTTCCCCTGGCTTTGCAGGGCCACTTTACCTCCACCTGCATCAACAATTGTAAATTGTTCCCAGCCTCCGGCGGTAACCCGGTTGCAATTCATAGCTTGTGTGCCGTTTTCACTGCTTACGTAGTCATTATTTGAACCTTTAAGGGTTATTGTTTGCCCAATGGGAGGTGTGGTTGGATTGCTGCCACCTGCTACAGGCGCTGTCGGGCGCACAGCAGTAAGCGCAATCTGTCCTTTCAGCATCCTGCCGCCGTCACCGGTTAACCGCAGATAATAATCAGCAGAGCAAACGGTTCCGTCCTCGTCCAGTGATAAAAAGTTAGATCCAGCCGGAACAAATGATGAATTTTCTGTTGTTTTGGCAATCTGGTTGCCTTCATTGTATTCGTCAAACATCGATATATACAGCCCCTGTGCACCACCATGGATCAGGTTATAAAACTGGGTCCACATCAGGTCGCCATGAACGCGCTGACGCAATTGCAAATCACCAGGCAGCACACAAGGCTGGTAATCAATGCCGTTGGTATTACAATAAGCCTGGTCGCCAACCTGCGTATTATTATAAAAATTATTAGCCTCAGTTATGGTGCCGATTTTACCGATCATCCAGGGCGAAATCATGTTGAGGGCATTAAAGGTTGGCAAAAAGTTAGGCCGTACCTCAGTGGCGTTAGGATCGCGCCAATACGCAGGTACGCCTCCTATAACATAGCAACCCTGGCTTTTAAACCAATTGATCACATCCAGGCAAACCGCTGCCGAAAATGGATGATCATTGTCATTAAAGCCAAAACCCCAGATACACACTACCGGTTTGCCATTCTGTTTGGCATAAGCCGATGATGAGGTATAGGCCGACATTTTGTTTGTCCAGTCGGTTTTAATTTCTGATTGCATGTTTGTCCAGCCGCCTACATCGTACATAATATAAAATTTACGTCCTGTAGCCTCGGCAGCGGTTTTAACTTTGGCAGTTATGGCGTCCCGCACCGGGCCTTCGCCACCGGTTGGGTTAAAACGCTGCAGCGCTGCGCAATCAATATTATTTTGCTGCATCCATTGAAACTGAACATTTACTGTTTGATCATTAAAGGAAGAAAACAGTTTTGCCGGGCTTCCATTGTTCAGGTTGGCAAAACCTGTTTGATAAGTGCTGGTGTACTCCCGTACATCGGGCCACGATTTAACGCCGATGTTATTGGCATTAGGCGCCTGGTTATTTGGGTTACACCAATGCCACCATAGGTTAATGGGCGAACCATCGCCAATAGCGGCAAACCAGCCCTGGTAGCCTACGGTAATTTTACCTACAACGTCACCAACCGCCGAGGCTGCTGTTTTGAGTTTTGGCTGATTATTATTCAATGAATTGGCCGGATTACCTGCCAGTTCTTTTTTTGAGCAGGCACTTACAATGCCTATGATAAGCGCGCAGCTTAAGACAGATAGTTTTTTTAAGTTCATAATTTCAGATGTAATTTTTTGATAGATTGGTTTAATAAGAGTAGATACAGGAATAACCTGCAAAAACCTAAGGAGGTTTAAATACGGTAACGAACATAAATAGCAATATTGGTTTAATGGTTTAACCGCAGCCATTTAGGGAAAGGGCCTTGGTTTTAATTGGTTTAAAGCAAATAAAACCAGTGATATTAAAAAATACTTAATAAAAGCTTAATGATATTATGCTATAGTTAAATACATCCCAATCTCAATTAAAAAATATCGCTAAAAAATAAAAGCGGACGACCCATAAGATCGTCCGCTTTTAAATGAGGATACGGAATTTAATTTATTACCACCATTTAAGCGGAAATACTATTTTATCAACCGAACTCGCCACCATATCCGGCTTAAATGCGTAGTGGCTTAACTGATCTTTACTGGCAATGCCCGATAATACGAGGATAGTTTTATAACCCATTTGCACACCGCCCTGGATATCAGTTTCCATGGTATCACCAATAACGGTTGTTTCGGCGGTTTCAAGGCCCAGGAACTTCCTTGCCGAACGCATCATTACCGGGCTTGGTTTACCGGTTACAAATGCTTTTCGGCCTGTAGCTTCCTCAATCATGGCTGTTGTAGCTGCAATGCCTAAATTGTTCCAGCCCGGTTTTTTAGGTGATGGGTCCCTGTTGGTGGTTATGAACTTGGCACCGGCCAAAATCATATCAACTGCGCGCTGCACCATCTCTAAGGTGAAGTTGCGGCCTTCGCCCAAAACAACAAATTCAGGATCGGAGTCAACAAGTGTAATACCGTTTTCATGAAGGCTGCTTAACAAGCCGCCTTCGCCCAGTACAAATGCAGTACCGTTAGGGCTTTGATCGCCCAAAAATTTCCCGGTAGCCATGGCGCTTGTATAAACATGTTTTGTTTCTACAGTAATTCCCAGCCGTTTAAGCTTGCGTACAACCTCCAGGCTGGTACGCTGGCTGTTGTTGGTCATAAAGGTAAACGGGATATCGTTATCAATAAGGTGTTTGATGAATTTATCAGCGCCTTCTATCAGTTGTTCGCCGCTGTAAATTACCCCATCCATATCAATTAAAAGACCTTGTTTCATAGGTATAAAGCTTTGTATTTGTTTAAAATAGGTGATGTTTGATTATTAACGCCCCTTAAGCGCCCTCAAAAAAATCTATCAGACCGCCAAAGTAGCTGTCATTCCATCCGTCAACAATATCATTGTAATCATCATCCGGAATATTGGTATGCCTTAACTCGGCAGATGTAAACTGTTTATCAGCATGCAGTTTGATGGTAACGATAGAATTATCGCTTTGCCCTTCAAAATACCATTGCTGCACCACTTTTTTATTGGGTTCAAACTCAATGTTTTTACCTACAATGCTGCCATCCCACATAGAAAATTCTGTACCGGGCTCTGTCGACATTTCGGCTGTTTCGCCTGTCCAAAGCTCAATGGTAACCGGGTTGGTTATGGCCACGTAAATCTCTTCGGGAGTGGCCGGTATGCTGTAATATTTTTTAAAATCTTTCACCCTCGCAATTTAGCTGAAATAATTTAAACCTTCACCGGGCCAACAGGCAAAACAGTTTTTCCGTACATCTCATTCAGCAAATTGGCAACACCTGTATATATAGCCGAAGCCCCGCAAACAATACCCTCATAACCTGCCAGGTGTTTAATGCCGGCATTACCGGTAGCATCGCCCGCCACCAACAGGAAAAACAATATGGTTAACGATGCGAAAACAAACTGTAAAGCGCGGTTAAGCCTTAATGTACCAAAAAACAACAGGAAGGTGAATACCCCCCAGATACTCAGGTAAGCAATCATCGCGCCTTCGGATGGTGCAGCCCCCCAGCCAAGCTTTGGCATGATCAATAAGCCAGCTAATGAAAGCCAGAAAAATCCGTATGAGGTAAATGCTGTTAGCCCGAAAGTGTTATTCTTTTTTGCTTCGATAACACCGGCAATAACCTGTGCCAGTCCTCCGTAAAATATGCCCATGGCTAATATCATGGTGTTCATTTCAAAAAAGCCGGCATTGTGGATGTTTAATAAAACGGTTGTCATACCGAAAGCGCAAAGGCCAAGTGGCGCCGGATTGGCAATGCCATCCTTCACCGGTACTGGAGTAGTAGGGATCATAATAGGTTTTAGTTTATTTGGTTTGTACCGCAAGCTAACTGATTTATAAATATTAATCAAGTTTTTCACAACCCTTAACCTACTTTTGCGTTAAGTAATCGGCCCCACCCAAACCCTCCCCGGTAGGGAGGGCCTTTAAATAACAAAAAAGAAAAGTCTCCCCCGCCGGGGGAGATTTAGAGGGGGCTTACCTATGCAAAAATTAGTATTAATACGCCATGGCGAGAGCATCTGGAACCAGGAAAACAGGTTTACCGGCTGGGAAGATGTCGATCTGTCGGAAAAAGGGTACGAACAGGCCCATCATGCCGGGAAGATCCTGAATAAAAATGGGTACAACTTCGATATCGGCTTCACATCCTACCTAAAACGTTCAATCAAAACATTGCATTATATACTGGAAGAGCTTGATCACCTTTGGATCCCCGTTGAAAAATCATGGCGGCTGAACGAACGTTTTTACGGGGCATTGCAGGGCTTAAATAAAGATGAAACCGTTGCCCAATACGGCGAAGAGCAGGTATTAAAATGGAGGCGTGATCCTAATGAGCATCCGCCTGCTGTAACTAAAGAAGACCCCCGGTATCCGGGGCACGATCTTAGGTATCAGGATTTGACGGAGCGCGAACTCCCATTAACCGAAAACCTGAGCGAAACCATGGACAGGGTATTGCCATTTTGGAATGAAAGAATTGTGAGGGCTATGCGCCGCAACCAAAAGGTTATTGTGGTAGCGCATGGTAACAGCCTTCGTTCGCTTATAAAATATATTGATCATTTAAATGACGAGGAAGTAACTGCGCTGGAGATCCCTACTGCCACTCCCTGGGTTTATGAGTTGGACGAGAACTTAAACAGGATCAGGCATTACTACCTGGAATAATTCAGACACGGATCTTCATTTCTCTTTTAATGCGGTGCAATTGTTTATCTTGTAAGCCATAAACCAATTAATCCCTAATTAAGACGAATGAAAAAATCCGACATCTATGAGGTCGCCATTAAAGTATTGGGTATATACCTGCTGGTGGCCGATATCTCCAAACTCCCAAACCTGCTCACTTTTATAGGCAACCATGTGAGTTCATCTGCTGAACAACCTGCCGAACAGGGAAACCTGTTGCTTGTAAACGGATTAAACTTCATTTTCCTGATTGTACTGGCGATATTGTTAATTGCGGGAACAAAAAGGATAACCCGCTGGATTACCAGCGAAAGTGATTACCAGGAAAACGCGAAGCTTTTTGCCGAACGGAAAGTTATCTACGAAATATCCCTGGTAATAATAGGAGGACTGTTATTGGTTGGTACTATTCCCGATTTTTTATATCACCTGTATACCCTTGCTAACGCTAATGAACAAAGCAACATCGTATCGGCCGGGGCAAAAATATTCATCGGTATAATGACTGTAGCTTTTGCCAAAAGGATAGGGGCCTATTTTGCTAAATAATGTTGAACGGCCTATAAGTAAAAAGGCTTCCCAACCTGAGAAGCCTTTTTATATTATAACAACCGAAGAATCTACTAAAAAACTTCGGCTGTTTCTTTAACTGCCGATGCTAAGCTGACCCCCGTAAGCTGATCGGCAAAGGCCACAAAAGCCTTACTTTCCGATATACGGTGTTGATTAGCAATCAGATTTTGTAAATTGATTTTTCCTATAACAAATTTATAACTACCTGAATAGTAGCGCTCATTTATATGTTTAAAGTTAAGTGCCTCAACCAGTTCCTCATCATCATAACGCAGGTAAACAGTTAATTCAATATTATTGGTGAACTTAAGATCTGTTTTTTCCTTAGCTTTTTTGTATTCGTACTGATAGTTATAACGTAAAGCTGCAATGTCCGAGAGTACAGCCGAGCCGGTAGGGTGACCGCCTGCACCTTTTCCGAAAAAGAATTGCTGATCGGCAAAGGCTGCTTGTACGGTAACGCCATTGTATTCGTACTCAACGTTATATAAAAACTCCTTATCGTTCACAAATTTCGGCAATACAAACAGGGCCACATTGCGGTCGTCAAGTTCTTTGGCTACGGGTACCAGTTTAATTTTAAGGTTCTTTTCACGGGCATACTGCAAATCTGCAGCTGCAAGGTTCTGGATGCCGAGGTTAAATACCTCATCGGGCTGTACAACCACACCATAAGCATGGGCAGCAGCAATCACCAGCTTGTACTTGGCATCAAAGCCGCCAACATCACTTGTCGGGTCAGTTTCGGCAAAGCCGAGGTCCTGGGCTTGCTTCAATGCGCTGTCATAATCAAGCCCTTCAATAAAACCTTTTGAAAGTATGTAGTTTGATGAGCCGTTAAAAATGCCACTGATAGAATGCAGCAGTTCATTATCATAATACTCCTCCAGGTTACGGATAATAGGAATACTGCCGCAAACCGCACCTTCATACAATAATGAGGTGCCATACTGATGCTGGATTTCGATCAACTCATCCAAATGCAGGGCGATCATTTTTTTACTGGCCGATACTACGTTCTTGCCTGATTTCAGCGCTCTCGAAACAATCTCGAAAGCAGCTTCAGTATCATTGATGAGCTCAACAATGGTATTGATCTCGGGGTTATTGAGCAGTTCTTCTTTATCGGTAGTAAATAAGTGGGCCGGTAAGGAACGTTTTTTATTAGGGTCCTTAATAGCAAACTTTACGATCTCGATATTTAGTTTTTTTGTTTTTACGATGTCATATAAACCCTGGCCTACAACTCCAAATCCGAAGAGGCCGATATTTAACTTTTTACTCATTACGCTGTACGTTGCAGTTCTATAATTTTTCCTTTCACATCGGTTTTAAAAAACGATGTAAATATGTTTGTTAATGCTTCTGTTTCAATTAAAAATCCATCGTGCCCATAAAACGAATCCAGTTCGGCAAAGGCAGCTTTGGGAATATGCCTGAACAGGTATTGCTGTTCTTCAATAGGGAACAAAACATCTGATGAGATCCCGATAACCAGAGTTTTAGCTTTGATTAAGCTTAAGGCTTTATCTACACCATGACGGCCGCGGCCCACATTGTGCGAGTCCATCACTTTGGTTAGGTACCAATAGCTATAGGCATTAAAGCGGTTTACCAGCTTCTGGCCCTGGTAGCTTTGATAAGTTGAGGCCCGGTAATCATCCTGTACATCGTCACTTTCTTCCTGCTGGGTTATGCCATAGGTTTTGTAAGTACGATAGCTGAGCAGTGCAATGGTACGCGCTGCTTTCAAACCTTTCTGGCCGCCATCAGGCGTGTTGGCATAAAAGGTACGGTCGGCAGTGATGGCTAAACGCTGCGACTCATTAAAGGCAATGCCCCATGGCGAGTGTTTGGCATTGGTAGCTATCAGGATTAGGTTTTTGATGCGCTCCGGCTCAATAATAGCCCATTCCATAGCCTGCTGGCCACCAAGGGAGCCGCCGATTAATATATTAATATTACTTATCTGTAAATGATCGGCAAGTAATTGATGCGCTTTAACCATATCCCTTGTTGTAAACTGGGGATAGGCAAGATAGTACGGCTGACCGGTAACCGGGTTAATACTCAGCGGACTCGTAGTGCCGTAAGGCGAACCCAAAATATTGGCGCAAACTATAAAATGCTCTTCGGGGTTAAAGAAAAAGCCGGTGCCCACGAGGCCTTTCCACCAGTCAAGCACATCGCTGTTGGCGGTAAGCGCATGGCAAACCCAAACAACATTATTTTTTTCCTTATTTAACCTGCCGTATGTATGAAAGCCTATCTCTAAACCCTCAAGCTGCCGGCCCGATTCAAATTCAAAAGTATCAGTGTATTTAAATATCTCTGCGTTCATTCTTTTATTTGTTATTCCGGGGGCAACCGGGGTGTCCGGCTGCTGCCCGTAATAACGTTTACTATATCACTTAAAAAAAACTATACATTGTTAAACTAACTCACCCTCACTTTGCTTAATTTTTGCAAAAGCCTGTTCAAAATCGGCTTTGATATCATCAATATGCTCAATACCCACAGCTACGCGCAATGATGCAGGCTTAACACCGGCTGATAATTGTTCCTCATCAGATAATTGCTGGTGCGTTGTTGCCGATGGTTGAATGATCAGTGTTTTTGCATCGCCCACATTGGCTAAATGGCTCACCAGTTTCAGGTTGTTGATCACCTGGCTGGCCTGCTCTTTATCACCTTTGATCTCGAATGACAGTACACCGCCAAATCCATTCTTTAAATATTTTTTAGCAAGATCATGATATGGCGATGATTCCAGTCCGGGATAATTTACGCTTGCCACTTGCGGATGCTGCTCAAGCCATTTGGCTAATTGCAAAGCATTATCAACATGGCGCTGCACACGCAATGAAAGCGTTTCCAATCCTTGGATATTCAACCATGAATTAAACGGTGATTGCGACGGGCCAAAATCCCTTAAACCCTCAACACGGGCACGAATAATGAACTGGATATTCCCAAACGGGCCGCCAATGCCAAACACATCATTAAATACCAGTCCGTGATAACCCTCAGATGGTTCGGTAAACTGCGGGAATTTACCATTGCCCCAGTTATAGTTACCGGCATCAATAATAGCACCGCCAATACTGGTACCATGCCCGCCAATCCATTTGGTAGTTGATTCCACAACCACGTTGGCGCCATGCTCAATAGGGCGGAAGAGGTAGCCACCTGCACCGAAGGTATTATCAACAATTAATGGCAGATCGTGCCTTTTAGCAACTTCGCTTATCTTTTCAAAATCGGCAATGGTAAAACCTGGATTACCGATGGTTTCCAGGAAGATAGCTTTTGTTTTATCATCAATAAGCGCTTCAATGCTTGCTGCTGTATCATCTTTAGCAAAACGCACATCGATGCCCAAACGTTTAAAGGCTACTTTAAACTGGTTATAAGTGCCGCCGTACAGGAAAGGGGAGGTAACAAAGTTATCGCCCACCTGTAGTATATTATTTAGTGCTATAAATTGTGATGCCTGGCCCGATGCTGTTGCCAGTGCTGCCACGCCACCCTCTAAAGCTGCGATGCGTTTTTCAAACACATCGGTAGTAGGGTTCATGATACGGGTATAAATATTGCCAAATTCCTTCAGCGCAAACAGGTTGGCGCCATGCTCGGCACTGTTAAATACGTATGAAGTAGTTTGATAAATGGGCACTGCGCGTGAACCTGTTGTTGGATCAACTTCCTGGCCGGCATGTAGTTGTAGGGTTTCAAATTTTAAGGCAGACATAGTTGTAATTTTTTAATGTGTTTAATTTAGATTTTGAATGTTAAGATGGATTTTGGCAAACCGGTTTGAAATAACCGGCTTAACATCACACGCGCTTTTTCAGAGAAATGAAAACAGGGGTGTGCTAAGCATCAACAGCAGCAACACATACAAATACAGCCAATAGGGGAGCCAATATATTGTACGTTACCGTTTGAGGTGTAAAAAGTGTTGCGTTGCGTAAATTTAATTAAACTTTTCATGGTTATAAATTTATATTCCCCGGTGTTATTTGCCGGGACAGGAATTGGCACCTTCTTCAACATTGAAGGGTTGCCAGCGGGTCATTGAGCCTGATCTCTCGCCGCTTCTTTATAAATCAAAACCCGAACTATGTGCGGAGGATTGATCGATCTTGGTATTGCTACCAAATAATGTTCCAAATATAAGGCGTTATATGGTAATGTACCAAATTTTATTTCAAAAGGTGTTTTTTTAATGCAAGTGAAAACTTTTATACCTTTAACCAATGCTTTATAATATCCTTGATACCCCTTCCTTATGCAAGAAAATACACTTCAGAAATCAGTTGTAATTATTTTACTCCTGTTCATTTTTTTTACAAATGGTTTTGCTCAAACAAATGATCCAACTTCTTTCAAAAAAATCATTGTAAATAATATTTGCCTCTGTCAAACCAAAATTCCTGATTTAAAGAAATCTGATGCAAATTTGGTGGATACCATAGTCGAAGAGATGGATCTGGCTGTCAATTGCTTTGGACAGGATTCAAGGTTTATTGCCGGCAAAGGCTATTCAACCCCCAAGCATCCGGGAATGATCTTTCAACAAGATCAGAAATCAGATCTTGTTAGCAAAATCAGATTAACCAGACAGTTTGCCGGGAAATTACCTGATGGGAAATTTATCGATCTTAGCAATCTGTCACTTAATGAGCTATTCAAATTGTATCCTGAATTTAAAGATAAATGGAATTCAAGAGGCTGTTCAAATTACTGGAGCTTTTCAAACGATACAATAGCTTTTTACGTCAGGATAGATTCGACTAAAAAACCACAGTTCCCGATAGATAAAGCTTATTACATGGATAAACCCATTGAAGCGGCAGACCTTACACTCTCCTGTTATGGAGTACAAAAGGAAGATGCTAATCAACAAATAGTTGAGGAACCGGAAAACAATGAACCAGTATATTTTATTGACAGCGTACGGGTTACAGGAGACGATTTAAAAAAGTTTAACCCTAATGATGTTGCCACAGTGTCTGTTTACAAGGACGCAAGTGCTATAATAAAGTATGGCCGTGAAGCAAAATATGGATTGATTTATGTGGAAACCAAAAAATTTGATATCCATCGCTATCAAACGTATTTTAAATCAAAATCACCGGGTTATACTAAGCTTATTTCTAATCCGGCCAACATTTCTAAAATTCAATATATCCTCAATAAAAAAATACTTAAAACTGATTACGAAGGAAATTTAGCTGCAATAGATGACAAAATATTTGAGGGATTAATAATCATCGACAAACGTCAACTTATAAAAGAATACGGAATTACAAATAAAAATTACGGTGTAATAATTACCGCTAATATCCCGGTAAACTCATACAATAAAGACAAAGAAAAAAACACGCATTAAGCCAACGCCTGCTCCATATCCGCAATCAAATCATCAATATGTTCCAGCCCAACCGATACCCTAAGCAGGTTTCTTGGTGTTTTGGTATCGGGACCTTCAACTGTAGCCCTGTGCTCAATCAGGCTTTCAACGCCACCAAGGCTGGTAGCTTTGATAAATAATTTCAGCTTGTTGATGATGTTATGCGTATCGTTTTCATTGCCTTTAATTATAAAGGATAGCATGCCGCCAAAAGCCAGCATCTGATCTTTAGCTATATCATGCTGCGGGTGTGAAGATAAACCTGGATACATCACCTGTTCAACATTGGGGTGCTGTTCAAGGTATTCGGCAAGCAGTTGGGCGTTTTGTACATGGCCTTTTACGCGGTACGGCAGGGTTTTAATACTGCGTACCAAATAATAACAATCCATAGGCGAGGGGATAGCACCGCCCATTTCCTGCACCTGGCGAATCTTTGCCCACCAGTCACTTTTTTCAGCAGTAATTAAAGCACCGCCCATTAAGTCGCTATGCCCGCCAAAGTATTTGGTGGCCGAATGCATAACTATATCTACCCCTAACTCAAGCGGTCGCTGGCAAATAGGCGTGGCAAAGGTATTATCACATAAAACTTTAATGCCTTTCGCTTTGGCAATTGCAACAACTTTTTTTATATCTGTGATCTTTAATAATGGATTTGAAGGTGTTTCTATCCATATCAAACCTGTTTCGGGTTTAATGCGCTGCTGCAAAACTTCGGCATCGTTTACATCGATAAAATCGAAAGTAAGGATCCCGACAAAAAGATTTTTAAGCTGATTGCGTAAACCATGGTACATATCATCTGGGGCAATAATGTGAGTGCCGGGTTCAAGCGATTGAAAAACCGACATACCTGCAGCGTTGCCCGATGAAAAGGAAGCCGCTTCAACGCCACCTTCCAGTTTGGCCAACACATTCTCCAGTGCATGACGATTAGGATTTGCCGAGCGACTGTAAATATAACCTGCCGGGAAACCACCATCACTGCCGCGCTCAAACGTGGTGGACATAATGATGGGTTGTATTACGGCCCTTGTTGCTTCATCAACATGGTTACCGGCATGTATGGCTATAGTTTCAGTTTTCATGGTATTTGTGCTTATCGCTCAAAATAAACAAGAATATTTGTTATTAGCTGTAGCGTTTTTACATTTTTTGCCGAATAGACATAAAAACCTGCAAACATGAAAAAAGCCTTCATCCTCATCCTGTTAATTGTAAGCGGGCTCTCCGCCTGTAAAAAAGATGCTAACGAAACCGCTTATGATAAAAGCTTTAAAGTATGGCAAAACTTTAAGGCCGAAAGTAAAAACTCCTATACTTATACAGTTAATTCTGCTTCTGTTTTTGGTGCCGGTTCCGAAACAAAGATCACTGTTCAAAATGGCGTAGTGGTGGCAAGAGATTATTCAGCATACATTTTGGAGTACAGAACAGCAAATACTCCTCCCGCTAAAGTAATAAAGGATCAATGGCACGAAGATAAAAGTTCATTGAGCCAGCATAACTCAGGCGCTTCAGCAATAACCCTTGATCAGGTTTACCAAAAAGCAAAAAACGAATGGCTTGCGGCAGATAAGAAAAAGAATACTATTTACTTTGAAACCAACAATAACGGCATGATCTCAAACGCAAGCTATGTGCCCAATGGCTGCCAGGATGATTGCTCAACAGGGATCTCCATCAGCGAGATCAAGGCTCTGTAACCTTATTGTAATTTACCATCAAATTTGGCCAATATGTGTCATAACGCATATTACTTTTGTGCTTTTTTGTACATTTGGCCAAATTTATAATGATGCATAATTCAGATAATTTACAGGTATTGCTCCAGGATCCGAATTTATCTGCTGACTTAAAGCACATTGCCCAAAAGGTATTAAATAAACAACGCATCACTTTTGATGAAGGCGTTTTGCTTTATGAGCAGGGCGAGCTTGGATATCTTGGTGTTTTAGCCAATCATATCCGCGAGGAGCGCCACGGCGATAAAACTTATTTCAACCGTAATTTTCATATTGAACCAACCAATCTTTGCGTTTACGACTGCAAATTTTGTTCATACTCGCGCCTGCTGAAACAAAAATCAGAAGGATGGGAGTATACCATGGATGAAATGTTCAATATGGTTGCCAAATATGACGGCGAACCTGTTACCGAGGTTCACATTGTTGGTGGTGTTTTACCACAGTATGATGTGCCTTTTTACCAGGAACTTTTTGCCCGCATCCGCGCGCACCGCCCGGAACTGCATATTAAAGCACTTACCCCGGTTGAATACCATTACATTTTCAAAAAAGCCAAAATTGATTATGCCACAGGGATGCACCTGATGAAAGAAGCAGGCCTGGATTCTATCCCCGGTGGCGGCGCTGAAATTTTCGATCCGGAAATAAGGGATCAGATCTCGAAAGATAAATGTACTGCCGATCAATGGTTGGCTATTCACGAAGAATGGCATAAGCTTGGCGCCCGTTCAAATGCAACCATGCTTTACGGACATATTGAAGAGTATAAACACCGCGTAGACCATATGGAACGCCTTCGCCAGTTGCAGGATAAAACAGGTGGTTTCCAAACATTCATTCCGCTTAAGTTCCGTAATAAGGATAACCAGATGTCGCACGTACCGGAGGTTTCTGTGATTGAAGATTTACGCAACTATGCTGTTGCCCGTATTTATCTCGATAACTTCGATCATATCAAAGCTTACTGGGCTATGATCAGCCGTACAACCGCGCAGCTTTCGCTTAACTTTGGTGTTGATGACATTGATGGTACATTGGATGATACCACTAAAATCTACTCAATGGCCGGTGCCGAAGAGCAGCATCCGGGTATGAGCACCAAACAACTGGTTGAGTTAATTAAGCACGTAGGCCGCCAGCCCATCGAGCGTGATACATTATATAATGTAGTAACAGATTATACCAACGTTGAATTTGGCGACGAGCCCAAGCCCCAGTATTATAAGTTACCGGTAATTAACTAAATTTTTTAAGCTGAAAGCCAAAGGCCGGAAAGTAAGCCGAAAGCTTAAGGCTGAAAGCTAAAAGCAAAGAAAACACAACAAGCAAAAAAGCTTTAAGCCTTACGCTTTCTGCTTTAAGCTTAAAGAAAAATGATACAAAAAACCTTATATATAGTACGCCACGGCCAAACTGAGTATAACAAACTTGGTATTATACAAGGCCGTGGGGTTAATACCGATTTAAATGAGGAAGGCCGCAAGCAGGCCTGCCAGTTTTTTGAGGCTTATAAAACCGTACAGTTTGATAAAATTTATATATCGGCATTAAAGCGTACCCAGCAAAGTATCCAGCCTTTTATTGACCTTGGTATCCCTTATGAAAAGCTTTCGGGTTTGGATGAGCTGGCCTGGGGCATTCATGAAGGCCAGGCGCCAACTACCGATAATAAAGCCGCTTTCCTGCAGATCATGCGTGATTGGCTGGACGGTAAACTCGACAGTAAATTTGAAGGAGGCGAAAGTCCGCTTGAGGTTGAGGTACGCCAGCGCGAGGCCATGGAGGTGATCATGAGCCATCCCGAAGAAAAAACAGTGCTCATTTGTATGCATGGCCGTGCTTTACGCCTGTTGCTTTGTATCCTTACCAACAAACCCTTATCCGAAATGGATACCTTTCCGCATCAAAACCTGGTACTATATAAGGTAACCTACAATGGCGAAAAGTTTGAGATCATCGACTTTAACAACGCCGAACATCTAAAAAATTCCGAAGAACAGAAATAGCGCATTTGTGAACAAGATCAGAATATCAGCAGTAAGCTACACTAACACCAAACCCTTTCTATACGGCATTCAGCATACCGACATTATTAATAAAATTGACCTGAGCCTTGACATTCCTTCGGATTGTGCTCAAAAGCTCATTGATGATGTAGTTGATATCGGCCTCATCCCGGTTGCAGCAGCACTAAGCCTGCCGCAATGGGAAATTGTTTCTGATTATTGCATTGGCGCGGTCGGCGCAGTTAATTCTGTCTTTATTTTTAGCAATTGCGATATTAAGGATGTAACTGCAATACAGCTTGATCCGCAATCACGCTCATCAAATAACCTGGCCCGTGTACTTCTTAAAAACCACTGGCAGGTAAACCCCGAACAGGTTACCAATGCGGCGGACTACGCTCAATCTGCAGATGAGCAAACCGCTTTTGTGCAAATAGGCGATCGCACCTTCGGCAAAAAGCAACAATACAAATACGTTTATGACCTTGCCGAAGAATGGCAAAAAATGACCGGCCTGCCATTTACCTTTGCAGCCTGGATAGCCAACAAGCCCATCCCGCAGAAATTTATGGACGAGTTTAACGAATCGTTAAAATACGGCCTTGACCACCGCGAAGAGCTGTTTAAAGAATTAACCATGCGCGATGATTTTGATTTGGTTGATTACCTGATGGTGAAGATTGATTATGATTTAACAGCGGATAAGAAGAAAGCCCTGTACCTGTTTCATGATTATATAAAGGCGTTGTAATTTAACACCCGTTTCTTCACTATCATCATTGCGGGTAACCATCAGGGAAACCCTGGAAAAAATCGCAATTACTTGTAAAATATATTTTAGTGATGTGGTGCGGGGGCCGCGTTAGATTCTGTGTTGATATGCAAAAGTTATTTTTTTATTTTTGTGTCTTAGGCGGCTTTATGTTAGCCTGTTTAGGGCAGTCCTTCTATTGAGGTGACTGCTCTAACTATTTT